>CAVQFR010000001.1:0-67786 GCA_963711845.1 uncultured delta proteobacterium
CAAGACAAGGTCTTCCCCTTTTCTCTTAAGAACACCTTTTTTTACCACAAATGATTAAGATTTTCATTGATATTCTAATCACTTAAAAATTTTTTTTATTTTGACTTAGATCAAGGAAAAAGGCTTTTAAGTGGGTTATTTTAAAATTAACAATAACCCACAGGAGGATAAAGTATGGCAACGAGAAAGATTGTGAGGATTGATGAGGAGAAATGTAATGGTTGTGGTCTCTGCATTCCCAACTGTGCTGAAGGGGCTATTCAGATCGTGGATGGAAAGGCGAAGTTGATGAGCGAGAAGTTTTGCGATGGCCTGGGGGCATGTCTAGGTCATTGTCCGGAAGATGCCATCACTGTCATTGAAAGAGAGGCTGAGGAATTTGATGAAAAGGCAGTGGAGGTTCATCTCCACAAGAAACAGGAGGCTAAACCCGAGCCCAAACCTCAACCTGCCCCGGTATTCACTGGCTGCCCTTCTTCAAGGGCAATGCACTTTAAGGTTGCTGAAGCCAAAACCGAATCTGCTTCTGTAACACCCGCTGTCTCTCAACTCACTCAATGGCCAGTCCAGTTGAAATTGGTACCGATCAATGCTCCCTATTTTCAGGATGCTGACCTTCTGATAGCCGCGGATTGCGTTCCATTCGCTTACCCGGACTTTCATCGCGATTTCCTGAAAGGAAAAGCCGTGGTCGTGGGCTGCCCAAAACTGGATGATATTCAATATTATAAGGAAAAGTTAACAGAGATATTCAAAACGAATTCCATCAAAAGCATTACGCTTCCCCATATGGAAGTTCCTTGCTGCTTCGGATTGGTCAAAGCCACAGAGGATGCAATTGCAGCGTCAGGGAAGAAAATCCCTTTGAAGAAAGTAAAGATTGGAATCCGGGGGGACGTTAAAACTGACGAAGAGGTCAGGACTTTTGATCGCCCCGTACTTTCGCGCATCCGCACTAAAGAACAATATGACTTGACTTAAAAAGCGGTAAGGTGATAAATAGACTTTGAATTGTTAGATTCACACGGAGTGACGTGAGAGAAACATGAGCGGAAAAGGGTTTACGCTGATCGAAATCATTCTGATCATCGTCATTTTGGGTATCGTGGCAGCGGTTGCGGTGCCAAGATATTTAGATTTATCAAGAAGGACGGAAAGGGCGGTTGCAGAAGGTTTAGTGGGTTCAATGAGGTCAGCTCTAAGTATCTATTTCGCAAAATTTGTGGTGAACCAAAAAGGGACCAAAAAGAATTTCCGGGATAATGTTTCGATACCTAATTTTATGAAGGTCCCCGGTGATAGTATGGGCATGACAGGGTCAGAAACAATGATCTTAGAGAAGAGAGTCACCGCTCGCTTGTCAATAGATAACCCCTCTTCGATTAAAGATTACGACCTGGGGGGAGGAAGGTATCTCAGGTTTGTCTTTAAAAGTGGGGCAATTTTGGATATCTATTATGATAGGGAAACGCCCGGATTGGATGCCGTTTATACAGGCTTTTAATTAAAGCGATAGAATCCAAGAGGGACCAGAACATACTCCTTTACACCCGAATGAAGGAAGAACCTGTTGAGAAAATAGTACATCACGAATTTGTGGTTTTCATCGAGCTGCGTGATTTTTCCCCCTTCGGCGTGGGATAGAACAGGAAAATACGAAGGATCAAAGGCTATTTCTCCTTGAAAACTCTTCCGATTCAAATCCTCCTCTTTCAATTTAATGTCGAAAATACCAGGGACTCTTAGGGCCACTTCTTTCTGTTCAAATTCTAAAAAGATAATCTTTGCAAGAATCCCATAGGCTCTTCTTTTCTTCGGAATGATGATTGCAATATGTCTATTCCTGTAGGGATTCTCCCCGAGCGCTTCGTAGAGATGGAGAACCTTCTCCTTCTCCTTTTTCTTTATCGAAAAACTGTAGATGCTGAGGAAACTGGAATCGAATTTCACCCGGCTCCCTTTTAAACGCCCGGGCAAATCATTTTCTTTATAATAAAAATAATGGATTTCGGTGCCTTCGTCTAAATTCGCAAGGAAGGGTTTAATATAAATGGAATACCTCATGGTGACGGCGTAGGAAAGAATGAGCGTCAAGGTCGCAAGGAAGGACCATTTCAGAATTCGATTTCTCAGCGCATCTCGAACGGTCAGGAGATAGATGAAACAATAAACGGCGAAGATGAAAAGACCGTTTTCAACGGTATAAGTAATGATTCCCAGGGAGGGATCAATTAGGAATTCGAGCGATAGGATACCCAAAGATCCCCATAAAAATACCTTCCATCTGCGTCTCAAAAAACCTTTTAACTCCACAGGATTCTTTGAATGCATGAGAAGGTAGATCACACCGATACCGACAAGAAAGTCATATGCAAAAGGCCCTCCGTCGGAAAGGCATTTGATGATGGAATTGAAAGAGAGAACACTTAGGATTGAGATTCCTGTCTTGTTTCGACCCTCCCATCGATCAACGATTTCCGGGATCAAAAAGAGGCTGAGCAAAATAACGAGGAGGGTAGAGAATAAGGTCACGTATGGATAAAATCCAGGAATCACATCGACAAATACCCTTCCATCATCCATATTTCCCAACGCCCGCTCAAAGCCCAACAAACTACCCACTCGATAAAGGTATGTTTTGGAGGTATGGATGTGTGGAAAATAATTGACTGAATTATAAATCCCTTTGAAATGGTAATGATAGGCCTCCATTGGAAGGCCGTAGGCTCTGATGTAGTGGATATACGATCCGAGAGAGGCTCCCATTCCCAAAAGCAATGACACGATTCCGGGCCACCGCGCCATCGGCCCATCTCTGCTCTTTTTCCCCTTCCGGAAGAAGAGGATGAGAAAGACGACCGTTGAATAGATGAGCAGAAAATATACCTTTCCTCCTGACACGCCGTGGACGAACATGCTCAGAATGAAATGCGAGTAGAATCGGAATGAGAAACTGATTCCATAGAGGACAAGTGTGATTAGACTCAGGAGACTCAGCAGAATAAAGCTCATTTCCCGTCCTTCTTAGGGGAGGATTTCGGGGAGATATTTTCTCGACCAACTCTAATAAAACCATAATGGATTGTCAAACGGATAGATGCCTCTAGGAAGATAAGAAGACGAGGTGGTAAGGAGACGCTGATTGCAAATACTTTATGTTCCTGCCTTTAAAGAAATATCGTTTCCTTTTCTACCTGTTCGTTGATTAGCCCGACGGCTTGTCAAGCTTTCAAAGGACATTTCTAAAATTCTATTCATTCATGTTTCCTTGTCCCCGAACCGGTTATAATGAGTAAAATCCTTGACATCACGGCGTACCCGCACATATTTTTCCGGCCTGGAGACAGGGTAGCCTAAACGACAGGAAAAGGCGATAATCAGATCATCCGGAATACTGAGGATTCTCTTTACTTCAGGCTCCGAACTGAGTGAACTGATAATGTGCAAGCCGATCCCTAGGGATTCCGCCGTAAGCCACATATTTTCCATGGCACAGCCAAGGCTGATAATTCCTAGAAAATCCCCTTCAGAGGCAGGAGCTCTTTGCATAGGATCATAAACCACAACGAGCAGGACGGGGCTTTGCAGCATGGGCCTCTGCATGGATGTGGTCTCTTTTTCGTCAATTTGGTTCAGTCTGAAATCCGGGCTTCTCCATGACGGCGGAAACATGGTTCCTAAAAGCCCTGTTTTTTTCTTCAACAGTTCCTCTTCAGAAAAGGATAGTTGCTGATAGTTTTCCCGGATGAAAGTTTCGGAAATCGGACGTTTTATATTTCCAATAGCTTTAAGAATCTTTTCATCGTCGACAACAACTATTTCAAAGTTTTGCATATTGTGGGCAGTCGGCGACCATCGTGCCGCCTCAAGAATCTTTTTTAAATCCTGTTTTGCAACAGGGCGTTCCGGGTCAAAAGGAATTCTTAAAGATTTTCTTTTCCGGATCAGCTTTAATACATCCAGCATAAAAACCTCCGTATAATGAAACTAAAAATTAAGAACCTATTTTCAAGACTGCCCTGAAATGTACCTTTGCCGACATCATTTTTTCAAAGGCCTCCGCCGCCTTCTCCAGGGGAAACGTCTCGATCATCGGCAGGATATTAAAAAGCATGCTGAACTTGATTGCATCACCCGGTCTTTCGCCATGCCATCCCTTAATAGAGCGGCCGCCGCGGAAAAGCTGTCCCGGGAAGAGCTGCACCGGCTCATTCACTCCGGCTACTATAATGATCTGCCCTCCAATTCCGAGACCGTTTATAAGCCCGGCAATGGCTTTCGGGTTCGGCGCCGTGCAGAGAATCACCCGTGCACCGCCTAACTTTTGCAGTTCTTTAGAAGCATCTAAAGACTCCGTGTCAATGTAAATATGAGCGCCGAGTTTATATGCGAGTGATTCTTTCTCCCATCCGTGCGACAGGGCGACCGTTTTAAAACCAAGCCGGTTGGAATACTGAATTGCCAGGTGCCCCAATCCTCCGATGCCGTGGATCGCCACTATCTCTCCGCCCGTTGCCCCGCTTTTTCTTAGCGCGCTAAAAGTAGTTGCTCCTGCGCATAAGAGCGGCGCTGCATCGAGAGATCAGATGATTTGATGGTGACGCTGGGTTCGAGGCGGATGTTCGCGGCTGCGCCCCCTTCGGCAAAGAAACGCCAGCCTGCTGCTTCAAGCAGCTTGTTGATCTTGATACGGGCTGTGGCTTCCTTATTTGCCATTCGGTTCCTCAGTATCACCACGGTTGTTCAAGCGTCATAACAATAATTGGATTGCAGGCTGTAATTTCCTAAAATCCTATACTTACTAATCGGTTTTGTCAAACACATTCCTCGGAAATTCATGAAATTTTATCTGGCAGCAAATTTCTATTTATCAAGTAATTTCAAATAGTTGTGTTCTTGAATATCGCTATGGATACTAATTGTCCCTCTTGAACCCATTTTCTCAATGGGTTATTTTGAATTTGTGAATCTCCCATTTCAAGTCACTAAAAACATCACCCTCTTGGGAAGTGAACTGTTCAATCTCTATCTGGTTAAAGGGGAGACTTACGCTATTGTCGAAGGGGCGGTTAGTGGCGTCACCTATCCTTTTTTGGAACAGTTAAAACAATTGGATGTTCCCCCCGAAGCCATCTCCCATCTCGTCATCCTCCACTCCCATTTCGACCACATGATGGTCTTTCCTACTCTCAAGGGAAGATACCCATGGATGAAAATTGTTTCTTCTGATTTGAATCGAGCGATTTTTTCAAGCGAGCGGATCGTCGCTAAGATTTTTGATTCGGACAGGAAAATGACGCTCGCTCTCAAGGAAGGAGGAATCATCTCGGAAGCTCCAACTCTTCAGCCCTCCCCTTTCTTCTCTTTGGATATCACCGTCAGCGAGGGATCCATCCTTGATTTGGGCGGAGGAGTCAGGATGAGATTTCTTGAGATTCCCGGTCACTCACCTGATTGTTTAGCCGCTTTTCTCGAAGAGGAAGGGCTCCTTTTCTGCTCCGACGGGGCAGGATTTTATTCTCCACCCGATTTTTTCAGGCCCAATTATTGGTACCGACTGGAGGAGGCTGAAAAATCACTCGATAAGATGAGAGGAATCGATCCGGAAATCCTTTGCAGGGGCCACTATGGAACCATGATCGGAAAGGACCTCGCCAGGAAACATCTACAGATGAACCGTCAATCGATTGAGGATTTTAAAGCTTTTGTCCTGGAAAAAATTAACGGGGGTTGGTCGGTTGAAGAAATCACCAAGGATGTGACCGTACGATTCTCAAAAGGATTTCTCGAATTTTTCCCCGCCGAGGAAAACTACCGCCTCTGGAAATTGCTGGTTCAAAGGACGCTTGAGCATTTTGGGATAGAGATGGAGGAGAGATGATAAGCAATGCCAAAATTCTTCCCCCTCACCCTTCCCCTCTCCCCAGCGGGGAGAGGGAGGGAGTGAGGGGGATTTTGTGGAATTGATTTTTAAAGCCTTAACTTTTTCTTGAGGTTTTTACCTGGAAACCAGTAATCAGTTGTTCCAGTTTTTTCCCGCCGCATTTCGGGCATTTCGCCTTCCTAGCATCGTGCTCTCTGATACTGAGCATGGCAGTAAATTTCTTCTTACAATTCGGGCATCGGTAGTCATAGCTAGGCATCCCTTATCCCTCCTTTCCCCTGAAAATAATATGATTCTAATATAGAAATTTGTAAGGCTCCTGTCAATACTTATTACGGCGGCATAAAATAGTTTGCATCTCAAACCCTCACGCAGGGGTCATTACGATCCCTCCCCGTTCCGGGATTCTTCGGAAAAGGGCGTGGTAATCTCAGAATTTGACTGAGATTGCTTCGTCGTCCAGCCAAAGCGGGACTCCTCGCAATGACCGCTTCTGGTTTTCCCATGCAAACTATTTCATCTTCTTAGCATTAACTCTCATCAAACCGCATTTAAACCCTTTTTCTGTTCCAGTCTTCGTCTCCTATGCTGGAGAAGCTCAAACTCCCCTTGCTGATGGGATGGAAGAAGTCCTAATGCCTCATCGACATAGGTCATCGCCCTATCCCAATCTTTGAGCCGGTGTTCATGATACTTTGCCAATTCAATGTAAGGAAAGATCTCCTTTTTATAAGGCCAGCTTAACATCTCTTCCCAGAGAGATCGTGCCTTCTCTCCCTGTCCTGTCTTCTTGAAGGCCATGGAGAGCCATTTCATTACCTCCCAGGACAGATCATCGTCACACCGCTTGAGAGCGATTTCAAAACAAGGGATGGCCTTCTCCCGTTGACCATGTTCCCAAAAGAGCCTCCCCAATGCAAAGTGTTCGATGCCTTTTCTCGGCCGGGCAGCCTGGGGATCATGATAGACGAGGTGGATCCTCCCGGCCAGGGCGACCATGGAGAGGATATCCATCCGGTTATGGTAAAAGACTTGAGAGATCTTTCGCGCATCTCCGGTCTGGATGTATTCGAAATAAAGAGAGGGAATCCATTCTGACGGAATATCATCCGTTCTTTCCACTCCCAGAAGTCGGGATTCGAGGGTGACTAGCCGGCAGTTTTCATAAGCCCCTTTCCAGATCTTCCTGGAAGGGTAAAGGAGATCAAAATTAGGCATTTCCCTTATCTTTGTAACCATCCGTGAGAGAATGAATCGGGTCTCGAGAAGCGGGATGTCATATTGCCTCCCATTGAAGGTGACTAGGAATTGAAAAGAATCAATGACATTCTTGAGTAGAGAGAGGGAGGCCCTTTCCTCGGAATAATCCCTCATGAAGAATTGGTGAACTGAAAATCGATCCTCCTGAAAAAAACCCAATCCCACCATAAAGGCAAAAGTCCCGGTTCCTCCGGTCAGGCCGGTTGTTTCAGTATCGAGAAAAAGCGCCTTCCGAAAATCCAATTCCTTAAGCCGCTCATCCCTGGAAAGAAGATGGGCAGGATAAGTGGGGATATTAAGAATATCTGCCAGAGCCATCTCTCCGCATCGAACGTCCGAAGGAAAATCTTCTTTCGCCAGGAAGGTTTCCCCTTCGGGGATTGAAATGACCTCTCCCTTAACCAGTTGTTCGATAGGGACGACCGCTTTTTTCGGATAGGCCTTCTTCGGTTCGAGAAGCCGGTCCAGCCTCTCTCTCAAGTCCCCGAGAACCTGAGATTTTTCCTCAGGTTGGCTTTTAGAAATCGAAGTAAGTCTGTTTAACCGTTCTTTGAGATCCATGATTCTGCCCAAATGGCTGAAACCGAATATCTAATGGCCGAAACAGTTTCTAAATTCGAATGATCAAATCTCAAAATATGAAAGTTTTGAATTTTGTATTTGCGAACATTTGCTATTTGCTATTCGAAATTCGCTATTTCGTGCTATCGGATCTATTCGCTAATGATTACTTCAAAATTTCTCTTAAGCAGTGCCAATGCTACTTCTTTTGATTTTTCGCCCATTTCTTTCGTCGGACCCACGCAGGACGGACACCCGTAGCGACACTCGCACCTGGAGATGAGCTTCATCGTCTTCTCAAGTAGCACCCGTGTATCATCGAAGAGCTGGGGGCTGAAACCTATTCCCCCCGGATAGTTGTCATATAGAAAAAGAGTCGGCTCGAAGATGTCCATCCCCTCCAGGGGAACCTCATCCAAAGCATTGAAAGAGGAGTAAATCCCTTTTGAATCCCTTGAAAGTCTCAAGAACCACTTTGCCCCTCGATCTCCGACACAGCGGTTGAGGTCGTGGGGATCGCTCATTAAGTGAAGGGCTGCCATAGAATGAAGGGCATAGCCGAGCCCCAGCACCCCGTCAATCACCTCCAAACGAGAATAAGGGAGTCGCTCTAACAAACCTCTCCTAAAAGTGATCCAATAGGAGGTGGTATGAAACTGAAGATCCGGAAGCTCGATTTTACCGTAACCTAAATTTTCGAGAGTATAGAATTTGATCTTTTTATATCCGACCACACGGGTCGCTATTTTTACCTCACCATGTTCGAATACCGTGCCCTCCCCCTGATTTCTCTCAAATCCCTCCAGGATGGAGACATCGGTATAGTCAATCGCATCGGTGTAGTAATCCCCTTCGGTCTTCCTGACGTAAGCCCTGCGGTTTGGGTAATCGAGCTTCTCCACTGTATAGAGTTCTGATTCACAAAGGTAGACCGCCCCTTCATAAAGAGTCGTATGGGCGCCGGTGAAGTCCACCTCGGCGATGACCTCATCTTTTTTCTTCGTGGTATCGACCACTACGAAATTTTCCTCCGAGGCGGAACGGAGGCTGACTTTCTCGGCAGGATAGGCATCCTGTGTCCAATACCAATTTTGATCCACATGATGGAGCGTTCCCTTTTCCTCCAGGTACTTCAGCATCTCATTCAGATCTTCCCGTCCGAAGCGTTCTCCGTCCTTAAAGGGGAGTTCAAACGCCGCGCATTGAATATGGCTGAGGAGGATGAGGAGGTTATCCGGATTGATCAATCCGTGCTCAGGGGATTGACCGAAGAAGTAATCCGGGTTTTCGATGATGAATTGATCCAGAGGTTGGCTCCGTGCGATGAGAACCGCCAACGACTTTTCCGACCGTCTTCCCACCCGTCCTGCCTGCTGATAAGTGCTGGCAATCGTCCCGGGATAACCTGCGATCAAGCAGACCTCAAGGTCTCCAATGTCAATCCCGAGCTCGAGGGCGTTGGTGGAGACAACCGCTCTGACTTCTTTCTCCCTCAACCCTTTTTCAATCTCCCTGCGCATCTTTGGAAGATAGCCCCCGCGATAGCCTCTCACTTTTCCTTTATCCTTCAGCTTCTTTTCAAAGCGATCTTTCAAGTATTTCGTCAAGACCTCAACGGAGAGCCGACTGGTAGCGAAGAGAATAGTCTGAATCCCCTGCTCGATAAAGGGAGTGGCGAGCCTCCTGGCTGCATGAATATGGCTTCCGCGAATCCCCAATTCCTTATTGACGATGGGCGGGTTATAAAAGATGAAGATCTTTCTCCGCCGACGGAGCCCCGTTTTGATCAATTAGGGAGACGTCCCTTCCGAGAAGCTTTTCGGCTAACTCTTTAGGGTTGGCGATTGTCGCGGAGCAACAGATGAATTGAGGCTTCGATCCATAAAAACGGCAAATCCGATCCAACCTTCTCAAGACATTGGTCATATGAGCACCGAAGACTCCCCGGTAGGTATGGAGCTCATCAATCACCACAAATTTCAGATTCTGAAAGAAATTCATCCATTTCGTGTGGTGGGGGAGGATACCCGTATGAAGCATGTCAGGGTTGGTGATCACAATATCCCCGCGGGTTCGGATGGCCTGCCGGGCATCCTGGGGAGTATCTCCGTCGTAGGTGAACGTGGCGATCGATTTTTCGATCCGTTGGATGAAGTTCTGGAGTTCAAACATCTGATCCTGGGAAAGGGCTTTGGTGGGAAAGAGGTAAAAGGCCTTTGAAGAAGGCGCCTCCAGCTTCGTGTTCAGTACGGGGAGGTTGTAGCAAAGGGTCTTCCCGGAAGCCGTCGGGCTGACGACGACGATATCTTTTCCCTCATGAACTGCCTCGATCGCTTCAACCTGATGGGAATAGAGCTGCTCGATTCCTTCTGTTTCCAAAGCCTTCCGGATGACGGGGTGGATGAACCTCGGAAAAGGGCGATACTGCCCTTCCCTCTTCTTAGAAGTTCGAAGATCCGTGATACAAGGTGAGATGGCGCGGGACCGTTTCCAGGATTCGATAATCTCTTCAATCGACATAAGCCCTTTTCCTCTCAATCCTTCTTAAACCAACGTCGGATCTTCGCTTTCCATTTCTCCACTCGCTCATGGTGCTGGGGGTAACGTTCCTCCAGATGTTTCAAAAACCGCTTTATTATTTCGCTTCGAGAAGAGAGAATAGCCAGGCCGATCAGGATAAATAGAACGCCTTGCAGAAAGGGGAGGAACAGGCCAAGAACCCCCAAAACGATGAAGAACCAGCCGATGATCAGTAATCCAATTCTCTTAATAGCATCCAATGGCTAACTACTCTCCAATCAAAAGGGGGTTAAATCGCGTGTCATAATCAAAGACATCCAACCCTTCCCTCTTCTTAAGGAAGTTCACTGCGCCGTAGGTCAATGGGGTGGCGATGCCTTCATAGACTGATTTGGAGAGCCACTGAACCACGATGGCAACTGCGAGACCCGTCAAAGGAATCGTCCCAGCAAAAGCCAGGGTCATGAACACAACAGAATCCAATCCCTGGCCGACAAGGGTCGATCCGATCGTGCGGGTCCATAACCAGCGGCCTTTGGTCGCAATTTTCATCTTGGCCAAGACAAAGGAGTTGGCAAATTCTCCAACCAGGTAGGCCAAAAAAGAGGCTCCCAGCAATCGTGGTGTGTAGCCCAGGATCCGTTCGTAGGCTGCCTGCCCATCCCAAAAAGAGGCAGCAGGAAGGATCTGTCCCAACCATATTGCCACCACCGTGATCAGGTTGCAGAAAAATCCCAGCCAGATCACCTGTCTCGCCTGCCGATAACCATAAACCTCCGTGAGCACATCACCAAAAATATAGCTGATAGGAAAAATGAGGATGGCTGCCGGCAATATAAGTCCGAAAATATTGACGAACTTGACTGCGATGATGTTGGAGGTAATCAAGCAGGTGATGAAAATGGAGGCAACCAGCAAGAACCAATGGGAATATCGGCCGTGAGGAGATGCCTTTTGCTTCGGTACGGTCATCCTTCTGTGAACTCCTTGGAAAAGGATACCTATTATTATCCTGAAAATCTGAATCTTTCAATTAAAATAATAATAAGGGTGGACAATCAGGCTACAATGAATATAATTTTAATATTTGAATAATTCAGACAATTTATCGTCTATAAGGTTAAGAGACAGTGAATCGTGAAGAAACCGAGATGATCTCCAGATGTCAACAAGGAGATCAAGAGGCATTGAAGGAAATCTTCGATAAATACCATAAGAAGGTCTACAGCATTGCCTATGGTGTGGTGGGGCAAAGGGAGGAGGCCCTTGACGTTGTTCAGGAAGTCTTTATCAAACTGTTTCGGTCTATCAAGAACTTTAAAGGGAGGTCCCAATTCTATACTTATCTCTATCGAATGGTGATGAACACTGCCATCGACCATAAGAGAAAGGCCGGGAAACAATTTATGTCAAGCCTCGATGAGGAAGGAAGTTTCGAACCCTCCGATGAAGCTGAAAAGGGGCCGGAAAGGATCCTTCTCCAAAAGGAGTTGGAAGAAAGGGTAAAACTGGCGATGGACAAACTCCCTGCCGAGCAGAAAGCAGCTCTCATTTTTAGAGATGTGGAAGGCCTCTCCTACCAGGAGATGGCCGAAACCATGGGATGCTCCATCGGGACGGTGATGTCCCGTCTTCATTATGGCAGAAAGAGGATGCAAGAGTCGTTAAAGGACTATGTGAAGCTCCACGGCCAAAGCCGTGGCACTTCCGCCGTTTCATAAGGGTAGGTCCCGCCGAAGCTTCAGCGATGACGGGTAAAGAAGGGGAAGGCAGATGAAAAATTCCTGTTCGTCGGTATCAACGCTTTTAGAGAAATATTTTGACCAAGAGGTCACGGACAAGGAAAGATTCCTTGTGGAAGGCCATCTTCAGGATTGCCCAGCCTGCCGAGTTGCGTTGAAGTCTATGGAGGAACTCAGGACATGGATGAGAATTCCTGTGGAAGAGGCTGTCCAGAAGGAAGATTTCCCCTGGGTGTGGCAGAAAATCGAGAGGGAGATTCGTTTACAAAAAAAGCAAACCTGGTGGCAATCCCTTCGTTCCTGGCTTGACGTCACTCCTCTTTTTAAGAGAAAGGTTTGGATTCCTGCGGTGGCAGCCGCCGTGGTCCTCCTGTTTTTTACGACCCGAATTATTTTAAAAGAAACCCCTTCCTATCCGGATGTATCTGTTGTAGAATACGTCGAGAGTCAGAGCGATAATGTGATGGTTTACCAGTTGGAGGAACCGAAGGTGACGGTCATATGGCTGTTTGAAGGTCCGGAGGAAGAACGCACGACAACATGAAAAAAAGAGTTTTCCTCCTTACCGCTTTTTTCGTTTTTTCTTTATTTTTTATTTCAACAGCTTTAGCTCAGGTCCCAGTCCGGATGAGGATAATCCAGGCGTCGAACGCCGGACAAAACATCGACCCTTCTTTAAAAGATGTGCATAAGGAACTGGGATCCCTTTTCAGCTTCACTTCTTATCGCCTGTTAAGGGAGGAAAACCTCAGGCTTTCTCCTAACCAGCCTGTTACGATCACTGCCCATCCAGGCAGATTCTTGGAAGTCACTTTAGTAGGAATGCAGAGAGATGCCGCGAGATTAAAAATAAGGGTCATTCGTGAAGGAAAGGATATTCTCGATACCCAGGTCAGACTTTCCCCTGGAAGGACGGTCTTAATCGGGGGTCCAAGGCATGGAGAAGGCGTCGTCATATACGCTGTCTCCGCACGCTTCTAATCAATTTACAATAATGTGGCTCTGCCCATTGTTCTGTCTCCTCTTCCCACTTCCATTTCCCGCTTCCCAATTTTTTATTGAATAAAATCTCTACACCCTCCGTCTAAAAAAGTAAAAGACAAACAAAACCATCCTAAAGGAGGGATCTTTTATGTGGAAGAAATTGGCTCTGATGATTTTGGTTTTGGCCTTAATCTCTGTTTTCACCATCCCCTCTGCTGAGGCAGGTTCTAGGAACCGCATATTGAAAGCACTCGCCTTAGGAGGACTGTTAGCCGCTCTACCTCCGCCTCCAGTGGTTATTGCCCCGGCACCGGACCATCATTATCGTCCACCGCGGCAGGAATATGTTCCAGGCCATTGGGAAATGACTCGTGAATGGGTTCCCGGAGCGTGGGAAAGAGTTTGGATTCCTGGTTATTATGATCGCTGGGGAAATCGGGCGCCAGGACATTATGAAAATCGCCAAGTCCCAGGATACTACGAAGAGAGAAGGGTTTGGGTCGAAGGATATTACAGACCTTATTAACAAAATCAATCCCTTGAGGGCGGGGTTTAAATCCTGCCCTGTCCGGCCGCAGCAGAAGTTTTAAAACCCGCCTTTTAGCTCGTTCACTATTCCCATTCTGTCCTTCCCCCTTTTCAAATGAATCTGATTTTTGTATTTCCCAATCCATTAGGGTTTGGTATGCTAATAGGAGAACGCAGATGGAGGATTAAGAGATGAAGGCCATGGTACTCAAAGAAATTTCTCCGTAGAAAACGAACCGCTGAAGATGGAAGAGTTACCCGATCCTGTTCCCGGACCTAAGGAAATTTTGGTAAGAATTTCGGCCTGTGGAATCTGCCATACGGAACTGGATGAAATTGAAGGAAGACTGCCACCCAGACTCCCAATGATCTTGGGACACCAGATTGTCGGAAAAGTAGAAGGATTGGGGTCAGGGGCCACAAAATTTATTTTAGGAGATCGGGTGGGAATTGCATGGATCAATTCAGCTTGCGGAAAGTGCCATTTTTGCAAAGGAGGACATGAGAATCTATGTTCAGAGTTCCGAGGCACCGGATGCCATGTCCACGGGGGTTATGCGCAATACACAGTCGTCTCAGAAGACTTCGCCTATTCAATCCCTGAGAGATTCTCGGACGCCGAGGCGACTCCGCTTCTGTGCGCCGGCGCTATTGGATATCGGGATTTAATCCTTTCCGGCATCAGAAAAGGTCAGACCCTGGGACTTTTCGGATTTGGAGCCTCTGCTCACATTGTCATTCAGATCGCGAGATACTGGGGTTGCGAAGTTTTTGTCTTTACAAGGGGTGAGGAACATCGAAATCTGGCAAAAAAACTGGGAGCCTCCTGGGCGGGTGGGCCACAAGACGAACCCCCCAGGAAGCTTCATTGTGCGATTGATTTTACTCCGGTCGGGGAAACAGTGCCTCAGGGCTTGAGGGTCTTGGAAAAAGGCGGAAGGCTCGTGTTAGCGGTCATTCGCAAGAGAAATCCAATTCCGCCCCTGGACTATGCTCAACTCCTCTGGGATGAAAAAGAAATAAAGAGCGTCGCCAATATTACCCGAAAGGACGCCCACGAGTTTCTGTCCCTTGCTGCTGAAATCCCGATCATCCCTGAGGTTCAAGAATTCAAATTGGAAGAGGCAAACCAAGCTCTCATTTTATTAAAGCAAGGGAAAATTCAAGGGGCGGGTGTCTTGAAGATGCACGATGAGTTAGAAAACAGCGTGAGGAATTGTGTAAAAAAGAAGAGTAAAAGAGACTCAACCTGATTTCAATCCAGAGTCCCCTCCTCCGTTAGGCTTACTCTTTATCCGCCATTCAATCAATTTATCAATCTCCTCATTTGACTGTCCATCGTTTGCATTTTGGACCGAGTTGCACTTCAGATCGCAAGAATCACCTTTGAAAAGGCATTTCGAATCTTGATAGAATATACATGATTCGGGAGAAGTCATAAGAGTTCTCCTTATAAAACAAAAGTGCGACGCTTATGCAAAGGTGCTCGATTATACAATTCGTTGAATATTTCCATGTCCAAAAAGGCCATCCAAAAAACCCAGTATTTTTTGTTCGGGGGGGTCCCATTTTCCTCCCTATTCGATTCAAGTTAGGAATGAGGTTGGGGGGCGGACGGGAACACGGTATTCGGGTCCTCCTGTTTCAATAAGGTTGTTATGGGTAGATTTAGCCCTTTTTCAACATCGATGCCCTTCTTCCTTTGATAGCTTAAAAGTGAGTAAAAGTTCCTATATCCAAATTTTTTGCCCACGACACTCGGTGGGAGAGAATTGTATTTGTAATACTGGAGGGCTCTAGCCAACCTGTCACTCCTCAGGGTTGCAAATTTTTTGGAAACAAAACCTGATCCTTTTAACTGACCTAGATGCCAGCTACAAATCTTGGTGTCAATGCTCAGCAATTGAGAGAGCTGTTTTTTGGTTATCAGATCATCCTTGTCGGCAACCTGTAAAATTTTGTTACAGACCTCACATTGATCAATCCCGTGATGCCGCGCTAATAATTTAGGTCTATGGACGACATACCCGAGCTCTTGGGCTTTCATCAGAATTTGGAAAATCCGCTGTTTGGAAACGCCATGTTTTTTAGCTAACTTCGCCATCGTTTCAGAACTGGAGTTGAGTCTTTTGACAATCTTCTTATCTCTGTAACATAGCTCCTTTAACGGTTTTCGTCCCCGACGCATAGGCTTTTATCCTTTTCTAAAGATGAAAAAAAGATCACCTTTTGAATGAAGCCACGGGAACCCGGTCCTCTCAATCCGACTTCGGCAGCCCGGCCATCCCAGTCGTTCAGGATCCGTGCCTGCACGCCGTAGTGCCTGCCTTTTGCCGCTCGCCAGAAAACCTGTCCATCCGGCGAGCCGAACTGCTGCGTTTCGGCACGCAGGCGTGACTTTCCCCGCCTGCTCCATCTTAGAAACAGTGGGCCTCCCGCCAGTTACGGCGGGTAGGCGTCCCACGATTACTCGTGGTTTGGCTTTTTCGGTCTCTGTATCTTCCGATTCTTCGTTATGATTAACAGCAAGTATGGTGCCAGTTCTCTCAACAATCTGTAACCTATTAAAAGGCTTTATATTTTAGAGATTATTACTTGACCGGAGGATTTATTTAATACGTCAAAAATTGTCCCTCTGGATGTCGAACTGTCAAGAAAGAGGGGGAAACGATAACCCGACCTCGATTATTAACTTGGCTTCTTAAGTATGATGGCAGCGAGTGTTGATGAATGTTATTCACTATCTGATAAGGATTTGCGTGAAATCTATGGGGCGGACTTCCTACCGGAGATGACATATATCGACCATTAGCGGTAAAAAGTCATCCCTTTTACCTTTATTAAAAAATTGCCTCCGCGAAAAAAATCTAAAATATCAACCCATTAGAAAAATACTGTCATTGGCATTAATATTGCTCTTTGTTCGAATGTTTTTTATTTACCGTCATCGAAAAGCCAGACCAGGAGCAATCGTGGGACGCCTGCCCGGCATAACCTGAGCCAAAGAATTTATGTGAGACTTGGGGCTTATATTGATTGGAGGTTTCAGCTGGTGTGAAATGAGTGACTGCCGGCGAAAGTTATACGGTCATTACTGAAAAAAAGGGGGTAATGCGCAATGATAATTGTAGTCGGGGAGAGAATAAAGAATAAATTAACCCAGGATCTGTTTAAAATAACTAAGATTGAAAATGAAAAAGTGGTCATGTTGGAGGACGAAAAGGGACTCGTACGCATATGGTTTCCAAAACAGCATCTCGGATCTTTTTTTGAGAAAGTAACGGGGATATAACGCGCCATGAGGATTGCGGAAGGAGACAGATTGAAGCATAAATTAACCGGACAATTATATGAGTTGAAGATCATTAAAGAGGGTACATTTGTTTTGGAGTCTGAAGAGACACCGTATAGGATGTGGTTTGGCGAGAGAGATCTAGAATTATTTTTCAAGAGGGCGGGGAAAAGAAAGAGAAGATAAAAAAGGTAATCTAATATTCAGCTATTAACGAGCGAAGGCAGGGTCAAAAATGGCTCTGCCTTTTTTCACATTTCACCGGTGGGGTTCGATAATTACTTTTATGGAGTCTTTTGCCTCGGTCACCATTTGAAATCCAAGACCTGTCTCGGCCAGAGGAAGCCGATGAGTGATCATTTGGCGAAGGGGAAGGCGTTGTGCTCTTATCAAATCAATGGCAGTTGTAATGTCAAAGGGACTTCCCCCGTAGGTCGACAGAAGGGTGATCCCGTCATTCCAAAAATCAAAAAAGGGGAAAAAAAGATTGGCCCCCGGCTCTAAAGGGGCAAAACATAAGACTGTTCCTCCCCGATCGACAGTTTCAAGTGCCTGCTTATAAGCAGGGAGGCTTCCAGCACAGACGATGACGAGGTCAGCCAACCGTCCTTGGTTAATCTCTCGAATCTTCGCAGGATTAACTTCTCTTGCCTCAATAACTTCATCCGCCCCAATTCTTTTTGCTGACTTCAAACGGTTTTCATTGATATCGGATGCAATAATCCGTCTTGCTCCTGACGCACGGGCCAGTGCGATGTGAAGAACTCCAGAGATTCCACTGCCGATGACAAAAACACTCTGCCCGGGCCTGAATCTCGCCAATCTCTGCCCCCGCAGGACACATGCTAATGGCTCTACAAAAATGCCGTCTTCAAAAGAAACCTCCTCCGGCAACAAAAATACCCCCCGATCCACATTAATCCTGGGAACACGGAGATATTCGGCAAAACCTCCTGGGTCGAAATTGGTCGTTCGCAAAGTGTCGCAAAGGGTATGAAAACCGTTCAGACAGTATTGGCAGGTATTACAGGGAATATGATGGGAAACAAAGACCCGATCGCCAGTTTTGTAACGATCCACCCCTTTGCCGACCTCAACAATCTCTCCGGCAATTTCGTGACCGAGCACCCGGGGAGCCTTCTTAATCCGATACCATTCCATGACATCGCTGCCGCAGATGCCACTTGCCAGCACCTTGACCAGTAACTCACCTGGCCCGATCTGCGGGGTTGGAATTTCTTCCAACCTCACATCTCTGTTGTTATAATACATGGCCACGCGCATCGTGTTTTAAAAAATAGGAACACATCCCATTTCCCCGTTCATCACGATAAAGGAAAAAAGATTGGATGCGCCCTGGGCTATATAGGATTCAAAAGATTGTTATTCTTATCTTATACTTTTTCAACGAAAAGAAAGGGATGTGTCCCTATTTTTTCCCCTTACTTTTCTCTTGCTCAAATATGTCGTTCGCTTCTTTTACTGTTCCTTTTTCATGGATGATCGCCCGTAAGGCCTTGATCATAGGCACAGGGTAATCATTCTGCCAGATGTTTCTCCCCAGATTTACTCCGATCGCGCCCTTTTCCATTCCATCATGGACAAACTCAAAGACCTCTAATTCCGTATCCACTTTGGGCCCGCCCGCCATCACCACGGGCACAGGGCAACCGTTAACCACCTTCTCAAAATCTTCACACCAATAAGTCTTGACAATCCGTGCGCCCAACTCCGCGGCGATTCGAGAACTCAGAGCAAGGTAGCGGGCATCTCTTTTTTCCAACTCCTTCCCCACCGCTGTCACGGCCATGACCGGAATCCCGTATTTTTCTCCCTCATCCACCAGCTTCGTAAGATTTAACAAGGATTCCTTTTCGTAATCGCTCCCCACAAAGATAGATATGCCTATCGCGGACACATTCAGGCGGATCGCCTCTTCAATGGAGGTGGTAATGCCTTCGTTAGAAAGGTCCTTGCCAATGACGCTCGTTCCTCCTGAAACCCGGAGGATGATCGGCTTCGTATTTTCCGGGTCGATAGAGGAGCGCACCACGCCCCTGGTAACGAAAAGAGCATCGCAATAACGAAGCAGGGGTCGAATGGTTTCCCCGGGTTTTTCCAGTTTTCGGGTAGGTCCCTGAAAATAACCATGATCAATGGGCAAAAAGAGGCAGCGCCCATCCGATTTAATCAGCTGCGCTAAACGATTTTTCATTCCCCATTCCATAACTACCTCCTTTGGCTGATGGCTGATAGCTCATAGCTGATAGTCGAATGCTGACCGGCCGTTAACAATCTGCCTTTTGCCATATGCCATCTGCTATTTCTTCTCTTCAATATACTTTACGACTAGATCGCCGATTTCAGAGGTGGAGTAACCCATCTTCCCGGCGGTCAGGCTTTTTACATCCTGGTTGACTACTTTCATGATCGCTTTCTCGACCTCCCCGGCAGCCTTTTCCTCTCCCAAGATTTCAAGCATCAATTGGCATGCGGAAATCGCTGCCAGAGGGCTGACGATCCCCTTTCCCGTGTATTTCGGGGTTGACCCTCCCATGGGCTCAAACATCGAAACTCCTTCCGGGTTGATATTCCCTCCGGCGGCAATCCCCAATCCTCCCTGAGTCATGGCGGCCAAATCGGTGATGATATCTCCAAACATATTGTCCGTGACGATCACATCGAACCACTCCGGATTCTTCACCATCCACATGCAGATGGCATCCACATGGGCATAATCCGTGGCGATCCCTTTATACTCCTTTGCCACTTCATTAAAAACCCGTTCCCAGAGGTCAAAGGCATAGGTGAGAACATTGGTCTTCCCGCAGAGAGTGACCTTCTTCTTTTTATTCCTCTTGCGGCAATATTCAAAGGCGTAGCGGATACAGCGTTCGACACCCTTCCGAGTATGAATAGCCTCCTGGGTGGCGATCTCGTCAGGCGTCCCTTTTTTTAGGAATCCCCCGGCCCCGATATAAGCCCCCTCTGTATTCTCTCTCACCACAATATAATCGATGTCCTCAGGCCCCTTATCTCTGAGAGGCGTTTCCACGCCGGGGTAGAGTTTGACAGGCCTGAGGTTGATATATTGATCCAACTGAAACCGAATGTTCAATAGAATTCCTTGCTCCAGAATCCCAGGCTTTACGTCTGGATGTCCAATGGCACCCAAATAAATAGCATCCATCTTTTTCAATTCATTGAGAACAGAACCTGGCAATGTCTCCTTCGTTCTTAAAAAACGCTCCCCGCCCAGGTCGTAATTCTCCAATTGATATTTGAACTTAAATTTCTCAGAAACGGTTTTCAAAACCTTCAATCCCTCGGCCACTACCTCAGGCCCAGTCCCATCCCCGGGAATCACAGCGATTTTATACATTCCTCTCGTCCTCCTCTTGTTTCTGTTATTTCCATCAAGTCTTTTAATGGTTGGTGCTTCGGCATTCCTGCCTGCCCCGCCCTCGGTCGGAACCGGGGCCCACAGGGAGGTATCGCCGACGATCGTTTGGAGTTTGCCCTTCCGCCAAATAGGGCGCCACAAAACCTTCTTCGCTCATTTAACGCTATGCCCTATGCTCTATGCGCTCTGCTTTTTTATCGAAGCCAGCACAACGCCTTTTGGCCAATATCGGTTCGATAATGAACACCATCCCAGGAGATCTTTTTGACCGCCTGGTAAGCTCTCTCGATCGCTCTCGGAATATCTTCTCCTAATCCGGCAACTCCTAAGACTCTTCCTCCGTTGGTCATTATTTTCCCGTCTTTAAAAGTCGTCCCCGCATGGAAAACAAAAACTCTTTCCATTCGAGAAACCTCTTTCAACCCTTCGATGATCTTTCCTTTCTCGTAATCTCCGGGATACCCCTTTGAGGTCATCACCACACAAACAGAGGCACGGTTATCCCATTCAATCTTGTGCTGGGACAAGTTCCCTTTCATGCACGCTTCGAGGATCGGAACAATATCTCCCTTCATCCGCATCAGAACAGGTTGGGTCTCTGGATCTCCGAATCGAGCATTGAACTCCAATACCTTAGGATGGCCCTCATGAATCATCAGACCCGCATAGAGAACCCCCTTATAAGGTCTGCCCTCCTCTCCCATGCCATAAATGACCGGCCTCAAAACCTTCTCAATGATCTTCTCATGGACCTCATCCGTCACAACCGGTGCGGGTGAATAGGCCCCCATGCCTCCGGTGTTGGGCCCCTGGTCTCCGTCCAGGACCGGCTTATGATCTTGAGAGGACGCCATAGGAAGAATGGTCTTCCCATCGGTAAAGGCAATGTAGGATGCCTCCTCTCCAACAAGGTATTCCTCAAGCACTACTCGATTTCCTGCGTTCCCGAATATCTTCTCCACCATGATCTGATCCACAGAGTGAATGGCTTCCTCGACTGTCTTACAGACGATCACTCCCTTGCCTGCGGCTAAACCGTCCGCTTTAACCACGATTGGAGCGCCCTGCTTGCGGATATATTTCACCGCTTCATTCCGGTTATCGAAGATCTCATAGAAAGCGGTTGGAATGTGATACTTCTTCATCATCTCTTTGGCAAATGCCTTGCTGCCTTCGATCTCCGCTGCCTTCTTGGTCGCGCCAAAGATGAGAAGGCCCTTTGATTCGAAAAGATCGACAATGCCCCGGGTCAAGGGATCCTCAGGCCCCACAACTGTCAAATCGATTTTCTCCTTTAAGGCAAACTCGAGTAAACGATTTAAGTCATTGGCCTGGATAGGGACAAGGGTCGCCTGTTCAGAAATCCCTGCATTCCCCGGAGCACAATAGACCTTCGATACCTTTGGACTTTGTGCAATCTTCCAAGCCAAGGCGTGCTCCCTGCCCCCACCGCCCACCACCAGAACCTTCATACATACCCCGTATTTCGTGTCACGTGTCACGTGTCCTAAAATCTAAAGTGAGCTAAAGTGACGAATGACTGTACGGACACTTTGGTCAACGGATGACTTGGACACTTGAAGTCTTCTAATGTCGGAAGTGCCTCATTCCTGTAAAGACCATGGCGATATTGTATTCGTCTGCGGCAGCGATTACCTCATTATCTCGAATCGAACCTCCGGGCTGGATGATGGCTGAAGCACCTGCTTCAGCTCCTGTATCGACTCCATCTCTGAATGGAAACATGGCATCCGAGGCCAAAACCGTTCCCTTGGTCGAAGATTGTGCCTTCATCACCGCCAAACGGGTGGAATCAACGCGGCTCATCTGGCCAGCACCAACGCCAATGGTCCGATCTTCCCGGACGAGTATAATGGCGTTTGATTTGACATGCTTGGCCACTTTCCAACCGAAGGCCATGGCCTTTTTCTCCGCCTCCGTCGGTTTCCTTTTAGTCACCACTTTCCATTGATCCATCGGCACTTTGCCGAGGTCTCGATCCTGGACTAACAGACCGCCCACCACTTTTCTGAGATCGAATCCCCCTTGTAGGTAAGAGCCTGTAAGAGGCGGGCTTTTAAGAATTCTGAGATCTTTTTTCGCCTTAAGAATCTCCAATGCCTCTGGGTCAATCCCTGGGGCAATGATGGCCTCGAGAAATATTTCAGCCATTTCTTTGGCCGTCTCTTTATCCACGACCCGATTGAAACCGACAACCCCGCCGAACGCGGAAACCGGATCGCAATCTCTTGCTTTCCTGTAAGCATCTGCTAAGCTCTGAGAAGAAATCGCTGCACCGCAAGGATTGTTATGCTTGATGATGACCGTAGCAGCCTCTTCAAACTCCTTGACCGTCTCATAGGCGGAGTCAATATCGAGTATATTGTTGTACGACAATTCTTTACCCTGGAGTTGAACGGCATTTGACACAGAAGGCTCGGTCAATAAATGCTCCCGATAAAAGGCTGCCTTCTGGTGGGGGTTCTCTCCATAACGTAACTCCTGAGCTTTCTTTACCTGGAAGGTAAACGTCTCCGGAAATTCAAAGACCTTCTTGCCGTTCTCGATCTGGCCTAAATAATTTGAGATGGCACCGTCATAACGTGCCGTGTGCTGAAAAACCTTCTTGGCTAAACGGAAATTGGTCTGTAAGGAAATTTCTCCCTTCTCCTTCAATTCAGAGAGGACCGGTTCGTAATCGCTTGGGTCCACCACCACGGTGACATCAGGGTAATTCTTCGCTGATGAACGGAGCATGGTTGGCCCGCCGATGTCGATATTCTCAATCGCTTCCTCAAGGGTACAATCCTTCTTCGCTACCGTTGCCTCGAAGGGATAGAGGTTGACCGCTACGAGATCGATGGGAAGGATCCCGTGCTCCTCCATTTTCTTGACATGCTCCTTTTTAGATCGCTGCCCCAAGAGCCCTCCATGTACTTTTGGATGGAGGGTCTTGACCCGTCCATCCAGCATCTCCGGGAATCCGGTATAGTCCGAGATATCGATGACAGGGACGCCCTGCTCTCTCAATGTTTTGGCTGTCCCCCCGGTGGAGAGGATTTCAACCCCCATCTGGGCTAAACCCTTCGCGAATGAAACAACCCCGGCCTTATCCGAAACACTCACAATTGCCCTCCTGATTTTACCCATAGCTCCTCCCTCTTCACAGAAAGTTTACAGTTCGGAGTTCAGAGTTCGGAGCGAGAAAAGGATTTAAAAACGAAAATCTCCGAACTCCGAACTCATGACTCCGAACAATTAGTTAAAATCCCAGTTCTTCTCCGACCAGAATGATGAGGATATCTGTCCAGGAAGGTTTTCGTTCATGGATGACGAGCACCCTGCAGATCCGGTTGGGAGAATTACAATCCACGCACTTCCCCACCTTAGCGCAGGGGACATCAATGTTGAGTCGCCTTGCGTTGAGGGGGGCAGACACATTCTTTATCCTCTCGATCCCCTCTTGAACATTTTCAACGATCTTATTATAACCGGCAACGAGGATGACCTTTCCAGGGCCAAAATTGATTGAATTAACGCGGTTCCCGATCCCATCGATATTGACCAGTTCTCCATTCAGAGTGATGGCATTGGCGCTGGTTAAGAAGAGATCAGAAGTCATTTGTAACTTTCGTATCTCAAGGATATTCTCTTTTGAGAGTCCGGACTTCCAATGATCATAGATAGTATAACCCTGAGCTTCTAATTTTTCCAAAATCCCTAACCCTCTGATGGTCAGGGACCCCCCTACTCCTATCTTTTGCTTTGGGGTGATGTACTTCCAAAGTTCTTGAACCGCCTCTTCTTTCGTCCTGGCATAAACCGCTTTGAAATCATGAGCAGCCAATTTTTCAACGGCCTTCTTCGCCTTTTCTTCAACCCACCACTGTTTGATCGGGTCCACTTCTCCCCTCTTTCTTATCTACAGAATTGAAAAGTATTGATCCAACTCGTAATCGGTTACCCTGGCACGGTAACGCTCCTGCTGATGCCGCACATCCTTTTGGCAAACCGGCCTTACCCGTTTACCTCCTTCACGTCGACATTCGAGAACATACTTCACATTTAGCATAATCCCCTAATCGGGTCAACTCCAGTAGAATCCATTGTAAAAATCTTGTGATTTATGTAATAATTTTGTGATCTTCTCTGTGAGCGATTGACAGGGCCTTTTAAAGAGTGTACATCTCTTTATGGGATCCACCCTCACCAAAGTGTTCAGGACATTACAGGAGACTTTCGTTACCAGCCATACTCATATGAAAAGAATGTTGGACGGGGTTGAGCAAGTTAATGTGTTCGCGTTGGAATAAATTTTTCAGGGGGGAGTGCAACAGACCGAGTTTTTTTGTAGACTCGTGGTGTCTTAAACCAGAAGATGGAACCTTCTGAAATTCCCAGTGGGATTCAAGCCTTAGACGAAGTTTTGCAAGGAATCCGTTTAGGCGATAATGTCGTTTGGCAGGTCGACCGCCTCGAGGATTACCGTTACTTCGTTGCGCCGTTTGCCGAGGCCGCCATTGCCGCCCGCCGGCGGCTGGTATATTTGCGCTTTGCGTCCCACCCGCCCGTGTTGGCACCTCACCCGGGGCTGGAAACGATCGAGTTGGACCCCAGCCTGGGCTTCGATTATTTTACGCGCGAAGTCCACCTCCTTATTGAAGCGCATGGCCCCGAGGTCTTGTACGTCTTTGACAACTTGTCGGCCTTGGTGGTGGAGTGGGCGACCGACGAACTCCTCGCCAACTTCTTCCAGATCACTTGCCCTTTCCTGTTTGAGTTGAACACGGTCGCCTACTTTGCTTTGACGCGCGGCCAACATGCCCACTACGCTGTGGCCCGCATTCGGGACACAACGCAAATCCTTGTGGACGTGTATCACGCCAAAGACCAAATGCATATCCACCCCATCAAGGTGTGGGATCGGTATTCGCCACAGATGTTTTTGCCCCATCTCGTCGCGGGGGAAAACTGGCACCCTCTTTCTCAAAGTCGCGAAGCCGCAGAAGTATTGGCCTCGGCCCGTCAATCCCCCTTGCTCGACACGACGCAACCCCTGGCCCCCTGGGAAAGCGTTTACCAAAAACTTTCCGACTACAGCAAAACGCCGTCCGGTTTTGATGAAACGGATCCGGAACAGTTGGCTTTAAAACAGGAATTGGGTCGAATGCTCATCGGCCATCATCCTGTGTTTAACCGGCTTGCGGATCGGTATTTTAAACTAGAGGATCTGATTGCGATTCGCAATCGCCTGATTGGGGCAGGACGCATCGGAGGAAAAGCCGCCGGCATGCTTCTGGCGCAGCGTATCCTGCTGACGAAAAAAGACGAGACGGGGATTGACTTTGCAGAGCGGCTCGACGGCCACGACTCTTTTTACATTGGCTCGGATGTCTTTTTCACCTTTCTGGTCAACAACGACCTTTTCAGGCTCCGTTTGCGGCTGACCTGCGATTCCGCCACTTCTCCTGATGAGTTTCAAGAGATAGAGGAGCGCTTTTTAGCCGGTCGTTTTTCGTCAACCATCAGAGAACAGTTTCGCGCCATGCTGGACTACTACGGACAGGCGCCCATTATCGTACGCTCCAGCAGCTTGTTGGAAGACAGTTTTGGCAATTCCTTTGCCGGGAAATATCGCAGCGTATTTTGCGCGAACCAGGGGAACCCCGAGGCCCGCCTGGATGACTTCATGCGTGCTGTCAAGTTGGTGTATGCCAGCGCTCTCAACCCCGATGCTCTGTGTTATCGCAGCAAGCGGGGCCTGGGCGCAAACGATGAACAAATGGCGATCCTGGTGCAGCGTGTTTCCGGCATGCCGTACCGGAAATATTTCTTCCCGACGCTGGCCGGAGTCGCCTTCTCGCGCAATCTCTATGCCTGGAATGACCGCATCGATATCCGACAAGGCGTCATCCGCCTCGTTTTTGGGCTCGGGCACACGGGCGGTGGAGCGGGTCGGTTCGGATTACCCTCGCATGATCGCCATCAGCCATCCCCACCTGCGGCCGGAAGTGGGAGTTAAGGTTTCCAAGTATTCCCAGCACCAGATGGATCTGCTTGACTTAGAAGCCAACCAGTTCGAGACTCATTTCTTGACCGACGTATTGGCTAATGGCGACTATCCTAGTCTTCACCTGTTCGTTTCGGTCATGCGCGACAATTACCCTTACGACCCCATCTCCGGGAAAGTGGTTGGAAGCGCGGATCAATGGGTGCTCACCTTTAACAACCTGATTCTCCGCACAGATTTTGTTCCGGTCATGGGGAACCTGTTAGCCAGACTCGAAGAGGCCTATGGGCAGCCGGTGGACATAGAGTTCACTGCCTCTGTCGACGGCGGCGAGCGTGTCCGCATCAATCTGCTTCAATGCCGCCCGCTCTTTACGCCCGGTTCACTGGTGGATGTGTCAGTGCCAACCTCCCTGGAACGCGAGCAGATTCTGTTTCGCTCCCAAAGGATGATCTGTGGCGGCCTGGTCGAGCAAATCCGTTACATTCTTTATATCGACCCCCAACGTTATCATCGCCTGGCCCCTGAGGCGAAAAAATCCCTGGGACGCTTGGTGGGACAAATCAACCGCCACCCGGCGATTAGGGATAGCAAGATTTTGATGATGGGACCAGGACGCTGGGGGAGCGGAAACATTGATTTAGGAGTCAACGTAACTTACGCGGATATCGATAATGCAGCAGTATTGGTGGAAGTGGCCCTGGAAGAAGCCGGCCATGTGCCCGAGGTCTCTTATGGCACGCACTTTTTCCAGGATTTGGTGGAAGCCCAGATTATTTATCTGCCCGTGTTCCCGGACGACGCCGCTACGGAATTTCAGAGGGAATTCTTTGAAAGAGCGCCAAATATCCTCCTGGAGTTATTCCCTCATGCCCGCGAACATGAATCGGTTCTTCACTTGATTGACATACCCAAAACGACGGGTGGGGCGTTTGCTCAGGTGGTGGCCGATCCGCAACGCCGCCAGGCAGTCTGTTTCTTGGATAAGGGGGTTACAAAGGGGCCTTGAAAAGAAAGCCATGAATCGCGAGAAATGCCAGCCGGAAACGCCATGCAGACGACCGCTTCGTTTCCGTTGGCAGAGGCCGGGCGCTCGGCGCCGGCAGAATGAATGTCATTATCTTGGCATGATCTTGGCTTGTTGACAACTTTAGACCTTTTGTGTAAATTAGCTCCTCAAAAGTGAAAGGAATGTTCGCCGTTGTTATACAAGAAAACACCCTATAAAAAACAGATCGAGGCCCTCTCGGAAATCAGCCAGGCCATCTCCTCCGATCGATACTTAGATGATATCTTAAAGCTGATTGTGACCGTCACAGCCAATGTGATGGACTCCAAAATCTGTTCCCTCTGGATTTTGGATGAACAGGAAAAAGTCCTGAAAATAAGAGCCACCCAAACCATGAGTGAGGAATACCTCAAGGAACGGACGCTAAAATTGGGAGAGGGCATCGTGGGTTACGTGGCGCAGCAAAACAAACCCCTCGCCATCCTCGATGTCTTGAAAGAACCTCGTTATAAAGAAAAAGAATTAGCAAAAAAAGAAGGCTTAGTTTCCATGCTCAGTGTTCCCCTGACGGTTAAAGACAAGGTGATCGGGGTGATCAACTGCTATATCTCCTATCCCCATGAGTTTAATGAGACAGAGAGAGCGGTTCTCACAACCGTCGCCAACCAGGCAGCGATCTGTATTGAGAATACCGAATTAATGGTGAAGACCAAGGTGATCCAGGAGGAGTTGGAGGCTCGAAAATTGCTGGAAAGGGCCAAAGGGATATTGATGAAGCAACATGGTTTGAATGAAGAAGAGGCGTTTAAGAGGATTCGGAAGGCGAGCATGAACAGTCGGAAAACGATGAGGGAGATCTCGGAGGCGATTCTCCTTACAGACAGAATGAGATAGTGACCTGTCTCAAGAAAATCTTATTTTCTTGACAAAACTTTTTTATATTATATAATTTCCGAGTCAATACGACGGTGTATTGAAGACGAAGGCGTCAAAGGAATTTGGCGCCTTTTTTTATTATTCATCCCAGAAAAGGAGAAAAAGACATGTCAGAGTTGAATCCCTTTAAGATTGCACAGTCACAACTGGATGTCGCGGCGGAAAGATTAGGTTTAGACCTAGCCACCCATGATCTGCTCCGGTGGCCTCAGCAAGAGCTGCGGGTAACGCTTCCCGTCCAAATGGATGACGGAAAAGTGAAGATTTTTCATGCGTATCGGGTTCAGTATAACACGGCCAGAGGGCCTGCCAAGGGCGGCATCCGATGGCATCCGGAAGAGACCATCGATACCATCCGCGCTCTAGGTGCCTGGATGACTTGGAAGACGGCGGTGGTGGATATCCCCCTGGGAGGGGGAAAGGGAGGCGTCACCTGCAATCCAAAATGGATGTCGGAGGCCGAGAAGCAGCGTTTGGCTCGCGCCTATATGAGGGCCATCGCCTCAACGCTATCGGTTTCAAAGGATGTTCCTGCTCCAGATGTTTATACGACTCCTCAGATTATGGCCTGGATGATGGACGAGTATGAGACGATGGTTGGATATCATCATCCCGGTGTCATCACGGGCAAACCGATTCCTCTTGGAGGATCAGAAGGGCGCGGAGATGCTACGGCACGAGGTGGCGTCTATGTTACGCGCGAAGCGGCCAAATTATTAAACATTGATCTCCGGGACAAGACCATGGCGATCCAGGGCTTTGGAAACGCCGGTCAATATGCGGCTCTTTTGGGCAGCGAGATTCTTGGACTTAAACTGATTGCTGCTTCGGACTCTCAGGGAGGGATCTACAACGCAAAAGGGTTAGATCCTAAACAGGTGGTGGATTACAAGCTTAAAACCGGAAGTCTCCAAAAATTTCCAGGGGCCGAGAGCATTAGCAACGAAGAACTCCTGGAGCTGGACGTCACCGTTCTCTTCCCATCCGCCCTTGAAAATGTGATTACAGCAGCAAACGCAGATCGAATCCGGTGCAAGATTTCATGCGAGCTGGCCAACGGCCCAACGACCCCGGAGGCCGATGAGATCCTTTATCAGAACAAGGTCTTTGTGATCCCTGATTTCCTCGCCAATGCAGGAGGGGTGACGGTATCCTATTTTGAGCAAGTTCAAAACACGTACAATTTTTACTGGCCCCTGCAAGAAGTTCACGAAAGGCTCGACCAAAAAATGACCCGAGCCTTTCACGGAGTCTACCAGATGTATTCACAGGAGAAGGTCAACATGCGCAAAGCCGCCTATCTCGTTTCTGTCGCAAGGGTGGCAGAAGCCTGCAAGCTGCGGGGCTGGGTCTAAGACAGAAAAGAAACCTGAAATTCGAAGTGCTAAATTCGAAAGGGGATATCGCAGGATGCGGGTATCCCCTTTTTTATTTTGAAAAACAGCCAATTTCGTTTATGATAGGACAAAATAGGAGGATCCTTTGGTCAAAGGGGAAAAAAATCCAAAATCCAAAGAGATCAATGCCTTGCTGGAAATCAGCAAAGCCATCGCCTCCGGTCTCTACCTTGAAGACGTCCTCCGGCTGATCGTGACCGTCACCGCCAATTTGATGGACTCAAAGATCTGTTCTCTTTGGATTCTCGACGAGAAAGACCAAAAGCTGAAGTTGAAGGCGACCCAGAGCATCAGCGAGGAATATCTGAAGGAGCGAAGTCTCGCCATCGGAGAGGGAGTGGTCGGCCATGTCGCTCTTCGTAATCAGCCCATTGCCATTCTCAATGTCCTCAAAGAACCCCTGTATAAAGAAAAAGATCTGGCCAAAAAGGAAGGCTTGGTTTCGATGCTCAGTGTCCCCATGTGTATTAAGGACAGGGTCATCGGAGTGATCAACTGCTATACCTCCTACCCTCACTCCTTTTCGAAAGGTGAGGAGGAAACACTCACCACGGTTGCCAATCAGGCAGCCACCTGCATTGAAAACTCCGGTCTGATGGAGACCCTCGACATTGATGAGATTCTCAGACTGGTCTTAGAAGGGGTGACGAAAAATATCGGATTTGATCGCGCCCGTCTCTATCTGGTCAATCAAAAGAGGAACGTTCTTGAATGCAAAATGGCGGTGGGAATTGATGAGGAAAGGATCAAGGGAATTACGCTGCGGTTAGATCCAGAGGAGAGTGTCGTCGCCCGATCCATTTTTGAGAAACAACCCTTTGTGATTCCCGATGCCAGTAAAGACCCAAGAGTCAATCCCACCCTGAAAGACAAATTCAATCTCCACTCCCTGGTGGTGATTCCTCTTCTGGTTAAGGAAAAGGCCTTGGGGGCGATCGCCGCAGACTTCGTTGAGCCCAGTAAGAACATTACGAAAGAGGCCCTCGAATCGGTGACGGTTTTCGCCCAACAGGCTGGTCTGGCCATCCACAATGCCTTCATGTACCAGGAACTGAAAGCCTTCAGCCAGCAGATGGAAGAGAAGATTCAAAAAACGACTGCCGATTTGAGAAAAACGGAAGCCCAATTGATTCGATCCGATAAACTAGCTGCCTTGGGGCAATTGGCCGCCGGCATCGCCCACGAGATTCGAAATCCATTGACCAGCATCAATATTCTGATCCATTCTCTGACTGAAAATTTTCCATCCGGAAACTCCTCTCGGGAGGATCTCAAAGTCATCGAGGAAGAAATCAATCGGATCAATGAAATCGTGGATCAGTTTCTCCGATTCGCCAAGCCGGCGCCTCCCCTTTTAGGAAAAGCGGAGGTCCTCTCCATTTTTGAAGAGACGCTTCAATTGCTCAGGCCTCAAATCGAGAAACAAGGGATTCTTGTTCAAAAAGAATTTCAACCTCTCCCCCCTATTTTGATGGACCGTGAACAGATGAAACAGGCCATTCTCAACCTCTTATTAAACGCTGTCCAAGCGATGCCGAAGGGGGGCCACTTGGCATTGAAGGGTCATATTCCAGAGGAGGATCGATGGGTACAGCTTTCCATTCAGGACTCGGGCGTGGGTATCCCCGGTGAAGATATCGATAAACTCTTCGACCCTTTCTTCTCTACAAAGGAAGGAGGCATGGGCCTCGGCCTCTCCATTGCCCATCGGATCATCGACCAGCACGATGGAAAAATCGAGGTAGAAAGCGCACCCGCGAAAGGAACTCTTTTTACGGTTTGGCTCCCGATTTCATGAGAGGAAGAAGATGCAGACCATTCTGATCGTCGATGATGACAAATCCATCCGGTATTCTCTGAAAAGGATGATGGAGGAGAAATATTCCATCCTCACAGCTCAAAATGGCACTGAGGCATTGGATCGGGTCAGGGAAAGCTCCCCTGACCTCATCATCATGGATATCAAGATGCCGGGTCGAAACGGAATCGATGTCCTGAAGGAGATTAAATTGATCGACCCCAAATCCCTCGTCATCATCATGACGGCTTATGGTACGACCGAGACGGCCATCGAAGCCATGAAGTATGGGGCTTACGACTATATCCTAAAACCCTTTCCCATTCCCCAGATGAAAAGGCTGGTTGAAAAAGCCCTCGCCTTGCGAAAACTGATCAAAGAGGAAGTCACCTATGCTCCCCTGGCAACTCCCGTGGGAGAGGAGGAACGGATTGTCGGATCCTCCCTCAAGATGCAGGAGATCTACAAAATGATCGGCCAGGTCGCCCCGAGCGATGTCACTGTGCTCCTCAGGGGGGAAAGCGGAACAGGCAAGGAATTGATCGCCCGGGCCATCTATCATCATAGCCTCCGCTCCAATCAGTCTTTCCTCCCGGTCAATTGTGCGGCCATTCCGGATACCCTTCTTGAGAGTGAACTCTTCGGCCACGAGAAAGGAGCATTCACCGGAGCCACCTCTCGGCGTATTGGAAAATTGGAACAGGGTCAGGGAGGGACGATCTTTCTGGATGAGATCGGCGATATGTCTCTCTCCACCCAAGCCAAATTATTGAGGGTCCTTCAGGAGAGGAGTTTTGAAAGGCTGGGGGCGACGGAAACGATCAAGGTGGACATCCGGTTCATCGTGGCCACCAATAAAAATTTAGAGGAAGCCATTTCAAACGGAAAATTCAGGGAAGACCTCTATTACAGACTCAATGTGGTCTCCATTACCATTCCACCCTTGAGAGAACGGAAAGAAGACATTACGGACCTGGTCTCCTATTTCTTAAAAAAATTCAATCGAGAATTGAAGAGAGGAACGGTGGGAATCACTCCTTCAGCCATGGAGAAAATGACTTCTTATGAATGGCCCGGAAATGTGCGTCAACTGGAGAATGTCCTGAAAAGGGCCAGGGTGCTCTGCCAAGGTGAATGGATTCTTGAGGATCAACTCCTGTTCGAAAAAGGGTGGGAGAAGCGAGAAGCGGAGGAGGAATTGAGCGAGAAGAATGTGGAGGACCTCCTCGACGCCCTCTTCGAAGAATTCTCAAATGCCCCTGCGACCCCGCAGGATCTCGACATGATCTCGAATTTGGAAAGAGGACTGATTCTTCGTGCCCTTCAGAAAACCAAAGGGAATCAGCTCAAGGCTGCGATGCTGCTGGGAATTCATCGAAGTACGCTCCGCGGCAAAATGGAGAAGTATAATATTAAGAAAGAAGTGCTGGTTTCGGAAGAAGAATAAGAGAGTTGTGAGTTATGAATTATGAGTTATGAAATTAACGCTATGCGCCATGCCCTATGCGCTAAGCGTTCTGAGGGGGTGAGACATGCGGACACTTCGAATCGGACTTTGCCAGATCAACACCACCGTCGGTGACATCGAAGGAAATACGAATAAGATTCTCGATTACATCGCCAAGGGAAAGAAGATGGGGGCAGACCTGCTGGCTTTTCCGGAAATGGCTGTCACCGGTTACCCGCCTGAAGACCTCTTGTTCATGCCGAAGTTTATCGAGGCCAATTTAAAGGCCGTCGACAGGATTGCCCGGGCTACTGGTTCGATCACTGCCCTCGTTGGTTTTGTCGACAAGGACGGAGACATCTTTAACTCTGCCGCTCTCCTCCACAATGGAAAACGAATCAAGACTTACTCTAAAACCTTTCTTCCCAATTACGGGGTCTTTGATGAGGACCGATATTTTCAGCCGGGAAAAGAAAATTTTATCTTCACTCTCCAGTCGACACCCATCGGCCCGAGCATCTGTGAAGACCTCTGGCATCCCGGAGATCCCATCCGGACCCAAGCTCTTTCCGGAGGAGCAGAATTGATCGTCAACATCTCCTCTTCACCCTACCACGCTGGAAAAACCGAATTTCGGGAAAAGATGATTTCCACAAGGGCTTCAGACAATGTGGCCATCGTTGCCTACTGCAACCTCGTCGGAGGCCAGGATGAACTGGTGTTCGACGGAGGAAGCTTGATCTTCGATCAAACTGGAAGCTTGATCGCTCGAGGAAAACAGTTTGAAGAGGATTTGATTCTGGCAGACCTCGATATGGAAGCAGTCTTTCGAATGCGGCTTCATGATCCACGAATCAGGAGAGAGAAACTGTCCGAAGAGGAGAAAGGGTTGATGAAGATCGATCTCCAAAATCGCGCCCATTCCGTCAGAAAAAGGCCTGCCCTTCCCAAAAGGGATTCGAAACCATTAGATCGCTTTGCTGAAATTTATTCTGCCTTGGTCCTCGGGACAGGTGACTATATTCGAAAAAATGGATTCCAAAGGGTTTTAATCGGCCTGAGCGGGGGCATTGACTCTGCACTGACCGCCGCCATCGCTGTGGATGCGCTCGGCAAGAAAGGAGTGGTGGGAGTGGCTATGCCCTCTCAATATTCCTCAAGAGAATCCCTGGAGGATGCGAAACTCCTGGCAAGGAACCTCGGCATTCGATTCCTCACCATTCCAATCACAGAAGTATTTCAAGCCTATCTAAAAACCCTCTCCTCCTCCTTTAAGGGTCTGAAGCCTGATGTGACCGAAGAAAATGTTCAAGCGCGCATTCGTGGGAACATCCTCATGGCCCTCTCCAATAAGTTTGGCTGGCTTGTTTTGACGACTGGAAACAAAAGTGAGATGAGTGTGGGGTATTGTACACTCTATGGAGATATGGCCGGTGGGTATGCTGTCCTAAAGGATGTTCCGAAGACTTTGGTTTATGAATTAACAAAATTCAGAAATAAAAAAGAAGGGAGGGATCTCATCCCCAAACGTGTCTTCGCTAAACCGCCTTCAGCGGAATTGAGGCCGAATCAAAAGGATGAGGATTCCCTCCCCCCCTACCCTGTCCTTGATCCTATTCTTCAAGCTTATGTCGAGGAAGATAAAGGACTTCAAGATATTGCAAAGATGGGATTTAAAGAAAGCATGATCAAAGAAGTGATTCGGATGGTGGACCGGAATGAATATAAACGAAGACAGAGCCCTCCGGGAGTCAAGATTACCCATCGGGCCTTAGGAAAGGACCGGAGATTACCGGTAACAAACAAATATCGGAATTTTTAAATCCCCGTTATAACAAAAATTACCGATGCCTGACATCGAATTCTTTGCTTCCAAACATCTTGACGCCTCTACCCTTTTTTGATAATTTTCCACCATGCTAAGAAGACCGAGGCCGGATGCCCCAGCGCTCGCCGGGGTCGCTGACGCCTTTAATAGATGCTGAGCAAGGTCGCTCTCGTGGCTATTTTAGATTCAGTCATTTGTCCAAAGTGCAAGGTTGGTTTCGCTCCGGATACAGCGATTTGCCCCATTTGCAAGATTCCACTCGCTTCTGAAGACGACTTTGAAGACGAGCCCAGTGAAACTCCTGAACCGGTGATATTGGACGATGATCTATCCTCACTCAAAGAACTGCGGACGGCTGACGTAGATTGGGTTCATCATCTGCAGGACAAGCTGGCTGAAGCGGGAATTCCTCACCGTATAGAGCAGTCCGATCCTCCACGCATGCTTTTCTCGGTCTACGTTCGGCCCGAAGACCTGCCCCGGGCAAAAGATATCGATGAGAAGGTCTTTGCGGTAGAGGTTCCTGATAGCGAGGGAATGCCCCATTTAGAGGATCTGGATTTCTCGTCTTGCCCGGGTTGTGGCACCCGGCTTGGAGAGAACGACCTCAAGTGCAGTGGTTGCGGCCTAGACTTGTCTCCGACCGAGCACTGGAAGTGCAGTAATTGCGATGAGGTAGATAGAGATCAACGTTGCAGTCTGTCCCCACTGCGGGTACGACATCGATTCCAGCAGGGCGTAGTTTTGGGCGGCTAACGGGGAGGGATACTCCGTCCACCAAAACGATTATCGATTCTTTACCACATCCTGAAGATCCAAGATGATCTGTCTTGAGATTTTTTCCATGGCTCTGCTCATCCCCTGGGCAAGAGCGGCGGGAGTTTTCTCTGTATAGGGTTCAACCACCTTATAATCTCGCTGGAAGATCACCTTCTCCGCGGTCACTCTCTTCGTCAAATCAAGAAAGGTTACGTTTAAGCTGAGAACAGCCTTTCGGCCATCCTTTTCACTCGCCTCCAGGAATTCATCCACCTGTCCTTCGAGGAGATACCGGCGTTTCCTCGCTGTCGTCGTAGGAAATAACAGCCCGAAAAAGACCAGAATTTCTGAGATCACGAACCAGATACTCAGCGGCCATCTCTCCGGGTTTGGTCCTCCACCGATTATAGGGATCCACATTCCTGAGATTTGGTCCTTCCTTGTAAATCATCGCCGACGTGTTAAAGGTTTGAGCCACAGAGAATTGTTCCACCTTAACCAATTCGCTGATCGAAGGTAACTCTTTCGAAAATGGCGAAGGGTATTCTAAAGTATATTGATTCACTTTGTAAGAGGGCTTTGCGCCAAAGCTGCAACTGGTCATCAGAACCATCGACAACAAAAGCAAGGTCAGGTTTGGCCATAGCCTGTTGTCTTTTATCCTTAGAGAGTAGCACAACATTTTTTCCTTACCTTTCTTGTTTTTCATTTCCTCTTCTGGGAGGAGGGGGCTCGCCGAAAAGGAGATCCGACGGGCTTGCGTAAACTCGGTCAATCAGCATCTCCAGAGATTCGGAGGCTCGTTTCAGGTTCTCGCTGGTTCCCCTAATATTATTCGTGATCGCAAGGCTTCTCTTATCCAGGCCTTCCACCAACTGATTCATTTTCTTAGCCGCGTCCTTAACCTCAACCAAGACGGCCTCTATCTCTCCGGAATTCATTATTTTATCCAGCCGTGCTGTGGCGTTCTCTAAGTTGGTTCCAGTTTTTCCGAGGTTCATAGCCTGCAGTTCCTTCTGGGCATCAGAAACAAAGTTCTGCACTTTAAGCAATGTATTTTTGACTTCCACGATGGCTTCTTCCAGCTTTCCGGTACCCAGTGCTTTCTCAACACTCCCGACAACGTTATTCACACTGGCTACGACGGATTCCAATACCTTCAACGTGGATTTAATTTGGTCCGAAATCCCCTGGGTATCGACCTTGTTCAAACTTTGAATGACATTCTCGATCCCACTTAGGAGTTGTTTGATATCAGAGGGTTGCGACGAAATGACGGGGTACTCTGAAGCAAAAGTTATCTTCGGAGAGAGGTCGGGTTTATCCGGTTCTTTGCGGTCGAGCTCAACAAAGACAATTCCCGTGATCCCGGCTGCCTTCAATTGAGCGACATGTTCGCGTTCAAGTTTTCCTCTTAGGTTGATCTTCATGATGACTTCAATCAATCGGTTGTCAGGAGCAACTCTTATCCTCTCCACCCGTCCCGCTTCGACCCCCCGATATTTGACAGCGGAATCCAATTGAAGCCCCTGAACGGACTCATCGAAATAGGTCACATAGGTCTTTCCCTTCTCAAGATATTTGGAGGCCCCCAACCACACAACAGCAACCATCCCGATCAGGATGCCAATGGTCACAAAAAGCCCGATCATGAATTTAGAGGTTCTCCTCGCCATTTAGGTTCCCTACCCTTCTTGTTCTAGCACTTTGCGATTGAAAAAGGCCTTCACCCGCGGATCGGACGAGTTGTCTCTCAGCCATCTCGGATCGCCCTCCGCAATAATTCCCTTTGCTGCCTTATCGAGCATGATGATCCTGTCCGCGATATTAAAGATCGACTGTAGCTCATGGGTGACAATGACCATGGTTGTCCCTATGCCTGCTCTGATGGTTTTGATCAGAGAATCCAATTCGGCAGAGGTGATGGGGTCCAATCCAGCCGAAGGCTCGTCAAAAAAGAGAACCGTTGGATCCAAGGCCATAGCCCTTGCAAGACCTGCTCTCTTTTTCATCCCCCCGGACAACTCTTCAGGAAGGTAGTTCTCATATCCGGCAAGGTTGACCATCCCGAGTTTCGTCTTGACGACGAGGTCAATGGCTTCTCGCGATAGATCTGTGTATTCCTGGAGTGGCAAGGCCACATTTTCGCCCAAGGTCATGGACCCGAAGAGACCCCCTGACTGAAACGCCACGCCAATGTCCAGTCGTATTTTTTTCAACTGTCCTTCATCAGCCTTTGTAATATCGACCCCATGGATCATGACCTTACCCGATGCGGTCTCATAGAGGCCGATCATATGTTTCATGAGGGTTGATTTTCCACACCCGCTCCCGCCCAAAATGACAAAGATCTCTCCCTTGGACACCTCAAAGCTGACATCCTGGAAAATGGTATTGCTTCCGAAGCGGGCTGTCAAATTCTCAACGACAATGATCGGTTTTCTATCTGATCCTTCCATCTCAAATATAGGTGAATAGGATGGCGAATACCGAATCGGTCACAACAATGAGAAAGATGCCGGCAACCACCGCAGAAGTCGTTGCCGACCCTACAGCCTGTGCTCCCCCTCTCACCTGGAACCCCCTTTGACAACCAATCCCAGCAATCAACACCGCAAAGACGACTGATTTTAATAAGCTCTTAAAGATGGAAGTCACACTGATGACCTTCATGGTTTCCTGAACATAAGTATAAACCGTCAAATCGAGCCCGAGGACCCCTACGACCAAGCCGCCGCCAATGCCAAAAAAATCCGAATAGAGTGTGAGGATGGGGACAGCGACCATCGCCGCCAGAACCTTGGGAACCGCGAGAAACTGCGTGGGGTCAAATCCCATGGTCACCAGCGCATCGACTTCTTCGTTGACCTTCATCGTTCCTATTTCTGCAGCGAAAGCTGACCCTGAGCGGCCCGCCACGATGATGGCCGTCATGATGGGTCCCAATTCCGAGACCATGGCCACCCCTACCAACGAGGCCACATAGATGTTGGCTCCAAACTGTTTGAGCTGCAAGGAAGACATGAACGCGATAATCAGCCCGAGGAGAAAGCTGATGAGACCCACGATCGGAAGTCCCTCCACACCGGCCTTTTTCATATAAAAGAGGACATCTTCCAAGCGCGCCGCTCGGGGGTGAAAAAAAGACCTTGCCAAAGCCGTGAGGAGGTCGCCTAAAAAGGTCATGATGGAGACGAAGTCATTCAAAACCCTGAGACTCCCCTCCCCAATCTGCTCGACGATGTTCGATTTCTTTTCACTGACAAGGGGTTTCATGGAGAGGGCCTCTCGGTTGATCAGGCCCATGATTCTCTTCGCCTCTTCAGTTACATTAACAAACTGGAGAGAAATGGATCTGGCCTTTGCCCCATGCTCCAGCTGCAATAGTCCGAGAGCTCCTGCGCTGTCGAGATACTCCACTTCTGAAAGGTCTACACGGAGGCCTCCAGGGGCCATCCTACGGATCAGGACGTCCGCTTCGGATAAAAAGAGATGTAGGTTCCCGACCTCGATCCGACCCGACAGAGAGAAAAGGGTTTCTCTTCCTCCTTCGCTCACATGGATGTTGTAAGTTTTCTGAGAATCCATGGTGTTATTTGTTTAAATCGAGGGCCAAGAACTGCTTGACATTCAATCCGTAATCCTTATCGACTTCCGTTGGGTTGAATCCTAAAACGATGGCGCCAACAATGCCTCTTTGCTGAACCAGAGGAACACATACGATCCATAATTCCGAATGATCTTGAAAATAAAGCCGATCTTGAATGACCTTCTTCTGTTTAAAAGCTTTTTTGACAAATTGATATCTGGAGAAATCATCCTTCCTGAAAGTCCCAACGACATACCTTCCCGCAACGGCCACCCCGGTCCTGTCGAGAATCCCGATCCCAAATTGGATGGGCTTTCCTTCCTTCTCCGCATTCGATATCATTTTATCAATCTTGGTCTGGATGTCACCGGTATTGTTTTTAGCCACCGAATCCATCAAAGACACCGACAACATCTTAATCGCGCTCTTTACCATCTCTCTAAAGAAAGAAATGGATTGATTTGCACACGCCTCCTGAGTGACCAAAGGCGTGAGTTGTATTAAGATAAGCCAAAACACCAATACACCCACTGACAAAAGGAAGACGTTCATTTTGGAGAAAGCAAGGGTTCTGTTTTCTTGACATCTTCGCTTCAACTTCTTTTTCTCCTCCGGCCCAATCCTGTCTGCCAAAACCATGGTTTAGACTCCAACCCTTTCTACCGTCATCCAGATGCCTCCAGACTTATCTTGTCAGGACAACTACCGAGGGTCGTCCTGAACGATGACGAATGAATATTGAACTGATACGGTTATACTGCCTAACAATCTCCGTGTCAACTGCGATAAACTCTATCGCCCAATATACCATGGCCCCGTAGAGAAGAGGATGGTTCAATTGCGCTTGAAAGATTAGACGGAACAGTGGACATTAAAAACAAGGATGACCGCCCCCTTTTCCTCCGAGGTCGTTGTTTTTGGAATAGTAAGATGATTCTATAAGAGCGTGATGAGAAAGGATGGATGCCAGTATTCTACAGGAATCCTTTTGGTTTCTTCGGTTGGGGGTTTCCTTCGGATGGGATATAGTCTTTCCCTTTTTTCCCTTCTTCAACCTTAAATCCAGACTCCTCCAAAATAAATTTGTCGTCGCCGGGATCGGGTTTAAACTCTAACTCGAGCTTCTTTGCTTCTTTAATATAGGACCCGTCTTTCAGACGAATCTCCCCATTCGGCACGACGACAATTGCTGAATCACCTTTGACAGGGCACCTCTGTTCGCAAAATCCACAGCCATTACACTTGGAGGCAATGACTACAGGACGTCGATATCCCTCCACGGGACGGAAGACAATAGCGTTATATGGGCAGATCTCATCGCAGATCAGACATATCTTGTTCTCGGCCCAGACCAAGCACATCTCTTTGCGTAAAACAGCTGTGCCCACCTTGGCGTGGGTTTTCTCCTCCAGTGAAATAGACCGTATCGCTTGTGTCGGGCAAACCTTGCCGCAGACGTTGCAGTTTTGATCGCAAGGGGCCAAACGAGGTTCCATCTTCGGTGTCCATAGACCTGAGAATCCCGACTCCCAGAGACAGGGTTGAAGCGTGTTCGTCAAGCAAGACTTCATGCACTCCCCGCAGCGGATGCAAGTCCGCAGAAATTCAGTCTCGGGAATTGCGCCAGGCGGCCGGATAAGTGGATGTTTACTCTGCTTGAGGGCGAAAGGCGTCTGCATGGCCAGAAATCCAACTCCCAGCCCTCCAGCCAAAGAATAAAGGAATCCTCTCCGGGAAAAATCGACCTTCGAATATTCTCCACCTATTAGAAAGAGAAGCAGGAAAAGTGATCGCATTCTGTGGACAGACCTTGGCACATGTCCGGCACTGGATACATTCAGGAAGACGGGTTCCCCTTGGATCTTCAGTGACAGCTCCCATGGGACAGGCTTTCTGGCATTTCAGACATTCATTACACTCTTCACTGACTCTGCGTTTGAATAGCCCAAGAGGGGAGATCAAACTTAGAAAGGCCCCTAAGGGACATAGATAGCGGCACCAAAAGCGCGGGACGAGACGATTAAGAGCAATGATCCCTCCAAAGATCAGAAGTGTGATAGCAGTCATATAATAGACAGACTGAAAATAGTGGAGGTGAGATAGGGCGACCCATCCAAGGCCCTGAAACAAGGGGCGCAGCAGATCCAAAGAGAGATTGATCGCAGTAATGGCCAGAGGATAAATGAAGAATGTATAAAAGCGCGTGAGAAGGGACATGGGGTCCATGAGGAAGGCTAAGGAGAGGCCGGTCAGCGCGGCAACAATAAAAACGACCAGTAAAAAGTATTTCGTTCTTCGGAGGCCAACTTCAGCTTTCAGACCTGATCGTCTTGTCTTTCGGAAGAAAAGAAAGTCCAGAAAGTCAATCGAGGCACCCATCGGGCAAACATAGGCGCAGAAAAATCGGCCGATGACGAGTGTCGCTCCGATCGTAGCAAGAGCCCAGAGAGCCCGACTGATGATTTCTCTTGCCGCAATAACAGCATTTATCCCCAAAAGGGGATCAAGACGTAAATAAATATCCGCGGGAAACCAATTTGGCAGTTTATACGTGGCAAAGACAAAGAAGACAGAGAAGAGGAGAAGGGACAGGGCCTGGATGAAAGTCCTCATGCTTTCTCCTTAAAGATTTTAAGCTGATCGATATCGATCTTTCCAAGACCCTTTTGGTGAGCGACCAGCAGATGCTCAACCTGTCGACCCCTGAAGGTCTGCCCGTACCATGGAACAATGCTCACCCCATAAGAATCCACAGCAATAGGATCGATCCCTGCGATGATGAGATTCGGTTTCTTAACCTCCCCAGGTCCACCCGGTCCGCCCGAAGCCAGAGCTCGAGTAGCATCAAGGATGGTGAGTTGAGGCTTGATGACTGTTGCCAAATCTGCTATGGCTTGGTTGATATTGAATTGAGAGTGGAAACTCTCTCGATCCCAGATCATGCCCATGAGTCCCTTCAAGCCCAAGCTTACACCCGTGGCCGAGTGGGACTTAGCGACAGGAATGTTGATCAGCACATGGCCGTCTAAAATCTCTTTAAAGATCTCTGCGCGTTCTAACACTTTTCCCTGGGGAATTTTGATCTCACCAAAAAACTTTCTCTCTTGAAGGGCAAGAACATGAACACCGGGAATGTTCTTACAGGCCTCTCGAATCCCTGTTCTCTCGAGGCAGAGCTCTGCCCTTTGGAGGGTATGATCCAAAACCAAAATTTGATGGGCCCCTGCTTCCATGCAGGCCTGAGCCACTGTGGCAACAACCAAGGGATGAGTCGTAGCGCTGAAATCGGGGGTCCTTGCAAAGGACATGTTAGGCTTGAGGACAACCCGCTGGCCCTTTTTGACGAAGCGAGAAATGCCTCCCAGCGCGTCAATAGCCTTTTTTGTAGCCGCAGCAGGGTCGCCGGAAATGGCTACCAGATCATATTCCTCTTTTGCCAATGAAAAAGAAGGTCCGCCAGTGAGACTCAAGGCTATTCCAGCGGCAGCGGTCTTAAGAAACTTACGGCGTGTGATAGTATGATTGTTTTTCTTCACAAGTGACCTCTTATCCTTTATCAATAAATCTCTCCTATCCCCCCTTTAGCAATAGGAATTTCTGTAGCGGCGGCATTTGATGCCGACGGAATCAATTCGCCCCCAGTAAATGGGGGCGCTACGGATTCTGTGCATAGCATTCTTTATTCCTCATTCCGCGATCCGTGATCCGAAATACTTCTTACCCAATAAACTCCGTCGGAATATCTCTTAGACGAACAACATCTCGAATCTTTGACGAGATATTAAATCCGATCGAACATTTAACCGGGCACTGACCACAATCCTCACAAACCCTGTCCGGGACATTCAGTGTCAAAACAAGGTCTTGAGCAAGCGCAAGATTTCGGTAATCGTAAGTATACATATAAGCCCGCATCAAATCAGGGATGGGAAGTTTTCCCACACATTGTCCTAAACATTGCCTGCAACCTTGACAGTATGATCCCCGAATGGAGGCTTCTTTCTGTAACTCCAACTTTTCAGGTTCGGTGAGGGTCAGATCTTTCATAACGGAGAGGTCGATTTCCATTTGTTCAAAGGTGGTGAACCCAGGAACGACCGTGTGAACGTTTGGATCCTGAAGAATCCATTTCAGTGAAGCGGTGATATTTCTTACTGTCGGCGATTGTTGATAGCCACCCCGGATCGCTTTCATTCCTACAATTCCAATACCTGCCTGAGAGGCTTTGGCAATGGCATTTCTCACTTCTCCATAATGTTTCTGTTTGAAGTTATAGGCCGTTAAAATGACATCATAGGCTTTCGAGTCGGTGGCAGCATGAATGACCTCCGGTTCGTTCCCGTGAGTGGAAATCCCAGTAAATCGGATCTTCCCGTCTTTCTTTGCCTTATCGAAGGCCTTCAAAATCGGTTCAAAAGCGACCGATTCTTTCCTGGTGACACCGTGTTGATAGAGGATATCTACGTAATCGACGCCCAGACGTTTCAAACTGAGATCCAGTTTCTTGAGAAACTCCTCGGTCGTTGCGCCTTCCATGTAGAGACCCGTCGTTCGGTCCTGGGGGAGATTCACTTTGCTACCGATGAAATAGGACTCCCGTGGCCGCCCCTTGATTACCCCTCCGATCACTTCCTCATTTCGACCTCCCATATAGGCATGGGCAGTGTCCAGAAGTAAAACGCCCGAATCCAGAGCCTCCCGGATAAGGTTGGGATTATCAGTAAGCATCACCCCCATGTTGATCACAGGGAGTTTTCAACCCCGTCTTTCCGAGGGTACGATAAACAAACTTTCTCTCTTTTCCCTTGGCCTCAACGATCTTCATTTCCTGTTTTTTGTCAATCGACGGAAGGAAGAATAGCCCTCCAAACCCGGCCAGAGTTGATTTCATGAAGTCTCTTCTGCCAACCAACTTATTTCCCATGTGCTCTCCCCTTTCTCCCCCTGTCTGCATAGCACATTTAAACTTTAGTCACTTTAGATACTTGAGATACTTGTCACTTTCTTTTTTGTATTGCTTCTTCAAAAAGTCTGAGGTATTTTGATCGTAACGCTGGGTCCTTAGCGTTAAATATACCCCAAATATATTCACCTTTCCAGCATAGGTCGATTTCTCCGTGGTGAGGATCCAATATGTTATAACGACCCTCTGAAATATTCTGCCCAAGACTTCTGGTTTGCTGAAGATATTTTTCGATCATATCCTTGCAGTCACTCATTTCCGCACTTTTAATGACAAAGAGTTTAAATGTTGTCCCGGAAAGCGAATAGTCCGCGGTAAAGGCAGAATGTAAAAACGAATAACCAAGAAAGTTCTTCCCAACAAATTTTTCAGAATTCTTCTTTTTCCCTTCTTCGGGGAAAGAAGACAGAATGGAGGGAAGTGCTCCTCTCTCTCCCAAAGTTTCAGCAACCTTCTTAGCGAAGGCAATCAGAATCTCTCGGTCATCAGGTCCGGTGTTGAAGCTGTTTATCTTTACATAGTATGGACTTGCCACAAAGTTTAGAACATTTGCCTCGATATACCCTTGAGATCCGATATCCAGAAAGTTTGCATCGGAGAGGCGTTCCTGGCTGTAGATTCCAAAGGCATGAGTGGGAGTCTTATGGTGATAGACCTCAATGATGATGGAGGCTTTCTTTTCGTTCGAGTATTCTGCTACGTTTAATTCCTGAAAATCGTAGGACAAATAGAGATCGGCCCCGCCGTTGATATATTCGAAAAGAGTTTTAGGTACAAATGTTTGGATTTCCCCTGATTGTCTCCAACCCGTTACTTCGGGAAAGGCAAATATTTTCCCGTCAGAATTTGAGGCCCATAGCAGCCTGGCGAATCCCGATATCAAATAAACAAACAATAACCCATTCGTGAGGTATCTCTTTTTCATCATTTCCCGTCCTTGCGACACAGAATTATTGGATCATGCTTATTTATTAAGCCCCCCAGAAAACCCCGTTCTGTGAACGGGGATGAATGGTGGTTTAGAATTGGATTCAGAAAGTTGCCGGTTTTCCGTGAGGCCGCAAAGCCCCGCCTTGTAGGCGGGGATAGGTCTCACGGGGCAACTTTCATTACTCCCACTATTTTGAATGATAAAAGGGAATTACCAGCTAAGCAATACAGAATTAAACCTCCCTCTACAATCAGGAGACTTTTGCATCCCCCTTCCCCGTCGTTGATCTTATTCTTCAAGCTTTTGTGGGAGAAGATAAGGGAGTCGAAGATGTTGCAGAGAGGGAATCCATGGGTTGAATCATTAAGCCGATTTGCAGGATATCGATGCTCTTAATTGGTCAAAGATAAAGGTAAGGTTGAGTAGGATGCAGGCGGGAAGCACTCATCAGGTAACTTATGCTGCCTTCTGTTCTGCCAGCCATGCTTTGATGCGTTGTTCTATTTGGTCTCTCACTTCCCGAAACTTCGCTAATATTTCATCATCCGATCCCACAAACGCCGCAGGGTCTTCAAAGGACCAATGTAGTCGTCGACCCAACCCAGGAAATGTTGTGGGACAGTTCCGTTCAGCTTCGTCGCAGGCAATAATCAAGTATCCGAAGTGTACTTTGCCCATATATTCCTTGATGTGTTTGGAGTGCTGACCGCTGAGGCTTATTCCACTCTCTTCCATGACGCGTTCAGTGTACGGATTGATGCCTTTCGGCTCAAGCCCAGCACTATATGCTTCAAACTCATCTCCCCCGTATTTCCTCAGGAATGCTTCGGCTATCTGGCTGCGAGCGGAATTGCCCGTGCATAGGAACAGAACCTTGGTTTTGCTCATGAACCACCCCTCCCCTCACCCATTTCTTTAGCATCAGCGTGATGCTTGATCACAAGGGCGTCCACCATAAAAATCACATCCTCAGCGATATTTGTGGCATGGTCTGCAATCCGTTCCAGACATCGGCACACAATCATCAGATGGACCGCTCGGGTAATGGTCTTTGGATCGGCCATCATGTAGGTGAGGAGCTCTCTCACCACCTGATCGTTTAACCCGTCGACTAAATCATCTCTTTCGCAAACAGAACGAGCCAATTTAGAATCTCGATTTACAAAAGCATCAAGCACGTCTTTGACCATCGACTGAGCGATCTCAGCCATCTTAGGGATATCGATATAGGGCTTGATCTGGGGTTCCTGGTTTAAGGAGATGGCGCGCTCGGCTATGTTGACCGCCTGATCACCCATTCTTTCCAAATCGGTGATGATCTTCATCGCTGAGGTGATAAACCGAAGGTCTGTCGCCATCGGTTGTCTTAAAGCGAGAAGTTTCAAACACATGTCATCGATGACGATTTCCATTTTGTTAATTCGATCTTCAAATTCAAAGGTTTTCTGGGCAAGTTCTGAATCTCTCTTGACCAGAGATTGGACGGAATCACGGATGTCCTCTTCTACCATCGCCGCCATCCTCAGGAGATTCTCCTTCAGTTCCTGTAATTCTTTTTGAAAATGGGTTTCTGTGACCATCATGACCTCTTTCTTCTCCTCCCTTCTAATTAACCGAATCGTCCTGTGATGTATTCCTCAGTTAATTTCTGCGATGGATGGGTAAACATCTTATCGGTTTTGTCGAACTCTATGATCTCCCCCAAATACATAAAGGCAGTATAATCGGAGACTCTTGCCGCTTGTTGCATATTGTGAGTAACAATGATGATCGTCACCTCTTTCTTGAGCTGCATGATAAGTTCTTCAATCTTTGATGTAGCTGTGGGATCAAGGGCTGATGTCGGTTCGTCGAACAGAAGGATTTCCGGACCAGTCGCAAGAGCCCTCGCGATGCACAGTCTTTGCTGCTGGCCGCCTGAAAGGTTGTAAGCCAAGTCGTTGACCCTGTCCTTGATTTCATCCAAAAGAGCAGCCTGTTTCAATGCCTTCTCAACCTTTTCCTTCAAGAAGTTCATTTTATTCTCTCCCCTTACCCTGAGGCCATAGGCAACATTTTCAAAGACCGTTTTGGGAAAAGGGTTTGGTTTTTGAAAGACCATGCTGATTCGCATCCGGACTTCGATGGGATCCACCTTGGGGTCGATGATATTCAATCCATCAGGATAGAGAATGACTTCACCTTCATACCGATTGTTGGGGTAAAGGTCGTGCATACGATTAAAACAGCGAAGGTAAGTTGTCTTGCCGCAACCCGAAGGCCCAATCAGGGCTGTGATCCTCTTTTCAGCAATCGGTAGATTGACATTCTTAAGAGCTCGAAAGTCATTATAATAAAAATTGAGGTTCTTGACTACGGCTTTTGCCTTTTCAGAAATCATACCCGCAACCTACACTTTAATTTTACCACTTTATCCTCTTTCTGAAACGGTATCTCAAGTAAATGGCAAATCCGTTCATCAAGAGGGTCATGAAAAGAAGGATAATCCCCGCCGCTGCAGCATTCAGATGGAATCCATGCTGAGGCCTAGAAACCCAGTTGAACATCTGGATGGGCATCACGGTAAAGGGGTCAAGGAGCCACCTGAAAGAAAGAAAAGGGAACTCTGAAGTAATGGGTGATGTCGGAAGAAAAGCGATGAAGGTCAGGGCACCCACCGTGATGATCGGTGCCGTCTCTCCGATGGCTCTGGAGAGTCCGATAATCATACCTGTCAGAATTCCTCCCGAGGAATAGGGGAGAATGTGATCCTTGACAGTTTGCCATTTTGTTGCCCCCAGAGCATAAGAAGCCTCTCTGATAGAATTGGGGATGGCCCGAATAGATTCTCTCGTCGCAATCACCACCATGGGAAGAATCAAAAGACCAAGAGTTAACCCACCTGTCAGAATGCTCTCTCCAAACTTTAAGAAATAAACAAACAGTCCCAAGGCCAAAAGACCATAGATGATCGAGGGAACACCTGCAAGATTGTTCATATTAATTTCGATGAGATGGGTTAACCAATTCTTCTTTCCATATTCCTCCAGATAAATCCCCGCAGCAATCCCCAAGGGAACTGCTGTGGATGCGGTCACAATCATCACCAGAGTCGTTCCAACCCAGGCGGAAAGGATTCCTGCCTTTTCTGGGAATCGGGACGGATAGGATGTAATGAACTGCCAGCTCAGCCTCGGAAAACCATCAATAAAAAGGTCGACCATCAAGGTGAAAAGGAGTATGAAACCAATGAGGGTTGAAAACAGTCCAATGATCCAGAAGATATGGTCCCGGAGCTTGTTGAAGGCAATTCTCTTCCTGATATCAACGATGGCTTGTTCTTCAGATGGCATCTTTAATAAACCTCCCTGATTCTTCTTCTGAACCAGAAACCCAGGATGTTTAAAGAGAGAGTCATAAGAAACAGAGTGATGCCCGCGGCAAAGATGGTCTTGTACTCAATGGTCCCATGGGGGACGTCTCCTAAGCTCACCCCGACAATATAAGCGGTGAGTGTTTGAATGGGTTCAGTGGGATTGAGTGTCAGATTTGGCATCATGCCCGCTGCGATGGCAACGACCATCGTTTCTCCAATGGCCCTTGAGATGCCAATGATAAAGGCGGCAGCGATCCCTGAAAATGCGGCAGGAATAACAACTTTAAATGCAGTCTGGAATTTGGTAGCCCCCATGGCATAAGAACCCTCCCGGATATACATGGGGACGGCCTTCATGGCATCTTCGCTCACGGAACTGACGTAAGGGATGATCATGATGCCCATAATAATTCCAGGACTTAAAGCATTAAAACCGGAAAGATTGGGAATAAATTTCTGCAGGATAGGTGTGAGAAAAAGGAGGGCAAAATAACCATAGACTACCGTGGGGACAGCCGCCAGGAGTTCGAGGATAGGTTTGACCACTTCCTTTATCTTAAATGGTGCATATTCACTGAGATAGACAGCAACAATAATACCGATTGGCAAAGCCACCAACACTGCAATCCCAGTTACCAATAAGGTGCCCGTAACAAGGGGCAGAATGCCGAATTTGGGCTGGGCAAACAGTGGAGTCCATTGTCTGCCGGTAAGAAATTCCCATAAGGATACGTCTTTAAAAAATCCCAGTGCCTCGTAGAAAAGGATAAAGACAATGCTGAGGGTGATAAAGACGGAAGAGAGGGCACTGAGAAATAAAACAGCCTCAATGACCCTCTCTTTGATTTTAGTGATTCGTTTTCTTTTCATAGAGCCCTACCAGTTTGCCTAAGGCTGGTCAAAAAAGCCCAGATGCAAGGCGCCTGAACTCCCGAGGAGTGAGGCGTACTTGGGTGTACGCCGCAACGACGAAGGAGAATGGCAACGCAGCAGATGGGTGTTTTTCAACAGCCGGCTATTTCTTTTCCTCCAATTTCAGTAGGTCTTCTACCTTCATCCCAATTTTGGCCTCTCCCCCGAAGACCGTGCCGGTCACTCTCTTTGGCAAATCGTTCTGCTGCAAGCTTGTAAGCCCTATCCGGAAGGGGGATATACTTCACCTGCTTCACCAGCTTGGATGCATTTTTTAGATAAAACTCAACGAACTCCTTCACTTCGGGTCTCTCGGCAGATTTTTTATTGACATAGATAAAGATCGGCCTGGAGAGAGGATAGTAAGTCCCATCCATGACCGTCTTCTCCGACGGAAGAATGGGACCTTTTCCGCCGTCGATGGCCACCAGTTTCAACTTATCGGGATTCTCTGCATAATAGGCATAACCAAAAAAACCCAAGCCACCTTTGTCCGAGGCAATTCCTTGAACGAGGACATTATCATCCTCACTCGCGGTAAAGTCACCTCGGCTGGACCTGGATTTTCCGACGATCGCCTCTGTAAAATAATCAAACGTTCCTGAATCCACTCCGGGGCCATAGAGTTTTAAAGGTGCATCTGGCCATGCCGGGTTCACCTGGTTCCACTTCATCACCTTTCGTTCGGCAGCCGGTTCCCATATCTTCTTAAGCTCTGCTACTGTCATGGACGTTATCCAGTTGTTTTTTGGGTTAACCATGACTGCGAGACCATCATAAGCAACCGGCAGTTCGATATACTCGATACCGATCTCTTTGCAGGCATCCATTTCTTTCTTGACGATCGGTCTGGAGGCATCTGAAATATCCGTTTCCCCCCTTGAAAACTTCTTAAAACCTCCACCCGTTCCGGAAATTCCAACGGTTACTTTTACCGCACCTTTTTTCATCTTCTGGAATTCTTCGGCTACGGCTTCCGTGATAGGATAAACGGTGCTTGAGCCGTCGATCTTGATGATCTTCTCCTGAGACCAGACAGGGCTGGGAGATCCTGTGGCAAGTATCACTCCTAACAATGACACAATCAATGCTGAAACCTTTATTACATTTTTAGATCCCATTAATGCTTTGCTATTCTCCATTTTTTTCTCCTTTAATTTTAATTTATTTTTTCTTTGTTACAATCATGTTACAAATACGTTACGGTTTTCATAAATTTTCATTTCACCATCTTTTCTCACCTCCTCTCCAACTTATCTTTCCTCTTAACGGGCCTCCGCAGATGCCGGAGGGCGATAAAGGCTCGCTGAGACACCTTGCTCTCCCCGCAATAGTTTTTTGGCATTGAGAATCGCCTGGGATAAATCTTGTTCAGGGTCTAGAGAGACATCCCCATGACCGGGGAAGATCTTCAATATCTTGCGGGCTTCTAAACGTGTGATTGAATTAATGTAATCTCCCACACTCCCGGACTCCGCAATATAAGAGAGTGTGCCTCCGGCGAATACCGTGTCTCCTGAGAAAAGAGCTTTGGTTTTGAACTCATAGATGCATATGGAGCCTGAGGTGTGGCCCGGTGTGTGGATGACTTCGAGCGTATGGCTTCCGAGGTCAAAAAGGGATCTGTTTTCCAACCAGAGGTGGACACGGAGGGGCACTTCATTCCTATCCCCGGAACGGTAGAGGGTGACGTAGTGGTCTTCCAAGGTGATTTTGGTCGCTGCAAAACGATGGGCAGCGATAAAGGAAGTTTCCTGAAAATATCGATTGGCACCGATGTGGTCCAAATGCTCGTGAGTATTGATGACTAAGTCGATGTCCCTCACCTTCAGCCCCAAACTGAGCAGTTGTTCCTGAAGACAAAGAAAATCCTGGTCCAGACCCGAGTCGATCAAAACATTTCGATAGGCAGCACGAATCAAATAATGATGGCTGCCCTTCCCTTCCCCCTTTAGAAGATGGACGCCTTGCTGGATTTCTTCTATTTCAGCCGTCATTGTTTCTCTCCTTAAAACTTTCTTTTATCAATTCTACCGACTGACCAATATCAAAGATTTGGTCTAAACGATTTTCCTGAAAATAACGATAAAGTTCCGGCTTCAGGGAGCAGAGCTTTACTTCGCCATCCAAGAGCTGGAATTCTTTCTTTATAGTATTCAAGACGCCTATGATATAAACTCCCTCATTTTCCGCCAGGTTCTCCAGGTCGATAATCACTTTTTGGTGTGGTTGTTGAAGGTAACGAGGTAGAGACTCCTTTGTCAGCAGACGTTCGTTTACTTCGGCAGAGCCCGATAATTTGATAATCAAAAAATCCTCTTCATATACAAATTCATAATTCATTATGGTTCTTCCCCTTGATTCAAATAATCCCATCGTCGCTTCAATAGTTGTCATTTCCGCGAAAGCGGGAATCCAGACCGAAAACACTGGATTCCGGATCAAGTCCGGAATGACAAAATGTGTAAAGCTTTTTTCGAGACATTACAGTAGTTAAAGAGACAACACCTCTCCCGCCCCGAGTGCGGACTAAGGTTTTGCCTTTCTGAAATCCAACTCTCTTCTGACTCCGTTAAGACCCATCAAGATATTTATTTCCGCCAGCAGTTTTAAGTATCGCAATCTCAATAGAAAGGAATTCACTCTCCTCCGCATCATCGCCTGATGACCTCCCTTCGCAAACCGTACCCGATAGCTCAAACCAAACTCATTTACTCAATTGGATTTAATTCCCAGACTTCTAAAAACTTTTTCTTTCCTCTTAATCGCACCAAATCCGCCACATTTGATGCAAACCTTTCTAACAGAAACCCCCATCCCCTCAGAGCCTTTAATCAACACCCCTTTTCCATCGCAGAGTGGACAGATCACCATCCCATATTTTCCCGGAGCAAAGTTTTTATCCATCTCAATCCTCCCCTCCTTGATTTTCAACAATACGGCTTGGGACGCATTTTGTTTTCCGATAGCCGAAATCAGTTTGCCTTTTGATGTGAAGATCCCGGACCCTTCTTCTGTTCAGGTATCCTCTTATTTGGATTCATCTCCATTCTTCCCCTTTCCTCCGTTTTTCACTCTCGTTCCAGTCTTCTTTGTGCAGCCGATGAATCTCTGGAATTTGATCAATAATCTCTTTACAAGAAATGCATTCCCATCCCCAAGAATGCCCGCCATAATCAAAAAACTTCTTGAAGATCATGGTACTGCCGCAGCGAGGACAATTCATAGAGCGTTGACAATTCATATGAACCTCCTTAATCGATGGATTAACTTTATTTAAGCAGATTGATGTCACGATTTGATGACAGGGAGGTTAAATTTCTATTACGGGGGAGTGATAACATGTCCATGATCCTCTAAAGAAAGAATCTCATAGTCCCGTTACTTTGGACATTCTAACTTTGACCTGACTGGCAACAGGATGGAAAAAATACTTCCTTTTTGAGGTTCGCTTTGAACTAATATTTTACCTCCATGGAATTCCACCGCCTGCTTGGCAAAGGAAAGGCCCAAACCGACTCCGGCCTGTGTGGAATGATTCCTCCCCCTGTAGAAAGCCTCGAAAATTCTGTCGATTTCATCTTCCAAAATTCCTATCCCCGTATCTTTAATGGATATCTCAATAAAACCTCCCTCTTTCCATTGAAGGTACGGCGTGATGGTGACATCCACTTTTCCGCCATGCGGGGTATACTTAAAAGCATTGTTCAAGAGGTTCTCGATTGTCCGGAAAATCAATTGTTCGTGGCAGAATATATGTGGTATGGAAGGCGAAGAATCAAAGCTAATATCGACCTTCTTCTCCTCGTTTGTTTCTTTCAGTAAATTGACCACTTGCTGAATCAGTTGTTGGATATCGACTTCCTTTATTTCAGCCTCCAATCTATTGGTAGAAAGGGTATCGTCAACCCATCCGGTTAACCGGACACTGCTGTCATAAATCATCCCCAGAATCTTCAGCTCTTCCTCGTTTTGACTCCTACGAAGCATTCTCTTTGCAGAGGCCCCAATGGAGAGGAGGGGATTTCTCAGATCATGCACGACTCTCTTGAGGTCCGTTTCTTTCCTGCGCATTGAAGAATGAAGGCACTCCATTTCTTCTTTTAGTTGATATACGGACTTTCTCTTCCCGGCCAGCTTTTCAACTCGTAGAATCAATTCACTGAGAGAGAAGGGTTTGGTAAGGTAATCATCTGCTCCAATTTCGAGTCCGTAAACCCTGTCCTCCGGCATGGCCCTGGCGGTAAGCATCAATATTCCCATATCGTTGATCTCTTTTGTTTGACTCCGGCGGACCAAACGGCAGAGCTCCCAACCATCGAGTTCCGGCATCATCAGATCAAGGATGAGAAGGTCGGGTTTCTCGGATTCGATTTTTTCCCAGGCTTCAAAGCCGTTATAGGCAGTCAAAATTTGGTATCCCTTCTTCTTGAGGTTGTAAGCCAGCATCTCCACAAGATCCCTCTCGTCATCCGCAATTAATACCTTTCCTTTCCCTGCCCCTTCCGTTTGATCAGCATGCTCCGTCTCCTCATGGAATATCTTCGCCTGTACTCGCTTTCCCTTTGAACCATTCTCATTAAAAAAGAAAAGAGAAAGCTTCCTTTGAAGAATGGCCCGCTTCAAGGCCTCCTTCTCCTTTTCTGCAAGGATGAGGGATTTCCAGGCAGTGAGGTGATGGCGCTCGTGGAAATCGGAATTGGCCACAAAGGCAAGGTGCTCCAAGCTTACGACGGTGAAGAGGTCTTCCCGATTGGCGATCTCCCATGCATCGAATTTATCAAAATACTTTTCTCTATGCTTCCAAAGGTGAAGGGGATGGTTCCGAATCGAAACTTTATCGTCATTTATAAAATAGGAGAGCTTCAAATGAGGATGAGAGGCAATGGCAAGACCACCTTGGCGATGAATCTCTTCGATCACCCCCTCTGCATTCTGGTTTGGATTGACCCCCTCCTTCAAATCGATGCCAAGGATATGGTAATCTTCAAGCAGATTGCAGACCTCCATCCCTGGAATGACCAGAAGGTCATAAGATTCCTTGGCCCAACGTGAAACCTCTTCAATCTTGTGGAAATAGCCTTTCAGGTCCTTGATCGACTTTCCTTCATCGTAGAGCTCAAGACCTCTTGGAGATTGCGTATCAAATAGATGGTCTGTGATAGCGATGGCATCAAAGCCTGCTTCCCCGTAAATCTTCACAACCTCCTCTATGGGAAGTGTCCCATCGCTAAATGTGGTATGGATGTGGAGGTCGGTCAGTAACCATTCAGTCATTAACTAAAGATTAAGCTCTCAAATGTTACAAAAAGATGTCAACCAAGTGAAATTTGTGTGAAAGCCTAGAAACGTTATGGGTTAAGCAAAATAAGAAAGGTGCTCGCATCAAAGAGACGGGAGGTTTAAGGAGGGAATGATTTCATTCGTTTTCCGCTCGGAATCGGTATCCCACTCCTCTGAGTGTTTCTATATATTCGCCCAAATCTCCAAGTTTTTCCCTCAAATGGCGAATATGGGTATCCACGGTCCTATCATACCCTTCGTAGGTGTATCCCCATACTCTGTCCAAAAGACTTGTGCGAGTTTGAACTCGGCCCCTTTTGGAGGCAAGTTCTACAAGAAGTTTGAACTCGGTTGAAGTTAATTGGACTTCTATTTTATTCACGGAAACATGATGCCCTTCAACATCTATCAGGAGATCTTCAATTTGGATGAACTTCTCGCTCTCTCGATCCGTTTCCCTTCTTCGCAGGATAGCTCTCACCCTCAAGACCAACTCTCTCGGGCTGAAAGGCTTGGTCACGTAATCATCCGCACCCAACTCAAGCCCAATAATTCTGTCTACCTCTTCGGCCCTTGCCGTAAGTATCAGAACGGGAATCAGTCTTGTGAGCGGATTCGATTTAAGCGATCGACAGACATCCTTTCCATCCATCCCGGGAAGCATCAGATCCAGAATAACGAGGGCTGGGTGTTTCCTTCTTGCTTCTTCTAACCCGCAAGAGCCATCCAAGGCCGAGATCACAGAAAAACCGGCTTGTCTGAGATGATATTCAACCAGATCAAGAATATCTTTCTCATCCTCAACAATCAGGATAGGGTTCATATATGAATTTCCCCTTTAAACCTATAAGCCCGGCTGAAGAGCTCTTCACCCCGTTAGAAATGACGCCTCGCTGATTTGCAGCGGGGTTAGGCCCCAATATAATTCCGGCGGGGTTTGATACCCCGCTCGGTTTCGAGTCGCAACGACTGGAATTTCTAACGGGGTTCACCCGAACACTACTTGACCGAAGAGAACTTTAGTCCTACGACACCGCCGATGATCATAACAATAAATAATATCCTTACAAATCGATAAGGCTCGCCGAAAAAGAGAATTCCTACAATATTACTACCCGCTGCCGCTATCCCTACCCAAACCGCATAAGTGAATTCCCACGGGATAATATCTCAGGGCCAAGGAAAGAAAAACAACTGCTCCTAAACCAAAAAAACCGTAAGAAACCGTGGGCCAAAAACGGGTAAACCCCTCCGTGAATTTCAGACTGTATATCCACCCGATTTCAAACACAGCCGCTGCTAAAAGGTAGAACCAAGCCATCCGCCCTCCATGGATATTTTTCTCCTCATCTGTGGCGTCCGAGGTAAAATCGTAAATGCGGATCGGACCATGGACAGAATCGTCTTGCCTTCTTTTACTCACGCTAAAGCTTGGGAGTCGTTCCCTTAAGACAATGGACTGCCGCTCCTCATAAGGAACTTCTCCCCTCCCCAAAGCCGGCACCAACCAGCATAAAGTGTAGATCCACGTCTTTCGAATTCATCAATGCGGTCCTTGACCCATCCTCTGAACTCAAGATCACAAACCCTTTTTCATGGATCTTCTTAACCTCATAAACGATTCCGTTTTCCGTGTTCATTACTTTGTCCCCTTCTCTCAAGATCATTGAATCGTCCCTCCTTCGATGTTTTGGCTTTGCTCACGACCCATCCTGGCAAGGTCTGTTCATTCAACCCGTAGGACCAAATTCTGTGTGCCAAAGGAATTGGCGGCAAGTTCCGCGGCAGGGAGACTCTCTACCCAATGGTTATCTGCAACAAACTTATACTCATAGCGGCCTGGAGCCAGGCTGGCATGAACCCTCCAGTTTCCGTCCTTACCTCTCTTCATCGGCATGGATCGAATATCCCAATGATTAAATTCACCGGTAAGAAATGCCTCTTTAGCCTCTGGCGCGGAGAGGCTGAATTCTACCTTTTTCTCAGTCTCCTTAATCGTTTCTTTTCCAACTGATTTTTTCATGTTTCTTATCTTTCCCTCATCCTTGCTTTTCATATTTGATCCTCCTTGGTATCTGTGCGGAAATTTTCTACAGAGAGTCTCTGAGATCTAAGCTTCCAAAAATTCCTTCCAATCAAATAGCATAAACTGAAACCCAAAACGGTAAAGAGCAAGGTGTCTTTCCTTAGAAACAGCCAGACGATTCCAAGGGCAATTGCTGCGACTGCGCAAAGCGTGACCAGGGCAGTAATGACTCCTTCCCACTTAAGCAATAGATCTCCGAGCTTGATCGTCGTGCTTGGAAGATAAGCCGTTTTCTCCATTTCAATATCCTCCCTCTCATAAGGTCGTTAGAAGCATACAATCTGATTATCACAGTTTTATTAAGGATCAATTAATTTTCTGTTAAATTAATGCCGGATGACCCGGTCGATTCTACAGAGCTTTGATCATATGACCCAATTAAACATCATGCCTCATCGCTTCCTGATTCACAGAATCTCAGATTGTTATCCACCCCTCGTTTGGAGAAGCTGCCTAACCTTCTTGCTGACAAGGATGAACAGGAAGGTTTTGATTTTTGCCTCGTTCTTAAACTCTTGCAAAACACCCTCATAAAGGTTACGAATTTCCTCTTCTGAAGATCCCACATCCTTGACAAGCATTTGAATCGCACTTAAGTGCTGCCTTTGTTCGCTTTCATCTTCGTATAAACAAAGCTCCTTCATGAACTCCTCCTCTGTTTCCCCATCCTACCAAGCCAATTTTGCTTTGATACCCTCCATGATTCTGTACTTCCATTCCCCTCCCCTTTCCGGGCAGAGAGAGAGTCTTGTGTCCTTGCCCATCAGATACCGGTTTCCTCTCCAGACCACCGTGTCGTCCGCAAATGGAACAAACCAGATCAAACCGATGAGAAGGTCTTTCATAGGGGATAACAGATAGAAGAAGGGGTGCATGGGCCTTGAGATGCTCCTCCCGAGATAGAAATCGCCGATGATTTTCATCAGACAAACCAAAGTTAGGACGGAGAGGGTTTTTTCCGTCGGACCCAGGAGGAGCAAGGGAAGAAAAGCGGTAAATACAGGGTTTATGGTTAACTCAAGAAGATATTTCATCCCTCCAATTTTCCACCTCATCTTTCCCCACCTGACATGACGATTGATAAACTTCCGGAGATTCCAATATTCGTTTACGTTATTGATCAAGTAATTTGAGATAACCACCCTTTGCTTTTGCCCTCTGATCTTTTCACCGATGAAATGATCCTCTGCCAGAATATCCTTAACAGACCCCAGACCGCCGATTGCCTCCAGATCACTTTTTCTCATGAGCATGGATTTCCCTACCACACACGGAATCCTTAGATACTTATCCAAAAAGCAAATGTTTCCCAAGATAAAAGAGTTCAAGTGGAGGTTCTCAAAGATCGAACCGATGGTCTTTCCTCCGATACCTTTAATCAGGTTGCAGACCAGTCCGACTTCCGGGTTATCCATAGGTTCCACAATCGTTCTTAAGTAATACGGATCTACCATCACATTGCTATCACTAATCAATATCATGGGATATCTTGAGCTTTGGTAGGCCGAAAACAGATTGTTGACCTTTGGATTGAACCCATGACGGTATCTCTCAATGACGATCGATATCGATTTATCCACAAATTTCTCTTTTACCTTCCGGGCCACCTTGTAGGCCGGGTCATTCTCATCCTGGAGGGAGAAAATAATTTCATATTCCGGATAATCCTGGACGCAAAAACTCTCAAGATTACCAAACAGATTGTCCTCTAATCCTTTGAGAGGCTTAAGGATGGAAATGGGTGGAAAGGATTGAGATGGAATCGCATGTCCCTCCCGGTTTCTTGCCGGAGAAAGGGCTGACCGAACCGCAATAATCTGAAGGACATAAATCACCAATCCCCAAAGAATCACTACTCCAAAAATCCAAAAAAGCACCATATTTTTTCTCCTTATATCGTTTTATGCCACCCGTCTTGGCTAAGACTGCTCGAAAATTGATTTTTCATGTTGCTCAAAAATGCCCAGATGCAAGGCCCCCGAAATCCTGAGGAGTGAGGCGTACTCCGATGTACGCCGCAATGACTTGCCCTGTTAGATAATGCCCTGGTTGAGTTTCGTATTTATCAGGTCCCATAATATGTGGCGCTTATTTCTAAGAGATAGCCCTCTTCCTCTAACAGGGCGAGGATGAGGGGTGGCGTCGCGACGAATAAGGAGCGACTTCTTGCCACGCCGCCGAGACGGTGAGGCGGCCGGACGACGCAGCAGATGGGCGTTTTTCAGCAACATGCTAATTCCTAAAGAGGGTGATGGCCACACCCCAGTTCGATCGAATGCACTGCTTGATGGATTCCATATCCTTTTTACAATTTAGAAGGGATTTCCACGAATACAGGTGCCTGACCCTGTGAAAATCGCTCCCTGCGATATAGGGATATTTTTTTAGACTGATGACGTTAAAGACATCGTCGCGGTTGGCAATCTCCCAGGCGTCGATATACTTGGCATACTTGTCTCTGTTATTCCAAAGAAAAAGCGTATCAATGAAGCTCTTCTCCGAGGTGCGGTGAGGGTGACAGGCGACAATGAGAGCGTCTTGCTTCTTGGCTTCAAGAAAGATCTTCTCATAGGTCCACGAAGCCGGAATAAATTCTTTGATATCGATCAGGAGGAGATGAGCCGATTTGTCAGAAGAAAAAGAGTTCTTTGTAATCTCGACTCCCGGAATAACCAACATCCCGTATCGATCCCATGCCCTCTCGGCCTCTTCTGCGACGTGAGACATATAAGGACTAAAACTATCCTCTGTCACGGAGAACTTGAACCGATTCGCAAGTTTCCCAAAAGGATTGTCTCCATTCACCACATGATCCGTAATGGCAATGACATCAAAACCTGCCTGGCCAAAAAGGTCTATCGTTCTTCGGAGACCCACGGAGCCATCGGAATATCTTGTGTGAATATGGAAATCGCAAAGCAACATTCTGTGAGAAATCTTAATAGGTTAATGTTACGGATTGATGACGAAGAGATGATATTTTGGTTAAAAAATGGACCTGGATTTGATGATATAGGAATAAAAAGCCGCAGCGACGGTGGGTTTACGTTTTAGTGTATCATAATCGACGCGGTAGAGGCCAAACCGGGCATCGAATCCCCGTAACCACTCGTAATTATCTAACAAAGACCAATAGAAATAACCCCTGACGTCTATCCGCTTTTTCAGACATCCTTCGATCACATCCACATGACTCTTAATAAATTTTTCCTTTTTCCGGTCATCGTAAGTGGCAATGCCATTTTCGGTGATGATGATGGGAACATTAAGTTTCGATACCTCCCTCAGCACTCTTTCCATACCGTGGGGATGTATCTCCCATCCCATATCGGTCACTCCCTGTCTTTCCACATCCTTATATTTCAACTCAACCCCCATCTTCCGAAGCGGATTAAATCTCAAATGAATTCTCGTATAATAGTTCACCCCGAAAAAATCGAGTTTCCCCTTGATGGGAACATCCATTTCAATCGACTTCACAAAGGGAAATTTTATTTTCAGTCGGCCGGTGAGGAAGGCATCCAGCAGGGAGTGGTTGTAAAAGTATTGTGCAAAGCGAGTAAGTAGTCTGTCAAAAGGGCTCCACCTCTGACAGGGAGCAAAGGTAGCCATATTGTGAGCGATACTGACCATGGCATCCTTCGTCGACGGAATGGATAAGGTCATATGCCTTTTCGTGAGAGCGGAGTATATTCTTTAATGCCTTTAGGAAGGAGGGAAACTCTTGAATCCCTGGAGGCATGCACCCTTCCAGATAGCCTCCCAGAAGAAGAACATAAGGCTCATTGAATGTGATCCAGTACCTCACGTCTTTCAGAACGGATGTCACTTTTTCAACATAAGTCAAAAACTTCGACACGGAATGGTCGTCATGCCAGGGATACTTCTTGAGGAACCATTGGGGATGTGTAAAATGGTGTAGGGTGACCATGGGCTCTATATTGTCTTGACGCAGGATGTGGACGATCTCTTGATAGTGGTGAATCGCTTCATCATCCCATCGGTCCTCCTCCGGTTGGATCCGACTCCATTCCACCGAAAAACGATAGGCATTGACACCCAGTTCCTTCAGTAATTTTAAATCCTGTCTAAAAAGATGATAATGGTGAGTGACATCCGGCTTGGACTGCAAGACAGGGTCCCATAGAGCCCAATCCGCATGCACAGAGCCTTCAAGCTGAAAGGCTGAGGTCGCCACCCCCCATAAAAAGTCAGGTCTCATCGGATACTGCTTATCCCTCTCATTCTTTTTAAACCGGCACCATCATAACATTATTATACAGCCATTGCATACCCAAGCCTTCCGTGTTGTTAACGTCTTGGCATCGGGGTCATCCATCCATCTGTTCTTCTGACCTCCTGTTAGAAATTTGGCTGAGTTTTAATCCCTCTTTCATATTGCTATAGCCTTCATGGGGTAGGGAAGTCGAGTTTTTCTGCAAGGGGATTCTCAGTAAAACATTCATGAAAATTTAACATTTGCATAATCAAGACGTAACAGACGTGGGTTGTAATATCCTTAAGATTCGGTCGCCATTTTCTCTCTGTGATGCTTCGAGGAACCTATCCATGTATGAGGGAAGGGTCATTCACTTCAGTCTTCAGAAAGGAGGTGATACGTTCAATAAGGGTTAGCTGGCGGCAAATTGAATCTTAGGATGAACAGCAGTCTAAAACTTTTGGAAGGAGAAGATACACCATGAAAAAATTATTTAGCTTCAATAAAGTGCTTGCATTAGCGTTGGTGTTTGCGATGCTCTTCGGGGTGACTTCGGTCTTCGCGGAACCCTGGAGCTTTGGCGTCATGTCCGATACGCAGTGGACGGCCCCCACCGACCCGGCTCGGACAGAATCCAAACGGTGTCTCAGTATCGATTATTAAACAGATCAACCAGCAGTTCATCAACTACGGCGTGAAGTTCGTCATCCAGGTCGGCGATTTGACCGAGAGTGGTAACGACGCCGACATCGCCGTGCGAGCCGCAGCCGCCCAGCCACTTATCGACGCAGGCATAGGCTTCTTCCCCATGCGCGGCAACCATGAGACCTATGCCAATCCAGCCAACAACTATGGCATCACCCAGTTCAGGATTAGCTTCCCCCAGACCCAGAATGGCACCTTTACCAAGTCTAATTCGAATACCTTCAAGCTGGGCTCCAACTTCAACAGCCCCACCCTGGCCGGCTCCTACCCAGACGACCTCAAGGGCATGAGCTACTCGTTTGACTACGGCACAGCGGGTAATAACGCTCGCTTTGTCATCATTGACGATTGGGCGACGAACAACAAGATATTCAACGCCGCTGGCTACCCCTACGGCTACTCTATTGCCGATCAGCAAGGATGGATCAGCGACCGTCTCAACAGGGTAATTCGCGGCACCGGCCACGCTTTCGTCTTCTCCCACCAGAACCTCATGGGGGAAAACCACCAGGATTCGATCTTCAACGGCTACACGAATGCGAACCCCGACATGCAGAACGCTTTCTTCGCCAGCCTGCAGTTGAACGGAGTCATGGAATATATTAGCGGCCACGACCACATCCACCAGCGCTCCATTATCGCCAGCCCGAATGGAGCCTTCAAAGTCCAGGAACTCATCTGCGCCTCCAACAGCAGCAAGTTTTACACACCCAAGGCTCTGGACCAAACCAACTGGTTCGGCCAGAAAAGGGCTGAGACCTCCCTGTCCCAAGAAAGATACACCGTGGGCTTCTACATCTATACGATCGATGGGCCTTGCGTGACCGTCGATTACTACTCAGACGATCACGGCAACTGGCAGTCGGACGGAAGCTATCCTAATGGCCCCGGTCTCTCCGATACCGGTATTACTCCCACCTTCAACTTCGTCAAGAAGGAGACCTGGGGGTATAGCTTGAACGGGCATGAATTCCTGGTGGCCCAGGGCGAGGCGTATAAAACTGTGGTGGACAGCTTTGAAACGACGATCGCCCAGATTCTCGGCGGTACGAATGGCAGCACCTCGCAGGACTACAACTTTCGCCCGCTGACGAAGGCCGTCAACACCGGCTGGACCAATGTGGCTACCTGGCGCAGCGAGTTCTTCTCGCGCTGGTTCAAGAAGCCCACGTTCGATTTCGCGAGCGATATTCTCACCCTCTGGGGCATGGCCGACTTGGGGAGCGATCAGACCGACGTCTACACCCTCTCGATGACTTACGAAGGAATATCCTTCTTCGGCAAAGGCGATTTCGGCATCGCCACGAAGGACGACATGGGGAAGTGGGTTAATGCGGTGGATATGAATATCGGCAGCAGCATCAAGAAATTCGTAGTGGGTTCCTGGAAAGCCGAATATGGACTGGGCACGTACGGCGTCGATCCGAAGACCAACACCGCCTGGGCGGTCATCGATTACAACGGTGATTTTGCTGTAGGCAGGTTTTGAAAACCATCAGGATCAAGATCACCGAGGCCTTGAATAGATAGGATGATAATGAATGTCTTGTCGGAAGAGGAGTAAAACAGAGATTCGATCAATCAACATAAAGGGAACCCGTGCGGTTTTTCACGGGTTCCCTTCTTATAATCTTCAAGAATTATCTCAATATGTCAGACCTCTTGCATTAAGAAAATCTGTCTTGCATAAGATTAGTAGTACGAGAAACAAGCCATTACCTGCAGGAACATTGTTCGGCAGATCTCATCCTACCTTCAAATTCTATTTCATTGCCTCCGATCTGTTTGGGAGGGTGAAATAGAAGACAGACCCCTTCCCCGGCTGGCTTTCGACCCAAACCCTTCCCCCGTGGGCCTGAACCAGATGTTTCACGATGGAGAGGCCGAGACCGGTCCCTCCCATTTCCTTGGACCTTCCTTTGTCCACTCGATAAAAACGTTCAAATATCCTTGAAAGGTCTTCTTTGGGAATGCCGATGCCATTGTCCTCGACCGAAAACTGAATATCCTTTGAATCCTTTTCAACCGCAGAGACCGCCACCCTTCCTCCCTCAGGAGTATACTTGATGGCATTATCTAGAAGATTGATCAAGATCTGTTCCAAATAGTTACGGTCAGCCTGAACGGCCAGAGATGAAGGGATTTCATTTCGAGAGAGGGATATCTTTTTCTTTTCTGCGGGATCTTTTACAAAGTCGACGATATCATCGACAAAGTCTCGGACTGAGATGACCTCCATTTTCAGAAGGAATTCTTTCGTTTCTATCCTTGAAAGCATCAACAGATCCTCCACAATTTTTGTGAGGCGGTCCGTATGTCTCTTAATCACCTGGACAAACTGAAAGGCCTGATCTTCCTTCAAGGCTCCTTCCAGGAGCGTTTCAGCATATCCCTTGATGGTCGTCAAGGGAGTTCGCAATTCGTGGGAAACATTGGCCACGAAATCCTGTCGGATTCTTTCTAACTGCTTCAATCGAGTGATATCGTGAAAAACCGCGATGGCGCCTCTAATCCCTTCACTGTCTTCATCCATCCTTTTGTTGGAAGGAAGGATACTCACCACATTGACTTCAATCGTTTTCTCTCCGGATTTATCGAGATCTAATTCGAGAGCTATGTTTTCACCGTCCCGGATGGCTTTTCGAATGGCTCCTTCCAGTTCTGCATTCCGAATGATTTCCAGCGGCATCTTGTCTGATACATCCTTAGAAAGGGACAATAACCTTCGCAAGGCATCGTTCACCATTAAGATACGACCTCTCCCATCCACGACCAGAACGCCCTCCACCATACCTTTAAGAATGGTTTGAAGATAGTCTTTTTCTTTAGAAATCTCTTCAATTTGGGTCCGAAATTGGACATTCATCCCACCGATCGCCTTTGAAAGACTTCCCAGTTCATCGCTTGAACTGACTTGGACTTCCTTGCCAAAAGTGCTTGAAACTAATTGGATCGCTTTCTGGGCAACTTCCAAAATGGGATGAGTGAGAGATCTCGCAAGGAAGTAGGTCAGGGGGAGGATCAGGATGAGACCAAAAAGGGAGGAAAAGAGGAAAGATTTCTTAATAAAGTAAAGTAAATACACTTGAATGAGGAAAAAGACAAGAAGAATAAATATAAAAAAAAACGTCCATTTCCATCGGAGACGCAGGCTCATTCGCTCTCCTCTCTGAACCGGTAACCTACTCCACGGATCGTCTCAATGGAGTCACCTAAGGTCCCCATTTTTTCTCTCAATCGGCGGACATGTGTATCCACAGTTCTTGCATACCCTTCATAAGTATAGCCCCAAACTCTGTCCAGAAGATGCTCACGGGTTAGAACTCTACCCCTTTTAGAAGCGAGTTCCACGAGCAACTTAAACTCTGTAGAGGTCAGACGGACAGGACTCTTTTTGATCGAGACTTGGTGCCGATCGATATCAATCAAGAGGTCCCCAATCCGAATAATCTTCTCCCCCTCCTGATCAATTTCTTTCCGGCGAAGGATCGCCTTCACCCTCAGAACCAGCTCCTTCGGGCTGAAGGGTTTTGTAACATAATCATCCGCTCCCAATTCAAATCCAATTAACCGGTCTGTTTCCTCTGCCTTTGCCGTAAGCATCAGGATAGGGATCGATTGAGTCTGTGGATTTGATTTGAGTGAACGGCAGATATCTTTCCCATCCATTCCCGGAAGCATGAGATCCAAAATAATAAGATTCGGTCTTTTCCTTCTTGCCCTTTCCAATCCCGTGGAACCATCCAATGCCGAAATAACAGAAAAACCGGATTGCTTCAAATGATACTCAATCAAATCCACAATATCCTTTTCATCTTCGATAATCAGAATAGATTTCATAACAGCCATTGACCCCTCCGGCTATTATAATAAGAATATCCCATAAATACCACTGCCTCGATTTGTTTCCTAAGAACAGGGGAAAAAAAGAGATTCATCTACAAGAGGGATAGACTATGGCTTTTTGAGCCAGGAATAGTAGTTGCCCAATAGGTAGATAGGGCCTAAGGGGTTGTGGCCGGTCACTCTGTCCTTGACCGCCAGGACGGTTGTCGGCGCTTCGGAATACTTGAAAAAGAGAGAGTCGTGTCCCACACAGAGTCCTAATAAAATATTGAAATCCGTCTTGGCATCATTGACGATCGTTGCCTGGAGAATGGGATTACACATAGACTCGTACTCCCCGATGAAGATTTTCTCGCTGTCCTTGACACCAATCTCTTCCTTTGGCACAGACCCGACCTTACACGCAACCGATACGGTTTCGAAACCCTGGTTTTTAAAGATTTGGTTAACGATCATCGCCTCCTTGGATAACCCTACACAAAATACCAGGCCCAGGCGTCTGTACCCCATCTTTTGGGCAAACTCGCCTATCTCTTGGATTCTCGGCTTCGTTGTGTGCATCACATAGGGTCTCTTATCCCTTTCAGCGTAGCACTCCCCTTCTTGGATAGATGCCTTGCGAGCAAATTCTCTGACCTTCGCCAGTTGATACTCTTTCTTCGCCCGGCCTGCAAGTTTCTTTTCCGTCAGGGTAGGGCATCCCTTCGCTCCTTTTCCTTTGGGATTCATACAGACCTTTTCTTGTGGAGTCAGACCACAGTTTGCACAATTCGACAGATTACCCTTTTTCATCAACATCCTCCCTTGTTCGCTATTTCCTTTATTATATAACCTGCAAGCCTTTGCCGCACTGTCAAAATCCCAATTGAGGTCTTTTTCTAAGTCATCTACGTTCTCACCTTTTCCCTCTCCCTCGTTGGGGGAAAAGACGGGGAAATCAGGGGCAAAGAAAAAAGAATTGTCGCATCAGTATTAACTAGGAATATAGAAAAGTCTGGTGCCTAAAGTCTGGGGTCCGGTGTCCTTCCCATTGACCGTTTTCTTTGGTTATTTTCTAACAGCCTGCCTAAATTCAGACAAAATATTTCTTCTAAATCCTATATTGAAAATAAACCGATCTCATAGGCATCCCATCAAAGTACTCAGTAATCTTAAGGAATCCCCCTTAAGTATTGAAATCGAACCAACTGGCATAAGGATTGCTCATAAGAATCGTATTAGTCTCCGAATTGGAGGTTACTATCCATTGAACGGAACTGTTTCCTTAATCCCCCGTCGTGAGGCGGCCATCAGGAAAACCCAAGGGCCCGCTCCGGATAAGCTTGTCATCTCTCTGGAAAGAAAACTCAAAGAGCTTACCGTCCTCTATGAAATTAGCCAGCTCATCGGATCAGGCTTTGACTCCCAGGAAGCTTTTTCAGATATTCTCAATACCTTCCATTTTCGTCTGGGAATGAATCGGGGGACCATTACCCTACTCAATCCAAAGACTGGAGAGTTGGAGATCCGAGCCGCTCACGGAATGACTGAGGACGAAATAGGGAGAGGAAAATATTTAGTCGGTGAAGGGATCACGGGAAAGGTCGTAGAAACGGGTGAACCTATGTTCGTTCCCCAAATCGAAAAGGAACCGCTCTTTCTCAACCGGACTCAATCGAGAGAAAATTTGACGAAGAGTAATATCTCTTTTATCTGTGTGCCCATCAAAAATGGTCACAATGTTCTGGGCGCATTGAGTGCTGATCGCCTCTTCAGCGAAGAGATCGCTTTTGAAGAAGATGTCCGTCTTCTCTCGATCGTTGCTTCTATGATCGCTCAAGGTCTCAAGATTCAGCAGATGGCCCAGGATGAGAAGACCCAGCTCTTAAGCGAAAACATCACCCTTAAGGAAAAATTAAGGGAGAGATACAGTTTCTACAATATTGTCGGGACAAGCAACAAGATGACGGAAGTCTTTCAAATGATTGAAAGGGTTGCGGACACGGATGTGACCGTTCTCGTCCGTGGGGAAAGTGGCACCGGAAAAGAGTTGGTGGCCAATGCCATCCATTTTAATAGTTCTCGATCCTCGAAGCCTCTCCTGAAATTGAACTGCGCCGCCCTTCCCGACACACTGATCGAGAGCGAACTGTTCGGACACGAGAAGGGAGCTTTTACCGGAGCGATTGAGCAGCGGATGGGGAGGTTTGAAAGGGCCGATGGTGGAACTCTTTTTCTCGACGAAATTGGAACACTGAATCTGACGGCCCAGGCAAAGCTTCTGAGGATTCTTCAAGAGAGGGAATTTGAGAGAATTGGAGGAACCCGAACGCTTCGAGTGGATGTACGCATCATCGCCGCCACCAGTAAAGATCTGGAAAGATCGATTGAGGAAGGCACTTTCAGAGAGGATCTATATTATCGTTTGAACGTATTTCCCATTTTCATCCCTCCCCTTCGGGAGAGGAAGACGGATATCCTCCTGCTGGCTGACTATTTTGTTGAAAAATTCAACCAAAAACACAAAAAGAAAGTCCGAAGAATTTCCACACCAGCCATC
>CAVQFR010000002.1:0-165295 GCA_963711845.1 uncultured delta proteobacterium
GAACCGGGAAGGCGAAGGGATCTATGATAAGATGAATGGAATCGGTGCCCATGAAGTCGTGATCGAAACGCCTCGGCATGAAGAGACCTTGGCCACCTTGCCGCTCAAGAGTGCAAAGGATGTCCTGTTGGCCTACCGTGAGCGGATCATCGATCTGAGGCGCGACCAGCGCCTTCGATATGTCCTCGTCTTCAAAAACCATGGCGTCGCAGCGGGGGCCTCTTTGGAACATTCCCATTCTCAAATCATCGCCCTCCCCATTGTCCCGAAAAGGGTGAGCGAAGAGATTGAAGGGGCCAAAACCTATTTTCATTATAAAGACCGGTGTGTCTTCTGTGATATCATTCGCCAAGAGCTCCAGCAGAAACATCGCATCATCACCGAAAATAAATCCTTCCTCTCCATCGCCCCCTTTGCCTCCCGATTTCCGTTTGAAACATGGATTCTTCCCAAAACCCATTATCCCAGTTTCGAGCACATGGAATTTTCCCAATATGAGCAGGCCGCTCAAATCCTCTCCGATACCCTCAAGAGAATGAATCAGGTGCTCACGGATCCTCCTTACAACTATGTCATTCACACCTCCTCCTTCCCGGAGGTGGACGCGGAGCACTATCATTGGCATTTTGAGATCATGCCGAAGTTGACCAAGGTGGCTGGATTTGAGTGGGGAACAGGATTCTATATCAATCCCACCCCTCCTGAGGAAGCCGCAGAGTATATGAGAGAGGCGAAGTAATTCCTTATGTCCAGCCCACTCCATACCTATGATCTTCTGAAATCGATTGTCCAGCTTTCCAATTCGTCTATTCCTATCGATGTTAAACTGGATCAGATGCTTCAATCCATCTCAGGAGCTTTTCAATCAGACCGATGTCTTCTTCTGAAGCCAGAAAAAATCAGACAAAAATGGTTTTCTTTCCCGTCTGGTCTCGGAAAAAAGACCCTTATGGGTAGAGGAGGGATCATCCTTCCAGAAAGAGAATGTCTCCTCAGAGGAGAAAGAGCTCCTCTGCCCAACCTTCGCCTGCATTCCCTTGTACGATGGGACCTCTTTCCAAGGAATTCTCTACATGGGTTTCTCAAAGCACTACCGGTTTTCCCCCCAAGAGATGGATCTCCTCCTCCTGATCGGGGAGGTGATGGGAGGCGCGATTCGAAATGATGATCTCCATCAAAAGGCGGAAGAGACCATCTCGGAATTGACCGCTCTCTATGAAATGGGAAAAGCGGTGACCTCTACGTTGAAACTGGAAAACCTCTTTGAATTCATCGTCACAACGGGTTTAAAAATTCTAAAAGCCAAGGGAGGGGTGCTGAGAGTCGAGGACAGAAGGACCGGAGAGTTGAAAGTCAAATGCAGTTTGGGAGATTATCATCAAAATCCACTCGATGAGAAGATGGCGAAGAAGGGTTTTCTATACCCGAACCCCTCTTTCCTTCAATCACTCCGGTGAAGAAAAACCCTTCTTTTCCGTCCTCTGTGCCCCTTTTCTCTCAAAAGGAAAAACTTTTGGAACCCTGGCCTTCTATGATAAGGATTCCGATTCTTCAAAATTCGATGAGAAGGATCTTCAACTATTATCGATGATGGCGAATCAGATGTCCTGTGCCATTGAAAATGCCTTGATTCACTATGAAACTTCCGAAATGGCCCAGGAGCATGAGAAGAGAGTGAAAGAGCTTTCCACCCTTTGGGAACTCAACAAGGCCCTTTTGACCACGGTGAATTTTGAGCGGATCCTCCATTTGACTCTGACCGCCATCACGATCGGAGAAGGCTTGAAGTTTAATCGAGCCATGCTCTTTCTGGTCAATGAGAAAGATCGTGTTTTAGAGGGGACGATGGCCGTAGGACCGGACAGTGCTGAAGAGGCAGGGAAGATTTGGGACTCTCTCTCTCAGAGAAAGGGAACCCTTTCGGATCTGATCACCCAGCTTCCTCCCGAAGACCATTCTACCTTAAACTCCATCGTCAAAGGAATTCAGATCCCTCTGGAACAGGAACATTGCATTCTTTCGCGTACCGTTCTTGAAGGAAGACCGTTCAATATCCAACTTCCTCAATCCAAAGAGGGAGGGCTGCAAACCCCATGTGAAAGGGGTTGCCACTTGGGCTCAGAGGTGGGATGTTATGTGGGTGAACATCTCAGTCGAGATCCCAAGGTTTATTCTTTTGCGACGGTCCCCCTCATCGGAAAAGGAAAAGTCATCGGTGTGATTCTGGTGGACAACCTTTATAACCAAAACCCTATTACAGAAGAAGACATTCACTTTCTCAGCATGTTCGCCAACCAGGCCGGATTGGCCATTGAGAACGCCAGCCTTTATCGAAATTTGGAGGAGGTCCATCAGGAGCTCAAAGAAACCCAGACTTTTTTGGTCCATTTAGAAAAGATGGTGGCTTTGGGTGAAATGTCTACCACCATCGCTCATGAGATTAAGAACCCCCTCACCTCCATCGGCGGATTCGCACGTCGTCTGGATCGGACCGTCCCGGAGGGATCCCAGGAGAAGAAATACTCTGAGACGATTATCAAAGAGGTCAGCCGACTCGAGACGGATTCTCAACGACCTCCTCAACTATACCCAAGATGAATCCTTGGTCTTTAAAGAATTGGATCTTCGGGATATCTTAGAAGAAAGCCTTTCTATGGTCACAGAAGAAATCCGTTCAGGAAGGATTCAACTCGTCAAGGAGTATGGAGAAGAGATCCCCAAGATCATCGGAGATTCGCATCAATTAAAACAGACCTTCTTTAATCTGATCAATAACGCCTGTCAGGCGATGAAAGAGAAAGGCACCCTTTTCGTGCGAGTCCATTCCTTTTCAAAGAATGGCTCATCCTATGTCAAGGTGGAGGTGGAAGATACCGGGAAGGGGATCGATCCAGAAAACCTCCACAATATCTTTAACCCCTTCTATTCCACAAAAGAATCCAGTCTGGGTTTGGGCTTGCCGATCGTCCACAGAATTATCACTTCCCATCGGGGCCAGATCGAAGTGGACAACCACCCGGGCAAGGGAGTGAATTTCATCATTACTCTACCGGCACGTGAGGGAATAGAGAAAAAAACTAAAAATGCCGGGGGGAACGAATAGACTTCTTAGTTTATAGTGATCATTGCAGTGAACGGTATGAGCCAAGCGCATCCAGGAGTCAAACCCATGAAAAAGATTTTAGTCGTGGACGACGAGGAGAGCATTCGCTTCCTTTATAAAGAGGAGCTGGAGGAGGAAGGGTATGTTGTGGAGTGTGCCGGGAACGGGGAAGAAGCGCTCGAAAAGCTCTTCGTCTTTAAACCGGACCTCATCTCCCTCGATATCAAGATGCCCGGGATGGATGGCCTTGAAGCCCTAAAACGAATCCGAGAAAGGGAGAGACAACTTCCAATCATCCTCTGCTCCGCCTATGGAGAGTACAAACAGGACCTCACCACCTGGGCTTCGGATGCTTACGTCGTCAAATGCGCAGATTTGACAAACTTTAAATCCACGATTCGAAAACTTTTGGGTTTATCATGAAAGTGAGTTTTGAGAATATTCTTTAGGTTGTGTATATTTCTTGCTATGCGTCATGCTCTGCGATTTTATTTCTTATTATTTCCGGACACGCGACACGAATCACGGACACGTTTTCTATAAAAAACGGGGCAGTAGCTCAGCTGGGAGAGCGCCAGAATCGCACTCTGGAGGCCGGCGGTTCGATCCCGCTCTGCTCCACCAAGAAAAAAGGGGGCTAACTCAAATGGGTTAGCCCTTTTTCTATTAATGGGATCGCATTCGGTCGTTATCTGTGATTTTTCTGGGTTCTTGTTCCTGCAAGAAATCTTCCTTCCCCGGGACAAGGCGTTTCCAGATTTCTAAAATCTCTTAGAAATTTGGACAAAACTGAGATAAAATGAGCCTGTAAGAGGAGAAAAATAAAGTGATTACCTCTGAAGAGGAAGCATACGTCTTGGAAAGGGCCTATGTTCCGGAACACATCATCAACCTCATGGGGCCCATTTCAAAAGGAGAGCCTTTTCTCAAAGAGGACCATCTGGGTTTTGTAAAGGACAACTGGCTCATCTTCGTCGGATATCCCCTGGATGAAAATTTCTCTCAGGTAAGAAGCGAGAGGGTTTTGAAACAGGCCGTCGAAACATTCCGACCGGAGGTCCTCTGGTTCATCGGGCCTGAGATTCTCCCTTCTCTTTTGGACTCCTGTAAAGAGAGAGAGACGGACCGATACTACACGCTTGACATCGAGCAGACAAAGTTGAAGCCTTCTCTCCAACGGGTGGCGGATAAAGCCTCTAAAGAATTAATAGTGGAAAGGGGTCACTCTATCTCTAAGGAACACGACGCCCTCATCGCGGAGCTCCTGAAGAGGGAAAAATTGCCACCGAGAGTGAGAGAGCTTTACCGTGCTATGCCCGATTACGTTGCCCGTTCTTCAAGCGCCTGCACGCTCAACGCGCGGGATAAGAATCGGAAACTGTGTGCCTTTTTTGTCGTCGAACTTGGAGCAAAGAATTTTTCTACCTATGTCCTTGGCTGCCATTCAAAAAAGCATTATGTGCCTCATGCCTCTGATCTTCTCTTTCTCGAAATGATCAAACTCACGCGCGAACACGGTAAACACACCATCCATCTTGGACTGGGAGTGAATGAAGGAATACGAAGATTTAAGGAAAAGTGGGGTGGTATTCCTTCCCTCAACTATGAATTCTGTGAGCGTTATTATGGGACGACGAGGACGGTCTCGCTGATCAAGAGTCTCGAAGGGAAACTTTAAGCATCCGAAACCTTGCGGGAGGTCAAATGAATCTTTTCTGGTGGAAGGAAAAACCCTTGAGGACAGTATGGAAAGTCGAGAAGGCTGGACGCATTTCCTTCCTTGTAGGAACAGCCCATTTCTCTCCGTACCGGTTTGAGAAAGCCCTCACGAAACTGATCCAGACCGCAGAAATCGTTTTATTTGAAGGGCCCCTTGATCAGGAAAGCATGGCCAAAGTCGTCCAATATGGCCAGCAAGGAGAAAATAGCTCCCTCTCTTTACGAAGCTCTCGATCCTTCCGCCATCAAGGAGATTAACAGGCAGCTGGGTGCTCAATCGGGGCCTCCTACCACTGCCGGTTCCTATCTGGAACTCATCCGCCCGACGACTGTCAGATCTTCTGGAGGAGCTATACGCGAGGGGTTCGTCCCTGGATGGCTTTTTTCACCGTCTGGTCCGCCTTTTTGAACTGGAAGCATTCGATGGATGTGGAGGCCTTCCAAATCGCCCAGAAGCTTGGGAAAAAGATCCGATATCTTGAGACCATCGAGGACCAACTGGCCGCCCTCGACGGAATACCCTTTTGAGCGTATCGTAAACTATCTCAATCATATCGAGCACTGGAAAGCCCATAAAGAACTTTTCCTAAAAGCTTTTCTTGAAGGGAGATATGGAAAGATTCTGTCTCCATGACAGGAGAATTTCCTACCCGCTGTGAGTCCATCCTTGCGAAGCGGGATCCCATCTTTTTTAAAGGGATCCAGGCCTCTTTTAAAGAGGGAAGGACGGTTGCCTTCGTGGGAGTTGCCCATATCCCGGGGATTCGAAAGTTATTTCTTGAGGAAGGATATCAAGTCACACAGGAAGAGTCATGATCACGGCTTCGCAACAGGATTATATTGAAGATCACGCCTATGTGCCGGAGCATATTCCCCATTATGTGACCGCCATTTCGCAGACAGAACCATTTCTCTTCGGAGACTTTCTCGTCTATGTCAAGAAGGACCATTTTATCTTCGTCGGATATCCTTTAAAGGAACCCTTCGAGCGAGAAACAAATGGTTAAGGTTCTTAGAGAATGCGATCAAGCGTTTCAAACCGGAAAACGTTGCCCTGATTGCACCCTCCATTCCGTCTTCCCTCAAGAATTGCGTTCATCCTCCCTCTGACCATTACTATCGTCTGGACCTTTCATCCATTTCCATTTCTCAAAAATTGAGGAATATGTTAAAACGGGCAGACAGAGAACTCTCTGTGGAAAGAAGCAATAACTTTGATGAGGAACACAGGAAGATGATCGAGGAATTCCTGAAGACCCATCCTGTGGATGAGGCAACCCGGTTCATCTTTAAGAGAATCGATGAATATCTCTCTTCCTCACCCACCGCATGGGTCTTCGATGCCAGAAATAAAAGAGATGAGCTTGTTGCCTTTGACGTTGCAGAATTTACACCGAAGGACTATTCCCTCTATATGTTTAATTTCAGTTCAGACGCCCTTTATGTCCCGGGCGCCTCAGATCTTCTTCTTTCCGAAGTGATACAACAGGCAAAAACAGAGAGGAAAAAATATATTAACCTGGGCCTGGGGATTAATCCGGGTGTCACTTTCTTTAAAGAGAAGTGGGGTGGCGTGGCCTTTCTTCCCTATGCCTCCTGTCTCTATCATCCCTCAAGAAAGGAAGATCTGGATACGCTTCTCCAGAAGTTATAAAGGCAATGATTGAAAAGATTTTTGGAAAGTTCCTGCGAAGAAGAAAAAGAAGACCCTTTTCAGCCTGGCAGATTGAATTGACGACCCGATGTCCTCTTCAATGCAAGATGTGTATCCGCAGAGAAAGCGCGGACTGGCAATACCAGGACATGGCCCTTGAGGATTTCAGAAAACTTCTTCCCTACCTGAGGGAGGTTGAAACCGTTGTCCTCGAAGGCTGGGGGGAATCTCTGCTTCATAAGGATCTTTCCGAATGCATCAGGCTTGCTAAGAAGGAGGGACCCCAGGTAGGGTTTGTCACCAGCGGGAAGGGATTGACAAAAGACCGGGTCTCGGAGCTCATTGAGGCAGGCCTTGATTTCGTTGGTTTTTCAATCTGCAGGAACGACGCCGGAAACACACGATGCCATCCGGGTCAACTCCCATCTTCCTGAGGTTCTAAACGCCATTCGTCTTTTTCATGAAGAGAAAAAGCGCCAGGGGCTCCTTCGACCCAAGATGCACCTCGTCTTTCTCATGGTCAAAGACAATATCGAGGAGGTCCCCTCGGTTCCCTCTTTTGCTAAAGAAGCAGGAATTGAAGAGGTCGTTCTAACCAACATCTGTCATTGTATCAATGTCTGGCAGGAAGCAGAGAGGGTCTTTGTCTGGGAGAGTGGTGAGAATAAATACGAAGAGATCGTAAAACAGGCAGAAGCCAATGCACGAAAGTTGAAGCATTCGACTCAAGAGACCATCCCTATCTGCCATCGATGTACCCGTCTGTGAAGAGAACCCCCTCGGGAACCTTTACATCTCCGTCAGATGGAGAGGTCTCGCCCTGCGTCTATCTCTACCCACCTCTCCCTTCACCTTTTAAACGAATCTTCTGTGGAAAAGAATACTGGATCGAGAAGGTAAGTTTTGGCAACATCTTCAGAGACCCTTTCTCTGCGATATGGAATGGGACCCATTACGAAGAGTTTAGAAACCGTTTCATTGAGAGAGAAAAGGAGTTTAGGGAGTTATACCTTTCTCTCTGGGATAGTCCGAAGATAAGACTCTCCAAGCAACACCCTCCCACACCCTCCAGAACCATGTAAAACTTGCCATAAGATTCTTGGAATCTGATAAGGCCAAAAAAAGGGCCTGGCAGCAGGTAGCCACCAGGCCCTTTCAGATCTTCAGAAGTTAAAACTTTGGAATTGGAAAGAGCACTCCACCGAAGATCAGCCACGCGAGCAGCAATGTCCAAAGGATATTGAATGCCTGGGCAATCAAAAAGGCTGCCGCAGGTCTTCCACCACCCATGGCCACGAGTTCTTTAAATCTCGTATCCAGACCAATACAGATGAAGGCAAGGTTAAACCACCATGCCCGAATGGGGGCTGTAATACTCGTGACCCCTTTTGCAAATGCCTCTGTCATGAAGAAAGAGAAGACAATGGAAGCGATAATGAAGCCAACGACAAACTTCGGGAATCTGAACCAAATCTCCGCGGCCCCTGGCTTTTCCCCGCCTTCCTTTCCTTTGAAGACGAACCAGATGGCCAGCAGAAATGCAGCCACTCCGATGAGGACATTCTGCGCCATCTTTACCACAACGGCGACTGACATGGCTTCCGGTCCGGCAATGGCGCCCGCAGCCACGACTGCACCGGTGGTGTCAATGGTGCCACCCAACCATGCCCCGGTCATGGCTGGAAGCCATCCCATCGCCTTTGCGATGACAGGCTCGAAGATCAACATTGGAATCGCACAGAGGAGTACCAGGGAGATGGTATGACTCACCTTCTTGGGGTCACCCTTCACGGCGCCTCCTGCTGCAATGGCAGCGGAGACACCACAGATGGAAACGGCCGTTCCGAGAATGGAGGCAAATTCATCATCGAGCCCAAGTTTCTTTGCCACCCAGAAGCAGACGTAGAAAACCACAGCAATGACAATGATCGATTGAACCATCCCGTAGGCACCGACTTTTACAACGGTGCTAAAGAGAATTTCCGCGCCCAGGAGAACGAGGCCGATCTTGATAAAGTACTCGGTCTTTACCGCCTCCTTGAGCCATCCCGGTACACCGACGGTGTTGCTGATTAAAAGCCCCAAAAGAAGGGCCCAGAATACGGTCTCGAGACCCCAGTAAGAGATACGTTGAGTTTCCTCCGATGATGCCTGCGATGAGCGACAGGATGAAAACGAAGGGGAACGCAATGATAAACTTGCCTACAGGCTGCCCCATAATCAATATTCCTAGCGCTGCTAAGACCAAAAAGCCTATCAGAGCATAAAGTGCCGTCAAAAGGTTTCCTCCGGCGAACATCTTTCCAAAGGTCCTTCCTCCGGAGTCCTTAATGTCTTTGGCAAGCTTCTCTGCCTTGCCTTTGAGACCCGCGTCTTTTACATCCCCTGCTATTTTTTCAACCTTTCCTGCAACCTTTGTAATGTCCGCTCGGTTCTTAGCGTCCAGGGCCGTTTTAAGGGAAGCGGTCCCCATCTTCAACCCCAACTCATCCATCTTTTCCGCATCTTTGCCGAGAGCCTCCACCTTGTTGCTCCACTCCGCAACCTTCGATTGAAAGGCTCCGTCCGTCATCCATGCCCACCTGGGAAGACCAAATTTAAGTCCAGCCATGAAGAGGATGAGAATGAGAAATCCGATCCATACCGACACCCAGTCGTCTTTCTTCCAGATGCGTTGACCAATCAATGCCTTGTTTTTTTTCTGCCATAATCACACCCCCCTTTGCTTTGATAAGAGGCCCCTTCTTTACAGCTCGCCTCTTGCTGAAGACAGGTTACTTTTCTCCCACTACTTTCCCGTTTCGACCGGAAGGTCGGGGATATTGCTCCATTCGATCATGCTCGCGTCGTAGCTCTTCACGTTCGGATATCCGAGGAGTTTAAGGACAAAATAGGTGTTGGTGCACCGCAACCCTGTCCGGCAGTAAACGACCACCTCCTTATCTCTTGTCACCTTTGCCTTCTCATACATGGAGAGGAGCTCCTCTGCATTCTTATAAACCTTAAACCCGTCCTTCGTCGTAGCATGGGTGACCCAATCCAGATTCACGGCACCGGCAAGATGGCCACCCCTTCCCACGTCACGGCCAGGCGTTTCTCCTGAAAACTCTTTGGGGGCACGGGTATCGACGAGAACCACTTCTTTTTTTCCTAAGCTCTTTTTGACGTCCTCACGAGTGGCTACTTTGGATGGATCGAATTGGGCAGTATATTTCGTCGGGGCCAATTTTGTTTCTTCAGCGACCACGGAAAGGCCTTCCTTCGCCCATTTCGATATCCCGCCATTCAACACAGCCATCTTTTTATGACCCAGCGCATCAAGGGTCCAGAAAAAGAGGGTTGAATAGTCCTGGACATTCTCATCGTAAAGAACGACATACGCGTCGGAACTCATTCCTTTTGAGCCGAGGAGCTTCTCCAGATCTGCTGCCGGGAGCATCATTTCCTTTACCCCCTTGACCGTGCCCTGCGTGGACTTCACAGGGATGTTGATAGCCCCTTTGATGTGACCTAATTCATAGGCCTCAGGTGCTCTCACATCGACGATGACCAGATCCGGTTGCCCCATCTTCGCCATCAAGTTCTTCGTCTCGATGAGATACTGAGGGTTAACAAACTCTGCAGCATTGACACTCAGGCCTGCGGACCATGCCAAGTAAACCGCTAAAAACAGGCCTATCACCTTTCCTCTACCTCTCATGGACTCCTCCTTTCCGGCGGCTTCTCAACCGCCACCTTCGCGTTCGCCTTGGGATATCGGGGATCAAGGCTACCCTTCAGGATAAAAATTTCCTTGTTGCCATGGCAGTGATTACACGACTGGCTCTGTTTCGTGATTCTCCTGATATTATGGGGAGCGGCCTTTGTCCACGTGGGCAGAGCATCATAGTCGGGCTGTCCATCCGGGACATGAGCCTTGAGCATCGTCTTTGTCGTAGGGACATGGCGAAGGGTGACGAACTTACCTTCTGATTGAATATCCTTGCCAATCTTAAATTCATTTTCGGAGTTGCTTCCCTTTCCGACATGGCAACCATAGCAGTTCTTATAGGATTGGGAGTGGCAGACATAGCAGGAGAGCCTGTCACCGTGAACATTGTGTGAGAGAAGTTTTGATTTTCCCGGTGCGGCGTCCGGATGGCAGTTCAGACAGGAAGGTTTTGTTTTTCTCTCAAATCGCGTTGGATAAGGGTTGCCGTCCCCATGAAACTCTGCAATCACGTGGCATTCAAAACATTCCATCTTATTTTTTTCCCAATGGACATCCGGTTCATTTCCCTCCATCCTTCCAAAATATTCCATCCCCACACGACCCCCATGACATCCATCGCACGACTGACTCATCGGAGGACGCTTGAAAAACTGATGCCCTCCAAAGAGACCCCCTCCTCCCGGTCCCTCCCGAAAGATATGGCAGCCCCCACAAGAGGCATGACACTTGAAACAGGCCTTATCGATGACGGGTTTGACGGAAGGCCACCGATCCCCGGCTCTCCGGCTCATCACGGTGTAGGCTCCCCGAAATGTGTTGTGGAGACTCGTTCGAAAGGTCTCAAAAACTTTCGTATGGCAGGAAGCGCAAAGGCGCTCCACCTCTGTGGAAGTTGCCCTTTTCCCTTTGTGAGCCGCCTCCTTTCCGCTGGCTTTATGATTCCCACCATGACATTTCACACAACCGAGTTTTCCGTGTGTGGTCTCTAAAAATGCAGGCTCCACGTAGGCCATCTGATAAGGTTCCCCAACCCGGGGAAGAGGAGGAGCTCAGGCCTCTCCTTCTTCTTCTGGAGGTTCGGGAAACTTCGGGATGAGCGCCTTCATCCTATTTTTGTCCGTATGACAACTCAAACATTGATCCGTATCCTCTTTTGCATGAAGGGAGTCATTGATTAGAGAGAGGGTGAAAAAAAGAGAAACGATGAGGAAGAATATGATTATTTTGTAGTATCTCTTTGAAGGTTCCATATGGGTAAAAGAGTATTACAATAATAAAAATAAAGCAATAGTCATGCCACGACAGGAAATCATGAAACCATTCGAAAATAAAGATATTCTTTATATTGCATCGGTAGGCTATTCTTAACTGATATGCAAAAAAAACCTTGCAGTGCTATATTTTATTTGCACTTTTCCTAAATTCCTCCGGATGGATGCCATACCTTCTCATCAAGTGCTGAAGGGACTGCCTTTCCAAGCCTACGATTCTTGCTGCCAGAGAGACATTGCCACCGTATTCATTCAATAATTCTTTGATATATTTGACATTGAACCTTTCAAGAAGACTTTTTCTTGCCTCTTTATAGCTGAGCTTGGAAAGAGAATCGATGCGGTCCTCAGGACACGGCAAGCTCTTCATGTCATATTGAAAATCCTGAGGTGTAATGGTCTCATCCTTTGAGAATATCACAGCCCTTTTGATTTCATTCTGGAGCTCCCTGACATTGCCACTCCATCTTCTTGAAACGAGAACTTTCAAAGTATCCTCTGAGAATCTTTTTTGAATGGTCTTCAATTCCGAGGAGTATAGGGAAAGAAAATGATTTGCAATCAAAGGGATATCTTCAGGGATCTCTTTGAGGGAAGGTGTGGAGATCGAAACGACATTCAACCGGTGATAGAGATCCTCTCTGAATTGATAGGAGGCGATTTTCTCCTTAAGATTCTGATTGGTTGAGGCGATGACCCTGACATCGATCTTGTAAGATTTTGTATCCCCGAGAGGCTTTATCTCTTTTTCCTCCAGGACCCTCAACAGCTTTGCCTGAAGCGTCGTTGACAGATCGCCAATCTCGTCAAGCAGGAGCGTCCCGCCATTGGCAGTCCCAAAGAGACCCTTCGTATCCTGGTTTGCTCCTGTAAAGGCCCCCTTTTTATAACCGAAAAGCTCGCTCTCCAAAATATTTTCAGGAATGGTTGGACAGTTGACAGGAATAAAGGGTTTCACAGACCGGTTGCTTAAGGCATGGATCATCCTTGCAGCAAGATCTTTACCTGTTCCTGTCTCCCCTGTAACGAGAACCGTTAAATCCGTTTTTGCCACAACCTTGATGGTCTCTATTAGCCTTCTGATCGGAAGGGATTCGCCTACAAAACCATTCAAAGCCTCTTTCTCTTTGACTCGTTTCTCAAGATCGACGTTTCTTTTGAGCAAGATCATGGTGCTCGAGAGCCTTTTTGAGGGTATGCAGTAACCTCTCCTCATCAAAAGGCTTTGTAATGTAGTCATAAGCGCCCAGTTTCAGGCTATCCACGGCATCTTCGATCGTTCCATAGGCCGTCATCATAATCACCAAGGGAGAATGATCCATCTCTTTAATGTGCCTCAGTAACTCGACACCGTTCATTCTCGGCATCCGGATATCCGCCAGGACGATACTGACAGGCTCTTTCGATATCCTCTCAATGGCCTTTTCCCCGTTATCTACTGTGACGACATCCACATGAAGTTCCTCTTTGATGAGCCTTTCAAGGAACTTAAGCATATCGGGCACATCATCGACAACAAGAATAGATCCGTTCACCATGTCTCTTCACCCTCTGCCCGGTTAGAAATCCCTGAAAGCCTCATGTTTTCACGGGAACCTGAAGTGATCGACACTCAAAAAAATAGGTGATTCCGGGCAGGTCCCGTCTTTTCTAACAGGGTCTGCTGTTTAATGGGAGCCATATTCTGAATGTTGCTCCACTTACCTTCCTCGCTTTCGAAAGAGATCTCACCATGATGCTCTTGGATGATTCCATAGCATACGGCAAGACCCAGGCCTGTCCCTTGTCTTGGTTCCTTGGTGGTGAAGAATGGCTCAAAAACCCTGTTCTGAATATTCTTGGGGATCCCGCATCCGGTATCTGAGAAAACGGTTAAGATCCCATCCGTTGCCTTATCATAATGAGTGGATACGCGGATAGAACCACCATGATTTGTTGCCTGATAGGCGTTCATCAGGATGTTCATATAGACCTGCTTCATCTTGTCAATATCCATCGTCACAGACGGGATGGAAGCGTCATAGTCCCTTACCGTCGTGATACCATCCTTATGGAACTGGGTCTCCACAATGGAGACGATCGATTCGATCGTTTGATTAATGTCCGCCTCCCGATGTTGCGGTCTCTTCTGCCTGGAAAAATTGAGGAGATCTTCCACAATCTTCTTACACGACTCGGCGTTACCGTGAATCATCTTGAGATCCTCTTTTGCCTGAACGTCAAAAGAGCATTTCTTCGTCAACAACCTTGTAAACCCAAGGATGATGCTCAGGGGATTGTTGATTTCATGCGCAACCCCTGCGGCTAATTGTCCGATGGAAGCAAGTTTATCCGCTTCTCTTATCCTTTCTTCCATCCTCTTTCTCTCCGTAATATCCTTGACGATACATTCGTAACCACGGAGATGGTCCCCCGCCTCTTTCCTTAAGGTGGCGGTGATCAGGACATTCATTTCTCTTCCGTCCCTTTTTCTGAAGACGGTTTCGTAGTCTTTCACAAATTCGTCCTTTTCAATGCGGGCAAGAAAATCGTTCAATGCCTCTTCCTTGGTGAAAAGATTATTTAAGGATAGGTTTTCTATAAACTCCTCTCTACTGTCATAACCCCATAACTCCACCCCCGAATGATTCACATCTCGGATGGGTCCTGCACAGTCGATCAGGACGATGGCATCTTTGGAGCCTTCAAAGATGCGGCGGTATTTCATTTCTGAGGATACGAGTTCATCCCGTGACCTTTTGAGATGAGAGATCATCTGATTGAAAGAGCCAACGACTTCAGAGATCTCATCATCTCCCTTCACATCAAACTTCATCTCAAGGCCTTTCTCACCGCTCACAATAGATTTAAAAAACGAGCTTGCCTTCCTTAAAGGTTTCACAAGAACCACATAATGGAAGTAGTTCAAGATCAGGAAAGTGGCGGCCATACCCGAGAGACCCAGGATGAATATTGAAAAGGCCATTTGGGTGATCTGATAAAACGTTTCATCCACGGGTATGGCAACCGATTCCACCCCCGCGACGTTGCCTATCGTTCGGTAAAAACCGTGGTCCTTTCCATAAATCCTGATAAGGGATCGCGGTGCATAGGAGGGATCCCCGTGACAGATGAGACACTGGGCCTCCATGACGACAGCCTTTTGATGAACAAAATATCTCTTTTCGTCCCTTTTAATCAGCCCCTTCCATTCATGGGTATCCTTGGGATTCTTGGAAAATTTATTTATAAATTCCTTTTCCAGCTCATTGGCCATATTCTCGGAGTTTCTCGGATCTACGGCCACCCTTCTGTAATTATATTCCGGAAATCTTTTTACAAACCTTTTTGTAATCCCCCTTGTGACGAAGGTGGTGGACATGGCCTCCTGGATGAATTCATCCTTCGGTAAAACATGGAACATCTTCGGTCTCAATTCATCCTTGACGTATTCTACGGTTGCGTTGATATAGGAAAAAAGGAGTTCTGTCTGCCTGTAGGTCTCTTTTAAATAAAGGTGTTTTACATAATAATAGAAGAAGAGGGAGATCGCACTGAAGGTAATGAAGAGGATGATCCCGATCCCGAGCATCAGCTTTTTAGTGAGTTTGAGATTCTTGCCCGCTCTCATCTTTTTCGCCCCTGTGCAAATAAGATATAGCACTGCCAGATAATTTTTGCATCTAAAATTGAATCGGTCATCCATACGTTACATCAAATTTATTATATTTTTCAACAACTATTAATATCATCTTATGGTGGCACAATTATTGCTGGTAAAATTAAAATTTTGAGGCTCTCCAATTTGCTGCTGTGATCTCCATCACAGGAAAGAGGGCTTATGTTTTCGAAGGAACTGTTGACACAGTATTTGATAGGATGTTAAAAATGGTTGTATTTCCATCTCGCAGAAACAGAAACGCTCTTAAGATCTTTATCGTGTAGATACAAGGAAAAAGAGGAGGTAAATCGATGTCAGATAAAACCCCAAAAGTGGATGAATTGGAAAAGGGCCCCTGGCCGAGCTATGTCAAGGAGTTAAAGAGAGCGGCAAAGAAGAGTAAGGCCGCTGAGGATTTGCTTGGAGTTCAAGAGCTTTCTTTTAATGACAAAGTGACCCACTGGAAACATGGAGGAATTGTGGGGGTCACCGGATATGGGGGAGGCGTCATTGGCCGATACAGCGATGTGCCCGAGCTTTTCCCCAATGTCGAATCGTTTCATACGATGCGTGTCAATCATCCTGCCGGCTGGTTTTATAACTACCAAGAAACTGAGGGAGCTTTGCGATGTCTGGGAGAAATACGGGAGCGGTCTGACCAATATGCATGGTTCCACGGGGGATATCATCCTCCTCGGGACCAACACGGCGAACCTCCAGCCCTGCTTTGATGCGCTGACAGAGGCGGGGTTCGATCTCGGAGGGTCAGGGTCAGCTCTGAGAACGCCCACAGCCTGCGTGGGACCGGCTCGATGTGAATGGACAAACATCAATACCCTGGATATGGTTCATGATCTGACGATGGAATATCAGGATGAAATCCATCGGCCCCGCTGGCCTTACAAATTCAAGATCAAAATTTCCGGATGCCCAAACGACTGCGTCGCCGCCATTGCAAGAGCGGATTTTACAATCATCGGGACCTGGAAGGACAGTCTGAAGATCGATCAGAAGGGGGTCAGGGAATACGCCAGGGGCGGAATGGATATCAAGAATAACATCGTCGGTCGGTGCCCGACGAATGCCCTGGAATGGGATGAAAAGGCGAAGAAGCTCAAACTCATTCCCAAGGATTGCGTCCGATGCATGCATTGCATTGATAAAATGCCCAAAGCACTCCGGCCCGGGAAAGATAAAGGGGCCACCATCCTGATCGGCAGCAAAGCGCCCATTGTTAAAGGAGCGATGCTCTCCTCGGTCATCGTCCCCTTTATGAAGGTGGAACCCCCTTACACAGAGATCAAGGATCTTCTCCGTAAGATATGGGATTGGTGGGATGAAAACGGAAGACCGAGAGAGAGGGTAGGGGAGTTGATCGAAAGGCTGGGAATGAGAAATTTCTTAAAGGCAGTGGGACTGAAGCCCGTGCCCCAGATGATCAAGGCACCGAGGACAAATCCTTATGTCTTTTTTGATTAAACAAGAAATCGAGGGACCAAGGGTTCCAGGGTCCAGGCGAAATGCCTTCCTTGACCCCTTGAATCCTTGAACCCTAGAACCCTTCATGATTGAGAGGAGATAAATTATGTCAAAGACAGATATCGGTCCCCCCAACTTTAGAGAAATGATTCCTGAGGTCATCCGTAAGAATTACGGCCGCTGGAAATATCATGAGATCTTAAAGTCAGGGGTTCTCCGGCATGTCGCTGAAAGCGGAGATGAGCTTTATACCGTGAGGGTCGGCTCCCCCAGACTCGTCAGCGTCGATTTCATCAGGGACCTTTGTGATATTGCGGATCAATATTGTGACGGCCATCTCCGATTTACAAGCCGTTACAACGTCGAATTTTTGACGCCGAATAAAACGAACGTGGAACCGATCATCAAGGCCTCCAAGAAGATCGGCCTCCCGGTGGGTGGGACAGGAGATGCAATTTCAAACATTGTTCACACCCAGGGATGGGTCCATTGCCACAGTGCAGCGACTGACAGTTCACCCATTGTGAAGGCCATCATGGACGAACTTTACAGCTACTTCACCAGCATGAAACTCCCGGCTAAATTGAGGGTTTCGCTGGCCTGTTGCATCAACATGTGCGGCGCCGTTCACTGCTCCGATTTAGCGATCGTCGGAGTGCATACAAAGATTCCAAAAGTGAATAACGAAAAGCTAGCGGCTGTCTGCGAAATTCCTACGGTGATGGCGTCCTGCCCGACAGGGGCGATTCGGCGGCACCCCGACAAAGAGGTCAAGGCCGTGGTCGTCAAGGAAGATCTCTGTATGTATTGCGGGAACTGTTTCACCGTCTGCCCGGCCATGCCTTTGGCAGATGGCCAGGGAGATGGGATTGCTATTTATGCAGGGGGAAAAGTGTCCAACGCCCGAAAGCCCCCCATGTTTTCACGGTTGGTCGTTCCCTATCTTCCAAATAATCCCCCTCGGTGGCCCGAAGTCGTTGACGTTATCAAAAAGATCGTAAAGGTCTACGCTTCCAATGCAAGGAAATATGAGAGGATGGGCGAATGGATCGAAAGGGTCGGCTGGGAGGCATTCTTCCGTTTGACGGCGATTCCTTTCACCGAGCAACATATTGACGATTTTACTTATGCAAGGGAGACCTTCAGAACCACCACCCAGTTTAAATGGTAATCATCCCCTCCTACCTCCCTTTGCTAAAGAGGGGGATGGGGGGATTAGAAGGTGAGAAGGGGAAGGCGGAAGATGAGCGAAGAGTTAAGAGAGAAGATACTCAAATACCTGGATACGGTGAGCCAGGCAAGAAATAAAGAAGTGGCGAGGGCCATCGGGATGGAGAAAGGGCTGGTGGACAAGGCCATTGGAGATCTGGCAAAGGAAGGGAAGATTGAGTATCGGAGTTTTGGGGGAATCACCTATATCGCCCTTCCCGGGAAACACCAGACCTGAGTGACCATGGTCTCTCGTGATCGTTTTCTTCAGAATGATCATCATTTCGATTCCTTGCTGATTTCCTCGCCCCAGGGTCGTTCTGGCAAAACCGTCGTCACCATTGGTTTGTGCAATGCCCTCAAACGAAAAGGCCTCTCCGTGCAGCCTTTCAAGAAAGGTCCTGACTACATCGACCCATCCTGGCTTACCGTGGCAACGGGTCGAAGCTGCCGTAATCTAGATCTCTTCTTAATACCCGAAGACAGGTTGCTCCGTTCCTTCCACCGGAGTTGTGAAGGAGTGAATTTAGCTGTCGTTGAAGGGGCGATGGGACTCTATGACGGTTTGAACTCCTATGGGACGACGGCAGAGATCGCCTGTCTCTTGAATCTACCGATCCTCCTGGTGGTCAATACGAGCAGAATGACAACCAGCATCGCAGCCATGGTAAAAGGATATCAACTTTTTCAGACAGATATTAAGATCGCAGGGGTGATCCTCAACTATGTTTCCGGCCGCCGGCATGAGGAAAAGCTGAGAGGAGCTGTGGAACAACACTGCGGGATTCCTGTCGTTGGAAGCATCCCCCGTGACCCCGATCTTCTGATCGCTGAAAGGCACTTGGGCCTCATTCCTTCTCCTGAATCCGACGGAGCGATGTCGCTCGTCGAACGTATCGGAAAGAAGCTTGAGCCCCACCTCGATCTGGAGGGTATCCTGACGATTGCGAAGGAGTTTCGTCCTCCTCGCACTGTCCCTTTCCCGTCAGGGGAGAGGCCATCCGAGGACAGAAATGAAGAGAGGGAGGACCAACCCATCAAGGCCAGGATCGGCGTCATGCGTGACCGGGCCTTTAATTTCTATTACCCGGAAAACCTGGAGGCCCTGGAAAAAGAGGGCGCTCAACTCATCTTCATCAATTCCTTCATGGACCGATTGCCTGAGGTTGACGGGCTTTATTTCGGAGGAGGATTTCCTGAGTTCTTTCTTGAGGATTTGGAAAAAAACCGCGAATTACGAGAGGATATCGCCAGGGCGATTGAAGAGGGTCTTCCGGTATATGCAGAGTGTGCAGGTCTCATGTATTTATGCCGGAGTATCCACTGGCAGGGGAGATCTTATGAAATGGTCGGAATCATTCCCGCTGAGGTTCAACTCTCAGAGAAACCTGAAGGGCATGGCTACGTGATTGTCGAAGTTATCGGTGAGAATCCATTTTTCCCGATAGGATTAACCCTTCGCGGTCATGAATTTCATCATTCCAGCCTTTCTAGCCTTCGAGGCCTTCCGTTTGCCTATCAGGTCAAAAGAGGGCAAGGGATCCATCACCAACAGGACGGGATCGTATATAAAAACCTTTTCGCTTCCTATATCCATTTGCATGCCCTGGGGACACCCGAATGGGCTCACGGGTTTGTATCCTTGGCTTCTAAGGAGAAGCGATCCAATCCTGGGGTTAACTCTTTGAAAGGGGAGCTTTTATCATTAGCTCATGGCGGATTGGATTTCGAGGTATTAGAATGAAAGAGGTTATCTTTTTCAATTTATTTTAAGCAGGAGGTAAGAACATGGCCAAGGCAGCATTGGGCGGAACGGAAATTGATGTCGATGAGGACGGTTTCATCCAGGAGCCCGACAAGTGGAACAAGGGCGTGGCGGAAGATCTCGCCAAGACGGAGAATGCTTCTCCCATGAGCGAGGAGCATTGGAAGCTGGTCAATTACCTTCGAGATTACTATGTGAAATTTGGAATTGCCCCGCCCATCCGTATGGTGGTGAAGCAAACTGGATTCGATTTAAAAAAGATTTATCAGTTGTTCCCGGGCGGTCCGGCGAAGGGGGCCTGTAAGGTGGCGGGTTTGCCGAAACCAACAGGCTGCGTTTAGTCGCTTTGATCCCGTCATTCCCCTTCTGGAAAGGGGAGAGGCGGAGTTGGAATTCATTTTCCCGGTAATTCGAAACAAATCAAACGAAGTCCGTTGGAAGGAGAGCACGAGATGGGAGGCCTGGTCCTCTTCATGTTCTATGGGGGTATTGTATTCTTTTTGGTTGCCTCTGTTTATCGAGGGATTAAATACGCTTCTGCCCCTCTCCATGTCAACTGGGATCTCTACCGTACGAATTCCATCTATGCGCTGCCAGACTGGTGGACAAAATCGGAAAACCCTTTCGGCCCGAAGCTCGGTTCGATGCTCCTGGACATCCTTTTCCTGAGAGAGTTCTATCATCGAAACCGGAGGCTCTGGTATCCCCTTTATGCCTTTCACGCAGGGCTTTATCTTTTGATTGGTTGGCACCTCTGGCTGTTCGTCAGTGCCGTGACCATCAACATCGAAACGGCGTCGAGCGTCGGGTGGGCGTGGGGCACCTTTTCCACGCTTCTGGCCTTTGTGGGTGCTGCGGGGATTTTGATCATGCGGATCGTCGACGAGGATCTCAAGGTCTTTTATCCCCCGATCCACTACATCAAATGGGTCTTTATCCTTCTAACCCTCATGGGCGGTATGTATGCGGTGGACGTCCACTTCAAGTCGAACGTGCCGACTCTGTTGAAGTATGTGAGAGAACAGGTCACTTTTGCGGATTTCGAGCATAAGCTTCATCCTGCATTAGCGCCTGCGCTTCACGTTCTTTTTGCGGCGGTGTGGCTGATCTATCTGCCCTTCGGCCATGTCTTCCAGCTTTTCTTCCGGTACTATCACTATCTCCGGTGGGATGAAGTTGCAAACAAACCGGGAAGTGAGGTTGAAAAGAAAGTGAAGGAGTTTCTCAAACGGCCAGTCACCTGGGCAGCCCCGCACATCTCTCCGGGAAAAACCTGGGAGGAGGTTGCGACGGAGACGCGGGCAAACCCCAGAGCAGGTACGAAATAAGCAGGTACAAAATAAATGGCCCGAAGCAAAGTGAAACTCGAAGATATGAGCAAGGCGACCGAGGAACCTCTTGTCACGGTGACGGCTGAGGACCTGATGCCTCTCCCGCCCCCGGTTGAGAAGAAGGAAACGGAGCCGCCGATCCCCCCTCTCTCGGAGAACCAGCGGAAGAACTACGAGTCTTCCCTGGACGGCGTTTCTGCTCTGATGCTTCCGAGGCCAAAGAACAAAGAGGAGGAAGAGAAGCTGGTGGCCCGTTTCCTGAGCGGCCTCAAAAAGCTTCTCTCCCAAGATGATAACGGGCTGTTCTGGCAGCCGCTGATGCAGACCCTGGGCGGCTGCGTGCGGTGCCAGACCTGCAGCGAAGCGTGCCCGATCTATGTCTCAAGCGGGAAACAGGAGATCTACAGGCCGACGTACCGGACAGAGTTGCTGAGGAGATTGATTAATAAATATATCAAGAAAAGAGGAAAGGTCCTCTCCAGGCTCACGGGTGATGACATTGAATTGAACTGGCAGACCGTTGCCCGGTTGGCGGAACTTTCCTACCGATGCACCCTCTGCCGCAGATGCTCCCAAGCCTGTCCCCTTGGGGCCGACAATGGGTTGATCACCCGGGAGATACGGAAGCTCTTCAGCGAAGAGATGGGGATTGCTCCCAAAGAGGTCCATGACTCAGGGACAGTTCAACATCTAAGAGTGGGAGCCAGTACGGGTATCTCTCCCGAGGCCTTTCGGAACATGGTCGAGTTCATGGAGGACGAGATTGAAGACAAGACGGGCAAACGGATCAAGGTCCCTGTCGACAAGGAGGGAGCGGACATCCTCCTCATCCACAACTCCGGCGAGTTCATGTCGTGGATCGAGAACCCCGTGGCCTTTTCCATCCTCTTCGAAGCAGCCGGTCTGAACTGGACGCTGTCGAGCGAGATCTTCGGTTATGAAGCGGTCAACTACGGGACCTGGTATGACGACATCCAGTTCGCAAGAATTGCAGTGAAACAGATTGAGGTGGCCAAAAAACTGAAAGTCAAAAAGATCGTCGTGGGAGAGTGTGGCCACGCCCATAAGGGGCTGGTCGTCGTCGCGGACCGCATCCTCGTGGGTGAGATGAACTTCCCGAGAGAGAGCTTCTTACCCCTTTTGGAGGATTTGGTCTTGCATGGCCGATTGAAGCTCGACCCCCGGAAGAACGATTTCCCGGTCACCCTTCATGATCCCTGTAATGTGGTGAGGCTGATGGGAATCATGCAACCCCAGAGGCGAATCCTAAACAAGATCTGTCCTCAGTTCAGGGAGATGAGACCTCATGGGCCGGAGAACTACTGTTGTGGAGGCGGAAGCGGATTTGCGATTATGTCCCCAACGAATTTCCCGGATTGGAGGGCCAAGATCTCGGGCAGAATGAAGCTGAAACAGATCCTCGAGGCCTTCCGCGAGGTGATGGACCCGGGCGTTCAGAAATACGTCTGTGCCCCTTGTTCGAATTGTAAAGGGAAGATCAGGGATCTCTTCAGTCGGGATGGTCTGGGAGAGATATAACATTCGTTACGGTGGCCTCGTGGACCTTGTGGTCAACGCTATGGCCGACCTCGAGAAACCATTCATCGAGTGGGAGCATTCAGAATCATGAAGCCACCAGCCGGAAAAGTTCTTCTTCTCAGTTCCGAGGGAGTGGGTTACGGAGATAATACCCTGGGGTATCAGGTCCTGGCCGCGATGCTGGAAAGCCTGAGCAAACGTCCGCAGAAACCTGCTGCCATCATTTGCTGGAACACGGCGGTAAAGCTGGTGGCGGAAGATTCGCCCTTGGTGCCCCATTTCAAGCGTCTCGAAGAAGAGGGAGTTAAGATTCTGCTTGGGAAATTGTGTGTTGGAGAATGCGAGCTGATTGGAAAGATCGCAGTGGGCAAGGAAGCGACGATGGATGAAATTCTGGACCTCCTTCTCCATCATGAGGTCGTCAATCTCTAGATTTTATGTTGCTTAAAAACCTTCTAGTGCAGAACAAAACCACCATTCTCAAGAGATGGTTCGATCTCATCCTGGAAACCTATCCGGCCGATACAGTCACCCTGATGAGAAAAGAACAGAATCAGTTTAAGAACCCGGTGGGTGCCACCTTCTCTCGCGAGATAGAAACCCTTTTCAAACAGCTCTGTGAAGGGGTTCAAAATGGGGAGTGCCGGGCCTCCTTAGATGCGATTCTTAAAATCCGATCGGTTCAGGATTTTTCTCCCTCGAAAGCAGTGGGATTTATTTTCCAATTGAAGAAGGCTATTGAGGAGACGCTCAAGAGTGAGATTTGCAGAGAACAGAATATCGAGGCGTGGCGAGTCTTTCAGTCGAGAATCGACGCATTGGCTCTTCAGGCTTTCGATATCTACATGGGTTGCCGGGAGAAGATCTGCGAGATTCGGGTCAATCAGGCTAAGGCTGAGAAGGAGATGGCGCTTCGGATGATGGAAAGAATGACCCCTTCGAAGGAGAACCGGAAGAAAGAAGAAGATTAATACTGGAAATTCAAATGTCAAATGCCAAATGTCAAACGAATGACAAATGCCCGAATGTCAAAAATAATCTTATTGATTAAAGTTTGGGCTTCGGACTTTATTCGACATTTGACACTTTGTCATTTGACATTCTTTTTCGTAGGTAAAAATATGGGCCTCTGGTATTCGATATTAGGGATTCTTGTGCTCCTCCTTTTTGTCATCGTCGGAGCTAGCGGGATGGGCCTCTATGTTCTGTTCACCATCCTCATTCCCTATGCGGCCGTTCTTCTCTTCATCGCCGGCTTTCTCTACCGAGTTTTGAAATGGGCAAGTGCCCCGGTTCCGTTCCATATCCCGACGGTCTCGGGACAGCAGAAATCGCTTTCCTGGATAAAACCGGATAACATTAACAGCCCTTTCACTACAGGAGGTGTGGTGAAGCGATTGGCCCTTGAAATCCTCCTCTTCCGCTCCCTGTTGAAGAATGAAAAGATCGAGCTTGAGGCACCCCACAAACTTCTCTTCAGGACCAGCACCCTTCTCTGGCTGGGGGCCATGGCTTTCCACTGGTCCCTTCTTGTGATTGGGGTGAGGCATTTGAGATTTTTTCTCGAGCCCCTGCCCGCCTGCATCGTCGTCCTGATAAGAGTCGATTCCATTCTTCAGGGCTTTTTTCGCTTGCTCCCTGTCCCCTATATCACAGACATCCTGATCTTCATCGCCCTGGCATATCTTTTCTTTCGACGTGTGGTCTATCCCCAGGTTCGTTACATTTCACTCCCTTCGGATTACTTTGCCCTTCTCCTTTTAGGAGGAATCGCTGTCAGCGGCATCCTGATGCGGCTCTTCTACAAGCAGGATTTGGTCCAGGTCAAGGAATGGGTGATGGCGATGCTCCGGTTCCAGCCGATGTTTCCGAAAGGGGTCACTCTGCTCTTCTACGTCCACCTCTTTTTTGTGAGCTTCCTGGCGGCCTATTTTCCTTTCAGTAAACTGATGCACATGCCCGGAATCTTTTTGAGCCCCACAAGAAATCTGATGAATACCAGCCGTTCTGAAAGACACGTGAACCCTTGGAATTATCCGGTCAAGGTTCATACCTACGCAGGAATATGAAGATCACTTCAGGGATGCGATGAAAGAAGTCGGACTCCCTGTGGAAAAGGAATAGACATGTCCGAAGAAAGTACAAAAGACAAACCTCTTGAGATCGATTACACCCCTCCTGCCCGGAGCTGGATGGAATCCGCGGTTGAGTTCAGAAAAGGAACCTACTGCTACCCCGCAGCCTCCAAACATGAGAAGTACCTCGATCTCCCAAACCCGAGGGAATGGCAGCCCGCGGAGGGGGACTGGAAACTTCCGGAGAACTGGAAAGAGACCCTCTTAAAAGGGATGAAAGACCGCCTGAAGCACTACCGGTCTTTTCAGCTCTTTCTCGATATCTGTGTGCGGTGCGGAGCCTGCGCGGATAAATGCCATTTTTTTATCGGTTCCGGAGATCCGAAGAATATGCCTGTCCTCAGGTCCGAGCTTCTGAGGTCCGTCTACCGAAGATATTTCACCCTCTCCGGAAAAGTTCTTGGAAAGCATGCCGGGAGCGCGGGATCTTACGGAAGAACGTGCTGAAAGAATGGTTCTATTATTTTTTCCAGTGCACCGAGTGCCGTCGCTGCTCCGTCTTCTGCCCTTATGGCATTGACACCTGCGAGATTACGATGATGGCCAGGGAGCTCCTCAACCTTCTGGGCTTAAATATCAATTGGGTGCTGGAACCGGCATCGAATTGTTACCGCACAGGAAATCATCTGGGCATTCCTCCCAACGCATTCAAGTCAACCGTGGACTTTGCCGTGGATGAAGTCAAGGAGATCACAGGGGTTCAGGTGGAGGTCCCCATCAATCGGAAGGGGGCTGAGATTCTCTTTGTCTCTCCATCGGCTGACTATTTTGCCAGCCCCCACTGGTATACGTTTCTGGGTTACCTCCTCCTCTTTCACGAAATTGGTCTCGACTACACCTGGAGCTCTTATGCCTCGGAGGGAGGGAATTTTGGTTTCTTTCATTCCGCGGAGCTGGCCAAGAGGCTGAATGCCAAAATCTACAGCGAAGCCAAGAGGCTGGGAGTAAAATGGATCCTCGGGGGAGAGTGCGGCCACATGTGGAGGGTGATCCATCAATATATGGATACATTCAACGGACCCGCAGATTTTCTGGAGGCGCCTGTTTCTCCAATCACCAGGACGGCCTTTGATCATGCAAAATCGACCAAAATGGTCCACATCTGTGAGTTTACCGCCGACTTGATCAAGAACAATGAATTGAAACTCGATCCGAGCAGAAATGCAAAATGGAAAGTGACCTACCATGATTCCTGTAACATCTCACGCGGCATGGGTCTGCTTGAGGAACCCCGGTTCATCCTCCGGAACGTGTGCCCGGAGTTTTACGAAATGCCGGAAAATACCATCCGGGAAAGGACCTTCTGTTGTGGGAGCGGCGCTGGGTTAGGATCGGATGAAAATATGGAGATGCGCTTGAGAGGAGGTTTTCCGAGGGCGAACGCGGTCAAGTATGTTCAGGAGGAGTATGGAGTGAATCTCCTGGCCTGTATCTGTGCGATTGACAAGGCGACCCTCCCTCCCCTTCTGGAGTACTGGGTTCCCGGAGTGGAGGTAGGAGGCGTCCACGAGCTGGTCGGCAATGCCCTGATGGTCAAAGGAGAGAAGGAGAGAACGACCAATCTTCGGGGCGAGCCCCTTGAGATGAAGGAGGGGGAAGATCATGTATGACGGCAAGAAGATCGTCCCGGGGCTGATCCTCTTTCTGGGTTTAGTCACCTATCCGCTCTGGCACAACTTGGCGAGCGGGAAATCGAGTTACGTCCCCAAGCCCAAGCTCCCGGCCGACAAAAAGGAATGTATCGAACCCAAGGAAGTCATTCGTATCAACCATAAGACCTTGCTGGAAGATTGGAGAAACTCGGTGGTTCGGAACGCCGGGAAGACGTACGTTGCCTACAATAAGAAAACGTACACGATGAGTCTCAATCGCACCTGTATGAACTGTCACAAGGACAAGACCGAGTTTTGCGACCAGTGTCACAATTATGCGGGTGTGACGAATAAGTGCTGGGACTGCCACATCTATCCAAAACAGCTCGAGGAGAAGCAATCGTAATGGATTTCGATCGAAGAGGACTTCTGAAGGTTGCAGGATTAACCCTACTCGGCCTTTCGGTCAAGCCCGGCTGGCAGGTCTTTTCAAAGGAGGAACCAGCCGAGCCTTCTCCGGATGCGGAAACATTAGCCCGGAAGAGATGGGGGATGGGGATTTATCTCCGCAAATGCTGGAAAGACGAAGGGTGCAGGGATTGCATCGACGCCTGCCACCGCGTCCATAATGTTCCCGATCTGGGGACCCTGAAAGAAGAGATCAAATGGATCTGGAGGGCGCCCTATGAAAAGGTCTTCCCCGAACACGAATTTGAGGTAACGGAGGAGGACTATCAGAAGAAACCCGTTATGTTACTGTGCAATCAATGCGATAACCCACCTTGTATCAAGTACTGCCCCACACGGGCGACCTGGAGGAGGGAAGACGGCATCGTCATGATGGATTTCCATCGGTGCATCGGTTGCAGGTACTGCATGGCGGGCTGCCCCTACGGATCGAGAAGTTTCAACTGGAGAGATCCGCGGCCCTTCATCAAGAAAGTGAACCTCGATTTTCCGACAAGGACCAGAGGGGTTGTCGAGAAATGCAATTTCTGCGTGGAGAGGTTAGCCCAGGGGCTGATTCCCGCCTGTGTGGAAGCATGTAAAGAGAAAGCCCTCGTCTTTGGCGATTTGAAAGATGCTAAGTCAGAAATTCGGGATGCTCTCAAGTTGAAAACCCTTTATCAGCGAATGCCGGAACTGGGAACGAAGCCGAAAATCTACTACATTTTATGAGGGTGAATGGAACGATGGAATAATGGATTGGAAATTTCAGATTTGAAATTTGCGATTTGAAACCCAGTATTCCAATATTCCGACAGCCCGTAAGAGAATATTGTGGACACACAAACAAAGATCATTGGAGAAGACAGCGTACTGTTTGAGCATATCTGGAAGACGGGAAAAGGTTTTTATATCACCATTTCGATCCTGATCGCCCTTGTCCTTCTGGGACTTTATGCGTACATCACCCAGTATCGAACCGGATTGACTGTCACCGGACTTTCGAGGCAGATTTTCTGGGGCGTTTATATTACCGACTTCGTATTTTTCATTGGGATCAGTCATGCCGGGACATTCATCTCGGCCGTGCTCCGCGTCCTCAAGGCAGAATGGCGGAGGCCGATCAGCCGGCTTTCAGAACTCACCACGGTTTTTATTTTGATGTTTGGTGTGGGGAGCGTTCTGATCGATTTGGGAAGACCGGATCGGATGCTTTACGCCCTCCGGTATGCCAATTTTCAATCCCCTCTTCTCTGGGACGTCTGCAGCATTACCACTTACTTGACCGTAAGCTCCATCTCCCTCTATCTCGCGCTGATTCCGGATATCGCCATGCTCAGGGATCTTGGGGGGAGAGGGGAATGGTTCTACCGCATCCTCTCGTTAGGGTGGAGAGGCACGGAGGAGGAACACCGTCGCCTGGATAAGGCGATTGGTTTTGTATCGGTTCTCGTCATCCCTGTCATGATCACGGTTCATACGGTTGTGTCCTTTGTATTTGCCATGACCATCCAACCGTTATGGCACAGTGCGATTTTCGGCCCCTACTTTGTCGTCGGAGCCATTTTCTCAGGAGTGGCGAGTGTGATTGTCGTGATGGCCATACTTCGGAAGGCCTATCATCTTGAAAGCTATATCAAGCCGATCCATTTTAATAATATCGGCATCTTCCTGATGGCGATGACCCTCTTATGGTTCTATTTTACTTTCGCCGAGTATATCACCGTCGTTTATGGCAACGAGCCTGTCCACATGGCCATCTTCTGGTCGAAGATATCCGGAAAGTTTGCACCTCTTTTCTGGCTCCACTTCACCTTGTGTTTCGTCATCCCTTTGCCGATTCTTGCCATCAGGAAATACCGAACTATCCGAGGAACGGTCATTGCCTCGATCTCGATCGTTTTGGGAATGTGGTTGGAACGGTTTGTCATTATCGTCCCGACACTGACGAGACAGAGAATGCCCGTGGAGGGGGCCTTTTACGTACCTACCTGGGTGGAATGGTCGATCCTGGCAGGCTGCATCTCTCTCTTCATGCTCCTTTATGCCTTGTTTACAAAGGTTTTCCCCATCGTCCCGGTATGGGAGGTTAGGGAGGGTAGAGAAAAAGCCGCTGCCAGCGTGGCAGCCAGAATTGAAAGCTACATGCCGGAAACCGGATCTTCCAGAGATTAATTTTTTTGCGCGTTGAGTTTGAAATTAATAACAATTTCAATTTGTTAGCTAAATGCAATAACTTATTTCTATTTCCGGCAGCTCATGGAGACCGAGTCCCGTATATGAGTATATGAGATGTTCTCCTCTTTGCCCTCCTTCCACTGAGATGCTTTAATTTTTCATAAAACCATAAAAAAACCATAAAAAAATGTTGACAAATGGAAAAAAATCTGATAAATTTATTAAGTTTTTCCCTTAAATTTCTCAAGGATTTTTTTTAATTTTTAACCTGTTGAAATAATTAATTTTTGATAAATGAGGTCATGAATGCCTACGATTAATCAACTGGTTCGAGATGGAAGGAAAGGCATCAAGAGTAAGACTTCTGCCCCTGCTCTTACGGGATCCCCTCAAAAAAGGGGGGTTTGTATACGCGTTTACACAACCACTCCCAAGAAACCTAATTCCGCTCTTCGAAAAGTTGCTCGAGTGAGGTTAACCAACGCAATCGAGGTGACCACCTATATCCCAGGGGTCGGTCATAACCTTCAGGAACACTCGGTTGTTCTCATTCGAGGGGGAAGGGTAAAAGACCTTCCAGGAGTTCGGTACCATATCATCCGTGGCACCTTAGACTCCGTCGGCGTCCAGGATCGCAAACAGAGCCGCTCCAAATACGGGGCCAAAAAACCCAAATAGCTAAACTTCTCTTCCAAACCCATCCATAAACCAGGAAGAAGGAGCTTTTATGCCCAGAAAAAGAGAAGTCAAAAAGAGAGAAATATTGCCGGACCCCAAATATCACGATACGCTGACTGCCAAATTCATCAATGGGATCATGCGCCGTGGAAAGAAGAGCTCGGCAGAAGGGATTTTTTATCATGCCCTTGACATCATCAAAGAGAAGACTCATTCAGACCCGGTTAAAGTTTTTAGTCAAGCGATGAATAATGTGAAGCCCCTCATCGAGGTGAGACCCAGGAGAGTGGGAGGGGCCACTTACCAAGTTCCGGTAGAAGTGAGACCGGAAAGGAAACTCGCTTTGGCCATTCGTTGGATCATTGGTTTCTCGAAACAGCGATCCGAAAAGACAATGGAAGAAAAGCTTTCAGCAGAGTTGATGGATGCAGCCAATAACCGGGGGGCAGCCATTAAAAAGAAAGAAGATACGCATAAAATGGCCGAAGCCAATAAGGCTTTCGCCCATTACCGGTGGTAAGAGGTAACTTTGTGGCAAATGAATTATTGAAAGAACAAACGCGAAACATTGGCATCATGGCCCATATCGACGCCGGGAAGACTACGACCACGGAGCGGATTCTCTACTATACCGGCGTCACCTATAAGATCGGGGAAGTGGATCAAGGGTCCGCGACCATGGACTGGATGGAGCAGGAAAAAGAGCGAGGGATCACGATTACCTCTGCGGCGACAACCTGCTTCTGGAAAGATCATCGGATCAATATCATCGACACTCCTGGCCATGTTGATTTCACGATAGAGGTCGAGCGATCCCTTCGCGTCCTGGATGGCGCCGTAGCGGTCTTCTGTGCCGTGGGAGGCGTGGAGCCCCAATCCGAAACCGTGTGGAGACAGGCTGATAAATACCAGATCCCGAGGATCGCTTTTATCAATAAGATGGATCGCGTCGGCGCAAACTTTCAGGGATGTCTTCAGATGATGGTCGATCGTCTTAAGACGACCCCTTTGCCCATTCAACTTCCTCTCGGAAAGGAAGACGAATTTCAAGGGGTGATTGACCTCGTCACCATGAAGGCCATCATCTATGATCCCCATAGCCTTGGGACGACCTATGATGTGGTGGATATTCCGGCGACCTATCTCAAGGAAGCCTCCACCGCGAGGGAATATCTTGTAGAAAAACTGGCAGAGGGAAACGACTATCTCATGGAGAAGTTTATCGACGGCCACGAGATCACAGAGGAAGAAATCAGACGGGGTCTGAGAGAGACCACCCTCCGGTTGAAAGGAATCCCGGTTCTTTGTGGGTCCGCCTTTCGTAATAAAGGGGTTCAACCGCTTCTCGACGCCATTATTAGCTACCTTCCATCCCCTCTCGATATCCCCCCCGTGAGAGGATTCGATTCCCATGGAAAAGAACTCACCTTCTCCGCCAATAACGGTCACCCTCTCTCGGCTTTGGCCTTTAAAATCATGAGCGATCCTTATACCGGACAGTTGACTTTCTTCCGAATTTATTCGGGCTCATTGAAGTCGGGGGATTCCGTTTTTAATTCCATCAAAGGAAAGCGGGAACGGATCGGCCGTCTGCTCAAAATGCATGCAAATAAACGCGAAGAGATCCAGGAAGTGACTGCCGGGGACATCTTTGCTGCCGTCGGACTGAAATATACGACTACGGGAGATACGATCTGTAGTGAAAAACAGCCGATTATTCTCGAGGCGATGACCTTCCCTAACCCCGTGATTTCCATTGCGATTGAGCCGAAGACAAAAGGGGATATTGATAAACTGGGGATCTCCCTCCAGAAGTTGACTCTTGAAGACCCTTCCTTTAAAGTAAAGACGGATGAGGAGTCAGGCCAAACCATCATTTCAGGAATGGGCGAACTCCATCTTGAGATTATCGTCGATCGACTCCTCAGGGAATTCAAAGTCGAGGCCAGTGTCGGGAAACCTCAGGTGGCTTATCGAGAAACGATTACCAAGGGGGTGAAAACAGAAGGTCGATTTATTCGCCAGTCTGGCGGGAGAGGTCAGTATGGTCATGTCTGGTTGACCCTCGAGCCCCAGGTGCCAGGAAAAGGTTTTGAATTTGTCAATCGGATCGTGGGAGGAGCTATCCCTCGAGAATATATTCCTGCTGTCCAGAAGGGTGTGCTCGAAGCTATGGAGCAAGGAGTCTTGGCAGGTTATCCTATGGTCGATATCAAGGTGACCCTAATTGACGGCTCGTACCATGATGTGGACTCTTCTGAAATGGCATTTAAAATTGCCGGTTCGATGGGTTTCAAGGAAGGAGTTCGCCAAGCCCACCCCATCCTTCTCGAACCATTGATGTCCATTGAAATTATTACTCCGGAGGAGTTCATGGGCCAGGTCGTGGCGGACCTTACCTCCAGGAGAGGGAAAACAACAAAAGTGGAATATCGCGGGGGGACCAATGTGATTGTTGGGGAGGTCCCCCTGGCGAATGTGTTCGGATATGCAACCGACCTTCGGTCCCTCACCCAGGGAAGGGCAACCTTTACTCTGCAATTCTCTCATTACGGTCCGGTTCCAGCATCCGTGAGTGAGGAGATCCTTTCTCAATTGAAAAGGGTCGCCTGAGTGCACCCCAAAACCTAAAGGAGGGTTTGAGCCATGTCGAAGCCGAAGTTTGAGAGGACGAAGCCGCATGTCAACATAGGGACGATCGGTCACGTGGATCATGGGAAGACGACGTTGACCTCGGCGATCACGAAGGTATTGGCGACGAAGAAGTTGGCTTCCTACATGGCGTTTGATCAGATTGACAAGGCGCCGGAGGAGAAGGAGCGAGGGTTGACGATTGCGATTGCGCATGTGGAGTATGAGACGGTGAAGCGTCATTATGCGCACATCGATTGTCCTGGGCATGCGGACTATATCAAGAATATGATCACCGGAGCCGCGCAGATGGATGGGACGATCTTGGTGGTGTCGGCGGCGGATGGGCCGATGCCGCAGACGCGGGAGCATGTGTTATTGGCGAAGCAGGTGCGGGTGCCGTATATTGTGGTATTTTTGAACAAGGTGGACATGGTGGAGGACCCGGAGTTATTGGATTTGGTGGAGTTGGAGGTGAGGGAGTTATTATCGGGGTATGATTTTCCTGGAGAGAACACGCCGGTGATTCGGGGGAGTGCACTGAAGGCGTTGGAGTGTGGGTGTGGGAAGCCGGATTGTCAGTGGTGTAGTGGGATCTGGAAGCTGATGGATGCGGTGGACACGTTTATCCCGGAGCCGGTTCGGGAGGTAGACAAGCCGTTTTTGTTGCCGGTGGAGGATGTGTTTACGATCTCGGGGCGAGGGACGGTGGTGACGGGGCGAGCGGAGCGAGGGATCATTAAGGTGGGAGATGAGGTGGAGGTGGTGGGGATACGGCCGACGGTGAAGACGGTGTGTACGGGAGTGGAGATGTTTCGCAAGACGTTGGATCAGGGGCAGGCGGGGGATAACATTGGGGTGTTGCTCCGAGGGACGAAGCGAGAGGACGTGGAGCGAGGCCAGGTGGTGGCCAAGCCTGGGTCGATTACGCCGCATCGGAAGTTTAAGGCGGAGGCGTATATCCTGACGAAGGAGGAGGGGGGTCGGCATACGCCGTTTTTTAACGGGTATCGGCCTCAGTTTTACTTTCGGACAACGGATGTGACGGGGGTGGCGGCATTGCCGGAGGGAGTGGAGATGGTGATGCCCGGGGACAACGTCTCGTTGACGATCGAGTTGATCACGCCGATTGCGATGGAGAAGGAGTTGCGGTTTGCGATTCGGGAGGGGGGCCGTACGGTCGGCGCAGGCGTCATCAGTGATGTCCTCGAATAAAAGGAGAGGGGCTTTGACATGACAACTCAGAAGATCAGAGTCTGTTTAAAATCTTATGACCATAGACTTCTGGACAAGTCGACTGCCGAGATCGTCGATACGGTCCGTCGAACAGGAGCGAGTGTGGCAGGGCCCATCCCTCTTCCGACAAGGATCAACAAATACTGCGTACTGAGATCCCCTCATGTGGATAAGAAATCGAGAGAGCAGTTCGAGATTCGGACGCACAAGCGCCTTCTGGATATTTTAGAACCAACCCAGCAAACGGTGGATGCATTGATGAAACTGGATCTTGCAGCCGGAATCGATGTTGAGATCAAGTTATAATTTCTTTGTTCCCTCCTTAAATAAGGGGGGGAAGATTCGGGACGGAAAACAATGAAAAGGACCTTAGGAATCATCGGGAGAAAATTAGGGATGACTCAAGTCTTTCTCGAAGATGGCTCCGTCATACCGGCGACCGTCGTCGAAGTCGGCCCTTGCTCGGTGATTCAGAAGAAAACCAAGGAGACGGATGGCTATAATGCCCTTCAGCTCGGTTTCCTTCCGAAGAACAGCCAGCGGGTAAACAAACCCCTCTCGGGACATTTTAAGAAAGCAGGAAAAGGCGCTTTTTATTATATCAAGGAATTCCGTGTAGAGGACTTAGGAGGGTATGAGTTAGGTCAAGAAGTTACCACAAGTCTTTTTAAACCCGGGGATGTTGTGGATGTGACTGGCTTGAGCAAGGGAAGAGGGTTTGCAGGGGTAATCAAACGCCATAAATTTCACGGTTCTCCTGGGTCTCATGGAACTCATGAATATTTCCGTCATGGAGGCTCCGTCGGTTCGAACACCTTTCCGCATCATACCTTCAAAGGATTAAAGATGCCGGGGCATATGGGGAACCGGAGAGTCACGTTACAAAATATCAAGGTCGTGGATGTCAAGGAAGATCAGAACCTTCTCCTTCTCAAAGGAGGTATTCCGGGAAGTCCGAGCGGATGGGTTCTCATCCAGAGTGCGACTAAAAAGAAAGCTTCTGCCGCCCCATCGGTTTAAGAAAGGGAATGGGATGACCACATTAGCCGTCTATGACATTGGACATCAGAAAGTGAGCGACATCGAATTGGATGGCCGGATCTTTGAGGCAAAGGTTAGTCCTACGCTTATCCATGATGTCATCCGAAGGGATCTCGCTTCCCAGAGAAAAGGGACGGCTGCTACAAAAAACAGGGCCCTTGTCCGAGGAGGGGGGGCTAAACCCTGGAGACAAAAAGGAACGGGAAGGGCCCGGGCAGGAACCCGAAGATCTCCTCTCTGGAGAGGAGGGGGAACCATCTTTGGTCCCATGCCAAGAAGCTATTCTTTCTCTCTCCCCAAAAAGGTAAAGAGGGCAGCCCTCAGAGCGGCGCTCAGCCTAAAACATCAGGAGGGAAAACTCCTCCTTCTGAACGATTTTCCACTGGCAGGATTTAAGACCCGCCCCGTTCTTGAAGTGCTGAGAAGATTTCAAGTTGAGGACGCCCTGATTGTCACGGACGAAAGACATGCTTATTTAGAAAGATCGTCTCGAAATATCCCTGGAATCGAAGTCCTCCGTTATGAAGGCTTAAATGTCTATGATATCTTAAATCATGAACATCTGATTTTACTCCGTCCAACGGTTGAAAAGATCGAAGGGGCACTCGCATCATGAAGGAACCACAGAAAATTATCCGAAGGCCTTGGATTACTGAAAAGAGCACCCGACAGAAAGAGGAGAGTGGTCAATACGTTTTTGAAGTTCATCGGGATGCCAACAAGATTGAGATTCAATCAGCCATCGAACGCGTCTTTAAGGTGAAGGTCCTCGAGGTAAGAACCTCGAACGTCATGGGCAAGATGAAACGATTGGGGAAAAGATACGGGAAGAGACCTGATTGGAAAAAGGCTATCATCACCCTGAGGGAAGGGGATCGTATCGATTTCTTTGAAGGAGCGTAATTTGGAAATTCGAAATCCCAAGCACCAAATTCCAAATAAGCACTAATGTTCAAAGTACAAAATTTCCAAACGAAAAAGTTTTGATTTTGCATATTGGAATTTGGAAATTATTTGGGATTTGGGATTTGAATATTGGGATTTATGGAGTTAAGAAATGGCGATTAAAAAATTCAGGCCCACCTCTCCTGGAAAGCGGTTTCAGACCATCTCCGAGTTTGAGGAAATCACCTCGATGACACCGGAAAGAAGTCTTCTTCGTCCTTTGAAAAAGACGGGGGGAAGAAACTGTTATGGAAGAGTGACCGCTTGGCATCGAGGAGGACGGCATAAACGAAAATACCGAGTGATTGACTTCAGACGAGACAAAAGGGAGGTCCCGGCGAAAGTCGCGTCCATCGAATATGATCCAAATCGATCAGCTCGGATTGCCTTGCTTCACTATACCGATGGGGAGAAACGATATATCCTTGCCCCTTCTCAACTGCGGGTTGGGGAGCAGGTGATCGCAAGCCCGACGGCGGATATTCGACCCGGCAATGCCCTGCCCCTCCGAAATATTCCGACCGGCACATTGATTCATAATATCGAGTTGAAAATCGGAAAAGGGGGTCAGATCATTCGGAGCGCCGGAGGCTCCGGCCAATTGATGGCGAAGGAAGGAAAGTATGCCCATGTCAAGCTCCCCTCGGGTGAAGTCCGGTTGATCCTTCAGGAGTGTTATGCCACCATTGGCCAGGTGAGCAACCTCGAACATGAAAACATCTCCTTGGGAAAAGCGGGGAGAAATCGTTGGCTCGGGTGGAGGCCCACGGTTCGCGGAGTGGCCATGAATCCCGTCGACCATCCTTTGGGCGGCGGCGAGGGAAAGAGTTCCGGAGGCAGACATCCCTGTACGCCGTGGGGAGTGCTGGAGAAGAAGACTCGAAAAAATAAAACGACTGATAAATATATTTTGAAGAGGAGAGATTGATGGCCCGTTCAATCAAAAAGGGGCCTTTTGTCGACTCCCATTTGATGAAAAAGGTGGAGGAGGCCCGAAGGACAAAGGAAGCGAGAGTGATCAAGACCTGGACGAGGCGATCCACCATTGTCCCTGAAATGGTGGGGTTGACCTTTGCTGTCCATAACGGGAAAAAGTTTATCCCAGTCTTCGTGACCGAGGAAATGGTCGGACACAAGTTGGGGGAATTCTCCCCGACCCGAACCTTCCACGGCCATTCCGGAGACCGAAAAACCAAAATTAAAGGGAAGGCAACTCCATAGCGGGTGAGCGGCGAGATGGAAGTGAAAGCAAAATTAAGATTTGTTCGGGTGGGGCCCCGAAAGGCACAATTGGTAGCCGATCTGATCCGGGGCAAGGGGTCAGAAGAGGCTTTAAATATCCTGACTTTTACAAAAAAGGCAGCGGCTAAGATCGTCATCAAATTATTAAAATCGGCCATTGCCAATGCCACCCAAAAGAAGAACATCGATGTCGATCGCCTTTACGTTAAAAAGATTACGGTGGATCAGGGGCCGACGATGAAACGTTTCCAACCCAGGGCCTTGGGCCGTGCCACCACGATCCGAAAGAGAAGCAGCCATATTACGATCGTCTTGGACGAAGGACGAAGCTAGCACAGGAGGACGAACCTTGGGACAGAAAGTACATCCAATCAGTTTTCGACTGGGAATCATTAAGTCATGGGATTCCCGATGGTATGCGGAGAAGGATTATTCTCAACTTCTCATCGAAGATATTCGAATCCGTGACTATCTGAAGAAAAAACTTCACCATGCCGGGGTCTCCAAGATCGAGATTGAACGGGCTGCCAGCAAGGCCAAAAAGGCGAAGGTCACCATCTTCACCGCCCGGCCCGGCATCATCATCGGGAAAAAGGGAGCGGAGGTGGAGAACCTGAAGAGGGAACTCCAAAAGAGGACCGAAAAAGAAATCTTCATCAATATCCAGGAAGTCAAGCGGGCAGAGATCGACGCCCAACTCGTGGCTGAGAATGTGGCTCTCCAGTTGGAAAGACGGGTTGGATTTCGAAGGGCCATGAAGAAGGCTGTGACTTCCGCACTCAAACTGGGCGCGAAGGGAATCAAGATTGCCTGCGGAGGAAGATTGGGGGGGGCAGAAATGGCCCGCAGAGAATGGTATCGGGAGGGTCGAGTTCCTCTCCACACCCTCCGGGCGGATATCGACTACGGCCAGGCCGAAGCGAAGACCACCTATGGGATCATTGGAGTGAAGGTTTGGATCTTTAAGGGAGAAGTCTTCCCGACAAAAGAAGGAGAAGAAAAAGCGGCTTAATAGTGACGAGTAATGAGGACGAAGGACTGAGTTACAGATTTCACTTAGTCCCGATCGCTCAGTCTTGAGGAAATCAGTTATGTTGATGCCAAAGAAGACAAAGTATCGAAAGCAACAAAAGGGAAAGAGAAGAGGGGTCGCCTCCCGGGGGAATACCCTTAACTTTGGTGACTTCGGACTGCAGGCGGTTGAATGCGGTTGGTTGACTTCCCGTCAGATTGAAGCCGCTCGAATTGCCATGACCCGATTCATCAAGCGGACCGGCCGGATCTGGATTCGCATCTTCCCGGACAAACCGATTACCAAGAAACCTGCAGAAACCCGGATGGGAAAAGGGAAAGGCGCTCCGGAAGATTGGGTCGCCGTTATCCGTCCAGGCCGTATTCTTTATGAGATGGAAGGGGTTTCCGAAGAAAGCGCCAAGGAGGCATTCCTTCTCGCCTCCCATAAATTGCCCCTTCATACAAAGTTCATCATGAGGGGGAGCCATCTATGAAGGCCAAGGAACTCCGCCAACTGAGCGAAGGGGAGTTGTTCATCAAGGAGAAGGAGCTGGGTGAGGAACTTTTTAATCTTCGCTTTCAGCATGCCACAGGTCAGTTGGACAATGTGATGCGAATCCCTCAGGTCAAGCGGGACATCGCACGGGTGAAGACGATCTTGAAGGAGAAGGCTCCGGATAAAGGAAAATAAAACCAATGGGAGAGAGAGGCAAGCGAAAGACGTTAACGGGCGTGGTGGCGAGCGATAAAATGGATAAGACGATCGTCGTCATGGTCAATCGCCTCGTCCGTCACCCTGTCTATAAGAAATATATTCGGAAGAGGACGAAGGTGAAGGCCCACGACGAAAAGAATGAATGCCATATTGGAGATAAGGTCCTGTTGACCGAAACCCGTCCGCTGAGCAAAGAGAAAAGGTGGCGTGTCAAGGAAGTCCTTGAACGGGCCGCTTAACCATTTGGAAGGCTGAAGGTGGAAGGGTGACAGAAGATTTTGCCACTTTCCACATTCTACCCTCCACTTTCCGGTAGGGAGTGGATCATGATTCAGATGCGGAGTATCCTCGAAGTCGCCGATAATTCAGGCGCCAGAAAATTGGGATGCATTAAAGTCCTCGGCGGAACCCGTCGGAAATATGCCACCTTGGGAGATATCATTGTTGTATCCGTCAAAGATGCCCTCCCCAATTCTAAGATTAAGAAAGGGGATGTGGCTCGTGCCGTCATCGTCCGGACAAGGAAAGAAGTGAAGCGTCTGGATGGATCTTACATCAAGTTTGATGACAACTCCGCTGTCCTCATCAATCCCCAGGGGGATCCTGTGGGGACCCGAATTTTCGGTCCAGTGGCCCGAGAACTTCGGGCCAAACGGTTTATGAAAATCATCTCCTTGGCTCCGGAGGTCCTCTAAGGGCAGTCTGCCTGTCCTGCCCCGGTCCCGACCGAGGGCAAGGCACGCAGGAATTAGGGTGAAAAGGGATTTGAAATGATCGTTCCAAAATATCACATTAAAAAGAATGACCTGGTCATGGTCATCAACGGAAAAGAGAAGGGGAAGAGCGGTCGCGTTCTGAAAGTCCTTCCCGAGAAGGCGAAGGTGCTGATTGAAAAGATTAATTTCGTCAAGAGGCATTCTCGCCCCCACGGGAAACAGAGGCAGGGAGGGATTTTGGAAAAGGAGTCACCGCTCCATGTCTCCAACGTGATGCTTCTGTGCGAGAAATGCAATAAACCCATTCGAATCGGACACCGCGTCCTGGAAGATGGGAAGAAGGCGCGGTTCTGTCGAAAATGTGGGGAACTCTTGGATAAGTAGGTGATCGAATGGCTAAAATAAAAGAGGTCTACCAGGAAAAAGTCGTTCCTGCGCTGATCAAGCGGTTCAACTATAAGAATGGGATGGAAGTCCCTCGGCTGGAGAAAATCGTGATCAATATGGGACTGGGAGAGGCCATCCAGAATGTAAAGATTCTCGACTCCGCGGCTCAAGAACTCAATCAGATTACGGGACAGAAGTCTGTTATTACGAAGGCGAAAAAATCAATTGCCCAGTTCAAATTGAGGACGGGGATGCCGATTGGATGCATGGTGACCCTTCGGAAAGAGAGGATGTACGAATTTTTCAGTCGCCTCGTCAATGTCGCTCTCCCAAGGGTGAGAGACTTTAAGGGTCTCTCTGGAAAGTCTTTCGACGGAAGGGGGAATTATGCCCTTGGAATTCGTGAACAACTGATCTTTCCAGAAATTCATTACGATAAGATTGACAAGATTAAAGGGATGAACATTGTCATTGTGACCACAGCCAAGACCGATGAAGAAGGAAAGGAACTGTTGAAATTGCTGGGAATGCCGTTCAGAAATTAAATCCCTCCCTTTTGTAGGGAACGGTTTCAAACTGTTCCCTCCGTGGGAGAGGGGATGACCGGGAGGAAAAATTGGCTAAGCTTTCTTTGATGAATAAGGCAAAAAGGCCTCAGAAATTTAAAGTGCGCGAATACCATCGATGTCCTCTCTGCGGAAGGCCGAGGGCTTATTACCGAAAATTTGACATGTGCCGGCTCTGTTTAAGAAAGTATGCCTCCCGAGGTGAGATCCCCGGGATGATCAAATCCAGCTGGTGAAAGGTGTGGGAGTTCGTATGTCCATGACAGATCCAATAGCCGATATGTTTACACGAATTCGCAATGGGTCTAAAGCGAAATTCGAAAAGGTGGATGTCCCTTCTTCTAAAATGAAACGAGAGATCGCAAAAATTCTAAAAGAGGAAGGGTTTATCAAGAACTTCAAAGTCGTCACAGATGATCAACAACACGAGAAGATCCGAATTTTTCTCAAATATGATGTCACCCGGAAGGAGGTCATCCATCTCCGACGGATCAGCAAACCGGGGCGGAGGGTTTATGTGGGAAAAGACAGCATTCCCTCTGTCATGAGTGGGTTAGGATTTTCGATCCTCTCGACCTCCAAGGGAATCCTGACGGATCAATCTGCCCGAAAGGCGGATTTGGGGGGAGAGGTCTTGTGCTATATCTGGTAAAAGATTTCAAATTCGAAACAAGCACCAATTTTCAAAATACAAATGACCGAAACAGATTTGACGATTTGAATTTTGGATTTGTTTCGAACTTCGATATTCGGATTTAGGATTTAAAGAGGTAAACGATGTCTCGTATTGGAAGGATGCCCGTACCCGTGCCGAAGGAAGTGAAGGTCGCCTCGGATCCGTCAAAGGTCGAGGTGACAGGTCCCAAAGGTCTTCTCACTCACCCACTTCCTCAGGGAATTTCAATCTCCGTGGATGGAGGAAAGATTATTGTTCACCGTGCCAATGACCAAAGGACCACCAGAGCGCTTCAGGGGTTAACACGGAGTCTCGTCGCCAACATGGTCACTGGCGTGACACAGGGATTTGAGAAGAAGCTTGAGATCGTGGGAGTGGGTTTCCGGGCAGATCTTCAGGGCAGCACCCTCAAACTCGCCCTGGGATATTCTCACCCCATCCTCTATCCCCTTCCTAAGGGAATCAAGGTGGAGATAGAGAAACAAACTCTCCTCACGGTGAAAGGGATTGACAGACAAGAGGTGGGAATCGTTGCCGCCCAACTTCGTTCGATCAAACCACCCGAGCCCTACAAGGGAAAGGGTGTAAGATACCTCGGTGAACGGATCCGCAAGAAAGTCGGGAAGACCAAAGCTTAGACAAGAAACCCGTCCCGCTTAGACGGGACAGGCCTGCCTACCGGTAGGCAGGGAGGAATGCCTTGAAAGACAGAAAGAAATTAGCCAGATCGAAGAGGAAAAAGAGAGTGAGGAGTCGTGTCGTCGGAACTTCTGAGCGTCCCCGTCTCAATGTCTTCCGAAGCCTGAAACACATTTATGCTCAAGCCGTCGAGGATACGACGGGGAAAACCCTCGCCAGTGCCTCCACCCTGAGCTCCGAACTGAAAGGAAGTGTTCGCAGTCCGGGGAATGTGGAAGCGGCAAAGAAAGTTGGGGAATTGATTGCCAAGAAGTGCCTTGAAAAGGGGATTCAGAAAGTGGTCTTTGATCGAAGTGGGTATCTTTATCACGGCAGGATTAAGGCCTTAGCCGAGGCTGCCCGAGCCAGTGGTTTGATCTTTTAACGGAGGGAAAGACATTGCCGAAAATTGATCCAAATACTTTGGAACTGACCGACCGAGTGGTTCATATCAACCGAGTGGCCAAAGTGGTGAAGGGAGGGAGACGTTTCAGCTTCAGCGCCCTGGTGGTGGTTGGAGATGGAAACGGCTACGTGGGAAGCGGGCTGGGTAAAGCCAATGAAGTCCCGGAGGCCATTCGAAAGGGGATTGAACACGCGAAAAGGAACTTGACCAAGGTTCCCATCATCAATAAAACGATCCCCTATGAGGTGCTGGGGAAATTTGGAGCAGCAAGAGTCATGCTCAAGCCAGCCTCCGAGGGAACGGGTGTGATTGCCGGTGCAGCCGTCAGGGCCATTGCCGAGTCTGCAGGGATCCAAAACATTTTGACAAAATCTCTCGGATCGAACAATCCTTACAATCTCATCAAAGCCACCCTCGAAGGAATCAATCAATTGAAGACTCCTGAAGAGGTTGTTGATAAGAGGCGTGAGCCGGCGACGGAAAACTAAAGGGGGGGGCGATATGGAGAAGACAATTACCGCCAAATGGATCAAGAGTGCGATCGGGAGAACCCGCGATCAGAGAGAGACCCTACGGGGCCTTGGGTTCAAGCGACTCCATCAAACCCTTACCTTGCCGGACCGACCCGAGATTCGGGGAATGATTGACCGTGTCATCCATCTGTTAGAAGTAAAGAAATAATCACAAGGGGAACAGGGATGCGATTAGATGAGTTGAGTCCTCCGAAAGGAGCGAGAAAGAAGGTCAAACGAGTGGGGAGAGGCATTGGATCCGGCCATGGCAAAACAGCCTGCAAAGGATCCAAAGGTCAGAATGCCCGTTCCGGCAGAGGGACCAAAGCGGGCTTCGAGGGAGGCCAGATGCCTCTTCAACGTCGCCTTCCGAAAAGGGGGTTTCGTTCCCCTTTTAAAAAACGCTTTGCCATCATCCACGTGGGAGACCTCAATCGCTTCCCCAAAGATACGGTGGTGGACTCCCTTCTCCTCATCCAATCCGGCCTTCTAAAAAAAGAAGAACCGGTGAAGCTTCTCTCCGATGGAGAGCTTCAGCACCCCCTGACCGTCCGTGTCCATCACGTCAGCAAAGCCGCCCTTAAAAAAGTCGAAAGCGTCTCAGGGAGGGTGGAGGTCATTGGCTCATGATTTCAGGGGCCCAGAACATCTTTAAAATACCCGAGCTCAAAAGGAGGATACTCTGGAGCTTCGCCTTGTTGGCGATCTACCGTATCGGTGTCCATATCCCCACCCCCGGGATTAACGGAGATGCGTTAGCCTCTTTCTTTGCCCAGGCCAAAGGGACGCTCTTCAGCCTCATCGACATGTTTTCTGGAGGGGCTTTGGAGAGGCTCTCGGTTTTCGCCCTGGGCATTATGCCCTATATCAGCGCCTCGATCATCCTTCAGCTTCTCACCGTGGTCATTCCCTATCTTGCCCAGCTCCAGAAAGAGGGGGAGATGGGCCGAAAAAAGATCGTTCAATATACGCGTTATGGAACCGTTGTCCTCAGCATGATCCAGGGATTCGGGATTGCTGTCGGTTTGGAGAATATGCAAGGGGCGGCCGGCGAGATGGTCGTCATGGCCCCAGGATGGTCTTTTCGAATCATGACCGTCATCACCTTAACTGCGGGGACGGCCTTCATCATGTGGTTGGGCGAACAAATTACTGAAAGAGGAATTGGGAACGGCATCTCCCTGATCATCTTTGCAGGAATCGTCGCCAGAATGCCCAATGCCGTGGCCAGCACGTATGAATACTTCCGACTGGGGCAAATGAGCATCATCACCGTCCTTTTTTTGATTATCCTCATGGTATTTGTGGTGGCCGCGATTATCTTTTTTGAAACCGCCCAGCGGAGGCTGCCGGTCCAGTATGCCAAGCGGATTGTAGGAAGAAGGGTTTATGGTGGCCAGAGCACCCATCTTCCCCTCAAGTTGAACACATCGGGCGTGATTCCTCCGATCTTCGCCTCTTCGATACTGATGTTCCCCTTGACGATTGCGAACTTTTTGCCCAAGCCATTCTTGGATGCACATCCATGGGTTGAATCGATTCTTAAGAGCTTCGGCCCTCAAGCGATACTCTACAATCTTCTCTATGTAGGATTCATCTTCTTCTTCTGCTATTTTTATACGGCCGTTACCTTTAACCCGAATGATGTCGCCGATAATATGAAAAAATTTGGCGGTTATATCCCTGGCATCCGTCCTGGACCGAAGACGGCTGAATATATTGATAAAGTGCTAACGCGGATCACCCTCGGAGGAGCGATTTATGTCTCCGCCATTTGCGTCCTGCCCACCTTACTCTACAGTGAATTCAAGGTCTCCTTCTATTTTGGAGGGACATCCCTCTTGATCGTGGTCGGCGTGGCACTGGATACCGTCCAACAGATTGAAGCCCATATGCTCTCAAGGCACTATGAGGGGTTGATGAAAAAAGGCAGATTGAAGGGGAGACGGGGGTAGATTAAGATCCATTGCAAATTGAAGATTTCAGATTGAAAAATGGAATAGGGATTTTTTTATGAATTTAATTCTACTCGGCCCTCCTGGGGCAGGCAAAGGAACTCAGGCCCAAAGAATGGTCGAAAGGTATCACCTCCCTCAGATCTCTACCGGAGATATCTTGAGGGCAGCGGTGAAGGGGAGCACCCTTTTGGGAACGAAGGCAAAGGGATTTATGGATCAGGGACAACTGGTCCCGGATGAGATTGTCATTGGCATCGTGGAGGAACGTCTGAAGGAAAAGGATTGCCATTCGGGTTTCATCCTCGACGGATTTCCAAGAACCATTCCTCAGGCCGAAGCGCTCCAGCCCATCCTCGCCAAAATCCGAAAGACCATTGACCATGTCATCAATATCGATGTGGAATCCGATGAATTGATCCGCCGGTTGACGGGAAGGAGAACCTGTAAAAACTGCGGGGCCATGTTTCACATCCATTTCCAACCGCCTAAAACAGAAGGAATTTGCGACCGGTGTGGAGGAGCCCTTTACCAACGTGGCGACGACAAGGAAGAAACCATCCGAACACGGTTGAAGGAATATGAGAAGCAGACCGCCCCTCTCATCGAGTATTATCGGGATAAGAAAACGCTTCGTTCCATTCAGGGAGTGGGTGGTCCCGATCAAATTTTTGATCAAATCATCCGTCTATTAGACGCAACGCCCGTTTAGGGGGGCGGGTGGAGACGTTATGCCAAAGGAGGATGCGATCCAAGTGGAAGGGAGGGTACTTGAAACCCTTCCCAACGCCATGTTCCGAGTAGAATTGGAAAACGGCCACAAGGTATTGGCCCATATTTCTGGAAAGATGAGAATGCACTTCATCAAAATCCTCCCGGGAGACAAGGTGATGGTAGAACTTTCCCCCTATGATCTCTCTCGGGGGAGAATTATTTTTCGGGAGAAATAGACTGTGAAAGTCAGGGCATCGGTCAAAAAAATCTGCGACAAGTGTAAGATTGTGAAACGAAAAGGGGTGATCCGGGTGATCTGCGAAAACCCCAAACATAAACAACGGCAAGGCTGAAAAGAAAGGTTCGATCGTTATGACCGTTTAGAAGGTTTTGATCGCTCAACGAAATGAACGATCTAAACGAACTTAACGATTGACTTAACAAGGAGTAAACTATGGCACGTATTGCAGGAGTCGACCTTCCAAAGGATAAACGGGTGGAGATCGCCCTCACCTATATCTACGGAATTGGAAGACCCTCATCGAATAAGATCCTTCAAAAGGCGAACATTAATAAAGACACCCAAGTGAACAAGCTCACTGAGACAGAGGTGGTTCGCATCCGGGATATTCTTGAACAGGAATACAAGGTGGAGGGAGATCTCAAGCGGGATGTTGCCACCAACATCAAACGATTGATGGATATCGGTTCCTACCGAGGACTTCGCCATCGAAAATCTCTACCCCTTCGAGGTCAAAGGACTCACACCAACGCCAGGACGCGAAAAGGACCACGCCGGGCCATCATCGGAAAGAAAAAAGAGAAGGAACAGTCGAGTAAACCCCGTCAGACAACGTGAACGGGGCTTGGATCTTGGAAAGACATTTTATGAAATTCATCCACTGAAAGTGACGAGATTTATTTCTAACGGGGTAAAGGAGGCGATATGCCCAAGGGGCAGGGAATAAAGAAAAAGAAGGTTAAGAAGAATATTCAGGTTGGAATTGCCCACATCCAGGCGACTTTCAACAATACGATCATTACCATTACCGATCCCGAGGGAAATGTGATTACCTGGTCCAGCGCCGGCACACAAGGCTTCAAGGGCTCCCGGAAAAGCACTCCCTTTGCCGCGCAAATGGCAGCAGACGACGCTGCCAAAAAGGCCATGGATCAAGGCGTCCGGTCCATTGATGTCTATGTGAAGGGTCCTGGAGCTGGGAGAGAATCCGCACTGCGATCGCTTCAGGCAGCTGGCTTGAAAGTCCACCTCATTAAGGACGTCACGCCTATCCCCCACAATGGATGTCGCCCCCCTAAGCGAAGAAGAGTATAGGGCTCGTGCCCGTCAGGTGAACCGAGTAGTATTTTTACCAGTGTCATCTGATTTTAGTCAGTCGGTGGTATCATATTTTAGTTAATCTGTATAAACATGGTTACTTAAACTAGGAGGTTCGCGTTGGCAAGATATACGAAAACGAATTGTCGGCTTTGTCGGAGGGAAAATCTCAAGCTCTTCCTCAAAGGGGAGAGATGCTACACGGAAAAGTGCGCGTATGACCGTCGAAATTACCCTCCCGGACAACATGGTCAGTCTCGGAAAAAATTCTCAGATTACGGAACTCAGCTTCGGGAAAAACAGAAAGTGAAAAGGATTTACGGGATTTTGGAAAACCAGTTCCGCAACATTTTCAAAGAGGCGGATCGACAAAAAGGCATTACAGGAGAAACCCTCCTCGCCCTTTTGGAAAGGAGATTAGACAACATCGTCTATCGGCTCGGTTTTGCCAATTCAAGAGACGAAGCACGTCAGCTCGTTCGGCACAACCATTTCCTGGTCAACCAGTCCAAAGTAAACATTCCTTCCTATCTCGTGAAGCCAGGGGATGTCATCGAGCTCCGAGAGAAGAGCAAGAAGGTGGTACGCGTCTTAGAGGCTCTGGAAGGGGTAGCCCGGCGAGGGGTGCCTCAATGGCTGGAATTGGATAAAGACCAGATGAAGGGGAGTATGAAAGGTCTGCCCGCCCGCGAGGACATCACCCTCCCCATCCAGGAGAAGTTGATCGTCGAGTTGTACTCGAAGTGATTTGGAGGCGATATGCAAAAAAGTTGGAAAGACCTGATTCGACCGAAACGGTTGGAAGTAGAAAAAGAAACAGTGACACCCACTTATGGAAAGTTTACGGCGGAGCCCTTTGAAAGAGGTTTCGGCATCACCATCGGGAATTCTCTTCGACGAATCCTCCTCTCTTCCTTGCAAGGGGGAGCGATTACGTCACTGAAGGTCGACGGCGTGCTCCATGAATTTTCGACCATCCCCGGAACCAAGGAAGATATTACCGAGATCATTCTCAACCTCAAAGAGGTAAGATTAAAGCTTCATACGGAAGGTCCAAAAACCATCCGGGTGAAGGCAGAAGGCCCCGCCGTCCTGAAGGCAGGGGATATCCTCACGGGCGATGCGGTGGAAATCCTGAACCCGGACCATTATATTGCCACGCTTTCGAGAGACGGCAAGCTCTCGATGGAGATGGTGGTGAAGATGGGGAGGGGTTATGTCTCTGCAGAGCGAAATAAAGAGGAGGGTCAACCGATCGGGACCATCCCTATGGACGCCATCTTTTCTCCGATCAAGAAGGTTAATTACACCGTGACGAATGCCCGGGTGGGACAGATCACCGATTATGATAAGCTGATCCTGGAGGTCTGGACCGATGGAAGTTTGACCCCGGAGGAAGCCGTGGCCCATGCGGCAAAGATTTTGAAAGAACAACTTTCCATCTTCATTACCTTCGAAGAAGAAGAGGAAGAGATGTCCTATCCTGAAGACGAGGAGGAAAAGGAGGCTTCTAATGAAAATCTCCTCCGAAGCGTGGATGAATTAGAACTCTCCGTCCGGTCCGCGAACTGTTTGAAGCATGCGAACATCAAGCTGATCGGCGATCTGGTTCAAAAAACAGAGGCGGAAATCTTGGCCACCAAGAACTTTGGCCGGAAATCCCTCAACGAGATCAAGGAGATTTTGACCGAGATGGGACTCAGTTTGGGAATGAAGTTAGATAACTGGCCTCCCAAGAAATCTGAAGAGGAAATGCAATCAGGAGCCATTGGATAGGAGTCAGGAATGAGGCATCGTGTCGCAGGTAGAAAATTTAGCCGCCACACTCAGCATCGGGAGCTGATGTTTCGGAACATGTTGGTCTCGTTGCTTGAACATGAACGGATCAAAACCACTTTGGCAAAGGGAAAAGAGCTTCGAAGCTGGGCAGACAGGATCATCACTTTAGGAAAACGGGGAACGCTGCATGCCAGAAGACGAGCCTTTGCCCTCCTCCGGGATAAGGGGATCGTCAAGAAGCTCTTCGATGAAATCGCCCCGAAATTTAAGGACCGAGCGGGAGGTTATACCCGGGTTTATAAATTGGGGTGGCGGCAGGGAGATGCAGCTCCCCTTTCCCTCGTGGAACTGGTTACCTTTACACATCCCGAGGAGAAGAAGAAATCAACGATAACAACAAAAGCTAAAGAAGTCCTTGAAAAGGTGACTCCCAAAAAGAAGGAAAAAGTAGAAAAGAAAGAGAAGGTAAAGGAGAAGCCAAAGGAAAAGGAAAAAGAGAAAAAAGAAAAGAAGGTGAAGAAAGAGGAAAAAGAAGCTCCCAAAGAGAAGAAGACGAAGCCGAAGAAGAAAAACTCAGAAAAAAGTAAATAAAAATCCTTTTGAGCTTGTCGAAAGGCCCGACACTCTGCATGAGTGTCGGGCCTTTCTTTTTTATAGGTTTGGCCCTCAATTCCTGGAATAAGCCAGTTCTTTTATGGATGACGTCAAGCAGGATGACGTTCCCATGATCATTTTGGAGGTGTTTGATTGCAAGACCTGGTCCCGCTTTTTTTCTTGAAATCGATCATCACATTTCATACAATAAACAGAAGCCTTTCAGGAAGGCGTCTCACCTGAGAAACTCGACAAAGGAGAAGTCAGAAAATGAAGCTCATCACCATACTGGGGGTTCTCCTGACTGTGATCGGAGTGATTTCTCTGATCTACCAGGGGGTCACCTTCACGACCCGTGAAAAGGTCATTGATTTCGGACCCGTTCAAGCCTACAAAGAAAAAAACAAGACAATCCCGCTACACCCAATCATGGGCGTCTTAGCCATCGCGGGCGGGGTCTTGCTGATCGTCGCCGGAGTTAGAAAAAAGTAGACCTGATCCTGGGTCATGGACGCTGTTCGACCTACCTACTCTTCTTCTCCTTCTTCATCTTTCTCTTCTCTTTGAGGCTTTTCTGCGGTGCCTTCTTGCCTTCCTTTAGCCCTTTGCTTTTCTCTTTCATAACACTCTCCTTTCTTGAGTTTTTCTATGTCAATGAAAATTCTAGTCCTGACTCAGCAATGTGTTATCTCTCAATCTTCCTTACCATAAAGCGCGGATAAAATAGTAGGTCATCATTCCTGAAACTCCTAATCTCAGGACCGTTGCAAACAGCGTCCCCATCACCACCCCCCAACCTGCTCTGAGAGCCTCTCCTTTTTTCTTCCCGACGAACCACTCGACGAGGACCGCTCCAATAAAAGCCCCCACGAGCATCCCGAAGGGGGACCAAAATATCCCTATCGCCATTCCTAACACGGAGCCCCAGACTCCCCATTTCGATGCTCCATATCTCTTGGCCCCCAGCAAGGGAATGATATAATCCATGACGATCACAAAAACCGTAACAATGGCCAGGAGGAGGATGAATGTCGGGGTCAAAGGAGGTGAGAAATGTTTTAATAGAGCCAGGAGAAAGAGCCCGATAAAGCTAAGCGGTGGCCCCGGGAGAATTGGAAGAACACTCCCTGCCAATCCGAGAAGCATCAAAATAGAACCAATCACGATCGTCATGCCCTCAAACATGAGTTTCCTACTCCTATTTTTACTGCAATTTAACTCCGTCCAGCCTGTCGGCAATTTGCTGGGCGATCGTCGGAGCATTACCCCCTGCCCGATTATTAATGATGAGCCTCATCCTCTTTCTCTGCCGGATTCCTTCCAGTATGATTTCGACCGCATCGTCGATCATTTCATCATTCATCATTCCATCCACCATTTTATCAAAAGGATATGCTCTTGCATAGGAATCTTCGTAACTCATCCGCAAAGGGGTCATCAGGCGAATCAACCCATCCCCACCTGAATTAAAAAACCTCCCTTTCGTTTTGGAGAACTGCTTTGATAAAGGTGGAAGCCGGGTCCAGTGGGAATAAACCAGCCCCACCCCATGCTTTTCCAGAACGGCGAATACCGGCTCGCTCAAATGGGCCTCTGTGCGAAGTTCAACATGGTAACGCTTATCCTTGGGAACTGCCTCAAAAAAGGCATCCAGCGATTCCGCCATCTTTTCCGCTTCAACCCGTTCTTTTTTGGGCTGATATTCCTGTTCAAAGATAAATCCACTCAAGTGAGAGCCCAGAATTTCGACAGCCGGGTTGTAAGACTGATGAGTGAAGATTTCCGGGTTCAGATAAGCCTCATTATCGATAAATTTCCCGCCCCGCCGGATTCTTCTCGCAAAGATCACCTGAGGGGCCTTGAGAATCAGTTGATCCTCCTCTTTAAGATATTGCCGGTATTGTTTGAGGGTGAAGTAATTTGGGGTTGGCTTTCCGCTCTTATCCAGGAGCGGCCGGTAAAAGGTATAGTCAATTTCCAGGATGGGAAAGTGCTCAAAGTATTCTTCAATGCTCTTTATGGGGAGGACTTCTTCGGTAAAAGATCTTTCTCCTACCCTATGAGTCCGGGGCTTGATCTCTTTTGTGTATCGCCCCTCCGAGTAAACCTGCCCGATCCACCCCGCATACCGATCACTCGCCATCCCGATCGAAAGATTTGGATGAAGTGCCCTGAATTGAAATCTTCTGAAATCAGATTTTTCTTGGCTTGGCATCTGGAGGCTTGAGAAAAACGGGATCGATCCCTATGCATTAACAGAACAATTCATTTATACGTCCTTTCCTCAATTCCAGATTTCGCATTCGGCAATCCCCATTCCCTGCCTACCGGCCCCGGTCCCGACCGAGGGCGGGGCGGACAGGGGCAATTGGAATGCGCCAACTTTTTTACGGATGATACCTATCCATCGTGTAGACCTGGCCCCAGAGCCCGTCACGTGCAACCCCGAGAGTCATCGGGTTCGGCAAGTGTTTACGAGCCGACCCACCCGTTCAATCTCTACCGTCACCTCATCTCCCTCCTTCATAAACACCGGAGGGTCTCGGAAGACGCCTACCCCTCGGGGGGTTCCTGTTAGAATAATATCGCCTGGAAGTAAGGTAAGATGTTGTGACAAAAAGCTGACTAAAACAGGAACGCTGAAAATCATCAAACTCGTGTTGCTGTCCTGCATGAGGCGCCCATTCAACCAAGACCGAATCTTCAGGGAATTGGGGCTTGGTATCTCATCACCCGTCACGATCCATGGCCCAAGCGGACAAAAGGTATCCAGCGATTTGCCCCGCAACAGCTGAATATCCCTAAATTGGAGGTCCCTCGCGCTAACGTCATTGGCGCACGTGTAACCAAACACCGCTCCCAATGCTTCGCTTTCATGGCAATTCCGAATTTCGCTTCCAATCACCACGGCCAGCTCCCCTTCAAAATCTACTTTCCCGGTCACCTTCACATCCCAGACAATCGTTTCCTTCGGCCCAATGAGAGTGTTAGGAAACTTGGCAAAGATCACCGGAAGGTCAGGAACTTTTGCCTTCTGTTCCTCAGCATGGTCCTTATAATTCAACCCGATGCCGATGATTTTCGAAGGACGGCTCACCGGCGCTGCCAGTGTCATCCGATCAAGATCGATCGCCTTGCTGCCTTGAAGCTTCAAGACCCTGTTACTCTTGATAAACTCAATCATGTCGCCGTCAAAGTCAATGGGTATAACGCTATTGGTCTGAATGACACCCAAACGAATACGGCCTTCTTCATAAAACTGAGCGATCTTCATGTCGCCTCCTATTTCACCCCCGTTCAATCCGCCGCGTGTAGCGGATCGGTAATGAAGAATACAACGTCCCGTTTCTATTGATCGTGTGGCCCTGACACCGGAGGCTTCTTGTTCTGCTTTTACCTTTGAACCTTGAGCATTCAGCCTTGAGCTTTATGTCATTGGCCAACGTTTTTTACGGAAGACACCTTCGTTCCAAAGTGTATTGTTTAGGCTTGGCGCCATGCTCCTTCCATCCCGACCGATCGCCAGTCATTCAACCTAGTGAACAACGTCCCGTTCCTACGTTCCTATTCATCGTCTCCTGAGGATACCACCACTGGTTGGGCAGGGCGAGTGTTGACATAAAGGCGAAAAATATCCGGTCGGGAATAATGACCGACAACATCGAAGTCGTATTTGCTTCTTGGAATTTCATCCAAATCCAGATCTGCAGTCAGAATACAAGGCCCTTCAAAATTTGGCCCAGCCAAAATCTGACCCAGGGGGCCAATGATGCAACTCCCACCGCGCATCAGAACCGTGGCCGGGTCGTTCCCCTGGGGGGCAGCATAGTCCTCCGGACAATCGGCCCGGGTGAGGTACTGGCAGCAGCTGAGGACGAAGCAGCGTCCTTCCAGAGCGATGTGGCGCATCGAAGGAAGCCAGGTGTCCCGAGAGTCGGCCGTTGGGGCACAGTAGAGCTGGATTCCTTGAGCGAACATATGCATACGAAGCATGGGCATATAGTTTTCCCAACAAATGACACTTCCGATCTTTCCGAGAGGGGTATCAAATACGGGCAAGGTCGAGCCGTCACCAAATCCCCAGACCAAGCGCTCCATGGCGGTGGGCATCAGCTTTCGATGTTTTCCCATGAATCCTCCATCCGGAGAAAAGAAAAGGACCGTACAATAAAGTGTTCCGCCGTCACGCTCGATGACCCCGATCACCAGAAAAACCCGGGCATCCCGCGCAGCCTTCCCGAGGGCCTCACAGGCTGGACCGGGCACATCCACAGCACTTTCATAATACCGCCTGAAATCCTCACGCCCTTCTGGCGTCCGAGAGCCAATCCGGGCTCCAAAGTCCAGACCCGAGGGATAGGCTGAGACAAAGGCCTCAGGAATGACCACCAGTCTCGCTCCTTCTTCGGCCGCTTGGTCAACTAAGGAGTGAACTTTTTCAACGGTGGCTTTCCGATTAAAAACAACTGGACTATCCTGGACGACTGCAGCACGGACAATATTCATCTTCCTTCCCCCTTGGCTTGCATGGGATTCAATTCCATATGAGGATATCCTTGGCGGGCTGTATCCGTCAAGTGGTTTGAAGTTGATCAAAGAGATAGATTGCGCTTAATGGCTCCATCACCTATCCTGCTTTGAGCTTTGCAGTTCTTATAAAATTCTATTGAAACTCAATCTTTATCGTGTGAAAATAAAACTATTTCAGGGAGCGGGTGATTTTCGAGGAGGTTCGGGTCATGAAGACAATTGGAGAGAGGGATTCCAAACCGAATAGAGTCGTCGAACGACAGTCGATGCTGATCGATGGCGAATGGACAGCGAGCGCAGGTGGGGGATTTCTTCCTGTGGAGACCCCTGCAAGGAGAGGAACCGTCATTGCTGAAGTTCCCCGTGCAGCGGAAGCCGATGTAGACCGTGCTGTGAAGGCTGCCGCCAAAGCCTTTGAGAGCTGGAAGCGGATGGCTCCAAGGGATCGTGGAAAATTGATGCAGAAGATCGCTGCTGACATCGAAGCACAATCTGAAGACATCGCAAGGACTCTTTCCCAGGAGACAGGCAATGCTCTTCGAACTCAATCCCGGGGCGAGATCGCCCTTGCCGCGGATCTGTTTCGATTCTATGGCGGAGTGGCCAGCGAGCAAAAGGGTGAAACCGTTCCGCTGGGTGAGCAGGTTTTGTGTTACAGCCGGCGAGAGCCCATCGGCGTGGTGGCAGGGATCATCCCCTGGAACTCACCGGTCCTTCTGGGAGCACTAAAAATTACGATGGCCCTTACCGTCGGAAATACGCTGGTCCTGAAGCCGGCTTCCGATGCCCCCTTGGCCGTTTTGAAGATGGCAGCCATCTGCAATGGGCACCTTCCGAGGGGTGTGCTGAATGTGATCACAGGAACCGGAAGTGAATGTGGCGCGATGCTGGCCAGACACCCGGGCGTAGGGAAATTGTCGCTGACAGGCTCTTCAGAAGTGGGCAAGAGCATTATGGCTGCGGCGGCAGAACGGATTGTACCCGTCACTTTGGAATTAGGCGGGAAGAGCCCCCAGATTGTCTTCCCTGACGCCAATGACGACCACGTGGTCCAGAGTGTCATCAATGGAATGCGCTTTACACGGCAAGGGCAATCTTGCACTGCCGGTTCACGTCTCTTCCTCCACGCTTCCATTTTTGACTCTTTTATGGATAAATTGGTGAAGAAACTTGAATCGCTCAAGATCGGTGATCCCCTCGATGAGGCAACGGATATCGGAGCGATCATCAACCGAATTCAGTTTGAAAAGGTGTGTGCCTACGTCCAAGACGGACTCGAACAGAAAGGAAGCCGACTGGTGACAGGCGGCCTTCCTCCAAAAGAAGGGCCACTCGCCCAAGGCTATTTCATGGAACCTACTGTATTCACCCGTATCCAGAACGAATGGCGAATTGCAAGAGAAGAAGTTTTCGGTCCGGTGCTTGTAGCTATCCCCTGGGAGAAAGAAGAGGAGGCGATCCGGATGGCGAACGATAGCCACTACGGGTTGGCCGCCTATGTTTATTCCCACGATATTGGAAAGGCCCTTAGGACGGCCCACGCCATCGAGTCGGGATGGGTCCAGGTAAACCAGGGGTTAGGGATCCTTCCCGGAACCTCGTACGGAGGCTTCAAGCAGAGCGGGATAGGTCGAGAATACTCTCTGGAGGGCATGCTCGACAGCTATACGCAGCGCAAGTGCATCACGGTGAACCTTCAGTATTAATGAAAATAATTTTGCAGAGTGGGTCGGGAGGTTGACAATGAAAGAATACATGGATCGAGCGAAGAAGGTGCTGAAGGACTGGAAAGGTAAATCTTATACCTTCGGAGAAAATGTCCTTGAGACGTCTGGCGACTACGCCAGGGAACGGGGGAAAAAAGCACTCCTCGTCGTCACAGAGTTAGGGCAGTCGTGGATTGAGAAGCCTTTCGAGAGGGTGAAAGCAAGCCTGAAGGCTAACCGCATCGTTTTTGAAATCGCCAAGGGAGCAGGACCCAATGCGCCCCGGGAGGATGTGTACCGGATCGGCCTCCAGTTTGCCCGGTCCAACTCGGATATGATCATCGCCCTGGGGGGAGGGAGTACAATCGATGCTGCGAAGTCGGCAGCCATTCTCAATACCTATTCCCCCTCTGAAGTGATGGAGATTCTCGGAACCTCCCAGGGAGAGGCTGATTCCATCGAGCCCTACTTTGGAACAGGGCTGGTCACGAAGATGAAGGAGAGGACAGGGAGATCCGTCTTACCCGTCATTCCGGTGCAGACGGCTGCGAGCTCTGGAGCCCATCTCACGAAATATTCTAATATTACCGACCCGATCACGAATCAGAAGAAACTGATCGTCGATGAGGCCATCCTTCCTCCTGCTTCCGTCTTCGATTACACAGTGACACTCGATGCGCCAATGAGCCTCACGCTGGATGGAGGTCTGGACGGAGTCGCCCACGCCTGGGAGGTCTTGATTGGAACGAAAGGTGCGGCCTACGAGAAGATGAAAGAGGTCGCTGCATTGTGCATTCGGCTGGTCGTCTATGGCCTTCAGAGAGTCAAGAAAGACAGAAGAGATCTGGAGGGAAGAATTTGCCTTGGACTCGGTACGGATCTGGGTGGATATGCGATCATGCTCGGGGGGACAGGAGGACCGCATCTGGGTAGCTTCTCGCTGATCGATATCCTTAGCCATGGGAGGGCGTGCGCTCTGTTAAATCCCTATTATACCGTTCTCTTTGCTCCGGTCATTCAGGAACCTCTCCATCTGATTGGAACGATCTTCAAGGGGGCGGGTTACATCAAAGAGGAAATCTGGAATTTGAGCGGTAGGGCCCTCGGGCTGGCTGTGGCCAATGGGATGATTTCCTTTGCCAAGGATTTAAATTTTCCAACGACCTTGAAAGAGGCTGGGGCAACCCGGGAACATCTCAATCGAATGCTTGCTGCGGCGAAGAATCCGCAGTTAAAGATGAAATTACAGAATATGCCAACCCCGATGGATGCTGAAAAGGGAGATTTGGATCGGCTGATGAAGCCGGTGCTGGAAGCTGCTTTCACAGGAGACCTTCGCCTCATTCCCTAACGCCCCAGTACCTTAATGGCTTTTTGCCTTGAGTCTTCAGCTTTGAGCGTTGATCTTCACACTATGCCCTTGCGCTATATCCTCACCAGTATCCTGTTTGGGTAACCTTATCTCCCTTTCTCCGCGTCCCCGCGTCCCCTCATCTCCTCATGTTCCTTCTTTAAAGGAAAGGCGAATTTCTTATGGTTGACATCTATCAATAGTATCGGAGCCACGCCGAAGGCTTTCCGGCCGCCTTCCCTCAGCCTCGACCAATTGCGAGTAGGTCAACCTGTTCAACAACGTTCCGTCCCTGTGGGATAAGCAAGGTCCCCTTTCCCTATATCGTCAACCCGACTACCTCAAGCAAGAGAAAGTCCTAACCGCCCACGAGAAAAATGAAGGAGGATCTGGCCGGGGCGGCGGGAGCTATCAGCTTTAAACTTTGAGTCTACAGCTTTCGGCTTGTCGTTGCGTTTAATCACTTAGTAACCCAATAGCTCATTCACTTGTTTCTTATCAATTCCGCAATCCGCATTCCGAATTCCGCGTTGGGAGTAGGCCAGCTTTATCCTGGAAGGCACCGCCATTTCAAAGTCGAGGATAAGGATTCGACCTCATTTACTGTACCTTCCCTGGTAAGTCCTAATTCCCGTTGTTTTCTTCATGGATGTGGTTTATATGGTAACTACGGATGAAGAAAAATGGAACAACTCTTTGCTGTCTGCACCCCGGGGCTTGAGCCCTTTGCCGCACAGGAACTCTATCAGTTGGGCCTGACGGGTGGTTATTCCTCTTCCCGGTCAGAGACTTTTCCAACAGAGAGCGGGGCTTCCTATGAATCGGGGGGCTATGAATCCGGGGGCATAGAATTTCAAGGTTCTCTTCATGACGCCTATCGGGCCAATCTCTATCTCCGCACGGCAAGCCGTGTGTTAGTGCGGCTCGGCCAGTTTTACGCCGCCGAATTTGCCGAACTCCGGCGGAAAGCGGGCCATCTGCTTTGGGAAAATTATCTCGCGCCGGAACGATCGATCGCATTACGGGTGACATGTCAAAAGTCACGTTTGTACCACGAGACCGCTGTCGCGGAACGGGTGGCAGGGGCCACCGGAGACAGGCTGGGAAAGCCCTCCACCCGTTCACAAATACCACGAAGACTCAGGCACGAACCTTCCCCAATTAATCGTTGTCCGTTTGGTGGATAACCTTTGCACCATCAGCATCGACTCCTCCGGAGCGCTTCTGCATCGGCGAGGGTATCGACTTGCCACAGCAAAGGCTCCTATCCGGGAGACCCTTGCATCCGCCATGGTGATGGCTTCCGGATGGGATATGATCTCCCCTCTTCTTGATCCATTTTGTGGATCAGGGACCATTCCTATTGAAGCGGCCCTAATGGCTGGAAGGGTTCCGGCGGGTTACCGCCGACGCTTCGCATTTATGGATTGGCCTCATTTCGATTCAAAGTTCTGGAATGAGTTGTTGGCCGATGCGGCCAAGGCTATCGTTTCAGACATTCCAACAATTATTGGATCAGACAGGGATGCTGGGGCGATCCGGGCCGCGCAAGCCAATGCGGAGCGGGCGGGTGTGGCAGGCTGCGTCGAATTTTCGGGCAGGCCGATCTCAGCCATAGACCCTCCCCCTGGTCCGGGCTGGGTCGTCACCAACCCGCCCTATGGGGTAAGGGTGAGCAAAACGAATGATTTGCGAAATTTGTACGCCCAGTTTGGCAAAGTCATGCGTGGCAAATGCCCTGGCTGGCGGGTGACCATGATCTGTGACAGGGTGCAGTTTATCCGCAATACCGGATTGGACTTCGATAAGGGAATCCCCACGATGAACGGGGGATTGAAGGTAAGATTGGTGAGGTCCTTGGTTAAATTAAGGATAGAAAACCTATCTGAGTGAAGCTTTTTACTCTCTTTAGAAATGACGCTTTTGCGGTATGTAATACCTGTCCTCCGTAGCAGAAAAAACTGTGTGAACAGAGGGGACGCAGGTACTAAAATTTATTGCCGCATAGACATTTAGCCTGATGAGGGCAGAGAAGGACCCTCTTTCATCGCTTGTGTCACCGAAGGTTTTTAGGAAAAGAGTAAATCCGCTATTTCTTTAATATAACAAAATGTGCCCTTCGATTTTTTGTCCAGGCTTCTTCATTATGCCCCTGATCAAATGGCCTCTCTTCCCCATAACTAATTGTTAAGATATTACTTGGTGAGATGCCAAGGGAGACGAGATATTTCTTTACACTATATGCTCTCCTCTCTCCAAGGGCAAGGTTATACTCACCCGTTCCTCTCTCATCACAATGCCCTTCGATCTGGAACTTCATCCCAGGGTATTTCTTCACCAAAGCAGAGTTTTCCTTTAAAATCTCCGCCTCTCTAGGCTGGATGTTATATTTATCAAAATCAAAACGGATATCTTTGAGCATTTTACTTTCAAGAACTACCCCTTCAATTCCAGGAGTTTGTTTGGCGACAAGACTCTTTTCAAAGTCTTTTTTCACCTCTTCTTCTCTGATCCGGTCTGCCTCTTTCGCCTCCTTTCCCTTCTCTTCAGCGCTTTTGACCGAAGGCTCCTCTTTTACTACCGTTTTTTTAGGACATCCGGATATGATGACCCCGAGGCAGAGAATAACGATGAGGATGCTCAACCCTTTCCTGATCATAGTAGTCCTCCTTTAATAAGAATTTGAATAACTTACTCGTACAAGATTACTAAATTAGCCAGGAGTTTCAATTCAAATGTCCTTAAAACTGCAAAAAAAATACCAAATATAATGTCGTAAGTTCTTGTTGTATTTTCATTAACTCTTGTCCGTTGGGCAACCAAATGCACATGGGGCTATGATGAACCGAAAAAAACTATGGAAGTTCCCTATTTTAAAGGTTTTTTTCCCCTTAAAACGAATCTATTGCCCCGTTATTTGGACAGAAACCCGAATCAGTTAGGAAAAGGAATAAGGATCCCGGTTTTTGAAAAGAATGAAATCTTTCAGAAAATTATAATAATTGCAATATGTTGCATGATGATTTTCAGCTCATTTAGACAGTACAGTTCTTGTTGGTTAAAGGGATTATGCGAACAAAAAGGTTATGAAAAGAGGTTAAAATGAACCAGTTTATTACAAAAATGGACAAGAAAGTCAAGCAGAATTCTATGAGTTTTGAGGTTCTCAGCAGTGTGTTTTAAATCGACACTTGGTATTTCGGGTGCTTCTGATTTTTTCTATCCGACCTGTATTAGTCCATTATTAATGTAGTCTCAATCCCCTTTCTTGACTTTTCTTTCCTGTGGTCTTGATCTCAGCATTTCGCCTAAGAAATGCGGCTTTCATTCCGTAATCGATAAGCCGGTCAGATTCGGATGGTGTTTTAAAAGAATCAAAAAAACAATTTGAAACATGGCATAGGTGTAATCATTTGAAAATTTAATTCATTTCCTCTAAAATTGGACAAGAGAGGGTGGCGGTGGACTGGATAACAACCAATGTTGATGTTGTCGCGGACAATATGTTTGGGAGGGAGGTTCAAAACAATAGAGACCAGCGAGGAGTAGGAGCTTTGAGGCATGTGTTTCTTTGATAATACGTGATTTGTTTCGTAATCTGGAAGAAGGAGGAGAAAATGAAAGTCAAATCGATTTTATGCATTTTTATTTCATCGGCTATTTTGATTCTATGGGGTTGTGGCCCCGGTACGTATAGAATGTATTCTGGCCCTCGATTGCCAAGGAGCCAAGTTGCTTTCTTACGATGGGATTCTGCCATAAATGTAATTTTTGTTGATGGGAGGCTTGTTCCAAGATGTAATCGAATAGAATTGTTTCCAGGGGACCATAACGTTCAAGTAGGATTCTCCAGTTCTCGGTTCCGCTCTCGTCAGGATAGGCTTATGAATTTTACGGCAGAAGCTGGACGTATATACAGGATAAATCATTCAACACAATCAAGTTCAGAATTTATGCATTGGGATGCTTGGATAGAGGATATTACGGATAAAATAGATTAGATCTAAAAAGATGAGGAGAGGGCCAAACTTTCAATAATCATTTATGAATTTGGGGGGCATTGTTGATTTCCTTCACTTATTAAAATCACCCCTATTCAGCGAGGTTGACCTAATCCACCAAATATATAATCAATCATCAAGGAAGCAAGTTCCCTTAACCGGTTGACCACCGGCCGCTTTCAGCCTCAGCTGAATCTTGTCGAGCCTCCCGAAGAACCACAAGAAGAGGATGATTCCGATCCTTTGGAAGAAGAAAAACCGGAGAGAATCTTCTCAGGCTTCTTTGCCCCACAGGCAGGGCAGGTCAAAGACTCTCCGTCCTCATTGACTTTCTGGAATCTCTCAAAAATGACCTCACACTTGCGACATCGATATTCGTAGATTGGCATCTTTTCCTCCTTTTAGATCATAAATTCGAATTTCGAATATCGAAACTCGAAACAAATCCTAAATTCAAATTTTCAAAACGTTAAACAGTCTTTTGCTTCGGATTTTGCATTTTGATCATTTCGAAAATTCGAATTTCTTTCGCCCGCCTGCGCGAAGCCGCTTCGGCGAAGGCAGGGATTTCGAAATTCGTGCTTCGGATTTAAGTGTTCCGTTCTATGACGGAATCACTTCATACCCTGCATCGCTGATAGCTTTCTCAATCCGGTTCGAGGCAATCTCCTTTGAGTTATCAAATCGAACCTCTCCTTTGGCAAGGTCCACCTGAACGTTCTTGATTCCTTCCAGTTGACCCAGCGCCTTCGTCACGGACATCACACAATGCTGGCAGCTCATTCCTTTTACTTTTATTGTTGATGGCATCGTATTCTCCTCCTTCCCTGTTTGTTTCTCTTCTCCTTCCTTCGCGGCCACGGCCTTTTCATTTTCTTGATTCTTAACCTCAGCCTCAACCTGAACCTTCCCTTTTTTTATCTCGCCTACTTTGTCCTCAACCTCAACCTTAGCCTTCACCTTATTTTTCATTATTTCCTCATACCAGATCGAATGGCGGTCCTGCGCGTATCCCGGATCGACCTCTCCGGTAAAGATCGATTTGACCAGTGGCCGATTCACCTTGAAGATCAGTGCCGCCAGATGAGCCAGAACGCCCAATAGAAAGAAGATCGTTCCAAAGGTATGGATGAGTGTCATCGAAGTAATCAAAGCGGGAGCGAGATAGACCCCAGGAATATTTTTGATGACCTTCACCATACCCGTCAGAACTAAAATCAACCCGACCCCTCCCAGATAGGCATAGGCCAGTCTCTGCTCTGGAAGATACTTATCCATCTTGGGCTCTTCTCCAAACCCCAGCATGCAAAGGATCGTCTTGCAGGAAGCCTTCACATCCCCTTTCCTCGGGAGCAGCCCTTGATGCCCGAGCCATCCATGGTAAAGGGCATGAAAGACTATGATGGAGACAAAGACGATTCCCGCGAGGTAATGAATTTTTAGATTGATGAAGAAGTCTCCTGCCCAGTCAAAGCCTGGAATCTGAGTCACCATATACCTCTTGTACATGGGGAGTTCCCCAAATCCTGAAAAGATCAGAAGGAGTCCGGAGATGGCAAGGAGCCAGTGCTCGCCAAGCTCAATAGGGCTGTGGCGCAGTACGCCTTCTCTTCCCCTGATCATTCTCTCTTCCATGTTTATTTATCCTCCTTCTGCTCATTCTCGCTCTGCGCTATGGGCTTTGGGCTCTGCGTCTTTCCGCTTCCCGTATCCGTGTCCTCCTTCTTATTCTTGTGGTAGAGGGCAAGGCCCACGGCACCCAATGCACTGATGATCGGACCGATGAGGAAACCTTTTGCCCATCCATTGACGTCACGAAGTGGATTCTCGACCTTTCCCATGGAAAGAGTTGATCTGGCTTCTCTCAATTTCGCATCGATCTTGTCAAAAGAAACTCTGCTGACGTAGAGGGTTCCAGTCCCGCCATTTTCTTTCTCACCGTAGATAAATCCATTGATCTCTGTAGCCCGATCGTGGGCCCTCTTTAAGATTTCATCCCTCCTCCCGAAAAAGAGAGGCTTCTTCGCTCCAAGTCTTTTTTCACAGGCCTCCACACAGGCAGGGATCAGGCCTTTTTTGATCCGATCGTGGCAGAGGTCGCATTTATACATGACCCCCCCTCCTGCAGGCATGGGCTGAAGCTTGAGATAGATTCCAACACCGCTCTGTCTTTGAGGGATATGCCAGGGGCAGACGGACTTGCATTTCGCTCCTCCGAGGCAGAGATCGTGATTGATCACAACAGATCCGTCCCCATACTTATTCAAAGCTCCAAAAGGACAGAGGTTGGCACAGGGTGGATTATCGCAGTGCATACACCGGCGGGGGACGAAGATCTCCTCTCCTTCCATCTCAACCTTCTGAACGGTTGTCCAGTTATAAGGAGTAAGAGCATTCACCACATCCCTCTTTTTCGACCAGTCATCATGTGTTTTCTGGGGCCAGAGATCTTTGATCGGTTCTTTGAGGATTGGGAAATTTCTTCTCGTTCACCTTCCGGCAGGCATCAACACATTTCGGCATCGGTTCATTCTTACATCCATCGCACTTTGTCAGGTCAATCAGCGTGGCATAGGTCCTCGAATTCGCAGAAGCCATACTGGATAACCCCAAAACTCCAGCAGCCCCAGCTCCCGCCACGATGGCGCCTGTCTTCAGAAAATTCCTTCTCGTCAATCCGTTTCTTTCATCCATAAAGTCCTCCACCCTGGTTTCGCCTTATTTCTTCCGAGTTCCCCAATCCGCATTCCGCCGTTGAATTACGCCCAATCGATATATCGAGAGACAGCTTTTTGAAAATCATTTAAGACGTTCTCTCGCCTGACACCTGGCCTCTTCTGAGCCTTATCCAGACATTCTTCCATATACGTTTTAACAACGACTGTCCCCACTTTCTTGATAGCGGCAGTGGCCGCCGCCACCTGGGTCAGAACGTCCGCACAAGGAACACCTTCCTCGACCATCCTCTGAAGCCCGCGGATCTGTCCCTCAATTCTTCGTAATCTCAACAAGACCTCTTTCTTTTCCTGTTCCATACGATACCCCCCTATGGTAATAGATCTATGGTAACGCGCTTCCGCCCCATTGTCAAGAAAAAAAAGGATTCCTGCAAAAGTCCTGAAATCTCTTTAATCATGTTTTGAAATCTGTGTAATCAAGAGAGCGCATGGTCGTTCTCCAAAGCTCTCTTGAATTCCCTTTATTTTCCGTTGACAAGCATCCAACCTTCATTTAACCTGTAAAATAGATCTTCAATCGATCAAAGGGGGAAGTCGAATGACGCTGAAACCAACGGACAAGGCGGTCAATTTTGAACTCTTAGACCAGGATGAAAAAAAGGTCTCCCTTTCAGATTTTAAAGGACGTAAAATCCTCCTTTTCTTTTATCCGAAGGCAGGTACTTCCGGTTGAACGGTACAGGCCGTAAGCCTGAGGGATGCCGGGAAGCATCTTGCCCAGTTAAACGTGGAGGTCATCGGGATTAGCCCTGACCTCCCTCCGGCACAAAAGAAATTTGCGGAAAAGAATAGTCTGAAATTTCCTCTCCTTTCGGACGCAGACCACAAGGTTGCCAAGAGTTATGGTGTTTGGGGACAAAAAACGATGTATGGAAAGAAATTTGGGGGAATCAACCGCTCCTCCTTTCTGATCGATGAAAACGGAAATATGATCGCTGCCTGGTACAAGACCAGTCCCCAGGCGACAGTTCCAGAAGCATTAAAGGTATTGGAAAAATAGAATTCGATCGGAGAAATAATGCAAATCAAGGCCAACGGTATTCGAATGAATTATGAGCTCTCCGGGAAAAAGGGCGCTCCGGTCGTCATTTTGAGCCATTCCCTGAGTTCCAATTTCCTGATGTGGAATCCTCAGATCGATGCCTTGAGCCCTTATTTTCAGGTACTCCGGTACGACACCCGTGGCCACGGCGCTACCGACGCTCCCTCAGGTTCATACACCCTGGAGCTTCTGGCGGAGGATGTCATCGGTTTATTGGACGCCCTGGGGTTGGATCGAGTGCACTTTGTTGGATTGTCGATGGGTGGGATGATCGGTCAGTGCCTTGTTTTGAATCATCCGCACCGCCTGAAGAGTCTCGTCTTGTGCGATACGGCTTCCATCGTCCCTGCAGAGGCCCAACCGGTGTGGCAAGAGCGCTTGGATAAGGTGCGCAAGAAAGGAATGGAGGCTCTATCGGAGGAGACCATGGAGCGCTGGTTTACTCCAGCCTTTCTCAGACAGAACCCTCCCATGGTCAAACTGATTCGGGAGCAAATTCTCGCTACCCCTGTGGCAGGGTATATCGGTTGCGCGGAAGCGATTCGGAGGCTTAATTATCTGGATCGAATTTCCGCGATCAAAATTCCCACTCTGATCATGGTCGGGGAAGACGATCCTGGAACACCGGTCTCCGCCTCAGAGGCCATGCATGAGCGTATTACAGGTTCAAAGCTGGTGGTACTGCCTTCGGCCCGGCACCTTTCCAATGTGGAGCAGACCGATCAATTTAACGGAGCCTTGCTAAAATTCTTAAAGGATCGATGACTTGTCCATGGAAATTCCGGAACCTGTTTGATTATTCGTATTCCTTGGGAACCGCGCAGATCATCATGAAGGGGGTCTTTGACGATTTGTTTTTATATTGATGCTTTTCATCGGGCAGAACAAGAACAAAATCACCCTTCTTCACCCCATGTTCTTTTCCACTCTCTTCGACCAGGCTTCCGCGACCTTTGATGACATAATTTAAATGCTCAAAAGGATGTTTGTGGAAAGGGGTATGACCCTTCGGCTCAAGAGTAAAGACCCGGAACGAAAAGTTTGGGGAGCCGTCCTGCTTGGATATTGGAACCTGTTTGTAAACATCTCTTGCGCCTTCCATGTCTGCCTTGATCTTTGCAATTTTATCCAAACTCGATATTCTCATAGGAACCTCCCTTTATCAGTTTAAACGATGGAGTCCAGCGCGTCAATCAGACGCCAGAAATCCTTGTGCGCTGCCAGTTTTTCGTCTTTGCTGAGGATCTGGACGGAATCCCGCCAGGGCGGGATTCCGTCTTGCAACCGAAGCGGTCTCTCGTTAATTTTGAAACAGTCTCTGAGGGGGAGATGCCTATTGTAATGTATTCAGCGCCTTCGCGAGATGCTGGTTCGATTGAGAGATTTTTCCCATCGCCTCTTCGATCTCCGCCTTAACCGAATCTAATCCCAGTTCACCCGCTGTTTGAGCCCATTTTTTGTACTCCCCTTTATGGCTCTCATTATGTTCGATCCAGTGCTCGATAACGACAGACAGTTTTTTCTTCTGCTCCATGCTTGTCTCCTACACCTATGAAAGTTTTTCCCAACGCGCGGCCACAAAGGCCCCTGTGTTCAAATTGTTTCTTTTTCCTTCGTGCTCAATTTCGACAGCCCTCTCTGAATCATCTTCCTTTTGAAAATGGATCGCTGTTTTCACCACGCCTTCCACAGAGGCAAGGGAGCGTAATTCATCAGGAGACCTGAAAATTGCCTTCTCAAATAGGGTGTGTCTTTCCTTCGCTTCAACTCTCCTGCGCAAGGCCCATGGGCTTAGGCTGTTCAGGGTGGCTACCACAACGCGGCCCCCTCTCTTCGTCACTCGGAATAGCTCACCGACCGCAGCTTTTCCCTCTTCAACGAATTCAAGGGCAGTGACTGAAACGACTTTGTCAAAGAAGCTTTCTGGAAAAGGCAAATTGAGCATGTCCGCCAAAACTATTTGGAAGGGGTATCCTTTAAGTTTCTTTTCTGCTCGCCTGAGCATGGGAAGGGATAGATCCAGTCCAATGACTTTTGAACCCGACGAGAGAATATCAAGTGTGAAGATCCCTGTCCCGCAGCCAGCATCCAGGATGATCTCACCTTGTTTGGGGCTTAATAAATTCAGGACCAATTCAGTTTCATACCTTCTTACGAGGGAGCCAATCGGTGTTGTGAACCACCTGTCATAGGCCTCAGGCCATTCATCAAAAAGCTGAACTCTCTCTTTATTCACTATAAGAAGCTTATCACTTGTTTCCGGAGGGGTCAAATGATGTGACCTGCCCTTCGAGCGTCCCTCTCTCCTTGGAGACGGTGTCGTAATTAACGAGACACCTCTTCGGTTGCAAGACGGAATCCCGCCAGGGCAAGATTCCGTCCAGATCTACCCTCCATCATGATTGCGACATGGTCCCTTGGGGAAGGGGTGGGGGAACAAATAGGTCGGGACAATTGGGGTGGCGATGTCTACACTGTAGGGGATAGCCTCCATGAATTAGACGCTTTCCCCTTTCTCTCGTTTATTTCATCGCCAATTACGGGATCCACGCCCTGAACCACGATGACCACGATCCCAGTCACCATGGTTTCCATAGTCGCGGCCTTGAGAATAGCCATAGTATCCATAACCATGGCCATAATCATGCCCCCCGGAAGGGGGTGGGGGCAGAAAACACCCTGACAACGTCAGACCACCGAGGAGCAGAATCGCAATGAAAATTCGTTTCGTATTCATATCATCACTCCTTTCCTTTCATCTTTATTCATTTAGACGGGTTTCGGGCTAACTTATTCAAATGGTAGGGAGGGGGAGGGGGAGAGGCGTTCCAGAAAACAAAGAAGATAGGACAATATTTCTATGAAAATTGTTCAATTTTGTACAAAATGTCATTTAACCTTACACCATCGCAGATAGGGGAAATCATATTGTTATAAGAGGTTATGGCGATAGTTAGCTTTGGTATAAAAAATGCTTAGGGAAGTTAATTCATTGGAGTGAGGTTTCAATTAAATGGTCGCTTACGAATTATTCTCTTTTGATAAAAAAAATGGATATGAGTTTATAGGGATTTTACCAGAGAGAAGAAAGGATCCAAAGCGAATAACAAAGGAATCGGTTGTGAATTGGGGGAGGATGGTCTTAGGGAATCGTTCGGAAGGTAAGCAAATCCTTTTCAATCGTGTAGCCATGGAGGATGTTACGGGTAGAACGTTTGATAGCAACTTCATACCTGAAAGATCTCCTGTGAAGCCGGAGTAAGAATTTCACAGCCGTCGCGAGTGACCACGACGGTATTCTCAATTCCCACAGAGCCCTCTCCTGGAAAAACGATTTTAGGTTCGACGGCGAAAGTCATCCCTTGCTCAAGGGGATAAGATTGACCCTGGGCGAGGAAAGGCAATTCGTTCAGCTCCAGGCCGATGCCGTGTCCAACGAAACGGGTCTGAAGTCGCGGGGGTCCCAGGTAACTGTCCTTGTAACCCAGCTTCTCTGCCAGCTGAAGGGTCTTCAAAAAGAGGGTCTCGCATTCTGCTCCCGGTCGAGTCTCTTCCAAAACCGCATCGTGGATCTCTTTGCATGCCTTGTAGGCGTCAATAAATTTCTGCTCCATTTTCCCAATGGAGAACATCCGGGTCTCGTCTGCCTGATATCCATGAAAACACGTCCCAAAGTCCACTAAGATCGGCTCATGGGCTTTCATCACCTTGAGACTGGCTCCCACCGGAAAGGCCGGCGAGAGTCCCAGTCCTCCCATGGGAGAATCCGACTGACTTACAATGCCTCCTGTGAGACCACTCAGTACGTGCCATGTGTAAGCCTCATAGTTGAGGGACCTGACCCTGAGAAGTCCTTCATGGCCATATCTCTTGGCAGCTCCTTCCAGGAGACCACCGAACTCAATTTCGGTCATTCCCTCTTTAAGAATTTCTTTTGCTTCCCGGTAAACCTTCTTTCCTATTTCTCCTGCCTTTCTCATCAGATCGATCTCAAAAACGGATTTTATCTTCCTGGTTTCCCGAAAGATCGAAGAGGCGTCCATGAATTGGGTGCCCGGGAAAAATCCCTGAAACTTGAAGTAATCTCTTACCGGGAGGACGTCCAGCTCCAGTCCCAGGACCCGGGGTCCTTTGCCACAATGAGTCTGCATCAACGAGGGTATCTCTCGGTTTGATTTTAACGGGACCACGTCCTGAATCGGAGATTCGACCCTGGCCCGCTCGAGTTCCCTTTTTATCATGAGCAGCGGCTTTCCTTCCAAGGGCACGAAGAGAAGACCGTCCTGTGCGCTTCCGGAAAGATAGTAGAAATCCATCTTCTGAATCACCAGAAGACCTTCGATCCCTTGTTTTTCCATGCCGGCTCGGATGCGGGTGAGGCGGTTTTCAATCTCCTCAAGGGGCGTATACCGGAAGCCCAGAGATAGGCTCAATTTCCGCAATTCCTGCCGCACCCAGTCCTCGTGATCCATCTTCTTTTCCTTTCCCGGTCGTCAGAGTTCAGGGTATTATAACCAATATCTCAGCATTGATAAATCGAATTCAAGAATCTTGAAGTTAGGGGTTAGAACGGGTTACAAATGCTTTGATGAGGGGAACTTTCCGGATGGATTCACTGAAAAGGCTTCTTCGGAATAGGAATGTGATCTTGACTTCAGCTTTACTGATTGGCCTATTCTGGGGAAAGGGGGCCCGATGGACCGAACCCATCACCCTGCCTGCCCTTGCCATCGTTATGACTCTTTCGACGATCGGTCTTCCCGCAAGCACCTTCCGATCCTATCGAAGCCTTCTCACGCCAGCCCTCATCGGGATCGTGATGAATTACTTTGTGCTTGGAATTGCCCTCCTCGGGCTCAACGCCATGTTGATCCATGATGAGGCCCTCCGAATGGGTTTTATCCTGATTGCTGCGGTCCCTCCTGCGGTCGCCGTTATCCCTTTTACATTCTTTTTGAGGGGCGACGAAACCCTCTCGCTTATCGGAACGGCGGGGGCCTATCTTGGAGCTTTGATCATTATGCCGGTCAGCGCTCTCCTTTTTCTCGGCCCGGGCTTTGTGGATGCCACAAAATTGGCGGTCATCCTGCTGGAACTTATCCTTCTTCCCGTGATCGTTTCTCGGATCCTTCTCAGAATCGGGTTGGCTTCCCGTCTTCTTTCAATTCGGGGACCCATTACGAACTGGAGTTTTTTCCTCCTGACCTACACGATTGTGGGGTTGAATCGCGACTTGATTCTGGGCCAGCCCCTCTCTCTTCTTCCGGTGGTTGTCATTGCTCTGGCAAGCACCTTCTTGTTGGGATGGGGAATTGAGAAGGCAGGCGCCCTTCTCCATTTGCCGGAAAAGGTATTGACTAGTCTCGTCCTCCTTGGTACCCTTAAGAACTATGGACTGGCAGGCGGCCTGGCATTGGCCCTCTTCAGCAAGAAGACCTCTGTTCCAGCGACGGTCTCGGCTGTTTTCATGATCGTTTACATCATCTGGCTGGAATTAAAGTTAAAGAGAACCTTCAGGCAAAGATGACAAACTTAGAAGAACGAATCCAAAAATTGGCCCAGTGGATATTCGAGGCTGAAAATATCGTCTTCATGACAGGGGCAGGCATCAGCACCGAATCAGGCCTGCCTGATTTTAGAGGACCCGACGGCATTTGGACAAGGCAGGACAAGGGACTTCCGACCAAATTCAGACTCTTCACTTCGGTCGAGCCGAATGCAGGTCACCGAGCGATCGTCGAACTGCAGAATTTAGGTAAATTGAGATTCCTCATCACTCAGAATGTGGACAACCTCCATTTACGGTCGGGCATTCGGCCTGAGTTGTTGGCTGAATTGCATGGCAATGTTGACGAGGCTCAGATGTCAAAAATGCCAAACTCAGGTGGCCAAGTCCTTGGGTTTGGAGACGTGTTCCTGCGGAGGCAAACTGGTTTCGAGTGTCATTAACTTTGGCGATCCGCTTCCTCAAAAAGATCTGGAGGATTCTTTCTGGCATTCAAGTCAATGTGATCTTTTTATTGTCATCGGTTCGAGCCTCGTTGTCGGTCCTGCAAATGAACTGCCTGAGGTCGCCTTGAGAGGAAGGGCTCGTTTGGTCATTATCAATCAGGGAGAGACTCCCATGGATAGCAGGTGTCATCTCCGTTTTGAAGAAAACATCGCAGAGGTATTGCCCCCGGCCGTGGATCGATCAAAAAAACTCATGAAGAAGGCTTAATGCGCCGGAGCCCTGGATGCCGCGAGGTATCGAGTGAGAGGAAGGGTCAATAAAACGATCAAAGCAACGGCGATGAGGGTAAAAGAGAGGCCAAAGGAATCAGTGAAGAGACCGTAGACCATTGGAGCAACGGCTCCTGAGCCCAGCGTGATCGCATAGTAGAGGCCATATCCCCTGGAACGGGCATTCGGAGAGATCATCTCTGCAACTGTGGCATAAAGAACAGAAGAGGTTCCGTTTAAGACGACTCCCACAACGGGGAGAGTAAACCACGTGAGCGAAGAAGGAGACCAGATTAAAGAGAGAATTCCAGCAGAGGTCAAGACTTCTGTCCCGACCACCATCGGAATCACTCCAAACCATTCCGCGAGAATTCCACAGACAAACTTTCCCACCGCACCTCCCGCGAAAAGAAGGGTGAGGGCAAAGCCCACCTGAGCCATTGGAATCCCTTTTTGCAGAAGGAGAAAAGGGAGAAAAGTAAGTAGGGCCGTCCGGGTTGTAATATCAATGATTCCAATGGTCAGAAGCGACGAAAAGCTCTTCGAGTCCCGAATTCCCCAATCCCCCTTTTTTATCGGGGACCCTTCTTGGGACGAAGAGACCAGAGAATCCCTCCTTTTCTCCCTGGCTACCGTCCAGAGGATGACCCCTGCTGCAAGTCCAAGGATGGAGAGGAACGAAACGGCCTGCCTCCAACCCCAGAGGTTGATCATCAGAGCCAACAAGAATGGCATGCAGACTTTCCCGATATCGCCGGAGAAATTATAAGTTCCCATCGCTGCCCGCCGCCCAGAAATCTCGAAGGCCCTCGAGAGGAGAGAAGAACTTAAGCCGTGTTGCCCTCCTCCCGTTGCCTTTGCAAGGATGAGAGCGATCAGAATGGCCGGAAGGGTGTGCACCCTGCCCAGGAGCAAGAACCCACCGGCCAGCCCGAATGTTCCAGCAGCGATCACGGTCAGCTCTCCAATCCTCTCACCCAAAAAACTTAATGGAACCTGAAACAGGGCCATGGACCCGGAAAAAACCCCTTTCAGAAACCCCACCTGGCTGAAGTTAAGGCCCAACTCAGCAGCAATGAAAGGAAGAAGGAGATAGAGGGAATCCGTAAACCCATCGTCTATAAAATGAAAGGCGCAGAAGGAGAAGAGGGAGCGAGCTTTCTTGTTTCTTTCAGACTTCATCCCAGTCTTTTGTGGAGCCCCACAGGCAAAGCCCGTGGCACCTGACGAACGCCAGAGTGACGCGACACCCCCCGCTTACGTCGGGACAGGCCGGCTAAAAGATGGCGCATTCGTCCTCCAGGAAGAAGCCAGGGGGCTTTCTGCTGCCGGGGTCAATCTGACGGAGTAACAATAAATAAGGACCCATCTTCCAGGGACGGATCCTTATGTCGAACGAACCTCAGAAAAAAGACCGCAACCTGTGGATCAGATGTACTCAACGGTTGCCGGAGGCTTGGGGGTGAGGTCGTAAAGGCAACGGTTTACGCCCCGGATGGATGTGATCCGCCTGCTGATCCGGTGGAGCTTCTCCCAGGAAAGTTTCGTCGGCGTTGCTGTCCTTGCGTCCACGCTGTTGATGCATCGAACGACAATAATCTGTCCAAACTCGCGCTTGTTCTCACGGATTCCAGTGGCCTTATCCTTAAGAAGAACCGCCAGATATTGAAATGCCCGGGTCTTTGCAAGCTCTTTCTCAACGATGGCCGTGGCCTCTCGGACGATCTCAAGCCGCTCTTCGGTCACTTCTCCCACAATCCTGGTGGCCAGTGCAGGACCTGGAAAGGGAATTCTCTTCGTGATTTCAGCAGGGAGCCCCAGGATCTTCGCCACCTTTCTCACCCCATCTTTGCGAAGTGTCTGAAGGGGTTCTAAAACTTTATAGCCGTACTCTTTTTCAGGATCAATTCCGACCTGGGTAAGAATGTTGTGCTGACGCTTAATGCCTGCGACGGTCTCTTCGATGTCTGTGAGAATGGTTCCATGGAGCAGAAATGTGGCACCTGTCTCGCGAACAAGTCTTCCGAAGACTTTGGAATAGAAGGTGTGGGTGACGGCGTTACGCTTCTCTTCAGGATCGGTCAAGCCTTTTAGAGCAGCCAGGAACTCCCCTCTTGCATCCACCCGTTGGACAGGAATTCGCATTTTTGCAAAGATTTTGACAACCCGGTCTGGTTCCCCTTTTCGCATGAGGGCATTATCGATGAAAACGGTCTTGAGCCGATCACCCAGGCTACGGTGTCCAAGGACGGTGACGACCGAGCTATCCACCCCGCCACTGAGCGCGTTAATCGCAATGCCATTTCCCACGGTTTCTCTGATCGAAGCAATCTGTTCTTCTACAAATGCTCTATCATTCATAATCCCCCTCCTCTACCTCTCTGGGATGGAAGGAAATTATAATAATGTTGTGAAATTGTCAACCCTTCGACAAGCTCAGGGGATACCCTTCGATGATTTGAGCTTCGTCAAAGAACACGACCGACCGGCACCCAACATTTCAGTGAAGGAAAGAACTTCAATCAAACACGAAGAAACCCGGAAATCAATTATTTCAGCTCCCTGACAGGAGATTCTTCTGCCCACAGGTGGTAAACGTAATTGTAAAGCTCTTCGCTCACCGACACCTTGTAAGGAGTGGGGTTGATGTCTCTGAGATGGTCCTCTCTTGTGCTCCGCAGCTGATTCAAGACATAATCTCTGGACTCTTTTAACGGAACTTCTGGGTAAACCCTTTTCCCATCCCAGACGCAATGATGGAGTGGAATCACTTTGGAGGGAGTGACATACACACGTTTGATATGGTCAAACGGGTGATGGCATAAGACACGTTTATCGGGTTCCGGTGGGTGATCTCCTACTCTTATCATCAGATCCAGCAGGCTGTAGCCGTCTTCACCGAAAAGACGATATGCCTCTTTCCTCCCGGGGATGGTCATCTTGTCCAATTCCTGGGAGAGTTTTATCCGAGGCATACCCTTTGCCTCGACGAGTTTGTAGACGCATCCCATGGCAGGCTGGTCATCGCATGTAACCAGGTGCGTGCCGATGCCAAACGAGTCGATTTCGTAGCCCTGCTGCTTGAGTGAAATCAGGACGTTCTTGTTAATTTCGTTGCTGGCCAGAATCAGACATTTTGAAAGGGCGGGGTCCGTCCTGGCGCTCATTTCATTGAAGATTTTCCTTGTTTCCTTCGAAAGGTAGGAAAGGTCTCCGGAATCTAATCGGACCCCTATCGGCTTGTAGCCTAATTTGAGAAGCCCAAGGGCGACGCAGATAAAGTTGGGAACGCCTGATTTCAAGGTGTCGTAAGTATCCACAAGCGCCAGAAACTCTCTGGGAAAAGCTTGGGCATACGCAATAAAGGATGCGAGTTCTCCTTCGTTTGTATAATGGAAACCCAACTCTGCTCGGATTTCCAAAACGATTTTGACAAAATCATAACCCTTTCCGTCCGCTCCCGTCAGCGTATTATTCTTCAATTCCCCAATGTCTGTAAAAGACTGAACATAGGAGTGCGCGTGCGTTCCCCTGATCGGCACGCCGAAAAGATAGCCTGCGAGAACATTGCTCGTCCCGTCAAAGCCGCCCATATAACTGTAACGGGAGGCTGAAACTCCTCCGTCCGGGCCTTGTGCCCTTCGCAACCCGAATTCAATCAAGCCTTTGTCAAACCCAACCGCTAAGCGATATTTCGCCGCGTTTGTGGTCATTAAGCTAGGATAATTGGTCAGCGTAAGCATGGAAGTTTCGAGCAGCTGGCCAACCGCTATCGGTCCTTGTACTCTCATTAAAGGCTCGCGAGGAAAAGAGATCGTTCCTTCTTCAAAGGCGTAAATTTTCATTCTGGAACAGTCCACGCCCTTGAGCCAGTCGAAAAATCCTTTCTCGCATTGCGGCATCTGTTCCTTGAGATAGGCAATGTGATCATCGGTAAAATGAAAACTCTCGAACAGCCTGAGCTTCTCCCCAAGTCCAGCGTAAATGGCAAACTCCCCGCGAAAAGGGTTTTTGCGGAAGAAAAGGTCAAATACCGCCTCCTCCTCGTGCACCCCGGCTTTCCAATAGGCATAAGACATGGTGATCTGGTAGAAATCCGTCAACATAGGATTCACCAGTTTGTTGGTAGGTTCCATCTTTCACACCTCCCGCCTAAAAGGTAAACGTAAAGGGGAACCTTGTTGACAAGGTTGAATGCCCCCCGTTCGCTCCCGTCCCGTCAGCGTCTTTTCTTTTCGTCAAAGATTATCCACAGGATAAAATTACCACCCGTCCATGTCAAGAGAAACAGAAAGCAGATGCCGTTTTTAAAACCGGGCTCAACGCCTAATAAAAAAACCTTTCTCCGCGTTCTCTGGGTCTCTGCGGTGAAAATCCTATCTTGGACAAGAGTGGTCTTGATGAACAAGACACCTCCAATGGGTCACTTTGGAGGAAATCCTGAGGTTGAGGACTGCTGGTAGAAAGATTGGGGCCGCTCTCATTCCTGCCGCTTAGCGAGAGCCCATGCGACTGACGCGAGTACCAAGCCCGCACCAACCTGTCGGGTCACTTCAATAGGCACAAGCCGTCCTTGAAAAGAATGAACGCAAAGGCAAGTAACACGATCCCAAGAGCACGCATGATATAGAGGTACGCCCTTCCGGTCAAGAAATGCCTTGATTTTCCAGCGATCACCGCCAGTAGACACTTGGACCCGACAAGGCACCCCAAAAAACTACCAACAAAAACCCAAGGAGCAATATAACTTTCGGCGAAGCCCTTTATAATCGTCGGCGCACCGATCGTAATCCAAAACACATAGGGATTCGGACTGAGCGCATTCACGATGGCTCCCTTTATAAAAGAATAAGGTACCTCCTCGTCCATATTCACTTCAACGCCCCTTGTCTTAATACTCCCATACGCCAGATAAACCAAAAAGAGTGCCCCAAAAATGGATACAACCCCAAGAATCCATTTGGTATCGGAAAGACGAATCAGAAGGTATGTCGAAACTAAGAGAATTGGAAAATCAGTAATGATCGGAGCAAACGCGACTTTTACTCCCTCTTTGGGACCATGCTTTATCGTCTGGGAGATCATCAGGGCAAGAAGAGGCCCCGGAGAAATACCAGCATACAATCCCAGGGCCATCCCCGCACTTAAGAAAGCGATCACTCTCGTCCACGCCTCCTATCCATTCATCTCTTCATGGGGTCAGCCTTCATGGGGTCAATTCTTCATTCGTTGGATTTTGCATTAACACGTTCCAAGGGGAAACATAAATTCTAAAGCACTTTCAATCAGGAGGACGTTGTTGACTATGGTGAATTACGCAATCCCATCTTCCCCCTGCCAGCGTCTCTTGTGAGATTTTCCCCAGGATAAATCCACCCTCCGTCCATGTCAAGGAAAACACCGACAGGAGCGCGCGTTCAAATACAACCGGAGCTCTCCTTTCTTCAGTTTTACTTTATATGACCCTCCATGGTTCAGCCGATATCCAGGGGAAGGTGATAGGCCCCGAAACAACTTTCAAAAATCCAAAAACATTTTATACTGTGTTTGTCAGAAAGTGGAGGAGGTAAAACGATGTCTCTAACACAGAACATAAAAGAATATGCCCTTGATTTAGGCTACAGTAGAGTAGGGGTTACCAGCGCAGACAGGTTTCCTAATTACATCGCAGAACTCGAATCGAGAAAAGAATTGTATTCTTTCTATATAGAAGACCCCCGCCAGCCGCTGAAAGGGGCAGATCCCAGGAGCATTATGCCTTCGGCTAGATCCATCATTTCATTGGTGTATGATTATTCAAAAGAGTCCTTTCCGGAGGAATTGTTGGGCAAAATAGGACGGCTCTATCTGGCCAGGGCTTATAATCCCCCCCACCCCATCAACGCGGTCCGGCAACAATTGATGCGGGAGTTTTTGGAAAAGAACGGTGCACAGGTGGGCCAGGGCTTATTTCTTCCGGAAAGAATGGCGGGAGCCCGTGCCGGAGCGGTGACCTTTGGGAAGAATAATTTCGTTTTCGCTGAAGGAATAGGGTCTTTCGTCATCCTGACCTCTTACGTAGTGGACATCAAACTTGACTATGACAAGCCTACAATGGAGGTGAAGTGCCCAGACGGATGTACGGCGTGTATCGAAGCCTGCCCGACAGAGGCCATCTACGAGCCCTTGAAATTGAACCCTCGCCGATGTATTTCTTACAATAATTGGTGGACTCAGGATGGAAGGCCGGGAGGGGTCACAAGTTTCATTCCGCCTGAGATCAGGGAGAAAATGGGCACCCGAATTCACGGGTGCGATGTCTGTCAGGAGGCATGTCCCCGCAATCAGGAGAGACTTAAAGCAAGATTGCCTCAAAACGAGTTTCTGGTCAGAATCGCGCAGGATTTTACTCTTGCCAAGATGCTGAACATGACCGACGAGTTTTACACGAGAAGAGTTCAACCCCTCATGTATAACTACATCAAGGATAAGAAATATTTCCGAAGAAATGCTGCCATCGCCCTCGGAAACCTGGGCGACCCTGGCTTTGTTCCTGATCTTGCAGTGGCCATGGAGGACCCGGAGGAGTTGGTACGCGGCTATGCCGCCTGGGCTTTGGGTAGAATGGGTGGCGGTCGAGCAAGGCAAATCCTTGAGATGAGCTTGGGGAAGGAAACGGGAGATTTCGCAAAGAAAGAGATTGAAACCGCCCTGGCTGTGGCATAAACCCGCGAGAAGGTCTGGGCTCACGTCTTCAGACGATCCTGAATGATTTTGCTACCGCCTTCCGCCTATCATCATCTCTTGTCCTCGCAACAAAAGGCCGGGCCATTTCTGACCCTGCCCTTGCCCTTTGTTGATTGTTCACTATATGGAAGGCCATTTTCCTACGGATAATACAGGATAGCCGGCTTTCTCTAAATCTCTAACAATTGGCTCGTATGCTTCTGTCTCAATGCGAATGGCAGCAATCCTTTTCCCTTCGACCAGAAAGGAGGGAGATACAATGCTAATCACATCCACATTATGTTTTTTAAAGACTTCGAGTATGCCTACCATGGTGCCCGCTTTATCTTCAAGAGCGACAGTGAGGCGCGTCCCCTTCTGCTTGAAACCAAATATATCCACGAGGTGGGCCAACGCATCCGTTTCTGTAAAGATTCCGTAAAGTTTTCCCTCATCAACAACCGGAAGGCACCCGATCTTATTATCATGCATCAGTTGGATTGCTTCTTCAATAAGAGTGTCAGGAGTGATCGTAATCACTTTTTCCCTGGGTACCATCAATTCCGAGACTTTCAGGGTTCCTAGAAGATCCGTGAGTTCTTTGACGCTTAGCATGGCTACATCGGAAGGACCTGCTTCGCGAATATCACTTTCTGTCACGATTCCCACCAGTCTATTCTCCTTATCGACTACAGGTAGATGGCGGATCCCCTTGTCATGGATGAGGCTCCGTGCCTCGAAAAAGGACGCATCAGGACGAATGGTTACCGGACTTCTTTGTATTCTTTCCCTCATAAATCCTTTATAGTGCGTTTTCATCATTTTCACCCCCTTTTTAGTACAAAATTTATATTACATTTGGCAAAGAATCAACAAAAATCCGCGAGGCTCCCCGGGGCAGGAGAGAGACCGTGCGGTGATCACGAAATATTTAACAGAGAAGGAGAAGCGAATGTCGGGAAAGTCAAGGGTGACGAATTAATGTGTGGATCAACGTGCAGGGGCGTCCGGCGGTGCGAAGGTGCACCCGGAAGTCACGCCATGGGTTCGCCGCGGCCGAGTTCACCCGGTTGGGAGATCTCTCCCCCTCCGGCTACGGAGCTTTCTTTTTGGTAGAAGGCTGAGACTTTCCTTTGGAATCACCGGAAGGTTGCTTCATGGTTTCCAGTCTCTTCTTTGCCATTTCCGCCTGGTCGGAACGTGGAAATCGTTCGATGACCCGTCTGAAAAGATTTCTGGCATTCGCCTTATCCCCCAATTCCAGGAAGGCAAGGGCCTGTTTGAATAAGGCTGCCGGAACTTTACTCCCTTCCGGATACTTGGTGATTGTTTTTTCGTATTCCAAGATGGCTTTCTCAAAATCCTTTTTTTGATAATAGGTCTCTCCAATCCAAAACTGTGCGTGGCCGGAGAGTTCGGTGTTGGGGTACTGTTTGAGAAACGCCTCAAATTTCTTTCGGGCTCCCTCAGCGTCTCCCTTCTGAAAGGCCTCATAGGCCACCTTGTACATGTTCCCCATCCCTGCGGAGGTCCCTTTTCCTTCCGAAGGAACCTCTTTAGCTGGACCCGGCTTTTCCGGCTCCGTCTGTTTGATCTTCCCTTCCATGCCCTTGAGACGATCCTCCATCCCTCGAATTTTTTCTTCCTGGGCTTTATTTTTCTCCTCCAGGTTCTTTCTCCCCTCTTCCAAAACCCTCAATCGACCCTCGACATCTTCCTTCACACGGCCGATCTCCTTCGAGGGCTTTTTGAGATAATCCTTATATTCCTCGACGCCCGTAGCGAGGGTTCGAATCTCAGATTGGACGTTTTCGAGCCGGAAAAGAAGGTCGGTCCGAAGCTTTTGGTTCTCAGCAGACAGGGCGGAGATCTTATTCTCTAAAGATTTATTTTCTTTTTGAAGCGCATTGAGCCTCGAATGAAGTATATCGACCTCCCTGTCAAGGATTTGTGCGTCCCGGACGGATGCGCATCCCAATAGAAACATTCCTATGGAAAGAATGATCCACATTTTCATCCTGGCGAATGTTTTCAACTTTCCCTCCTTCCATGTCGATCCTCGGGAAGACCCAGGATCCCCGAGGATCGGCCTGCTAAAATTACCTGGATAACACGACGATATGGGCTCTTCGGTTATTAGCCCACGCCTCCTCATGATGGCCTTTGTCGAAAGGTCTCTCCTTACCATAACTGATCGTAGAAATACGATCTGAAGGAATGCCGAGGACGACGAGATATTTTTTCGTATTGTTGGCCCTTCTTTCCCCGAGAGCGAGATTGTACTCGACAGTTCCCCTTTCATCACAATGACCTTCAACCTGAATTTTCATTTTAGGATTGTTTTTCAAAAAGACTGCATTTTCTTTTAAGATTGCCTCATCCACACTACGGATGTCGTATTTATCAAATTCAAAGTGTATGTCTTTGAGCAGTTTACTCTCGAAGACTTCTCCCTCGATCCCAGGCTCTTTTTTAGTGACCAAACTCTTTTCCAACTCTCCCCCTGTTGGTTTCTTAAGCTCTTCTTCCCTGAGCCTTGCTAATTCTCTTTCTTTAGCCTCTCTTGCCTCCCGTTCGCGTTCAAGCCGAGCGGCCTCTTCTGACCTCTGAAGGGAGGACTGGTCTCTACTGACGACGACTTGTTTCTTAGGACATCCCGCCAGGAACAGCCCAAGGCAGAGGATAAAAATGAACATACCAAAAATCTTCTGATGAGTCATGATGTACCTCCTTTAACAAGCGATTTGAATATCCATTCCTAATCAAAAGGGCCTGGAGGAGTTGGGCTGGACTCACCTCCTTTCGATTGGGTGTGGCTCCCTTTCGGTAGGCTCGCCAAGAACAAGGGATCGCCATGAATCCGCCCCCTTAAAATAAACCTTGTTTCCCCACCTCAGTCCTGATCAAAAAAGAAAGTGACCCTCAGGTTTTGGGCCTCCATAATCTCCACCAATGTTTGGACCGATTCATGGATGAAATCCAGCTTTTCCTTTCCCAACTGTCTTAAACCGTGTATCATCTTCCCCTGAACAGGGTTGGGGGCCCTCTTCACCAACCTCTTTCCCTTGGGAGTCAATTGAACCATGACGACTCTCCTGTCTTCTTGATCCCTGTCCCTCGACACATACCCCTTCTTCTCTAAACGATCGACGACGCCGGAGATCGTGCTGGGATGCAAATACATTTTCTGGCTCAGCTCCCCCAAGGGCAGGCTTCCATTTTTGAAGACGGTCTTAAGCACCCAAAGCTGAGGGCCGGTGATTCCGTATTGGTTAGAGACCTCATGAGAATAGTTCTGTAAGGCCTTAAAAATCCGTCGAAGAGACTGCATGGTCTCAAAAATCGCAACCGCTCGACTGATCTGATCAGGCATTGCTCTTCCTTGGAGCAAAAAACATTGTACGCAAAATATTTGTACACAAACATATCGCATTCTGCAAGATCTGTCAACTTCTTTATGGATGCTCTTGAATCTTACGGGGGGAAGGCGGGAAAAAAGGGAGGGAATCGTCTGAGAGATTGAAATTCTCCGGAGAACAAGTAAGAATACAGGGGCCTTTTCCTCTTCCAGATCTGCCGGGGAAGCGGAGATCGGGTGATAAAGACAATATATTTTTCGGGGAGGAATCGATGGCGATAGATATTTTCACACATGTTCTTCCGATAAAATACAAGAACCGACTTTACAGATATTCCGATAAATTCATCGAGCGAGAAAAAAATAGAAGAAAAACGCGTGACCTTAGCGAACTACGAAGCAAGGCTTCGGATTCTTGATGAGTTCGAAGGCGTCGCCCAGGTCTTATCGGTCACTCTCCCGCCCCTGGAAGAAGTGGTCAGCTCGCAAGAGGCAGCCGAGTTGGCCCGCCTCTCGAATGATGAAATGGCTGAATTGGTCACAAAGCACCCCAGGAAATTCATTACCGCTATTGCAAATTTGCCGCTGAATAACATGGACGCTGCCTTGAAAGAAGCAGAAAGGACCGTCAAAGAACTGGGATTTAGAGGAATCCAAGTCTATACGTCGGTTCATGGAAAGCCCTTGAGCTCAGAGGAATGGATGCCGTTATATCGAATGATGGTCGATTTCGATTTACCTATTTGGATCCATCCCCTTCGCAGATCGATGGCTCCGGATTACCCGACGGAAGACAGTTCATTTCATCAAATATTCTCCATCTTCGGGTGGCCCTACGAAACGACTGCGGCCATGACACGTCTGGTCTTTGCCGGTATTTTCGAAAAATTCCCGAAGATCAGGTTTATCACCCACCATTGTGGCGGGATGATTCCCTTTTTTGGTGACCGGATCTTCGCTCACTATAACAACGGATTGGAGCGACTGGGCAAAAAAGTCTTTCCGGGCCTAACCAGACATCCGATCGAATATTTCAAGATGTTTTATGGTGATACTGCGCTGAACGGGAATACATCGGCTCTTATGTGCGGCTATCATTTTTTTGGAGAAGACCACCTGGTTTTTGGGACCGATATGCCCTTTGACGTCGAAAATGGGGCCTTGAGCATCCGCGAAACAACCAAGGCCATCGAGGGTATGGACATACCGTTGTCGAGTAAGAAGAAGATTTACGAAGAGAACGCCAGAAGACTCTTACACCTTTAGCTGATGCGCTCCGGCGCGGGCGTCGTTTCGGCGCACTTCGGCGGGGAACGGTTTTAAACCGCTCCCTACAAAGGATTTTGGGGCGCCCCCGCAAGCGATATCTCGCAAAGCTCAAACTTGCATCTGCCTGCCTGTGCGTAGCCCCGCCTTGCGGGATTCAGGGCGAAGCGCTCTCTTTCTTGAGAAAAGAGAGCCTTAAAAAAAGAAGAGGGGAGTTCGCTTCAGAGTGCTGACTCCCCGCTTTAGCGTCGGATTGGATGATTGGATGATCGTTGAGGCAAAAACGTTTCTACTTGGTTAATCCCATCTGTTTGACGACCTGTCGGGCGTTTTCATAATCTTCGCTGATCATTTGTTTCAGTTCTGCCGGCGGCTTATAGTTCGGGATGATCCGCATGTTCCGCAGTTTGGCGATGACCTCCGGATTGTTTGCCGCTTTCTCTAGGGCAGGAACCAGCACCTTCTTTGCCTCTTCGGGAATTCCCGCGGGCGCAAGGAACGCAAAAAAGGTTAATGGGAGACCGAGCTTGTAGCCCATCTCCTGCAGCGTAAGCCCTCCTGGGAGGTCGGCCACTTTCTGGTCAAGCAACATGGGTCTTACCTTGCCTGATTTATAATGCGGGTAGGTAATGGTGACCGCCGTAAACGAGGACTCGGTATGGCCTCCCAAGAGAGCCGTGAGAGCGGGCATGGCTCCCTTGAAAGGGATCATTGTAATATCGGCACCGGTCACAGATTTGAGAATCTCAATTCTAAAATGGTTGATGGAACCTACGCCCAAAGTTCCGCAACGGAACTTCCCGGGATTCTTCTTGGAGTAGTCAATCACCTCGGCAAAATTTTTCCAGGGGGCTCCGGTCTGTACCCAGATGCCATCCGGGAAAGTGACGTGAAGGGCCAGAGGATCGAGATCCCGAAGGGTATTATACGGAGCCGCCTCCGGATTAAAAGCCGGATTGTAAACCAGACCCGAAGAGTTGCTATAAAGAAGCGTATAGCCGTCTTTCTTAGCCTTGGCCACAAAGTCCGTGCCCACAGAGGCACCTCCACCTGGCTTATTGATGACGACGACGGGAACTTTGAGAATCTTTTCCAGCTCCTCGATGGCAACCCTCCCGGCTAAGTCTAAAGCATCTCCGGGTGCCCCCGGGATGACAACCTGAATGGTATGCGCAGGATAGGGTTGTGCCTGAATGGGTGGGACTCCAAAGAACAGTCCCAACGCGGCTAAAACGAAACCAAGAAAGAAAGCCTGTCTTCTTTTTTTCATCTGAACTCCTCCTTTTTGCCCAGAGCACCAATCGTTAGACTGTCCCCCTGGAGCGGTATTCCCATCATTATTCTTTGTTTCGAATATACAAGTCTAAGTCGTAATTGTCAATGTATCGTTCGGAGCAAGCATGGGTTATGTTGTCCGAAACCCCTTGAAAATGACTCCGACATGATTGATCGATCTCTTCGTATTTGCCAATCCCGGATCAAAAGGATGTTAACCGACGGACTTGATATATTCTAACGCGTTTTCCCCGGCAATGCGGCCGGTATTGATGGCAAAGCCCATTGTGTTGCCCGGAAGAATGAACACATAACTGTCGCCGTATATCGTGCAGGTGTCCGTTCCTACGGCATAAAGCCCTGGAATCTTCTTCCAATCCTTGTTCAGAACCTCTGTTTTGTGGTTGATTTTAATCCCACCGAGAGTGCCATAGGCACCGGGTAAATGTCTCGCAGCGTAAAATTTGGGGGTTTTGATCGGTCTGAGATATTTGTAACTCTTGTTAAAGATAGCATCCTGGCCTTTCTCGCAGAATGTATTGTATTGCTCCACGGTTTTCTTCAACCCATCAGGGTCGATTCCTGTCTTACCGGCCAATTCTTCCAAAGAATCTGCGACGAATACGTCTTTGTATCCTTTATCAAAAGCCTCCTTGATCAGGGCATCGAGATTGTCCACTTTCATGAAAGGGAAAACAACGCTTACGAAATCGTACCCAACGGTCTCCATATGTTTCTTTATATTTTCATCGAAGATGAGGAAGGCCGTTCTATTTTTTTGCCTCGCGACTGCGTTGCCCGTGAATGTGGTATTTGGCATGATCTCTTCATTGAAGAAGCGCTCCCCCAACAGGTTGACCATGAGGTGGGGCTGACGAAAGGTTTCGTGAAGTCTCGGGTCCCATTCCCCGGGCATCCCGTAGATCATTTCCATGGTCATTTCAGTCGGCGCAGCCCCCACTTCCCAGGCCATTCGGATCCCGTCGCCCACCATGCCGGGGATCCTGAAGGAGAAGAGATCCTTGCCCCATTCAAATCCAGTATATTTTTTGATCATGTCCGGATTGTCGCCGAATCCGCCGGTTCCGATGATCACGGCCTTGGCCCTGGCCTGGATAGGCTCCCCGGATTTGTCTTCAGCCACAACCCCTGTAATGCGGTCCCCTTGTTTGAGAATCTTCTTGACCGGCGTCTGCAGAAGAATTTTAACTCCCAGCTCCTTGGCCTTGTCTGTCAAAATCTTCATCATGGTGCCCGAAGCCATAGGTCCGGGCTGGCCCGTTGCCGGCTTCACCAGATGCCATGTGTAATTTCCTCCGGGGAAATAAGTAGCCGCCTCCACAAATTCAACTCCCAGTTTCTCCAGCCAATCGATGGTGGTGGCTGCTTTATCGATGTGGGCCCTCACTAATTGGGCGTCGACACGCCAGTGGGTGTAGTCCATAAATATCTTGAAGGCTTCGTCTCTTGTCAGTTTTACCTGTTTCAAGCGCTGCAGTCTGCTTTCCACGCCAAAGGGTCCCATCCCCATATTGCCCGTCCCGCCGGTCGTAGATCCTTTTTCAAACACGATGACCTTGGCGCCACCCTGGGCTGCGGCGATGGCCGCCGGCAACCCGGAGGCCCCTGCCGCAACAACGATTATGTCAGCTTCTAATTGGTTCATTGTCTCCTCCTCCTTTCCTAAATAAAATCTCTTAGGGAGATAGGGTATTAGGGCGTTGGGGAGAAATTCTCCCTAATTCCCTAAATCCCTGTTCCCCAATTGTAGTTTGATATCCTATCCCCTCGTCTACTTTTGACTGTTTCAATCCTCATCCCCCCAACGAAATCAGTAGTCTCCCCAAAACTTCACCGGTGTCATCTTGAGCCTGAGATCGCACTGCAGGCACCGGTGCGACTCGGCAACCGCTGCCTTCTCGTCAAGATCATGGACAATCCGGCAAAAGCTGATCACTCGTTCCTCTGGCGCCAAACGGGGATTTTCAAACCGGTTCTCGCTGGCAAACCCTTCTCTTCGGCCCAACCCAGGTTCAGGCTTTTCAATGGGCACCAGCGCTTCATCGATATCACCGCTGCCGCCGAGGTATCTGTCCACAACGACGGCCCCGTTCCGGCCTGAGGCGATAGCCTCGATCACCGATGTGGTTCCCGTGACCGCATCCCCACGGCATAGACACCTTCCCTGCTGGTTTGAAAGGTATAGGAGTCAACTTCAATTCGGTTTCCCCTCCCGGTCACCAACTCAAACCGGGCTGGTATCTGCGGACGCTGGCCAATCGCGAATATGACCGTATCGGCTGACAGGAGGTGCTCTGAACCTTCAATAACGTTGATCTGAGCCTTGCCTTCCTCATCGAATTCAAAAGAGTCCACATTCAGGCACTCCACCCCGACAGTTTGCCCATTTTCCCTCAAAATCCTCGTGAATGTCCGGGAGGGGTGGATCACGACACCCTCTTCCTCGCCTTGTGAAATCTCGTCAGGCGTGGCCACCATCTTATCCCTCGACTCCAGACAGGCTAAATGAACTTCTTCAGCACCGAGCCGTCGGGCAACACGGGCGCAATCAAAGCCCACATTCCCCCCGCCCAGCACCAACACCCTTTTCCCGACTTTCACCTTTTTCCCGAGATTCACGTCCCTGAGCAAATCCATGCTCACCAGCACCCCGTCCTGGTCGGCACCGGGAATGGGCAGTTTCTGACCCTCATGGGTGCCGACGGCAACAAGGATGGCGTGGTATCCCTCTTCAAAGAGACTATCCAGTGAATCCACCCTCGAGCTGGTCCTTATTTCCACACCCATGCTTTCGATCTCCCGAATCTCTTCGTCCAGCACATCCCTGGGCACCCGATATTCGGGAATGCCGATGCGCATCATCCCGCCGGGGAAAGGTAAGGCTTCGAAGACGGTGACAGCATGCCCCAGTTTTGAAAGGTAGTGTGCCGCAGTCAGTCCCGCTGGCCCTGACCCGACAATCGCCACCCGCTTGCCTGTTGGTTCTGCTTTACGGGAGTTCTTTTTCCATAACTTTGAATTATCCCTCTCAGCGGCAAAACGCTTCAGTTCCTTTATGGAAATTGCCTCGTTCACTTCGCCGCGACGACAGACCGCTTCACAGGGGTGGTTACACACATACCCAAGGACCTTTGGGAAAGGCACCTTCTCACGGATGACCGCTGTCGCTTCGGAATATTTTTTTTCACGGATGAGACGGATATACCGGGGGATATCGATTTCCGCCGGACAGGTGTATCTGCAGGGAACGCGGGCTGCTCTGCGGCTCCTTCCCCTCGTCAGTTCTTCTTTATCCCTCAGGGCGCCGGTGGGGCAAACCTCCACGCAAGCGCCACAGAACCTGCAGCCGGCATCGGCGAGGGGAGAATCGGAGCCCGTCCCAATGTAGGCTTCTTTGCCTTTCTTCATAAACAAGAGAACGTCAACTCCCCGAAGGTCATGGCAAACCCTCACACACCGGCCGCACAGGATACACCTGGCCGGGTCGTGGACGAACAGAGGGTTGGCGGTATTGGCAGTAAAGGGTTTTGATCGCCTTCTCACGCGCAGTTCTTCGCTCGTTCCGATGTATTGCTTAACGGATTGCAGCTCACAGTTGAGATACTGGGAGCATACCGTGCAATCGGGAGGATGACCGGACAGCATCAGTTCCATGGCAAGACGCCGCATCCGGTCAGTCCGAGGTGTCTTGGTCGTCACCCTCATCCCCTCTTCCACAGGTGTCGTGCAAGAAGTGTGTTGTCCCTGCATCCCTTCGATTTCTACAAGACACAACCCGCACCCTCCGACAGGCGTGAGATCAGGGTGGTGACAGAGATGGGGAATATAAATCCCTGCCTCCAGTGCGGCTTCGAGCACTGTTCTTCCCTTTTTCGTCTCTACTTCCCGTCCGTCAATATTCAAAGCGATTGCAGTCAAAACACCCTCTTACGCTGGTTCTCTCACCGCCACAACGTTCAACCCTCTTTTTCTATTTCTCTGTACCCTTCGTATTTCTTTAATCTTTCCGGAATCTGATCGAGATCCTTTCTTGCCGCCGCTATTCTAAAATTGTCCCGTATCTCGAGATAGTGCTCCAATTTCCCTGCAACCGTTAAGCGGGCTCTCTTCTGCTCCTCCTCGCTGAAGGTCACGGAGATGTCGTCGCCCTCAACTTTGATCTCTCCCCTGATACCGCATATGGCACACTCTACGGGATTCTTTCTTGGCACGGTCAAAAGGCTGGAATGGCAGACAGGGCAAGTCCCAGGTTCATCGCCCATCCACTTCACTTCACTGTTCTGTTTGCCCATGGCCTTAGCGACATTATGGCCCAACTTCCCAGCCCTTGCCATGGCTTCGTCATTCAATACAACATGGCCCCACCTGCTCACGCCAAGCACCTGCATTTGATCAACAACCCGGATATGGGACGGAAAGGTGAAAAGGTTCATCAGGGGAAGTCCCAGAGAAAGCCAGTGCGGAGTGACCGCGCCGCCAACGGATATAAAGCCTGCGACCCTGTCTTTGAAGGATCTCTCATCAGGACCTTTCCCTGTGCCTTTGGCGTCCCTTATTTGCTTGGCTCCCATCCGAAAAGCGTAATCATGGGAGGGACCGAACCTGTCGCTCATCACTTTTAGTAATCCATGAGGCGTCAGGACAAACACCGGCGAGCCGAGGATAAGTCCATCGCATTCCATCAGTTGTTCATCCACAAGGTGCAAATCGTCTTTGATCACACACTTCCCTGGTCCCCCTTGCATCAGGCTTTGCACGCATTTCGTGCAGCCCGTGCAAGGCTTGATATCAAGGTCCAGCAGGCGAATCATCCCAACTTCAGCACCCAACTCCTCTGCCCCCCTCATCGCCTCTTTGACGAGGACTTCGGTGTTTTGCATCTTCCTCCCGCAGGACAATCCTAAGAGTCTCATTTCAAATCCCTCCCTCATCATGGGTATAAATTGAGCAGTTTGAAATTACTCTCTTAAATCCCTCCCCTCCTCCCTTTCTAAAGGGAGGAGAATTTTTCCCCCCTTTTCAAAAGGGGGATGAAGGGGGATTTAAATGTCTGGCCCTATCAAGAGAAAGATCATTTCTTGTCCGACCCCCTTCGCTGGGCCTCCACGAAAGTTTCCTCATCCTTAGGAATCTTGAAGCGGGGGTGTTTATTGTGAACCTTGAAATAGGGCTTATTCCACCTTACTTCCTCCCTGGGAATCAGCATCCTCAATCGACCTGAAGCAATGGCCTCCTCTGCAGCATTCGCGAGTGGATTGCCGCCAAGAACCATACCGATCTTTTCCCCAAAATCCCGTTGGAATCCCTCCCAGTCACAGGATATGGCGCCGGTGGGGCAGATCATTTCGCAAAAGGTGCAGCCGAGCCACATGTCACACTCTGTTTTGTTAGACCCGAAGACTCTTGGCGAAGCCGACAGGTCGATGTAATCCATCAAGCAGTGATCCATACAGAGGCGGCATTTAGGATAGGCACACTTTTCGGGATCATATTTAATGAGGCCGTGCGGGTTATGGCCGGACCGGTAGAACTCCGTCAGGACATGCAATTGTTCCGTAAACACGCGCGCGGGCACCGGGGGAATGAGGTCGGTCTCCCCTGCCGATATTCTACGGCTGACCTCTATCATTTCTCTGCCAAAATCCTCCGCCTCTTTCAGGTCAATCCCGTCCGGATGCCCGTCGGTAAAATAAGGGCTGGGGGCCAGCTGAAAAATGCCGTCCCCATACCAGTCCCGCATCCCAATGACCGTGAAGCCCTTCCCCTTCAGCCTCCTGACCACGGTGGGGAAGTAGTGTTCCGGCATCACGCCGTGGGTATTAAAGGAGAAGATGTGCCTCCCCTGCTGTTTCGGTATGTTCTCTATGAAACGCCTGACATTGGGGGTCTCTGCGCCATCCCATACCGGACTGCCCAGACCGATCAAATCGTACTTGTTCACATCCTGAGGCTTGACCTCCTTGACCGGAGCGATATCGCATTGCTCCAGCAGTGGACTCATACCTTTGTGAATCGCGCGAGCGATCTTCCTGGTGTTTCCCGTCTGAGAGTAATAGACTATCAAACTTCTCATGAGAGACATCCTCCTTTTTCCACTACTTGGATAGCATGTTACCGATCCAAGACCGGCGCTTGCTCAGTTTCGCCGCTCCGTTACTTTGCCGTCTTCGCTCGATCAGGCCTGGAGTACGTTAAGTACGATTTGTATTTCTCGATCAACGCAGGGATCTCGGCCATCCGCGGGTCAGGCTTCAGTGAAACATCCTTCATATCATCGCCATGGTGGAATTTCCCCGAAAGGAGAACGTGCGAAAGGGCCCTCGCCTCGTCGGTGACCTCCAGCTCATAATTGTCACCTTTGGTTTTCAAATACCTTTTACACCGCAGACAGCGCAGATGACGGGTTCCGCTGTTGTGCCGAGCACCAGCACATTGGAATGGCAGACGGGACATTGCCGGGATCACCAATGTACTTGCGCTTCTTCAATCGGTTTCTTCAAGGTCTCGGCCACATGACGCCCGGACCTTCTCGCCCTCTCCAGCATTTCAGGCCTCAATGCCACGATAGCGGGTAACCCGATCCAGTTGAACACATGCTGGTCAACCACCAGGATGTTCATCGGAAGAGCGAATATCTGTAACATGGGAAGCGCCAGGGTCGTCCAGTCGCTGCCTCCGACGGCAAAGAGTGATGCCACTCTCGGTTTGAACGACCTTTCGTCCGGCCCTTTGCCTTTGGTAATTCCCTTCTCTTCCCTGATCTTCTTCGCAATGATTCTGAATGCCTTATCGTGGGACGGCCCCATCCTGTCGTTCAGGACCTTGAGCAAACCCTGCGGGGCCTTCTCATAAACCGGGGAGCCCAGGATCAGACCGTCGCAGTCATGGATTTTGTCATCGATGAACCAGAAATCGTCGTCCTTGATGACGCACTCTCCCGAACCGGCTTTTTCAAAAAGATCGATAACGCAGGAGTTGCACCCCGTGCACGGCTTGATATTGAGGTCCATCAGACGCACAATCTCCACCTTTGCACCCATCTCTTCCGCGCCCATAAGCGCTTCTTTCACGAGTATCTCCGTGTTGCTCATCTTCCTGCCGCAGGTCAGTCCAAGAACTTTCATGTCTGTACCTCCTTTTGTATTGAATCTAAATCATTCATCCCTCTTTTGCGTTTGCCGCTCCGTTCTCGCAGCTTCCTTACGCTCTGCACCTCCATCCCAGCCCGTCGTCCTTACCTGTAAACATAATCGCCGGCCACATATTTGGGCGGGATAACAGGGATCTGAAGATACGAATCATATTTTCCACCGGTGTGAATCACATGCTTGTCCTTGTTGTCGATATCCCAAAAGAAAGGCTCGAACCAGCCTTCACGCACATAGTGGCCGGCAATCTGCACCCGGATTTGCTCGCCTTTGTGCCAGATTCTGCTGGTCGGATAAATCTCGATGTCAATCGGCACAATCTCTCCCGGGGAAAGCTTCTCGTCCTTGGTATGCGCCTGGACCGGCTGGAAGTCCTTTGAAAGCTTCGGATCCAGCGCTCGGCGAGAAACTCTGATCTTGCCCCAGGCGCCCGGATGCGGCTCCCCAAGTACGGAGGTCGGAAGCCAGTTACCCTGTTCATCAAGCTTCTGAATATTCACAAAGAGATCCATATCGTCATGGCCTTCCGCCTCGACCCACATGTGAAGCTTAAAGTAACCGGTCAGCTCGGTATCTTCCTCAAACTTCATGTCAAAGGCAGTCATTCCTTTTGGTCCATCATAGCTGACCTTGGACTCTTTTGTCATCGGCTTCAAGCTCATCGACGCATTGGATGCATCGAGATAAAGTTTTTTGTACTGAGTCCTGGCAAGCGGAAATTCCTTTTCAGGCCGGTCGGTCTGAAAATCATAGTCGTAGGCGTCCATGACTTCGAGGCGCACCCTTGGCGTCAGCTCCCAGCCGTTGTTGATGTCCTTCAGGTAACGGTCATAAAAGCGCTTCAGATCTTCCAGGTATTTGTTGCAGTATGCATCGGGCCACTCGAATTCTCTGTGCGCGCGGAGCCACTTCTTCGTGGAGCGGATTTTGCGGAAGCATTCCATGGCGCCGCGGAGGTGCATATGCTGCCAGCAGGCTGTCACATAGGCTGGAACCTTGATCTTCTCCCATTTCGGAATCTTGTCCGCCCAATATTCGTTCATCAACGGGTACTTTTCGGCCATGGCGACATTATCATCGATATAGCCCGGACCGACGAGGGAGGAAGTAATAAAGTTGTTAAAGCCCAATGCCGGGATGCCGCCTTCAAAAAGCGACTCACGATAGAGATCTCCGGTGCCCTCCCATGGCGCGATACATACCAGGTGCGGGGGCTGCTCGGCAGCAATTCTATGTTGGGTCATGGCGACACCGGAGTTTCCGCACATTCCAATTCTTCCGTTGCACCATTCCTGGGTTGCCAGCCACTCGACAAAGTCATAGCCGTCCCGTGCATCCTGTGTGCCAAACATATTGATATCGCCCTGCGAATGGCCACAGCCACGCGGGTCGACGTTGGCAACGGCATAGCCTTGACGGCACCAGTAAGCCGGGTCGCAGGATTCAAACTTGGCCATGCGTGAAACCGTTCCCGGAGGAACACCGATGACCTGCCATTCGTCCATCCCTTCGCCCGGACGTTTGCCGAAGTAGCTCCAGGAAACGATGGCGGGGATCTTCTCGGTGGCATTGACCGGACGATAAATGTCGCAGTAAATGGTTGTGCCGTCGCGCAGGGTCATAGCGACATCCTGGTCACAGACGATATAATCGTTGGCCATCACAGTGCGAGGGTTGAAGTCCGGACAAAACCCGAAAGCAGCGCCAAGAATTTTGAAGTCATTTTCTTTGTCTTCCATGCCCGAAACTTTTTCACCTTCCGCCAGGGTTGAGCCGGAGGCAATCTTTCTCAGCGTATCGGGTGGAACTGGGATTCTGGCTTTTCTGTAGACGGTCTCAAACTCTACCCCGCCGATCTTCTCCTTTTTGGTTATTCTTGCAGCGTTTACTTCTAACATAGTTATCCTCCTTATTTGCCGAAGGTCTTTATTTTACATTGATTCACGTATGTGACGATAGTTTTTTCAGCCTCCGCAAAGCTGGGCGACAAATTCAGCGGCCTCGCACAGGGTCTTTTTCCTTCTGAACTCCATGAAATTGATCTGGACGTCAAACTCAGCCTCCAATACGGCGATGACTTGAACGTAATTGACCGATTTGGCCTTGAGGTCCTCTACCCACCTCGTGTCCGGACTTAATTCGCCGGGGTCTTTTTTGAAGAGCAGCGCAGCTCTCTGAATGATTTTCTCCAATACCTCTTCTCTTACTCCCATTGCTGGTTTACTCCTTTTCTATTCCGTATTTGGGTCTTTGAGGATACCCATAAACCTTGGTTAGAGAATAGCGTCTTATCTCCCTCTCCCCTGATGGGAGAGGGCGGGGGTGAGGGGGGAAACGTATCGTTTGCACCCCCACCCCCTGAACCATGTGAGGTTCAGGGCATTGTCCTGCACCCTACGTGGTGCAGGGTCGATCCTCCCCCGTCAGAGGGAGGAGGAGTGTTGGTCATTTTCATGATTCGATGGTGCCCTCCGGGCATGGGGCATTCCCTATTTTTCAAAACCGTTCCACACCGGTGTTCCGGTATACGTTTTAGGCTTCTCCTGCCCAGTCAGCACTCTGAGAGCGCCTGCAGCCAGGGCTTCCATTTCGAACTCCCCCGCATAAACCTTGACCGGAGCGATAAACTTGACCATATCGGTGATCTTCTCGACCAGATAGGCATCGTGAGGAATGCCGCCGGTCAGTAGAATAGCATCCACTTCACCTTTTAATACCGTTGCATAAGCACCGATGTTCTTTCCGATCTGATAAATCATGGCGTCGTAGATCAGCTTTGCATAGGCATCGCCGTTTTTGATGCGCTCCTGTACCTCGCGGATGTCGGCGGTGCCGAGATGATCGACCAGACCGCCATTCTTGGTGATGCGGTCATACATCTCTCTTTCCGTATATTTTCCCGAATAACACATCTTGATGATGGCAACAGCCGGGATCGCACCTGCGCGGGTGGGAGCCATGGGGCCATCGCCGTTGATGACGTCGGTGGAATCGACCATACGACCCTTCCTGTGAGCTGTGACCGTTACGCCGCCGCCGATGTGGGAGATGATCAGATTGAGATCCTCATAACGCTTACCGATCTCTGCAGCATAGCGAATTCCGACTTCTTTCTGGTTGAGAGGGTGGCCTCTGCTCTCGCGGGGGACATCGTGGAGTCCGCTGACCCGTGCCACGAGCTGAAACTCATCGACGTCGGGCGGATTGACAACGAAGGCTTTTCCGCCATAGGTCGATGCAAAGTCATAGGCCAGCTGACTGCCGAGCGTGGCCGGGTGTTTCACGGTAAAGCCAATTCTGGCATGATACAGCAACGTTTCATTGATGGTATAGGTTCCACCTTCCAGACCGACCAGCCCGCCGCCCCGGCCGACAAAGGCATCTATTCCTTTCAGGGAGATGCTCTTTTTAGCCAGCTCACTCAATATGGTCTCCTTACGATACGGAAACTGGTCGCTGATTTCGCGAAACTCTTTGAGCCTGGCCGCGTCATGAGAGACGTTGACGGAAAAGACTTCTGTATCGTTTTCAAAGAGCGCTATCTTGGTTGAGGTGGAACCTGGATTGATCGCAAAGATTTTGTATCTCTTGTGCACGTATGAGTACTCCTCGTATTTACAATTAGATCAAATCCTATTCGAACTGCAGAATACACATAAAATGCAGAAAAACAGCGATGTTTTATTGCGTTTTGTGTTGAACACTCAACACGGCTTTACCTGTTCTGTGCCCGTACTGCCACCATCGTGGTCGCCCCTACGATCTCCTCCACGGGCGCGCCCCGGGACAGGTCGCTTACCGGCTTGGCAAAGCCCTGCAGAAGCGGCCCGTAAGCCACCGCTTTGGCAAACCGCTGGACAAGCTTCACCCCGATGTTGCCGGCATTGAGATCCGGGAAGATCAGGATGTTCGCCTTGCCGGCCACCGGGCTTTCGCCCTTCACCTTCCTGGCTGCTACCTCCGGTACGATCGCGGAATCCAGCTGAAGCTCGCCGTCAATGAGCAGCTCCGGCCTGCGCTCGTGCACCATCTCCAGGGCTTTCAGCACCGTGTCGACGCGCTCGTGGCTGGCGCTGCCCTTTGTTGAGAAAGACAACAAAGCCACCCGTGGTTCCCAGCCCAGCAGTCTGTGCAAGGTGTCGGCCGTCGAGATGGCGATGTCGGCCAGCTCTTTCGAATCGGGTGCCGGACAGACAGCGCAATCGGCAATCCCCAACAGGCTGCCTTCCGGACCGTCATAGCCCGGGATGGACAGAATGCCCGTACTTGAGACCGTCGAGATGCCTTCCTGCAATCCGATGATCATCTCACTGGCCATGATCACCTCTCCCGTCGTATGGCTCAGTCCGGCCACCATACAGTCCGCCTCGCCTAATTTCACCATCATGGCCGCGAAATAGAGCGGATTTTTCAACATGCGCTTGACAGCCGAAGCCGGGAAGTCCGGATTGATCTTTGCATACCCGCCGGCGAATTGCTCGACCTTTCCTGAATCGGTGGGGTCAACCACCGTGATCCCATCAAGCGATATCCCGATGCTTCCCGCTAAAACGGATACGGCCTTGGGTTCCCCAACGAGTATGGGATTTGCGATGCCCATATCCCGCACCTGACGCACCGCACGAAGGATCTTCTCCTCGCTGGCTTCAGGAAACACAACCCTTTGAAGATTGGTCCTGGCCTTAAGCTGCAATTGCTCCATGACATCCGTAGGCATTTCAAGTCTCTCCTGGTTGAAGGGATACTCACAGTTTCTCTAAGATGATTAACCCATCACCTCCCAATATAACCCCCCTAAATCCCCCCTTAATTTAAAGGGGGAATCAAATGATCCCCTCTTAGAATAAGAGGGGGCGGGGGGAGTTACGAGGAAGGGAGGGGTTGCTTCGTTGTAATCGTTTCATAATCGCTGTAACCAGAGATTTCTGGCCTTTTCAGAAATCTCTCATTTTGATAGAGTGGCTACCGCTACGGCGTAGTCGCCATCATACGAGAGGCTCAAAAGCACACGGGAGACATCACGTTCGGATGCAAGCTCAGCAAATCTTCCTGTGAGAACAGGGATCGGCTCTCCATGTTCCCCGTCCCGGACCTCTATTTCCTTGAACTGGACGCCTGTCTCCCAGCCTATTCCAAACGTTTTAAAGATGGCTTCTTTGGCAGCAAAGGTCATTGCCAGATAGGCCACGCGGTCAGGGTGGGTTTCAGCCCGCTCCTGCTCCCACGGCGTGAATACCTTGTCCATAAACACCTTGCCGCCGGTGTCCAATACGTCTTTCATTCTGCTGAGGGTGATGATATCTACGCCCAGGCCTATCGCCAATTAACCTCCTCCCAAAGGCGAGCCCTTCGAAATCACCGGCACCAGAAGGTGTGAATCGTACTTACCACCCGCATGGATGATGTGCTCACCCTTGTTGCGCAGCTCAGGCGGCTTGATCCCGGCCATTGGCATCGGCGTCAGGTTGTACCCAGCGATCATGAGGCGCAATTGCTCGCCGGCATGCCAGCGCATGCCCACAGGCCATATTCCAATCTCCACCGGAACAATCTGCCCGGGATTCAGAAACTCTTCAGCGCGGTGTGTCAGATAAGGTTCTGATGGGGTTGATCGTGCCGCATCGAGTGCACGGTGAGAGACCCGCAGTCTCCCGGAAGGACCGGTAAAGAAGAGAAAGGATAGCTTCCTGATTCCGAACGACCAGAGGAGATTGACCATCGTCCGGGCAACAGGATTGGCCGGGACAATGACCGGGCTGGAAAGGACTTTGCCCCCTTTGCTGAGCTTCTGGACCTTGACGAATAGGTCCATGTCGTTCGAGCCGACTGCCTCCACCCAGAGGCGCAACTTCATGTATCCGGTCAGTTCCGTATCCTCATCAAACCTGATGGTGAAGACAGCTTTTCCTTTGCCATCGTCAGCCGCATAGCGCACCAAAGTCTCATCTGTCACTGGGTTGGAAGAGAGCGTCCCCGAGCGTCCGTTGAGGTAGAGACTCTTGTACTCTGTCCGGGCCAGGGGAAATTCGTTCTCGGGACGATTGATCTCATCGACACCGCCGGGGTCGAGGACCGACAGGCGCACCCGGGAGGTATTCTCCCAGCCGTTCTCGATACCCTTCAGGTAGCGGTCGAAGAAGCGACGCAGATCTTCCGTGTACTTAGGGTCGTAATAATCAGGCCATTCCTGGGTATTATGGACGCGAAGCCATTTTTCTTTGGAGGGAATCCGCTGGAAACTGTCGAGGGTCCCGTGTACGTGCATCATGCCGGTCCAGCTTGCAACAACGTAGGCGGGAATGTCGATATTCTCTAACTTGGCGATCTTGTCCTCCCAGTAGGCGTTCATGAGGGGATATTTCTGGATCATGGCGGGGACGTCCTCGACACGATTCTTCCCGCGCATCTTCGAGGCGATGCGTTCGCAGAATCCGAAATCCTGCACACCGCCACGACCCACATCTTCCCGGTAGGCATCGGACCACCCCTCCCAGGGAGCAATCGCGGCACAGATGGGGAGGTCTCTCCGCTGCGATAAACCACTGGGCAATGGCCAGCCACGAGTTGCCCGACAGCCCGACCTTGCCGTTGCTCCACTCCTGGGCTGCCACCCATTCAATGACATCGTAGCCGTCCCGGCCCTCTTGCGTACCCCAGAAGTGGATGTCTCCGTTCGAACTAAAGGCACCGCGAGCATCGGGGTTCACGACCGCGTAACCATGGTGACACCAGTAGGCGGGGTCAGGACCTTCCCACTTCTGCAGTTCCGAGACCGCATTCCTGGCCACACCGGCCCGGAAAGGAAAGTCGTCGAGAAGCGTCAGTCCTCCTTCCTTCCCGTAGGGACTCCAGGCGATGATCGCCGGCAGATGGGTCACCACCGACGGGACGAAAGATATCCGTGTAGATGATCGTGCCATCGCGTAGCGTCACAGCAACGTCGCGCTCAAAGATTATATCGCAGGGGAGGGGGAGTGCTCCTTTCTTTTGGACGAAGCCCTTCGGGAGGACCGTCGTGCCAGGTTTGAAGCCCGGATAACGGGCTTCCGGGACGTCGATGGGTGCCGCTTTACGGAAGAGGACCTCGATCCGCTCATCCACACCCGTCTTCACATTCTGCATTCTTCTTTCTCCTTCTCAGGACTAACCCCGTAATCCTCACTGGCCTAGGATTTGAGGGTGCTGCATCACTCTCCCCAGGTCTACGTCGACGGCTCAAGTGTTTTGCAGACCCGCGCCTGACACTTTCTCTCCTTGATATGCGCTTCAAGTTCCTCACGAAAATACCGGATCGCGGTGAGGGCCGGATTGGGCGCTGTTCTGCCCAGATCGCATTGAGCCCCCAATTTAAGACCTTCACCCAACTCCAACAGCAGGTCGATATCGTGAGTTTTTCCCCTGCCTTCGGTAATGTCCGTCAGAATTTCTGCCATTTGCATCGTGCCTTCACGGCAAAAAACGCATTTGCCGCATGATTCATTCTGGATGAAGGACAGGGAGCATTTAGCCTGATCAACGATGCAGGCATCGCCATCGATAACCAGAATGCTCCCGGACCCCATGAGGGTCCCGGCAGCGGACAGATGCTCATAGTCAACGGGCAGGTCCAAGGAACTGGCCGGCAGATAACCGCCTGTGGGACCGCCGATCTGCATTGCTTTTAGAGCCTTGCCATCCGGGATGCCTCCTCCGATGTCATAAACAATTTCACGGAGGGGAGTGCCCATGGGAACTTCAATCAGCCCGGGATGCATCACCTTTCCGGATAAAGTAAAGACCTTGGTTCCCCTGCTTTGCTCGGTGCCAAAGCCAGCGTACCATTCTGCGCCCTTTTCCATGACAGCAGAGACATGGGCCCAGGTCTCTGCCTGATGGATGAGGGTCGGCTTACCTCCCAGCCCTGATATGGGAGGGCGAGAAGAACAAACGAAAGGCATGGTCTGCTTACCTTCTATAGCGTTTATCAGGAAAGTCTCGTCGCCGCAGGCGAGTTTGCCCGTCGTCTCCCTGACGTCCACATGGAAGCTGACGTTGGAATCCAGGATATGATCCCCCAGAAACCGGTGATCCTCCATTTGCTTCAAAGCGGACTTAAGCCTGACAATGGCCAGTGCATCCTCAGCATTAACAAAAACGTAGCCCAGGCCGGCCCCAGTGGCATAGGCACCAATGACCATCCCCTCTAAGACTGAATGGGGGTCACCTTCCAGCAGGGTCCGGGCTGTGAGAGAATCCGGGTCGCCTTCTGCGGCATTGCAGATCACAACCTTCTCACTGCCTGGTGCATCAAAACTGAGCCGCCACTTCTTTCCCGCGGGAAATCCGTCCCCGCCTCGCTCCCTGAGCCCGGACCTGCCCACCTCTTCTATCACCTCTTCAGGAGCCATCTTCAGAGCCCTGACAAGTCCGCTGTACCCGCCGCGGCCGATATAGTGATTGATATTTCCAGGGTCGATATCACCGCAATTGCGAAGGGCTATTCTCACCTGAGGTTTAAGACATGGGCTGAATTCCATTGAGAGCTATTTATAAGTCCATGAACGGGTTACCGAAGAAAGCATTATCAGTTGGCTTGCTAACAAAGTCGGCATCCGACTCCTAACCTCCCCCTTCATGGAGAGGGGGTTGGAAACTGATTCCCACCGATTCTCCCTCCTCCTTGCAGAATCGGGTAAGTGAGATGACAGACATTCGGTGAGGTGTTGAGATTAGGGTTTTACAATGTTCCCGTATGCGACGTATTTCGGCATCAGTGCTTTGACTTTGTCCTGATCTTCTGTAAAGAATTTTTTCTGCAGGTTTTTGATCAATTCCAGATGCGTGAAAACCCCTTTTTCGGAAAACCGGGGATGCTTTGCATCCTCTTCATTCCACTTCACCTTCATTCTGCCTCCCTCGGCAGATAGGACACCATGGACCCAGCATACCGGGCAGTACACATCCGGTAATTTCTCAAACACCTGCAGGACGTTGCAATGGCAGACCGGGCAAGAAACGTCCTTGTCTTCGCCCAAATATTTCACCTCTTCAATCGGTACCATCATTGCCCTGGCAACTCTTCGTCCCAATTCCCTGGCTCGCTCGAGGTACTCCGGTCTCGCTAAAACTGCGCCGGGCCGTCCAACGAAATTCACCTGGATTTGATCGACCAGTTTTCGGGTATGTTGGACAAAAATATTGGCCGAGGTGAGACCCTAAGGGGGTCCATTCGGGCTCCCCCCCGCCAACAGAAATGATCGCTCCCACTCTTGTCTTTTTCAGAATCCCCGGATTCCTGAACATCGTTGGAAGCATTCGCTCATTAATGATCTCAAAACATCCATTGGACCTTAAATGATAGACCGGGGTACTGACGATGAGACCGCAATCCTCCACCAGGACCTTTTCCAGAATCCACTCGACATCATCGTCTTTGATCGCGCATCTTGATTCTTTTCCTCGGGCCATCGCCATGGAACAGGCTTCACAACCCGTGCAGTGTTTGACTCTCAGCTCCATGGCACGGATGATTTCCGATTGGACTCCGATCTCCTCCGCTCCCATCAGAGCTTCCTTTAAGAGAATTTCACTGTTGCCGTTCACTCTTCCGCATGATAAGCCGATAATCTTTTTCTTTGGAATCACTTCAACCCCCCTTTTGTTGTCATTAAGAAAACAATCTGTTTTCCTTTCAGATTCATCTATCCCGAGATATCCTCCGGCCAACACCACTTATCCTCTGCCGAATTCGGTCTACAGACCCGACCAGTCCGGAGGGGAAGTACATCACGACCAGAACGAACAGAAACCCGAATATGATGAGATGTGCTTCTCCCAATTTAAGCGCAAAGATCTCTGAAAGGATGACCAGGAAAACGCTGCCTATAATCGGTCCCGCTAATGTGCCGGCACCGCCGATGATCGCTGCCATGAGGGGTTCAAACGTCCAGACGGGACTGAACATCATGAAGATGTAATGGAAGGAGAGCCGCAAGTAAGCGAAGACGCCCCCGGCCAGTCCAGCCAACAGTGCGCTGATGAATAATGCCAACACCTTACATTTGAACGTGTTGACACCGGTCACCTGGGCTGCTGTTTCGTCGTCCCGAACCGCAACCATTCCCAGTCCCAGCTTAGAATGCGTCACCAGGTAAACGATGACGACTGCCAGGACGGCTACGACAAAGGCAACGTAATAACGGGAAACAAGGCTATAGGAAGCAACATAGGAGCTGGGCATCTTAAGCATCCGATGGAAAGTGCTCCCCACCACGATTCGGCACACCTCTGCCAATGCGAACGTCCCTATGCCAAAATACATCCCTTTCAACCTTAGGGTAGGCAAGCCAATCATCACGGCCAACAACATGGCAGCGACTCCACCTGCTGCCATCGCCAGATAAAAGGGGACCCCAGCCTTCCAGATGAAATGCGTCACCAGCGTCCCGCAACCAAAGAAAGCAGCCAGACCCAGATTAATCTGTCCTGTATAGCCTCCCATCAGGTTCCAGCTCTGAGCGAGGATGATATAGATAAACAGCATGATCAGCAGATTCAGGACACTGGTTCCGATATCCCAAATCAAAGGAGGAACCAGAAACACCATGACCAAAACCCCGAGGATGGACAGTTTCTTCCAATTCATCAGGATCCATACTCCTTTTTGGCGAACAATCCCTGGGGTTTGATCATGAGGACGATGATAAAGACGATCAGCGCGATCGCCTGGCGGTACGAAACCCCCACCACCAGAAGACCTGCCGACTCAATCAGCCCCAGGAGCATACCGGCAGGAATAATGGCATTGATGTTTCCTTCACCCGCAAGAACCATGACCACAAACGCTGAGGATAACCAACCGATGCCGGCGGTCGAACTGATGGAATAACTTGAAACGACCACCATCCCAGCCACGCCTGCCAGCGCGATCGCGATGCCACATGAAAATAAATAGGTACGTTGAACATTGATTCCACACAGGCTGGCTGCGACAGCATCCTGTGTCGCCGCCCGGATATGTTTGCCAAAATAAGTCCCGCTGAGAATAAAATAGAGCGCCAATGCCACCAGAACAGCAACCCCCACCCCGCCGAGACCGGTGAGGCTGAATCTAACGCCGAGAAGCTTTAAGGTCTGTCCGGTGTAGGAGGTCATGATACTTCGGACATCAGGGGTCCAGAGCACGGTCATCGTGTTATCCAGGACCCAGATCGAGCCAAAGGTAATCAGCATGGAACTGTTAATTCGCATTCCGATGTTCGGTAATTTCAGCAAGGGCGAAAGAGCCAGCTTATAGAAGACGATCCCGATAAGGAACATGGCCATGACGACCAAGGGTAGCGAAAGGAATGGGTCGATCCCCCAAAGCTCCAGGAGCCAGTAGCTCAGATAGCCACCCAGGATGATGAATGTCCCATGAGCCGTATTGAGGAATTTCATGACGCCCATCAGCAGAGCAAACCCAAGCGCGACCAGCCCGTAGAGAGCCCCGACCAACAAGCCATTGGCCATCGTTTGGAATACGATTTCCATAGACCCACTTCCCTCTTCTCTACGCCGCCCCCAAATAGGCCTCTTTAATACGTGCACTGCATAACAGCGACTTCGCGTCACCCTCGTCTATAATACGCCCATTTTCTATCACATAACCACGGTGAGCCATGGATAGAGCCAGTGGCACATCCTGCTCGACAACGAAAACGGTCAGGTTGTTTTGCTTATTGATGCTTTGAATAACACGGGAGAGCTCCTGGACCACAAGGGGACTTAAGCCCAGGGACATTTCATCGATGAGGAGACCCTTCGGTTGTGACATCAGGGCCCTGCCGATGGCCAACATCTGTTGCTCTCCCCCGCTCAGCGTCCCCGCCCTTTGTTTGGCTCTCTCTCCCAAAATCGGAAAGACCTCATAGATCTCTTTGAGCGTTTTTTGCCTTACCTTGCGCGCTGCGTGAATCGAAGCACCCATCTCCAGGTTCTCCAGGACACTCATCTGCGGAAATATTCTTCTTCCCTCAGGAACCATGGAAATGCCATGTTCTACAATCGAGTGTGCAGGCAAGCTGTCCAGGCGAACCCCACGAAATTCGATGGATCCGGCTCGTATTTTGAGCAATCCCGAGATGGTATTCATGACGGTGCTCTTGCCGGCGCCATTGGAACCGACTAGCGTCACGATTTCCCCTTCTCCGATCGTCAGCGAGACATCCCATAACGCCTGAAGGTCACCATAATAGACATCGATATGGGTAATCTTCAACACGAGACTTCTCCTCCTAAATAGGCCTTCACAACCTCGCGATTGGAGACGATCTCTTGAGGGGACCCCTCTGCTATTTTCTCCCCGGTTTTCAGCACAATGATCCTGTCCGAAATCCCCATGATCACTTTCATCACGTGTTCCACAACGATGAGGGTGATGCCGGAATCTCTGATGGCCTTGACCAGCGCGATGGCGTCATCCAACTCTGCTGGGTTCAAACCCGCCATCATCTCATCCAATAGGAGCAACTTGGGTTTGGTGGCCAGGGCTCGGGCAATTTCCAGCCGCTTTCGGTCCACCAGGCTAAGCATGCCCGCTGTCCTTGTCTGCTTGTTTGCCAGGCTGGTAAAAGCCAATATCTGCTCTGATTCGATACGGGCCTCTCTTATATCCCGGGCTGGATGGCTGCCGTAAGCCCTTCCGATCATCACGTTTTCCAGCGAAGTCAACCGGCTGAAAGGTTTAACCAACTGGAAGGTCCGGGCGATGCCGCTCTCGCATATCTTATAAGGAGCCATCCCGGTGATATCTTTATTATTGAACCTCACCGTACCTGTGTTCGGCTTGAAAATCCCCGATATGACGTTGAACAGCGTGCTCTTGCCCGCTCCGTTAGGACCAATCAGTCCCAGCACCTCTCCCTGGTTAAGATGAAAGCTCACCCGGTTAACGGCGATCACCCCGCCAAAAGCTTTCGATACGTTGTCTAACTCAAGCAGTTTCATGTCCTAAAATCCTAAATATCAAACTTCAATCTCCAACTTCCAATAACCCAAACGACTTTATTTTAGATTTTGTTCATTCCTGTCTGCCCCGCCCTCGGTCTATTGATCGTGCGGGACCGGGGCCGGTAGGCAGGCGTGCCTTATTTGGAATTTGGTGCTTTAAGATTTGGTGCTTCCCGGAGTAGGGAACGCAGATCTGCGTTCCCTGCTCCGGATTGTCATGCTATTTTGGTCGGGGATAAATCATCGCCTTTGACTTCATGTCATCCGGCCAGACCATCTCCATCTTTCCCTTCTGCCATTGGGTAACGACAAGAGGAGCATTGATTCGCCGACATTTCTCATTAAACTTGATCTGTCCAAAAACAGTCGGGACATCAATGCTGGCAATCGCATCCCTGATTTTCGTTCTGTCCAGCGTGCCGGCTTTCTCAATCGCCGCGGCTGCGACCTGAATCGAGGCATAGGCATTCCCGACAACAATGTGAGTATCCGTTCCAAACTTGGCCTTGTATTCGGCATTCAATTCCTTCACGCCGGGGTAGTTTAGCGCAGGATGCCAGTCAGGGCATCCGATGACATAATCACCCATGGCGCCTGTCATCTTCACCCAGACCGGATCGTCGGACCCCCTGATCATAATGATGGCTTTCGGATTATAATCAAGCTCCTTCATCTGCTTAAGCATCGTAATGCAATCGGGAGGGACGGGCCCAGAGAAGACTACCTCCGCACCGGCCTTTTTTGCCTCAAGGATGAGCTTGCTCATATCCGGAGTTAGCACCTGATAATTGTTATGGGATACGAAGGTAATCCCTGCTGCCGCCGCTTTCTCTTTCGCGAGATTGAACATCTCAGCGATCCAATCGGTTTGCTCTTGCCACATGGCCCACTTGGTTGGCCTTTGGTCCTTGGGGATTTTTCCGAAGGCACCGAAGACTGCATTGACGATCCCGTCGTTGAGCTTACTGAGACCAAAATAGTACTTAAAGCCCCTCTCCCAAAGCGCGACATTGGTCACCAATGAGGTGATGGCAGGTAACTTATTCTTTTCAAAGACATCGGAAGACCCACTCATCATGGTCGTGCCGCAGACAATAGAAGCGCCTTGTTGATTGAATGCTTCCGCTCGGGCGATCGCCTTCTCCGGGTTGGTCTCCATATCCAGGATTGAAATTTCAAGAGGTATTTTCTTCCCAAATTCTTTGACAAAAACACCACCATCCTTATTGATTTTTGCCGCTGCCATTTCGTATCCGTCTTTTGCCGGCTTTCCGATTGCAGCATCGGGCCCTGTCAGAGAAATCATAATACCAATCTTAATCGCTTTGGGTGCTGCCGGCTGAGCATACGCAGGTACTAAAGCCACCAATAGCATCAGACAAACACACAGCGTAATTCCGATCAATCGCTTTCTCATCATGACATGCCTCCTTCGTATTATTGTTTAATTAATGATTACAGCCCTTCATCCGAGATTTGATTTTCTTTCTTCCTGAGAGTTAACACCCCCTTTCTCCGGAACTTTTCCTTATTCAAAAACCGGGTTCCACCCGTCATCGTTCCGGGGTGGAACTGTATCGGTAGATTAAAGTGGTTCTTCCTCTCAAAAAGGGTACTAGCCTCCTTCTCACTATCCGGTCACGGGATTTCGCCGTCCGGCAGGCATGTCTCCCTAAAGCCCCGGATCAAGTCCGGGGAAGGCTTAACCATCGCTCAGCATTCAGGTGTGCTATTTTCTCTCGCACTTCATCGCTCATTGGAGTGCTCTCGAAACAGTCGATGGAAGCCTTGGGATGAACAAAGGGATAGTCCATGGAGTAGAGGACACGGTCCTCGCCCATGGCGGCTATCGCACACAGCAGCGCTTCCGGTCTGTAAAGGCCGCTCGTCGTAACAAGAATGTTACTCCTGATGTATTCGGAAAGCGGTTTCTGCAGCTTTCTGCCACTCTTGGCAGCCATGACATACCCCTCATCCAGGCGGCCAAGAAGATACGGAAGGGATTCACCAAGGTGTCCCAGAATCAATGTAGCCTTGGGGAATGCATCGAAAACCCCGGCGTTGATGACACGGAGCGCATGAGTGCCCGTCTCGACCCCCCAGGCCCATGTGGCCCCTGTCAGTTCGGGGTGTCCTGCATATACTTTTGCAGAATCAAACGAAGGCTCCTGGACATGCAGGTAGATGGGCACTACCGAGGGCTTCTGCCCGCTCCCAGATCACCCAGTATTTCGTTCGTCGAGGTACTCCCAGTGGGTGCTGCCCTGTATCATAGCGCCCTTGAATCCAAGTTGTTTCACCGATCGTTCAAGTTCGTCGGCAGCAGCCTTCGGGTCCTGGGTGGGCAAGCCCGCAAAACCCGCAAAGCGGCCGGGGTACTTCCGGATGATCTCCGCCTGTGCATCATTGATCTGCTTCGCCTTGACGACGGCAGTCGGCGCGTCGGCGTACCCCTGAATGCCGGGAGAGCCTGTTGAAATGACCTGCACGGCAATGCCGAATTCGTCCATAAAGGGGAGGCGGAATTTCTCGAAGTCCGGCGCCCTAGGGAAGGAGTATCCGATGGCCTTTGGATCGACGGTGGTGGGGTACCTCATTCTCTTCCCCCAGTCGGTCCGTAGATCGGTCAGCTCCTGATTCGCCCAGTGTTCCTCAACAGCGATCTTCTTCGTTCTTTTCACTCCGTCCTGGCGCTCATTCATGTTCATACTGCAATTCCATGTAATGCTTCTGTTCTTCGGTGATCATAACGTGGGTATAGTGCTTCTTTTAGAAATCAAGGTTTGGAATTTTGATTAGACATGAAGAAATGGGATGTCCGGATCATGGATTGACGGCGATGTAGACGTCTACCCACCCCTAATACAATTGCGAAAAATGTGCCACTAAAATTATATTGTAATATCAAACACTTAAAAATACTGATGTTTCAAATTTGTTAAATATGACCGATTCCCTGTCATATTAGACGATTTTGCATTAAATTGTCAAATATGATAAATAATAGCATCTCTTAATTTCTTTCGACTCATGAGGAATTACAAATATGATGATCGACGAAAATGAGTTCTTCCGCCAGGCTACTCTACGTATTTGCGGAAATCTCGATTTTGAATTCGCCATGCAGGATTGTCTCATCTTCCTAAGGTCCTTTATGCCGGCGGATAGACTCCAGCTCAATCTTTATGATCGAGGATTGAGTGCGTTAAGGACCATTGCCATCGCCACTCCCACAGAGGCCAGCTAGACTCAATACGGTTCTGCCATTGGATGACGAGGGAAGGAAGTTCCTTGATGACCCCGACCTTCCACCCGTCGTGATACGGAATCGTGTATCAATGGATCCGGTCGCAAGACCCATCGTACAAAGGACCGGACGATGGAACGATTCCATTATGGTGATGCATCTGGCCGTCAGGGAAACCAAACTTGGAAATCTGGTCCTGTTTGCAGAGGGACTGGACCGGTACTCGGAGGAGCATTTGCGATTATTCTCAATCTTGTATGAACCTTTTGCGATCGCCCTGTCGAACGCCCTGCGGTATGATGAGGTGAATCAACTCAAAGAGATCATGGCCGATGACCTTCGCTATCTGCAAGGCAAGCTTCAGCATTTTTCCGGGGATGTTATCGGGCGAGGACTTTGGCTTAAAAGAAGTCATGGAAATGGTGAGGGAGGTCGCTCCTCTGGACAGTCCGGTACTGTTGCAGGGGGAAACAGGTGTGGGAAAGGAGATTATCGCTAACGCCATCCACAGTCTGTCCCGTCGCAAGAACGGCCCCTTCATCCAGGTGAATTGCGGGGCCATTCCTGAAACCCTCATCGACAGCGAACTCTTCGGTCATGAAAAGGGTGCCTTTACCGGCGCCATCTCTCAAAAACGAGGCTGCTTTGAGCGCGCCGACGGGGGAACGATCTTTTTGGATGAGGTGGGCGAACTGCCGCTCCAGGCCCAGGTCAGAATGTTGCGGGTCTTGCAGGACAAGAATATCCATCGGGTGGGGGGCACCGGCCAAATCAAGGTAGACATCCGCATCATCGCTGCAACCCACCAAAACCTCCATGAAATGGTCAAGAGAAGACTATTTCGAGATGATCTGTGGTTCAGGCTGAATGTCTTTCCGATCGCCATCCCGCCATTAAGAGATCGAAAGGAAGATATCCCTGCCTTAGTCGATCATTTTGTTGAAAAAAAATCGAAGGAACTGCAGATGCCTCTCCTCCCAAGACTGGCTCCAGGAGCCATGGCGCCCCTGATGGGTTATGCCTGGCCGGGCAACGTAAGGGAACTGGAAAATGTCATCGAGCGGGCCTTGATTCTGAGCAAAGGCCGGCCCCTAACTTTCGATAACATCGTCTGGCCGGATGACAATGAGGATCACGGAAAATTGACAACACGAAAGGATGATTTTTCCAACCTTGACGACGCCGTGTCAAAACACATTCAGCAAGCCCTGGAGATGACCAAAGGGAAAATTCATGGATCGGCCGGGGCCGCACAACTGCTGGGCATAAATCCCAGTACGCTCCGGCATCGTATGAGGAAGCTCAGGATACTCCACGGAAGGCAGAAACAGAGAAGGATTTAGCTTTAGAGGAACAAGAATCGTCCTACTTCATTTTTCGGATGCGGACCTCGACCTCCGGGGTCCCCTTCAGCAGGCTCACTACCTTGGAGGTATCCGTTTCACCAAAGTGATAGGGATAGAGGATTTTGGGTTTGAAGGCCTTTGCTGCATCCGCCACCATCTCTGGCGTCATCGTGTAGGGAAGATTCATGGGCAGGAAAGCGATGTCAATATTCTTCAGGCCTTTCATTTCAGGGGTGTTCTCCGTATCACCAGCCACATAGACCCGCTTGTTTCCGAAGGTGATGATGTAGCCGTTGCCTGACCCTTTCGGGTGGAAAGGCTGACCCGTGTCCCGTTTATGGACAAGATTGTAAGCAGGCACGGCCTCGATCTTTAATCCTTCCACTGTCTTCACATCGCCGTTCATCATCACCATTCCTCCCTGCACCTGCTTGGCACAGGCTTCGGTCAACACCACCACCGTCTTTTCGGTTCGGACCGCGTTCAAGGCCTTCAGATCGAGGTGATCCCTGTGCTCATGGGTTAAGAGGATCAGGTGGGCTTTCGGGAGGGAGGTATAATCAGCCACGTCGCTGTAGGGATCCACATGGATCACCTTTCCCCCAAAGTTGAACATCAATGTGCCGTGGCCGATGAAGGTGATCTTTAAGTCGCCTGCCGACGTCTTAATGATATCCGTCTCAAATTTCTCTTGAGCAAGGGCAGAGACTACCATGATCCCGGAAAGCAGGTTGATAAAAAGTAATAAACTTTTCATTGCAGACCTCCTCTGACATCCAACGGTATTTGAAATAGATTTGTTATTATAGCCTGAGCACTTCATAAATCAAGTCCTTCGCCAAGCCACCCATGAAGAGACTGCATTTGCAAAAAGCTGGTTTACCACGACTCAAAATGACCGCATCCTAAAGCTGAGGAGCCTGACCATCTGTCTCGTCGAAATCTTTATTCACCCTGAGTGCGACGCAGTCTCTTGGGGGAGAGAAATAGGGAAAACTATTTATAACGGATTTGGAGATCCTTCCAGAAATCCATACTCTCTGTTGACAATCTTCTGATATCTTTCTTAATATGGAGTCATGCCTTTTCTTGTTTTCCTGCTGGTCGTTCTTGTCTCCACTCCATGCCTCGGTCAGATGCTGGATGAATCTGTGGATCAAGGCCTCGGCCAGGTGCTGGATGAGTCTACGAATCAATTTTGGAAATCCACACGATCAAGTCCGGGAATCCAAGGATCAAGTCTGGGAGGTCGGCGATCGCCGCTGGACGGTTGAAGAAGAGCGCCGGTTTGAAAAATGGGTGGAGGAAACGATTACGGAGGATTTCTTCATCCGCTACCAGATCCCCACGGATTGTGCGGATGCGGTTTATGCCATTCGATGGATTTATGCCCGGATTGCCCATCTTCCCGCTGCTGCGACGACAAGGGAGGGCAGATGGATCGGCCACTGGTCCACGGATTGGAAACATCTTCCAACTCACCCGGAGTGGCACATGGATGAACGTTTCCGTGCTGCCGCTTCGCTACCTGCTTCCGATGACCTGGACAGGAACCCTACCCCTCGACACCTATCCCGTCCGCATTTCTTCCGATTCGGTTACACCGGGAACGCTCTTTTTGCTGACCGAGTCCCATACGGGATTGATCGGTCATGTCTTCCTCGACGGAAGCCACGCCCATCCTCTTCAGACCTGGGAGTCGGGGCTTCCGGTGAAGGTTCGCAAACTGAGTTTGGGATATTTTTTTTCAGCGAGACCGGAATCCATCGCCCGCTCAGGTCTCGTGAAGTTTCGATGGCCCGTTTCTGAGAACGGGGAATGGAAGTATCTCTCTGTTCAAGAACATCCCTTTTATTCCCAAGAGCAATATACCTCTGATTTCTGTAAGGACTCTGCCGATTTTGTCGAGGCCGTGGCCCGGAGGAGTCGATCCAACAAACTATCCCCCTACGGAGAAGATGATGAAGGTCATGGGAACGATCGCCCGCTATCTCAGGGAGAGGGTTCCCGTTGTGCGGGCAGGATACCAGGAGTGTTACAACAGCGGTTGTCCGGATGGTTCGGAAGGATGGGAGATTCACAGTACCCCGGGCCGTGATGGAATGATCATGTCCCTGATGGATCATCTTTCACAGATCATCGAATCGAATCGATCTCGACCGGGGGATGGTGAAGCGGTTGATGGAGTCCATTTCGATCGATATCTCAGAGAACCGCTCCATCACGCTCTATCATGCCTATCAGAACCATCTCTGGCTTTCACCTCATCCGGAGCATTCGATTGAGGCCCGCTGGGCGTTGAGCAAGTGTGAAATGATCCATGCACAGAGGCTTACCACTAAAAACTCCATTGCTTTCATCGAGAAGGCTTATCGAAAGAAGGATCCTAAATACGCGGATTTCTCGATTCTGCAGCAGCAGCGTCTCCTGGTAAAACTCAACGACGAGTGGACCAGGTCCGAATGCAGAGAACCGCCTCCCGCGCCGGACAGAAAACCTTGGCGTTCTCCTTCACCCGAAGGCCTGGATCGAGGCCCGTCGGGAATCGAAAAAGTGTGAAATGATCCAGAAACAAATCCACGCCACCAACGACTCCATTGCCTTCATCGAGAAAGACCTATCGGACGAAAGACCCTCAATATGCCGACTTCTCGATTTTGCAGCAGCAGGAGGACTTGAGAAAACTCAACGACGAATGGACCTGGTCCGAATGCGAAGAGCCCCCTCCAAAATCGGAGAAAAAAGCGAAGAAGTAAGGGAAGAGGATGCGATATTTGTCCCCTCCCCCTTCGATGGGGGAGGGCGAGGTCGCCGACGCGCCATAGCCTGTCTTCCCGGGAAGGCTTGGTGCAGGCAAGCCGCTTTGGCGACGGCGCGGCGGGGGTGGATGTCCAAATCGTGCTCCCCCCTCACCTCTATCCTCTCCCACCGAGGGGAGAGGAGGTATTTTGCGGGATTATTTTCTAGGCGATTATCGTGGAGAAGATCCGTTTGCCTTCTTATAGCTGATGGAAATGCCTGAACTGCTCGAGCGATCGATCGTCGTCTCGTAGTTGGGAAGGCTCCGGACATAGTTAAGAAATCTTTTTACATCTCCGAAACCATCGGTCACGTTGTGGGCCGTAAAGCAGCCGCCCACGACCAGTTTCGGGTCCACCTCTTTGAAATATTGTGTATACCATTCCTTGTCGGCATCGGAAAAGACAAAGTCAAAGGGTCCCTTCAACTCCTTCACGAGCTGATGGGCATCGGCCAATCGAGCATCAATAAACTCTTCCACTCCGGCCTTCTTGAAATTCTTCAACGCTGTCTTGTGCCGGTCTTCATCGATCTCGATGGTGATCAGTCTGCCGCCTGTTTTGCTCAATGCCCAGGCAATCCAAATAGAGGAATGGCCCGTGGAAGTGCCGATCTCCAACGCCCTTGTGTAATTGTTTTTGACGATTAAATTGAATAATGTTTTACCGTCCTGGTAGGGCACATTCAGGTCATGCCAGTTCCTCCGGTTTTCATCCAGAAATCTTTCCACCGTCGCATCCAGTTCTTTGGAGGTCCCGGTTTTTTGGGCAAAGGCCGAAAGGACGGTGCCGAATAATAAAATCGATAGGCTCATACAGGTGATCAGAACTCTGATGGAGGTTCGACTCATCTCTCGCTTCATACTTTATTATGCCACACAATCACGGCAAGATAAAGGGCACGGAAAAAATCCTCTCTTACGATGAATTAGAACGTACCTCCCAGAATTACTACAAGGGGGGTCGCCTTTATCCCTAAAGCTGGTTCCTGTATGATCCTAGATGGTTGACATGGGGTAAGGAAGGCATAAGTAACTGGTATGCAAGACAAGGGAGACTGGAAGGGATAATAGGGAAATTTTAAACGAGGGGGAGATCCCTTGGAGGAACTTCCCCCTCGGCAAGCATGGATCATTAATAATTCTCCGCCAGAACTTCGAAGTAAGCTCGTGGGATGTTTGCAGACCGGACATTTCTCCGGGACTTCTTTCCCTTCAAAAACATAACCGCAATTCCGGCAGTGCCACTTCACAGAAGTATCCTTTTTAAATGCCTTCCCTTCCTTCAGATTTTTTAACAGATCCAGGTACCTGGCCTCGTGGTATTTTTCCACCTTGGCCACCTGGGAGAAGGCTTCGTAAGCCTCGCCCAACCCTTCCGTTTTGGCTGCCGCAGCGAAATCCTGGTAAAGCTTCGTCCATTCAAGATTTTCTCCAGCAGCTGCTGCTTTCAAATTGTCGGTGGTATTGCCAACGACTCCAGCGGGATAAGCCGCCATGATCTCTTCGTCTCCTCCCTTGAGCAAATTGAAAAAGAGTTTGGCATGTTCTTTTTCGTTTTCAGCTGTCTCCAGAAAGATGGCGGAGATCTGCTCGTACCCCTCTTTTTTGGCAGCGCTGGCAAAATAGGTATAACGATTCCGGGCTTGGGATTCGCCGGCAAAAGCGGCCAAAAGGTTCTTTTCTGTCTTGCTTCCTTTCAATTCCATTTTTTTCCCTCCTCACTTGATTAAATGATAGGCCTTGGCTTTGACAATATATAAATGTAAAGCGACGACAGGAGTGTGTCAAATTTCAAACATAGTGTTTTAGAGCTGCCCAATTGTTAAGCATTCAATATCTTACCAATATTTTTCCCCTCACCCCATCCCTCTCCCCGCGAACGGGATCTTCGACCCACAAGGGGAGAGGGGTCGAGACTAATAGCAAAAATGGTTGGGACAACAGCTCCACTTCTCGCCGGCTTGCCCTGAAAAATTGAAGGAGACGTTGTTGACTGGGTTGAATAACTATGAATATAGGGGTGGTTATTCCAGAAGCCGGAACCCTGAAGGAGGGTCTGCGTCCCGCCAGGCGAGACTTGGTGCTCCAGGAACCCTTCACCACACTACGCCCCGGGTAATTGAAAAGCGGCAGATCATCGATGATGAGAAGGACCGGCACGGCTCTGTCAAATACCTGGATGATCTTGCCGAAGAGACGGGTGCCAGAATCTATACCGGGTTGTCAATGACCAATCCTGCCCATCTCCTGCTTCGGAGAAAACAAGAAGTAATTCAACTCAGTCAACAACGTCCCGGCCCCCCTCTATCGAATTCGAGAACAAAATACAACCCCTTATTGGTACAACATGGGGAACAAAAGGAGAGACCCGCGTCCACCAAAGTATGGAGGAGTGGACTAGCGGGGGGGTCTACAGAGACATTCGTGCGGGGCGTGCCCAGCCAAGGCAATGTCTTGATCTAACCTATTCAGACAGCTGCCTCTCGCTTCCAGTCCTTGCCCCCAAGGAACCGGCCACCCCAGGGATCCTGCAAAGTACGCTCTGCATGAACGTCCTTCTCGTCCTTTATAAATGGGAAGTACACCTACCAACATAGCATAGGGGTCTTTTCTGTGAAGCAAAGATTACAGTTTGGAATATGCACGAAAAGGGCAGGGCCATTTCTGACCCTGCCTCCTTGATTTACGTATTGGGCACAGCCTTCGTGGTAACCCACGTTGTCGTCAAGCGCCATTCCCCTTGTCACGCTTGATGCCTTAGTGGTATCGTACCTCACCTCTCCGATATCTGACACGGATGAATATCAATCATGTTGCCAGATCAAAACATTAGAGCCATTACAGGCGCCCTGAGCGGCAGGAGGCAAGTCTCCAAGTGGCGGTATGAAGGACATAACTTCGGTAGAATAACCGTTGAGTATTATCATCTTACCACCGGGCGCGACAGTACCCTTTCTTCCCCAACCGTTCATATGATAGGTCTTGTTAGCATTCGGGCCTGAGATCCACTCCATACTGTAAGTACCTGGATCCGCCGTGATGGTTATCTTACCTTCCTTAGTAACATTGTAGTGGAGTTTGGCCGACATTTTCTGTGCCCCTGCGCTGGGCGGGACTAATCCGGAAGGTCCTTGAAAAGAATCTACAACGTACTGAATAAGCGCCGTAATAGATCCTGTGCCGTCTTCATTGAATGAGTAAACTCCCTCACCGGTCCACGACTGGGTAAGCGATGGACACACAGTAGTTCCTTGTGGCGTTTGGGTACACGACGGTGTTAAATTGGGTTTGAATCCGAGTGGTGCGACAATGCACCTTCCTTCACCTGTGGCAGCATACTGACCCTTTATAGCTTGAGGGACAGACGGGCTGGTGGTTGCACATGCGGCCAACATAAACGGCACTATGACGGTGATAATCGCAATTACAACCAGATTCCTAATATTTCTTTTCATAGTTGACCCTCCTTCTTCAGCGATTCTTTAAGATCGCTTCAACATATGTTGTTCCGTTTTTTGAATAATAATCCTTCTTCTTCCCAATTCGATTGGCTCATAGGACACCACCTCCGTTCAGATTTTAATGATACTCGTTCTTGTGGGAGGCCAGAGAGGATTCCGGATAGGTTCTAAGCGTCGCCCCAGAGCTACTTTTAAGCCTGGCCCAGTTTCTTCAAAAGGCCTATTGTCAACTTCGAAATACGCCTAATTTTTGATTTATGAAAGAATAATTCAAGAAGGGCTCCTCCAAAGGGCATAATACCCCTCTGGAGGCATCGTATCGGCATCTTTCGGAAAGTCCTCATCCTCCACCCTAGAAGGTTAGAGGTTAGGTTGCAAGGTTCATTAGGGTCAGGTGAACAATACTATAAATAAGCCATACTCTCATATGCATAGAATGCCTATTTCAGCAATTCTAAATGTCCCGGCTGATCTTAAAGAGCCTTTGACCATTCTCTCCCCCTTGTTTCCGCTAAGGAAGATAAATCTGACGCACGAACAAGGGAAAGGCGACAATCCCCACAAGTTGCTCGCTCCCATCAAACAGATTTTTTAGTGCAGGCATAGTCACGCGTAATTGGTAGTTTTGCACCCGGTTTATGCCAGCCGGAATGCTCTTGAGCACGTCCGTGGCCGTTTCCGACCGGTAGATACGGAAAAAACTTGGCTCCACAGCTGAATATACTTTTTGTTCCGACTTAGCCCGTAAGGGGAGGCCGTCTGGTATTGCACCCGCAACTCGATGCTCCCCCCGCGAGTATCTCGGACTTCCCAGAAGTCATCGCTCACTCCAGCTTCAATGTTAGTTCCTTTATTCGTCTGCTCCCTCCGGACGGTGCCCTGGGCACCGGTTTTATAAGCGCCAGGGACATTACGAATATCCGGAGTGAAGCCACCGGTGACGACGGGGGCCATCTCTCCGGTTTGCATATGCTTTCCGGGAACCGAGAATACCACATACCGATTGATCCCTCCCATATCCGGCTTTCCTTGAGCATCCTGGACGAGCACCTGATCAATGAAGACAAACATGAAGTTGGCGTCCTTGAGCGGACCTCCTGGGGGCGGGGCTACCTGCCACGGAGCCGGTACCAACTTCTGAACCTCCGGCTGCCCTACACGCAGGCCTACCACGAGCCTGGTTTCCACCGTTGACTGGACAAGGGTTTCTGCGCAACAGGGTTGAGCCAAAGAAAAAGTTCCTGCGATACCAATTCCGAGAATAAAAAATACCGCAATATAACGGTGCAACATAGCGAATCCTCCTTTCTTTTTTGAAAATGAAAACAATGAAGGCCCCAAGCGGCCATTAAACTCCCTTGGAGCCTATCGCATGGGGATGTTCTGGAAACTCCATTTCATAAGTTTCTCCAGAAGAAAAGCTTGCAGAAAAAATTTGAAGACCAATATGTGTGACTTTCTCTGAATTGGGCTGGACTCGTAGTAGAATTTTTTTTCTGGAAGGCCCTTAAAATATCCTTATGAGGTCAGATAGAGATACGGAGGTAACTTCTCGAATAGGACTCAGAATTTTGATAGGAAAAATTTTAAGTGTCTTTCTCCATCCACCACCCCCCTCCGGAAAGAGAAAGTCTTGTTGAAGTTGTTGGGTTCATGATACAGGAGATAAGCCCTTTGTCAACGGAAAAATGAGATTGTGAAAAGAATCTTTTTACTTACAAATTTGTCAAACAAGGAGAGCGAAACAACGGGTGGGAGCCGGGCGAGGTTATTGGGGGCCTGCACGTCTGCAATTACCAAGATTTTGAAAAGAACAGGTCAGGACAGAAGGGTGCAACTTATGTTGCGTCGTCAACTTCCTCGCCAAAACCTAATTGATTGATCCTAATAGCGATATCAAAACAGAGCTGGAGTTATGTCAACCCTTGTTGCACCCTTCTGGCGACGGCCTTCTCCATCTGCAGCTCACAGGATTCCTTGTGATCACCGAAACTTAGCCAGTACAATCCCCCAGTTCCCGAGCTCGGTATAATAATTGCTCTATCCTCGCCGGCAGAAGATATAAAAAGCGGGGATACCGGGGAGATTTCCGGATTTTTTTAGATACCCAAAAAATGACTTGACAAGCTTAAGTTTTAGGAATATTGAAAAACCAACATACCCAACTTGACCATTTCAAACAAACTTCCTGTCCTGTTTTAAGGGGGGGGCGGATGCGAAGAGTCTATGTCAGTCCACACGCAACCTGCCAATTCCTTCATAAAGACCCTTTAAAGAGCCCCAGGGACGGCTCTCAGATAGCACTTTGCAGACAGTTTGTCACAGACTATTTATCGCAGGCTGCATCGTAGATCTGCATTAGATTTGTAATATCTGTGGAAAACCTCATAGCAAATAAATGCGAAAGGAGGTGAACCCGATTAACCTTAACCGGACCAACGGTCAGAAGAAGGAGGTAAAATAGGGTGAAGAAGATTCTAATGTTGGCTGTTGTGTTGGGGTTACTAATGATTGGATGCGCTTCGAAATCTCTGATTGTGCGGACTCCTCCTGCTGATTTTTCCAAATCATGTGAAGTCTTAAAGGATGTAGAGGGGTCAGGTGGAGGTCTTTTGTTTTGGGGTATTGTTCCAATAATGGTGAACACCAGGTTTGATAACGCCTACCAAGAGGCCCTTGGTAAAGTAGGTGGTACTCACTTAATGGACGCTAAAATAGTTGACCATTGGTATTACATTCCCTATGTGGGCACGCTTTTCATCTTAAATTTAGAAGGTACGGCTATCCGGTGCCAAGGTTTCACACCAGTTGAAAAAAAGAAGAAAGAGAAATCTACTGCCCCTCCTGCCTCGGGAAATACTGGATTTGGTGGTAAATGAGTTTAAGGGGGGGGGAAAGCCTCCCCCTTAAAGCGAGGTGACCTGTATGGCAATCGCACTTGATCCTATATAAATCGTTTTGAATGATGAACTCCTAATGTCTCAGGTAGTCTCACAGGAGGCCGTTATCAGGTTGCTTGTGAAAAAGAAAATGGGGATGTAGGGTAAATACGAAAATCGGGGATGTTGCTGACTGGCTTGAATAACTATAAATATAGGAGTGGTTATTCCGGAAGCCGGAACCCTGAAGGAGGGTCTGCGTCCCGCCAGGCGAGACTTGGTGCTCCAGGAACCCTTCACCACACTATGCCCCGGGTAATTGAAAAGCGGCAGATCATCGATGATGAGAAGGATCGGCACGGCTCTGTCAAATACCTGGATGATCTTGCTGAAGAGACGGAAGCCAGAATCTATGCCGGGTTGTCAATGACCAATCCTGCCCATCTCCTGCTTCGGAGAAAACAAGAAGTAATTCAACTCAGTCAACGATGTCCCGTCCCCGCGAAAACGCTCCTTTGCCAACCTTTCCCCCGAGAAGCCCCCGATCTCAACTTAAAAGGTCTCCAGAAAAGCGTATGGTTTTGTTCTAAAATTCCCTTGACACACCATTGTCTTTTTTATATATATACTCCAACCTAAACTGAGTCCTTCAACTTACTAAACGATCTCCGAGCGAAACGGAGTCTGGAAGCATTGCGATCGTTCGATCGCCATCAACCAGGGGGAGGGCACCATGAAATTCATGTCTCGCATCACTATCGGATTGCTGGCCGTCACATTTTTCTTTGTAGGCTGCAGTAGCATGAACCAGTTGTTCAGCACGGGGTGGGTCACGCTGATTGACGGCGAAACTGGCTTAGAAAACTGGAACCGTGTCGGCGGGGCCAACTGGCGGGCCGAGGGTAAAGCCATCGTGGCCGACCAGAGTACCACCAAGGGCAACAGCTTTCTGGTGACAAAGAACTCCTACAAGGATTTTGAGATTCGTGCCGAGTTCTGGGCTGAATCCAATACGAACAGCGGTATTTTCATCCGGTGCAGCGATGTCAAAAATATTGCCGCCGCCAATGCCTATGAGGTAAACATCTGGGACACGCGCCCAGACCCCAAGTATGGCACCGGAGCCATCGTCGATGTCGCTCCTGTACCAGTACCCATCATGTATAAGGCAGGCGGCAAGTGGAATACGTTCGAGATCAAGGCCAAGGGACCGGAGTTGACCGTCGTTTTCAACGGAGTCGTCACCGTCAAGGCCAACCACGGCAAATTCGCGGAAGGGCCGTTTGCGCTTCAGTACGCCGGGGGCCCCATCAAGTGGCGCAAGGTGCAGGTCAGGCCGCTGTAAGTACCCGCGTGATGCGTGTCGGGTAAAGACTGATTCGTGATTCGAGCAGCGTCACCTCGTTCCCTGTGTGGGTACCACTTGTCATTGAGGTTGGAGACAGTCTTATTTCGGGCGTAGATACCATAGGGACATCCTATAATGTCCCTGTCAAGAGAGAAACGAAAAAATTTTATCTTTTATAATAACAATAACTTAGAAAATTGGTTTGATTGTGGGAACATCCCTCCCTTCGAATCCCTTTACGGATTCGTATCTGACTCGACGAATCTCTCGCCAACCACGAACTCTGAATCTCAGCGTTATCATTATCCGATATGTCCCGCCAAAGCGAGACCACCCAGCATCCTTTATTCAGATTTCAAAGTTCAGCGAGAGGCCCTGGATTGTCCCCCACGAGGTCCATGAAGGCCTCAACGTTCGTGCTCGGGCTTCTCTCGTCGAAATTAATCAGGTGTTTTTATTCGGCGTTTAGATAAGTTGGATTAAACGCCTCCTTTTTCCTCATCAAGGTCCAAGCAATCAGAAGCATTTTAGCCGATAGCTTGACGAGTATCTTCCCATTAATCCCTTTCTCTTTCTCTCGACCACGTAGCTTACTCGTATAATAGCGCATAAAATCCCGATTCTTCGTTGAAGCAATAAAAGCTGCCTGATACAAGGCATAGCGAAGGTCGGCCTTGCCTTGTTTCGAGATTTGAGGAATCGCCCGAGCCGAATTCTTCCCACTTCGGTTCGCACTGAGATCCAACCCCGCCTGCTTGAGCACCTGCTTCCGGTTCTCAAATCGGTCCGGATCTCCTATCGCTCCCAGAACCTTCGCAGACACATCAGAACCAAACCCAGGAATCGTCAAGAGGAAGGGGTACTCCGGAAATCGGTTACAGAGCTCCTCAATTCTCTCTTTCGTCTCTTTGATCATCTCTCGAATCTGCTTCAACCCCTCCACCATCATCTTTGCTTCATGGTCTACCCCAGGCACTTCGTCACAACCAATCGACTCTCCAGCTTTCTCCCAGAGTGCCTCTAAGCGCCGTCTCTTCTCCATCCTGACCCGTCGGGACGTCACCCGCTCTATAAATGGGTCAACGTCTATTTCCGTAATATGGGAGGCCGGGAAACACCACCTCACGATCGACAATCCCTCCGCCCCCAATCGCTCATAGTCCCGATCCATCTCCGGAAAATACTGGGCAATCAAATGATTCCGAATTCGAACCCGATAGCTCTGCTCTTGTCTCTTTAATCGCCGCTTCAACGAAAGCAGTCCTCGCAGCCCTCTCAACTCCACCGGGGGATACTCGTAATACAAGCATTTCCCCTGGGAGATTAAATCTGCCACATTGGCTGAATCTTTATCGTCATGCTTGTCCCACCGCCCATCCAACGATTCCCGGTTATGCTTCGCCGTCACCCCGGAGACCAAAACCACCATCCTCCCCATCTGGATTAAGTATTCTCCCAATGGCTTATGGTAGTTCCCCGTCGGCTCCATCCCATAGACCACCTTTTTCAACCCATGCCGCACCCGCAGGGCCTCCGCCTGGTCCAGAAGCTTTCCAAACCCCTCCCCGTCGTTGCTGAAAACAAGTCGCCTCAAGAGCGTCTTCCCCGTCGCGGTCCCGAAAAAAGCGTGGTGCCGATCCTTCGCAATATCGATCCCCACGATCAAATGCTCCTCCGATTGCCTGATCTCCTGCCTCAGTTGACGAAATTCCTCCAGCCGGTTACGATTCACTTCATCCATTGGAAACCTCCTGTCTAAGATTTTTTTGAAGCGCTCACTTCAACTCTTAACAGGAGGTTTCTTTTTGGGGTAGACTGGTATTATATTTTTTCCATTTTACCGTTGGGAGTCTACCCTCGCTCCCCAGATATATATAACGTTCCGGCCAAGAATAAGGATTTGACCCCAATCTTATTGGAATGGAATCAACGATGGTTGAGATTAAAAAAAGCAGACACGACCTCCTCGATTTGATTCAAGTGGCCTTTATCATCACCGATGCCCACTTAAAGGTTGTCTACAGCAACCTGTGCACGGAGCGTCTTTTAGGTTATGCGAAAGGCCAGATTGAGGGGCAGCGGATTAGGGTTCTCTTCTTGGAAGACGATCTGACCTATTTTCTTCCGAACATCGTCTATCTTACTCTTTACAAAAACGGCTTTGAAGGAGAGGCCCTTTTAAGACAGAAGGATGGGACAAAGATCTTCGTCTACATCTCCACTGCTTCTTTCAAGGAAGGGGGAGAAGTTTTTTTGACTTTTACCTTACAGGAAATTCAGCGGTTGAAGACAATGGAGAGGGAGAGATTGGAGGCGGAGCATTGGGCAAGCCTCGCAAGGATTGTGGAAGAAATCGCCCATCAGGTTAGAAACCCGATTGTCTCCATAGGAGGATATACGCAGCGCCTCCTGAAGCCATCCTTAGCCTCTCAAAAGAGCGAATTCTATCTTGATCAAGTTGTTCGAGAGACGAGGAGACTGGAGACGATGATTCAGCGGGTGGAGGAATATGTTCTGATTCCGAGGCCTACTTTTCGAAGGGAAAAGATTCAGGAGGTGGTTGACACAGCGCTCCAGACCTTTATCAAAGTGGCAACTGAGAAGGGGGTCTGCGTTAACTTAGACCCAGGGGCTTTAAAGAGTGAAGGGAGTGCCTTCATCGACAAGGGTTTGGTGATCAAGGCCCTCTCGCATATTTTCGAAAACAGCCTGAAAGCGATGACACGGATACCCGTGCGGAAAGAGCGGGCGACATTGAATGTAGGCCTCTGGGGGGATGAGGAAACTGTGGGGATCTCCATCTCTGATAATGGGGAAGGGATTGCAAAAGAGAACCTCGGTCGAATTTTTGATCCTTTTTTTTCTACACAGCCAGATCGAGTGGGATTTGGACTGACCTTTGCCAAAAGAGTGGTGGAGGAGCAGGGAGGAAAGATCTGGGTTGAAAGCGAAGTGGAGAAATGGACGGCGATCACGATTTCTTTTCCAAGGGAGCGACGTCGGCAAGTGCGCCGAGAATTGATCTCGTCGGAGGCCATCAGGTGGAGAGATTGATGAGGAGAATCATTCCACTCCGGTTCGCTTGTAGAGGAAGGGATATCCACCAAGGAGGAGTTCTCGGAGATGGTAAACATGATGGATCAAGATACGAAGACGGGGAGAAAGCAAGTTTTTGATACACAACCCACCAGAAGAAATGGATTACTTCCACACTTCCAAAAAGTTTTTAAAGGGCATAGATTACAAACCATAATCGATGATTGGCAACTTCGAATCCCTAAAATCGTCTATAATGAAGCTCTAATATAGAGAGAAGGAATGTGGAGACTAAATACCTGAGAATGATCCAAGGGATGAAGAGAAAGGGGCGAAAGGAGTGGGCAGTCTATATCCTCCGCTGCGGGGATGGGTCGCTCTACACGGGGATAGCAAAAGATGTGCAGGCTCGGGTCAAGCAACATAGCGAGGGTCGCGGAGCAACCTACACCCGAACTCGCCTGCCCGTCACGCTGCTATATCAACAAAAAGGCTTGACGCATTCCCAAGCTCTTATTCGAGAAGCACAGATCAAAGCGATGCCTCGGTCCAAGAAAGAGGAAATTATCTTCAATGAACATTGTACCTAACCATCTATCCCAGCCGGCAGCTAATGCCGCGGCAGCATTCAAACGTTATTTCTCATCCTTTAATTGAAATGTGTGCCGATAATCTGCGGATTACTCTTCCGGACATTCTTTCTGAGGTTTGGAATTGCCAATGGGTGACACAAATTGACTCTCAAGTCCTTCCTCCAGTATCTTTAGATTATTAATAATCAAATAATATCAATAACTTATACTCATATTTTGATTTGGCATTAAACGTGCAATCTCTACTACTCAAAGAAAGCCAATCAAAGGAGGATACCATGGTCCAATATTTAGAGCTTGTTTTAAAGCGGGATTTTGCCTCTGGATGGAAGCACACGGTAGAAAAAGTGGGGCTGCTTTTTGAAAAAACATCCGAAGCGGGTCCGAAAGAGAAGACTGAAAAGCTGGATTGGAGAGAAAAGGCTGGAAAGAATTGGTATTATTAAACCTATCGCAGACGGCTCAACCAGGGGAGGATATTATGACACAGTATGTAGGGAATGTCTTAAAGTACGATCGTGTCTCCGGACGGAAGTCCGGGTTGGGAAGATTAAAGATGTTCTTTGACGCCGCACCTGGTGTGCAATCAGGAAAGAAGGTCGATGAGGCGGATTGTAATGAGAAGACGAAGACGTGGGAAGAGGATATGAAAGAGAGGCTTGGGGGTTGGTGGTGGTAATAAAGTCTTAAGTGCCAAGCGTCAATACATAAAGGTGTAAGGTGTTAGGTGGTGGTAGTGAAGCATTTTTTCTTTGCTTTTTGATCAAGTCTTCCTTTAACTCTTCGATTGTTTCCCTGAGATGCTCGTTCTTATGGAGTTCGTCCTTATACTAGGTCTCGTGTCGGGTCTTGAAAAAATATGACTCAGTATATATAAAGATCCAAACCATCTGACTATCTAAAAAACAAGTGGTTCTTCCACTCATCTCAAAAAGTTTCGGTTGACCGAGTCTCATAAAATAGATATATTCCAATCCGAAGGGTGGCAGTGCAGATATTTCTTCGTTTCAGGCAAAATAGCCTGAGGTCGGAGGCAAACTTTCATGAAATATAGGCAAAGTGAAGGACAAAGGTTTGACGCCAAAACCAGATGACGAAGGAAGCGGTAGCGCGTAGGTCACAACAAGAGCGATACAAGAGCCTATGCAAGGAAGGGCAATGGATTTTCAATTTGATGAAAAGAAATTGAAGTTTGTTCAGCGGGTGTTGAACAACCGCATGCTCTTCAAGATCGTGCTGCTTTTCCAGGTGCCTATGAACTTCATGATAGGAATGAGACTCAGAGAACTAAATGAAGAATCGTGTAAAGTCTCCGTTCCTTATCGATGGCTCAACAAAAATCCTTTTAAGTCGACGTTCTGGGCAGTATTGGGTATGGCGGCGGAAATGAGCACCGGCGCATTGGTTAAAATGTACACCTATAAGCTCAACCCTTCTGTTTCCATCATTGTGGGTAATTGTTCCGCAGAGTTCGTCGCCAAAGCCAGGGATCTTACGACGTTTGTCTGTAATGACGGAAATCGCATTGCCGAAACGATAAAAAAGGCGATAAATACGAGGGAACCTCAGGAGGTATTGTGCAAAACGGTTGGATATTCAAAGGGAGGAGAGGAGGTTGCCCGTTTTACGTTTACTTGGAAGATGAAGATGCGGGAGGCATAAGGGCTGGACTTCACGTCGGTCGGGGGGAGGGTCAAGTTTATTTTATTAACATTAGCGGCGTAGGTCTTTCTTCGTTTCAGGGAAGAAAAGTCTGGGGGTCCTAAGGAAATTTTCGTGAAATATAGAGAACGTGCGTTACAGATCGGTGAGCCAGGAGCGAAGGAGATCGAGGGATCGGCTGAGCGATGATCGAAAAGCTCAGGATTTATTTTATTTTTATGGTAATAACATAATCATGCCCGGCTGGCGGACTATTTTGTGCCTCTTTATCACTTATGAATTCAACTTCTTTGCCAAAGTGTTTTACAGCTATCCACACGTGGCAAATGGCAATACCCATGCTAATCTTGCTCATCTTTTCAAACATAAAGGCTGTTAGAAAGCTTGATTTGGCGCGATAGGCATGAATGGTGCTGGCGTTGCCCGTGAAAAACCACTGCTGCCGATTCATTGCAGACGGAGCAAGGCGAGCAGGTTCCAATAACTCATCTGCGCCCTTAATGTTGGTTATTTCCCCAAGTGGTTTTCTCTTGAATTCCGAAACGCTTTCTCTATGCAATCTTTCTTTGGGCTTACCAAAAGCTAATAAAATGACAAACTCAAGCTTTGAGCTGTTCAATATTTCTTTTGTCGGTTTCGGCATTCCTTGCCAACAGCTGCCGATACCGTTTGCCGAAAAGAACAAGTCCATCTGTTGCAGCATAAAACCAGCATTCGTTAAATATCCATCTTTGGTTTCTGAAAATGCTACAAGATAATGGGGCGCTTTTGCCAACAATAAACCCTTAACATCCTTTTGCGACACAAGTTTCATTTCGATTTTGATATCATCATACATGGGCTTTAAGGCGCTCATCCGTGCCATAATCTCCGCGAGCGTATGCCCATCAAGCGGAGTCAGATCGTATTCTCTGCCCGATTTCCGCTTGAATATTGTCTCGTAAAGGTTTGCATTTTCAATCATTTTGTTTCCTTGCATATTTTTTGCGAATAAGATCTGAGGCCTGCTAGCCTCTCCGCTCGTCGGAACATCTGCAAAAACATCCTTGACCACCAAGGGAACTAGAGATACTACAATCATTCCAATTTGGCATAAGATTCGAATCCTCTTCGAGCAAATCGGCGGAAGATGACCCCCCTTCATCCAATTCCTCCTCATGAATGGACGAGCGGAAACACATTCTTTGGTTGTTTACCTTTCTGCCAATGGTTTGTCAAGAGTTTTTCTTTTACCAGCAAAGTGGGGACTAAGAGGCCGGAGATAGGAGAGCTTTTCCGGAAGGGTGACAGATCGGTGAGCCAGGACCGAAGGAGATTGAGGGATCGACTGAGCGATGATCGAAATGCTCAGGAGTTATTCAAAGGGTTTCTTGGAAAATTTAACGATTGAAGAATTGCCCCCCTGATCCAACAGACGTTGATAGAAAGTTTCGGTTGACCAATTTTCATAAAATAGATATATTCCAATCAGGAATCAGGTAGGGGGCGGCGCAGATATTTCTTCGTTTTCAGGCGAAAAAGCCTGGGGTGAGAAGGAAAGCCTTCGTGAAATATAGACGAAGCCAAGAATAAAGACCCTGTTGAAAAACTCTTTTTTTTCAGGCTGATCAAAAATGCCCAGATGCAAGGCGCCCGAAATCCTGAGGAGCGAGGCGTACTTGGATGTACGCTACAACGACGAAGGATGAGGGGAACGCCGCAGATGGGCGTTTTTCAACAGCCTGTAAAGATTCGACCCTAGAGTACTCCCCCCGGGGGTAAGACAAAGCCTATTCTTAACACGGATGAACTTTTGTTTTTTTCGACCGGATAATGCTCCAGTGAAAAGTGCAGATCTGACACCCAAATCCTCTCTGAAAAATAGGACAAATAATCCAACGTGGATAATTCTGCCAATCACTCTTTTCTTTTTACTCTCCTGTGCCACCACTGAACAAAAACAGAACGAATCGAGGAATCCTAAGTTCTACAACAATCGGGGAATTGCGTACGGGGAAAAAGGCCAATATGATCAGGCGATCTCTGATTTCAATAAGGCGATTGAGATAAACCCCAGGTATGTTAAGGCCTACAACAATCGAGGGATTATTTATAGACTGAAAGGCCAATATGAGCAGGCGATCTCCGATTTCAATAAGGCGATTGAGATAAATCCAATGGATGCCCAGACCTACAATAACCTTGCATGGCTCTTTGCAACGGCTAAGGTGCCTCGTTTCCGTAACGGGGAAAAAGCTGTGCTGCTTGCACTAAAAGCCTGCGAGTTGTCCGAATGGAAAGATCCGGGGTACTTAGACACTCTTGCGGCCTCCTATGCGAGAGTTGGCGACTTTGGTAACGCAACTAAATGGCAAGAAAAGGCATTGCAAATACTTGAGAAAGGCAAGAAGGCTGAAGCTCAAGAACGGCTTAATCTTTATCGGGAGCGCAAACCTTGGCCGTTGGATTAAGTCACCCAAGAACCAAACGCTGAGTGAGGTGCTTCGCCCATTACTTCGGAAATCAATAATCCTGAATGAAAACTGCCTTGAAATTTTTCTTTCTGAAAGTTTCGGTTGACCAACTCTCATAAAATTTGCATATTCCGATCAAGAATCAACGGGGTGGCGGCGCAGATATTTCTTCGTTTTCATGGAAAAAAGCCTGGGGTCATAAGGAAACTTTCGTGAAATATAGACAAAGCCAGGAATATAGATTCGACCCCATAGGCTCCTCCTACCCTATCATACAAATTCTTAGGCGTGTCCATCAAATCGGGGGAAGGTCGATCCGAAATCAATAAACAACGGAAAACCTTCATCTTCAGGGAAGTAATCCGGGACTTTTGTGTAAACCTCTTTCCCTTTGACTCCCATCAAAATGTTGAAGTTTGCGAAAGATAGAGTGGTTATGAGAGCTTATGATGATAGCTGAGACTCGGCATCGAAAATGCAAATAAAAAAACGTGTCAAGGGAAAAGGTTAAGAAGTGAATTTAGGTCAAAGCAGTATTAAACTCATATTGGCTTATGTTGGTTTACGAGCTATACGCATTCAATAAGACAAAAGGCTATGAGCTCATCGGGATTCTCCCAGAGAGGAGAAAGAACCCAGCGAGAATAACACAAAACTCTGTCATGAATTGGGCAAAAATGCTTTCACGTGATGATGTGGATAGCAAGGACATATTTTTCAAGCCGGTAAGAATAGACGGTAATGACCATTAAACATTAAGCTGGTTTTCAATTTTCAAAGAGCGAGGCAGGGTCAGGTTGGCTCTGCCTTTTTTTATTCCCAATTCAAACAGACCGAGAATAACTTCCTGTAATTGAGTTTTTATCAATTTCCCCTTGGATGCAACATTACATATCGAAATCAATCGAAATCAATGAGGAGTGGAAAACTTTTTTCGATTTTAGCGGAAGCAATTGGGGACTTTTGTGAAAACCCCCGCCAGTTTTAGCTTGCACAAAATTGTGAAGTTTTAGAAAAACAGCATAACTAGGACAACTTATAATGATAGCGAAAACTTGGCATGAAAAATGCTGAAAAATACATAGGAAGTGTTTTAAATCCCGATAAAGCCTAACCCTCCAGGAGGGGACGGAAAGCGGCGGGTCTTATCAAACACAAGAATGCCCAGGAGGATCGCGCATGAGCTACAGGCCAGAGACTCCATTTGACAACATCGAAAGCGCGCGGCAGTTCGTGGAACTGCTGATCGAAGCGATCGAGGAATCCAGGCGTGACGTGAATGCGGACATCGCACTGTTGGAAGGCAACCGCTCGGGACGCACCAAGCAAGCCCTCCAGCTTGTTTCTGCCAACCTGGCGAAACTGAGTCAGCACATGACCACCAGTCGCCGAATTTTGAACCAGTTGAGAACCTTGCGCCGACTGCTTCTGCAGGAGCGGCGACTCGACAACACTCTGCAGATCAGAAACGGTAATCGTGAACTAAACCGCTGGTCTTAAAGTGAAGAGTACTGTTATCCTCAACCCGCACTCTCATCCCTTTCTTCCTTGTCATCAAGGCGAGAATACAGATCGTCATACCAGATTTCAAGCGATAATCCGTAAAGAGATAATTTTTGCAAGACAACTATTTCATCGATTGGCAAATTCAACATTTTTAGATAAAAAGTAATCAAAATTAAATTGGCTTGTCCGATAAAGCTAAACCCTTCGTGAGGGGGGGGCAGAAAGAAACCCTATAAGCAGAAGGGCTCTGCCAACCGACACGCCCAGACGGCCCAGAGGCATTTTAGATCGGATATATATTATAAAAGCGATATCAGGGGAAAACCCAGTGCAATTTTCAAGGCTTACTTTGGGAGAAATTCCCCAGATTAGGAATTTTCTCATGTCGGTATGGACAGCCAAGTATGGTGAGATGGGATTCCAAAATTTTGATGAAAATTATTTGAAATGGATCTTGGGGGGTCCCCATAAGGATAGGAATTTTCTTTTAGGGGGCAAAATACAAAATGAACTAGTGACCTACTGTAGTTTCCTTCATCATAGAATTCTTTATTCGGGGAATCTTTTAGAGGGTTACCTCGTCACGCACATGACGCTTGCACCTTATTTAGGTTCACAAGTGAGGTTTAACTGTTTACTTCAAACGGCTGGGTATATCGAGAAACTTTACCTTTCGCCGAATTGCGATTTTATGTACTTTTTTTCTGAAGGAGCGAAGTCAGTTCCAGAGCTTTTTAGACATCTACTTGGAAAATATACAAAAATGGATGTCAAGGACATATACCAGTTTAGTTTTAATCAATTCTTAATTGCAGCAGAAGAATTACTGAAATATTGCCAAGAGAATGCTGAAGCGATAAATAAAGTTCAGGTGAGGGATGCATTAGAGAAGGATTTTGGCGGAATTACAGGACTATTTAATAGGGCCTCGAACAGCAAAGCTGAATTTATAGTACAAATGACAGAGGGTGAGTTGAAACATTATTTCTGCGGACACCCTACCCATCGCACAGCTGTAATAGAGATTCAAGGTATTATCGGAGGTTTTATTAATTATTACCCATTAGAGATCATTAAGGGGGGTAAGGCGTCCGAGTTTGTTATTATTGAATATCTTATTTTGGATCACACAAATATCGATTATATGGCTGCATTGTTAAAGGAAGCAGTTAATCATGCGGCTGAAGTTGGAGCGAAGGGGGTTGTAATTGAGAATGGTACATATTTGGATTTAGATGAATGCAGGGTGCTTGGGGTGAAGCCAACATTTCGAAAGATGAGAATGACAATTTGGTCTAAAAATAATTTAGTTAAAAATTTGGATGGCTTTAGATGTAGTGTTAAGTAAAGAATTGGGGAAGTTTCAGATGCCGAAGAAAGGGAAAGAGTCGATTTTTGATCTTCTGTGCCATCATCAGCGGCTGAAAAACAACCAAGCTTACAAGCGAGGCAAGATTCTGATCTTCAAATTTCGAGTCTGGAATTTAATAGAGTCGACTCATTAATTCACTTTTGCTATACTTGATATAGGGTAGGCCTCCGAGAATACGCATTCTGAAAAATCAAAGTGCAAAGAGATAGGGTCAGAAAGGGCCGGCCTATGCACATTTCAACCAGAAATCATTACTTTTAAGAGCTATCCCAGAGTCAACATTTGTAGGTGTAGTCGCCAAACTTTGCTATCAACCTGCTCCAGAAATCTCGAAAAGGAAATTTCATTTAGTACTCCCTGAAATATTGTTTTTCGGATTTTCGTACAGAATTCAACATCTCGAGTCGGAATCAATAATTTAATCAATAATTTCTCAATAATTTCTCCCTTGACTCCCGATGAATTTAAGAGTATTTTTAAGTCATCTTTTTCCATCCTGTACTAATTAACCCAACAACCTGACTCACCCTTTTGGGGTTGCTTATGAAAAGGGGCTCCAAAAAGACGCCTATATAAAACCTCCAAGGGAGTTTTTCGTTCCTTTGGAGGCTCTATTATTCAAAGGAATTTATCCTGATTTTTTCATTTTTATTCTCACGCGGTATGATAGGCCAGAATACTTCATCAAAAGGGAGTTTGCTACTCTTTTCTTATAAAGAGAGGAAAAATAGGGGACCACGAATCCAAATTTGGCGTGCAACTGGAATGGCAAGGAACCCTTGGTATCTCAAAGATGCTTCCTAAGTAAACAAACACAGGGAAAGACCTAAGAGATGAATCATTGCCTTTTGCGGGAAAGGAACAAATGCTGTCGAAAGGATATGAATCCCATTGCCCTTCACGGACTTGCACGGGAAGACATAAGAACAAATTGTATAGAATAAGGGGAAACCCTAACTGGCTCACTCGGGAAGTTCGGGCTAAGAAAAAGGGACAGGAAAGCCTATGCAGATGTGCTCACTGCGGATTAGTATGGTTCCAAGAAAGTTCAAAACGGCTAGGTTTGGATGCCAGGCCAGTGGGTTATTATGATGATTTTGAGCATCCTTGGGAATTTGTTTCCTTAAAACATAGGTACAGAATTCGAGAACAGAATACAAGTCGTTATTGGCACAGCGTGGGAAGGAAAGCGATACGTGCGCCGACGTGGGGAGGAGTAGATTGACACAGCGGCAAGGGGTAAAATTTCTCTGTCTTTCTTGTGTGTGTTGAACCAGTAATTTTCAAATCTCACTATGTTTTATTTTGTTGACTTGGTGTACTCCTCAAAACTCGGCTGAGGTGGCGAATTTCCCTTTGAGCCGGCGATTTCTTCCTGTAACCGCGACTTTCGAATTTTTCCTCAGAATAGAAAATTTCAATCGTAAATCAACAAAGGGTGCAAGAATGGTTCCGCATTATCAGGAAGGGGTTTGGAACTTTTGGGAACATCTTTTCCACTTAGGCTTTCATCAATAGTAATACGAAATTGATTAGAATTTACTTGGATTACCTTGAATTATCACCCGTTTTCAACAATTGGAACGAACGGACATAGTGACATTACTTGGTATGAGTTTTGCTCCTTTACAATATATCTGGTTTAGAAGAACTGAGTATATGAGTTGGGGGGCAAGATGATAATCTATAAAGTGTTTTATAAGAATTATGAACTTAACAAAGGCGAACTTATGGCTACATTAACAGAGAGAAGGAAGGGTTCAAGAGGAAGAAGCCAACTTGAATCTGGTATAAGATGGGCAAAATCGATGTTTGGCAAAATGGTAAAAGATAAAAATGCGATCTTTGTCGTCCCCGAAAAGTTGATCTGGAAAGAAGATTCCATAGTGCCTGTGGAGAAGCTATTATTCACTGAGGAGTATTTGCGGGAAAGAAGAATAAATTCGGATTACCCTTGAGAAGATTATCCTTATCTTATCTTTGGAAGAGAACGGGTGTAGCAGACTATGGCAACTTATGAATTCTATTTGAACGATGATACCAAGAAGTTTCATCTGCTTGGCATTCTGTATGAGAGGAGAAAGGACCCAGTAAGAATAAGCTACCGATCAATTATGAATTGGGGAAAGTTGATTGTGGGCCATTACGTTGACATTAATAATATCTATTTTATTGAAATAGAAGTACATGAAGGGTTGACTTAATCTTCTTGATTTATCGAGGGCGCAAAGAGCGAGGCACGGTCAGAGATGGCTCTGCGTTTTTGTTGCTTTCAGATGGAAATCCTCAATTATAAATGGTCAGTATAATAGACCTAAGGAATCATCTACATGCAATGTAACATCTCATTTTTAGCAAATTATTCGCACACAGATGGAGGATGGGGGAAAAGTGTTATCCTCAACCACGTCCCTCCGTCTTCTGTTTTTTTGAAGAGTATGTCCTCAAAACATCTGTTCAAATTCCTGTTGACTCCTCCGGAGAATTTCGCTAGAGTCAAAGGCAATCAGACCTGATAGGAGGTGGGGAGATGAAGAGGATTCTCGCGCCTATTCTAATGAGTGTCGCTATTTTGTTGGCGAGTTCTTCTTGTACGCTAAAGAAGGGGGAACTTAGACTATTGGACATGGAGATCCACGGCCCCGCAAGAATCCTGACGAATGCGCAATTCTGGATTCGTGTCCATTTTGAAGCAGACGGTAAACCTGAAATTCGCAGAGCTTGTTTCTATTGGTTCGGGGATGGGCCGCACTGCGTTAACGTAAAGGATGTAGAATACGGATCGTTTGCGTACTTCGACGTACCGCTTGTCGCTCGTTATGGTCCATCTGTTTTGCAGTGTTATGTCGAGTATCTTCGTGACGAAAGGATAGAACGGAGTAACGCGGTGGCTCATCGTGTGAATGTTGTCAAGCCCTTCGAATGATAGACGAACCCGTACAAGCGATTCACCATTGAAACTGCAATATCTATGGCAAATTGAAGAAATCTATCGGTTCTCGTTTACAAATTTCCGACCCGATGGGCTTTTGTTCCCAGTGCGCTGGCACTGTGATCCAGGTCTTTTTTCTCATTTTGAGACAGATCCAATTCTATGATCCTGCTTATTCCCTGTTTGCCCAAGACCACAGGCACGCCCTTGCTTATCTCTTTATAACCATATTCCCCCTCCAGGACCGCTGAGCAGGGAGAAACTTTTTTCGAGTCGATAGTGATCAACTCAACCATCCGCGATATCCCTGAAGCTGAAGTCCACCCCGCTGTACGATTAATCCCTAATTCGATATAGGATTTGAACATCTTGGGGACTCCCAGTTTTAATCGTTGCTTTGCTCCGGCGGATATTGTGATGGGTTGCCTCTTAACTTCCACGAAACTAAAGAGGAGGGCCAATGTTCCAACATGGATCGTTACTCTCTCTTTCAATCGCAAATCATCAGCTCTCAGTACAACCCCGTCTTCACTGTTTGTAGTGAAAGCCTCAACATGGGTTTTTTGATCGGCTGGATCTTGGGAGATTGAGTATAACTTCCTCTTCTAAGGAAGTTGTCAAGGCTTTTCATGATACCCTCTGTTAAAGCAATGATGGTTGTGGTGTTACTTCAACCCTTTTCCCTTTTCACCTAACCTCTTTTGTTCTACGAGCCTCTATGCTCAACTTACCTTATGCAGGTCGAAAGGATGGTGGAAGTTGACCAAGCTGAATCCTGCAAGCCTTCTTGCCTACGAAGAAGTACGGTCCTTCTCCCACCACAACCACTTTTTGCTATCATGCTGCCTGGGATAGTGCCATGACAGTGCCACGTGTATCATCAAACCGCCGTTTATCTCTTAAGAGAGCAAAAATCACTTTGATCAGCTTGATCGCTACTGCACAGAGCATCTCTTTCCTCCTGGGCAGCTGCCCAACCCTGTTCTTTGTCTCTAATTTTCTTTCATAATATGTTTTGAAGTAGTGAGTGAGTACCACGACTCTCATGCTCATAAAGAAGAGATACTTCCTCATGAGCCAGCGCCCTTTTTTGGATATGAACTTGCGGCTTACCCAAGAGCCTGAATCACTCTCCTGAGGATCGTATCCCGCGTACTTGACGATCTGGCGGGCATTATGGAAGTGCCCAGGGTCTCCCAGTTCCCCCAAGAACACTGCAGCAGAAAGAGCCCCGATGCCAGGTATGCTGAGTAGATACGGTGCTGCAGGGATCTCTTTGAGCATGCTTTTCATCTGCTGATCCATACTCTTAAGGGTCAGAACCGTCCGCTTCACTTCTTCCAAACACAGCTGTACCCGATATCGGTCAGCACTGCCAATCGGCCTGAGTCCAATGCTCTTTGTGGCTGCCTGATAGAGCGCCTCTGCCTTCTGAACTGCACCTGCCTTCTTTCGTGAGCTCTGCACGATCAAACCCTTCAGCGTTGACACCTCGACCGATCGCACATCCTCAGGAAAAGGGCATCGGTCAAGGATCGCCCATAGGCTCCGAGAACCCATTGACCAAAACAGCTCATGCAGTTCAGGAAAGTAGTCATCCAGTGCCGCATGCAGGGAATTCTTTGCGCTCACACTGTACCGAAGCAGTCTCTCCCGCGCTTTTGATAATGTCCTTAATTGCCGTAGCGGTCCATCCTCGATCACCGTGTCGATGTACTTGCCCTCTCGGGTGATGTTCGTTATGGTTAATGCATCTCTTTGATCGCTCTTTGCTGAGGCGCTCTCATCAAGCTCTCTGTGGTGCTTAAGAGCCGTCGTCCTGATAAACCGAACCTCATAACCATGCTCTTTTGCAAAGTAAGCAAGCTTCCTCCAGTAATGCCCTGTCGGTTCCATCCCAATGAGAACATCTTTCAACCCATACCGTGCTTTCAGATCCTCGACCATCTTCACGAACTGCTCAAACCCCTCACGGCTGTTGTATAGCTTGGCGCAATTGCCCAATACCTTGCCCTCTTTGTTCATAAACCCCACCGCATTGTACGCCTTGCCTACATCAACCCCGACCACCAAGGTCGTGCTCCTGATTCTTTGACGCTTCGCTACCTGCTTGTTATAATCTCTTTCGGACATGGCGATCTCTCCTTTCTGTTACGTTGTTTTGGCTATTCAACTTTAACAGACAGAGATTACCATGTCTCTCTCTTTCTACTTCCTTATAGTAAGCTGAAATCGTTGTCTGACTGGTTTCGACCATGATGCAAGATTTCTTTCGGTAATTGTTATCTTCAAAACCTGACAAAACTTTCCTTCATATCTTGCCTATCTTTTGGTCCTTTTCGCTTGACATAAAATTCCGTTTTTTCGTATATTTAACACAATCAAAAGCGAGTTCTAATCATTGCACGGGGCGGGCCCAAGAATCCAAAGCCACCATAAGTAATTAAGGGGTTACCTGACTCTTTCCAGAAAGGGATCCAGAGACCCTCATCAGTTTCCCTTATTGAGGTCTGGAAGAAAGGATGAAATATGGTCGAAGAAACAATTACCCAGATTGAAGCGAGGATCAAAAAGGCCAAGTCTTTAAATGACGAAAGAAAGAAGGAATTACTAGATCTGCTTTCCACTTTGAAGACCGAAGTTTCCCAACTCTCCAAGACCGACGCCGAGGACGCCCAGAGTATTATCGGTTTTACCGAAGTCTCAATTCACGAAGCGATACGTGAGGAGAAGAATCCGCAACTTTTCAAGCTATCCTTGGAGGGGCTTTCTACCTCTGCGAAAAGGTTCGAGAATTCCCATCCTAGGCTTGTGGGGATTGTCAATTCGATCTGCAATACTTTATCGAACATTGGAATATGAAAGAGGCGACAGATACCGCCGTAATTGGGAATTATGAATCACTTCACCTAAATGACCTTCAAGCCTCTTGGATTCTGGGATGTGAAGGCTCGACCTCATCCCAAAGTGATGGCTGCTAACGCTTGAGACCTCCTGCATCTCCAAAAAATTGGTTTGGAGATCTTAAAAAGAAGGTTTAGAAGAAATTAACCGAACTCAATATCGTGGACTCCGCAAGGGCAGGGTGAGAAATGGTCCTGCCTTTTTTGTTGCCAAAATTTAATCAAGTTTATAAACGGTGAAAAACTCCTTCACGATTTTGTGTCTCCTATTTTTCTTGACATTTAGTAGAGAATAGTATCTAATAAAATCAAATTTAGTTGCAAAGAGTCCTTTTTAGGACATAAGGGAAACCCGCAAAGAACTCCAAACAGCTTCTTTGCGGGTTTTTTTATAAAGCCCCGGAGAGTCTCTTACCAGGATCCAGCAAAAGCGAGTCTCTTACCTGTATCTAACCCGAAAGCTGGCATAAAAAGGAAAGGAGGGGTGGGATCTGTAAAGAGGTGCAGGACCTAGGTGGTTAATATTCCTACTAACTTTTGCTACCCAAGAAAGGGGGAATTGTATGCATTTCACAAAGATCTTCATATTAATAGGTTTAATTCTGGCCATTGGATTGTTTGGCTGTGCTGCTGAGAAAAAGGCTGAAGCTCCCAAACAGGAGCGAATCACAAAGGACTTGGCTCCCCAGAAGTCTGAGCTTAAAGGGAGGAATTTTTTTGTGGAACTTAGCGACCTTAAAGTCCTCACGGTGGTTGACACAACTTCTAAAGAGATCGTAGAGACGCCTACCCTAAGGGCTAACATCAAGATCACCAATAAATCGAAAGATATCCTGGATATCCAGGCGGTTACCTTCGAGTACCTGGATGAAGCTGGGAAGCCAATCCCTTTTAAGCCTGAAGAGAAAATTGATAAGGTTTATCCGTTTTGGAAGGCTCTTCAGCCTGAAGGCACTACCGAAGGGAATTTTGACGTCACGATCCCAAAGATGGCTGTTACGGGAAAGGCCCTGGGAAAGATACAAATCGACCTGGTCTATGTCCCCTCTCCTCTTAAACGAGAGACTTTGATTTTGACTGAAAAGGTTGAATAGTCCCTGATATCAATCCGTGGGGCTAAGCAGAAGGGCGTTATTTTGATTACGACATAGGGGAATAGATACCCCCTGTTCCCCTATGTTGCCAATCTCCCTGTGGTAGACAGGCGGTTTGGGTTATCGGAAACACTCTACTTGTTATATCGAAGTAGGCTATGGGAGCATGGGGTAGCCGATCAAATCGGCGGGAGGTTACGATGAGAACATCAATGCAAAAGAGTCACCTAAAGCGGAGCAATATTCTGAAAAAAATCAAAGTTGAGGGCAACGTGGATGAGAGGCAGGAGGTAATGGTTTGCTGCAAAACTGCCACCCTAAAATGGAAAGGATTCGAGTCTCGTATGGCGATATGGAATAAAATTTACGAACGGGTCTAACGAGTAAGGGGAAATTGGCATGTTACAAGGTTGTTACATAGGATACTAACTAAGGAAGGAGGAAATTGCTATGAAGACCGATGCGGAATTACAACAACATGTTATGGATGAGCTCAAGTGGGAGCCGACCATTCACGCGGCGGAGATTGGTGTTGCTGTCAAGGATGGAGTGGTGACACTTAGTGGGAGCGTTGACAGCTACGGTAAGAAATGGGCTGCCGATCGCGCTGCCAAGCGGGTTTTTGGCGTCAAGGCAGTAATTGAAGAGATCAAGGTCACGCTGGCTGGCTCTTACAAGCGCGCCGACAAGGATATTGCCAAGTCGGCGACAGACGTTCTCGACTGGAATATTTTGGTACCGAGTAACCGCGTCAAGGTGATGGTGCAGGACGGTTGGATCACCCTGAGTGGCGATGTGGGTTGGTATTACCAAAAACAGCATGCGGAGGATATCGTACGTCACTTGATAGGGGTAGTGGGAGTCACGAACTCGATCACTATCAAACCGCCGGTGAAAACGGTCGAGATGAAGAACAGAATCGAAGACGCACTTAAGCGCAATGCCAGATTATTATTAGCTGCCCAAAAGATTCAGGTGGAATGTTCAGGTAGCAAGGTGATTCTCCGTGGCAGCGTGGGCTCCTGGGTAGACCGTGAGGAAGCTGAATACGCTGCTTGGTCAGCTCCCGGCGTGTCTCAAGTCGAGAACTATCTAATGGTAACAGGGTAGACGAAACTGGCAAAATGTTCCTATCTTCTCTCATTTTTGGGCCGCAATTTGGACCAAACCGCAGCCAACGCATACGTGTGCTCTATCATGAGTCTGCTCCACCGGAAGGGGAGCCGCTTCCTCAAGGCATGAGATGGAAGATCGCAGATCTCTGAGTTGACTCCATTCTACGAGGCTCCAAAGGTAATGTACCCTTTGTGGTACCAGAACTATCCTTAATAATTGTTACTACCACAAATACCAAAACCAAGAAAGCCCCAGCGAAGGGGCTTAGCATCAGGGGGGCTAATTTTGGTTAGGAGGTAGGGCGATACGGGGAAAATGGTTGGGTGATCATCCACCCATCCCATCGGGCCTGATTAATTCTCCGGCCCTATTCCAAAACCCGTTGTATTCCCTTCCTTGATTTTGTAGAATTTTTTAGAGGATGTTAATCAAAACCATAGAAAGGAGACTCAATCATGCTAGATCGAATCATTAACGAGGTGAGGGATGCGATTGTTGCTTCGGTGAAAGGTGCGGATGACATAATCACAGCACTGCGTACTGCTGTAAAGAATCAGACAACGGGGGTGCTTAAGGGCGCCGGTGAAATCGGCATTGCGGCCGAAGATGCTATTGCGGGAGTCGCCGAGGGTGCCGTTAAGGGAGCTTCTGGTATTGTGGCTTCGACTACCGAAGCAGTCAAGAACACGGTACACGCCGCTATTGAGGGGGCCTCCGAGACCGGTGTAGACATCCTTACTGCAGTCCGCAACGTTTCCCGCGGCGCTGTGAGCGGCGCAGCTAAAGTCGGTGGTGACATAGCACTCATAAGTGTAGCTGCCGTTGAAGGTGCTGTTGAGGCGGCGGGCAAGGTTGGAGTCGATACATCAAAGGCTGTTAGCTCTGCTGTGATGGGAGTGATTCACGGCGCTGACAATATCGGAAGTCAAGCCGGCTCCACTGCGCGAAAAGCCTTGTTGAAGGCTGCGTCTCTGCCCAGAGATGTCGTTGAGAAAGCAATAAGGGGGAGTGCTAAGAAGTAATCGTTCCCTATCGCTCCTGGCCAACAAGCAGGTCGAGGCGACGCGCTATGGCCCGCGCCTCACGTGCGCTGTTATACTTACTTTTAACTCGTAATCTTCAATTCCTTGACATGACTCCCTCTGAGGGTTTGTAGGTGCAATTTGGAGCCCTCCGCACCTTCGGTAATTTTGGAGTTCCCATTTGGGCAAATAATACAATAAAGTTAGATGCGCTTGAGTGAACACCGAGGAGGTCGATGATGAATATTTCAGAGGCAATCGCAAAGAGGAAGGCCGTAAGAGCATACTTGGATAAGCCGGTTCTCGCCGATGATCTGGCGAAGATAGTCGAGGCCGGTCAGTGGGCGCCGAATGCCGGACCATTCCAGATTTCGGTGATCCGCAACGCGGGGTTGCGACAAAGGATCAATAATCGGACGCTCGATGCCATGGTTTACTCCGACAACGAGTTTTTAAAACAGCGGGCGTCCCTGCCAGGATATCAACCGATTTACGGTGCACCAGTGCTGATCCTGCTTTCCGCGCCGGCGAATACTCCCTTCAGCGCGGTCAATACAGCACTCGCCGCAGAGAACATGCTCCTCGAAGCGACCGGACTGGGCCTAGGATCGTGCTACATCATTACCCCCACCTTGGTGTTGAATGGGGAGAACAACCGTGACCTGGCGCGAGAGGCAGGCCTCCCGGATGGCTATGCGGTCCAGTGCGCGGTCATTGTGGGTTATGCCGCGGCTGAGAATAAGTTCACCGCTGGCGAGCGCACGAGGAAGGGCTCTGTAAACTACGTCGACTGAAGGCACCTTCCGCTTTGAAAATGGGAGGTAGAGGTGTCGGGACACGGGACTCGGCGTCAGTTCAGTCGTTGTCGTGCGTGTTTTGTCGAGAACCCTTACCCTGGCTGTAGAATTCGCGACGCTCGCTTTGACACCACTTTCTTGGCAATCTTTAGCCTTGGATCACTGTCGGTTCTCTATGATAAGTAGATGCTATTCGCAGGCTCTCTTCTTGCCGAACGAATAAACTAATTTTATAATTGTCGACAAAGGAGTGGAGAAATGAGTGGGAAGAGTAGTTTTCCTTACCGCAAGTATGACCGGAAGTCCAATCCCAATATCGTCAAGCAAATCTTAGACGATAGCGAATTGATTGAGATGATGAAAGAAATGCTTATCCAGGAGGGAAGGGTCTGTCCCTTTTGTCGTCGCAAATTGAAGGAAGAATCTAACGTAAAGGAAATCCGGTAAGAGGTGAAGACGAAAGGAGATGATTCACGACAAAGAGCCGCCGCGCCCTTAGCTTTTTCGCTATGCTCACTTTCAATCCGTAATCGTCAACTCCTGAGTATGGCTGTCAGTAATGACTTGTACTCGCCAAATTTTACTATCAATCTGCTCCAAACATCTCGAAAAGGAAATTTCATTTAGTTCTTCCTGAAAGAGTGATTCTTGAATCTAATCCCTCGATACAACTTTTTAAATGGTAATCAATAAGAGGAAAAAGAGGATGGATTGGAAAATTATTTGCAATGTAAAATGCTATAGAATTACAATGCATAAAAATAGGATATGGAGACACAAACAATACGGAAGATATTAACCCGCGATTTCATCCTTTGCTTTTTTGCGCAATTCACTTTCACCTTCGTTTTTTTTAACCTTATTCCTACTCTCCCAATCTACCTTTCCAGATTGGGTTCTACAGAAGCGGAGATCGGTGTTCTGATTGGAGTTTCTGCTGCCTCTTCATTGGTCGTCAGGCTTTTTGTAGGAAGAGCCCTTCTAAAAACCCCTGAAAAAACCTTTATGATCGCCGGCTTACTCATTGTGACCTTCACTTCCGCAGCCTATCTTCTCGCGCCCCCTTTTTGGCCCTTTTTGATCGTGAGGGTCTCTCAAGGAATTGGATTCGCACTCTTCTCTACAGCCTCATTCACATTGATCGCTCATATCAGCTCAAAGGCCCATCGGGGGCAAAGCCTCGGTTATTTTACTCTGTCCTTCACGATCGCCGGTGCCTTAGCTCCTCCCCTTGGAATGTTCCTGATCAACCGCTTTAGTTTCCCCGTTTTATTCTTGGTCTGTTCAGGTCTATCTTTATGCTCACTACTCATTACTCATCAATTGGGAAGAAGACAAGTCGTCCCATTGCAGGATTCCTCCATAGAAGACGGTTTGCTTCTCAGTCGGGGAGCAATTTCGCCGTCTATTATTGGTTTTTTCTCCTTCTTCATCTGGGGAGCTCTAACTGCCTTTTTCCCTCTTTTTGCGATAGGTCATGGGGTGACCAACCCCGGGTTTTTCTTCTCTACTACTGCCATTGTTCTCATTTTGAGTCGTTCTTTAGGCGGGAAGATCCTGGATCTTCATAGCAGAGAAAAAGTGATTCTGCCCTGCCTTATGCCTTATATCATTTCAATGGTCATCCTCGCTTTTTCCAAAACGCAACCAATGTTTATTCTTGTTGCACTGATCTACGGGATTGGGCCTGCTTTTCTTACCCCCGCTTTATTGGCCTATGCTCTTGATCGTGGGGGGGCTCCAGGTCCAACGATGGGAACGTTTCATGCCATCACGGATTTAGGAATAAGCCTGGGGCCAATGATCATGGGATTTGTCATCGATTTGGCAAGCTATCCAATAATGTTTCTCTGTTTGGCTCTGATGGGCATCGTCGACCTCATTTATTTCTATTTTTTCGTGAGAAAAAAAGGATGATGCTTTAAATAATGCTTGTTTTTTCCGAGGACTTCTTCCTGAAGTCCACACTTCCAAAAAGTTTAAATGCAGTGTATGTTGCAAACCATAATCGATAATTGGCAACTTTATTCATTACTGTCAGATGACTTTGCTTGTTAATTATGGGGATGCAGTATAATATTGTTAATAATAATATTATCTTGCAAAAAGGATTGCTGTAAGGGTGTTTTAGGACCATAATAGTATATAAGGACGCGGAAAGGGTTGATCGTTAAGTAAATTATAGGGTCAGCATAAAATATAATGTTAGACGAGAAATTGAGCTAATTGTGTCCACGATTAAAAAGCTACGTATTCCTATAACATGGATATTCGTCATTCTTTTATGTTGTATCATTTTATTTTCCAGTAGTGCATGGGAAGACGGAACTCCATTTTTCAGTGATTTGCTTTTCTTAATTGGTACTATTTTGGTAGGGATGGGTACTTTAGGACGGTTGTGGTGCTCTCTCTATATTGGTGGATATAAGACAAAGAATTTGGTTACGGTTGGCCCATATTCTATATCCAGAAATCCCCTTTACTTTTTTAGTCTATTGGGAGGAATTGGTTTAGGATTTGCTTCTGAATCTCTACTCATTCCTACTATTGTTGCTGTTGCATTTGCCCTTTATTATCCTTTTGTTATTAGAAGTGAAGAAAAAAAGCTTAAAAAAATGCATCCAAACGAGTTTGAAGTATACATCAACACAACTCCAGTATTTTTTCCAAAATTATCCCTTTTGACAGAGCCTGAAGAATACAGAGTTTATACAAAAGCATTCAGGAGGAATTTATTCAGCTCTCTTTGGTTCGTTTGGCTTCTTGGAGTTTTAGAGATCATCGAAGAGCTACATGGGCAAGGACTTATTCCTGTTTTGTTCAGGATTTATTAGTTTGTCTACCTCACTGGTTCGGATGGCTTACAGCCCCGCTGACCTAAATCGTTATACTCTCTTTCTAATGGAAATCATCAACCTCCAATGTGGACTGATCCTGACTCTTTGTAGGTGTAAGTTTCAAATTCGTCTTGTGACCAGCAAGATCTTGAAAAGATGGCGACTTCTTTCTGAAGTCGTGATTGTTCAAAACCGTGTATCCATACAACCTTTCAACCGGTAATTCTTGTTGACCTTTCTATTCCAAAGGAGTAGTCTTTGACCATATTGTAAGACCTCAGATTAAACCTCAAACCAACCTCAACCTTTTAGAATTGCAGTAAGAGAATGAAATGTCAGAAATGCCACCCGCAACCAAGGAAAAATTTAATGACATGTCGGATAAGGTCTAAATTTTATAAAGGGAAGCAAAGATAAAAGAATACAAAATGAAAGGAGACCGGATATGGACTTAACTGTGCAGAATCTGATCAGTCAGGGGATAAGTATTGGGCTGAAGATATTGGGCGCTTTAGCTCTTTGGATCATTGGTGTGTGGCTGATAGGACTACTCATGCGACTTCTCACAAGAAGCTTGGAGAAGCAAAAGGTCGATACGACTCACATCAGATATATTGTTTCGGGAGTGACGGTCCTGCTGAAAGTAATCCTGATCGTTTCGATGCTCGGTTACTTTGGCATTGAGACTACATCCTTTGCTGCCATGTTAGCCGCCATTGGTATTGCTATTGGCGCAGCCTGGGGTGGCTTACTTGCTAATCTTGCTGCGGGGGCCTTTCTGGTTTTCCTGAAGCCTTTCAAAATCGGAGACTTGATTTCCGCCGCAGGCGTCCTCGGCATTGTAAAGGAGATTGGTCTTTTTGTCACCACCATTGACACGCTGGACAACGTACGGACCTACATCGGCAATAACAAGATTTTTTCGGACAACATTCAGAACTTCACTATCAACCCATTCCGGCGTGTGGACCTGCTGGCCCAACTAAGCCACGGGACGGACCATAACACAGCGATCAAGCTTTTGAAAGAGCGGCTAGCCAAGATTCCGAACGTCCTGTCCGAACCCCTCCCTGATGTTGAAATCCTTCAGTTCAATCTTGCTGGTCCGGTGCTAGCAGTTCGGCCATACTGCCACAACGACCACTACTGGCAGGTCTATTTCGACACAAACCGACTCATTCGTGAATCGTTCGGGGAAGCGGGCTTCGCTGTTCCAGAACAGCATCTCGTCGTGCGCAACAGGGTCTAAACTATAAGAAAGCCCTTTTAAAAGAGTGAGGCAAGGTCGGAAATGGCCTTGCCTTTTTTTATTTGAAGCCTTGCTTATGGTTGCTTTCATGGAAATCAATAACTTTTTCCCAACCTACACAAATACATCCCTATAAGCTAATTTAAAAAGATAATCTTTACAAGGCGCTTTATTGTGATTGACTTGTTCAGAATTTGATGATAGTTGTTTCTTGAAAATTAGCGCATCCTAAGTTCGGAGATGCGGACGGACGCATCATGAAGTATGTCATCGGGATTGCGGCGATTGCCGGAGCGCTGTTCATGGCCGTGCCAGGGGGGATTATCCTCTGGATGGGGCTGCGTAGCGCCTGGCGCGGTCTGGCCAGTTCGCATTGGCCCACCGTCTCCGGCGTCGTGCTCCATGCTGGAATGACCGAGAGCCAGGCTAAAGAGACGGGCTCTAGAAACACATACATCTTCTACTCGACGAAGTTGGCGTTTCGCTATCAGGTGAACGGGCAGGACTACACCACGGAGGCGGTCCAGTTCGGACGGGCGATTGGTTCCGGCGACATTTCGAACGAAGCGGTCTTGCTGTTGCGCTACCCTGCCGGCACCAAGGTCACGGTCTTTTATCATCCCCATGACCCCGCGCTCGCGGCGGTCAAGCCTGGTGTGAACACAGACGTTGCCTGGTACCTTTGTGGGGGCGCAATCTTGATCCTGTTCGGAGTATTTTGCGTCTTGGGCTACCTGTCGATGGAGGGTGACTTTGCTCTAACCACCTATATAACCCGGTTTATCTGGGTCTTTTTCATGTTGTTCGGAGTCGCGATACTTGCGCCCGGGCTGCGCAACTTTTGGTACGCTTACGCGAGCCAGGGCTGGCCGACCACCGACGGTGTCGTGGTGTATATGGAGCAGGAAGCCACCGGCCAGGTCATACAAGATAGCAAGGGCCGCATGGGACAGTTCACTATGCGCGGTGTGCCGCTGGCTTATCGGTATGAAGTCAACGGAACACAGTATTTCTCCAACGTGCGCCACTTCGGGCAATTCATCAGATCCAGCAGCCGCGATTGGGCGGAGGAGATCCTCCAGCGCTATCCCTCAGGAACGGGCGTACCCGTAAGCTACTGCCCAACCGATCCAGACCTGGCTGCGTCGGAGCCTGGCATCAACTCCGAGAGTTACTACTTGCCGGGCGCGGGCCTCGCATTTCTACTGTTTGGAATCGTCGCTATGATCTGGTCTTTCCGCTGAGGTGCCTTCGGTTAAAACTAACTTCCTTGTCTTCAGACCCGCATAGACCTTATCCATGCAATGTTTCAGGTGGAAAGCCTCAGCCTCGAATTTTCATTGACAAAAAGCAGTTACCTGGGTAGGATTCTTACAAATAACAAATTGCAGTATAATTATTGTTCGACAATATTAGATGAAAAAGATTATTTTCTTAGGTGCGTTTATAGTTGCGATTCTATCTGCATGCAGCAGACCTGCTAAAGTTATTCAAATTGCTGATGTAACACAACCCACAATACTTAATCTTAATTCGACATCGAAAAACGTAAGTGGCATCTCCCTCCGCATGCGTGGGCAGATCGACGGTAGTGCAGTTCTTTCCGCATCAAACTGGGAAACACAAAGGCTAAGTGGCAAGGTGGATTATCAAGTCTACCATGATTGGTTTCATGCAGAATGTAATCTTCAATATCAACCGGTGAAAGTGACATCTGGAGCTCTGACAGTTGAGTACAAGTTTCATTAATAGAAAGCCAGAATAGCCGAACCAGCTGCCGCAGCGGACGGCTTACAGCCTCCGCTGACCCATATCGTTATGCGAAAGATGAAAACCAAAATAATGCTAATGATTCTTCTTTCTTTGTGTCCTGCATGTGCCAAGGATAATTGCCTTCTTAAGGGACGATGGCAGCCGAACGAGAAGGCAACTCTGGAGCAAATGGAGAAGTACGGAGACGTTACAGAGAAGCAGCGTCAATTCTTTACGAATAATTTCTTTGGCAAACTGACGGTTGAGTACACTTGCACGGAAGCAACAGTGCGTAGTAAAGGAGGCGGTTCAACGGGAAGGTACAAAATTATTCGCCAAGAGGGTAATACCTTAGAGGTCCGGTTTTATGAGAAGGTTCCCGATGACGGCATTACCAGGAGGATCATCTTGGACGGCGATTGTTACCATGTTCCGCTCCACAATTTACATTTTAGTGAGGTCTTTTGCAGGGTGAAATAATGGATTGCGCATAACAAGTTGGCAACTTCTCAAGAAGAAAGGATGACCCAATCAGCGCATTGAGCTTACTCGGACCCCGCTGTGCGGGTTCCTCACGCTCATGCGGGTCGCTATCCTCTCTTTCAACTCGTAATCTTCGACTCCTGCATATAGCCCCCAGTACTGAGTAATAGGTGTTAGCATCAAACCGGAGATTGGGGCGCTTGATTTTTGGAAGAAAGAGGACTCCTTCCTCTGAAAGATTGATTCTTCATTTTTGCTCAACCATATAACAGTTCACTTAGAAATCAAGAAAATAATCTAGAACAAGATAGCTTTTCGGAGGTTAAAAAGTTTACACGATTTTACATCAATTTCCTCCATTTGCCTTTTCACTCAAAGTCCCCATTCTATCGGAGCAGTTGACCAAAAAATAATTTTCACGATCTCATTTTTCATATTGACAAAGAATACCTTTCTGATATTAATACAAACGCATTAATTTATTTTACCCCCCACCCTCCCCTCCCCCTCAAGGGGGGAGGGTTAGGGAGCGGCTGATGTCACTTTATTTATTACGTTTGTATTAGTAAGATCAGTTCTTAATACTGAGGTAAGTTTAGCTTTTTCATTTTGAATATGAATTGTTGTTGCACCGAAGGGAGGTGACTACTTTTTTATTCTTCTGAATAGCACAACTTTGTGAGCTCAACCAATCTAAAGGAGGAAAATATGAATAGTAGAAGAAGGATCATGAAGTCATTCGTTTTTGTGGGGTTGGTTTTTGTATTTGCTCTTTCGCTTGTCTCCCAATCAGGGGCGCAAAATAAGCACTTAAAAGGAGAATATGCCGTCGTAGGACAAGCGACATGTCTAACTCACTGGTTAGTGAATCCAAGTAATCCTGGTGATCCTAGTGCAACTACATATTTTGTTCACACCGCGAGTGCACAGGGCACTGTAACTTTCAACGGGGATGGAACTGGATCAGGACGAATTTATTCTGTAGATATAACCCTTCCAACTTATACTCCTATCCCGCTGGGTTCTTTCTGGTCAGATCCGAGAAAGGCCTGGAATACTTGGGCGATACGAGCACGAACGTTGTCGAATTCCAGTTTACTTATACTGTCGCACCAGATGGAGCGATCTCTCGGACAATAACCAACCTTCAGGGAGAAATTACCTCAGGACCTTCGGCTGGAAAGTTTTTCACGCAAACTTCTTTCACGCTCACAGGTTTCGTTTCAAAAGACAAGGGAACGATATCACTTTCGAGTGTCCCCGGGCAGGCGGAAATTCTGACGACGGAAATTTATAATGATGAAAATCATAATTCATTCTATGGCAGTCAACAACAGGAATGCCATCGAACTCGAATCCTGACCTTCCTGGGTAAATAGGAAGAAACGAATTCCAAAAATTGGGAATCGACCATTGATTTCTTGGTCCTTTCCCAATTTTTTTTATTAGATTTTGTCGAAATCAACAGGTTCTCAAATAGAAAGTGTCTTTACTTCTCCCATCTCCATCACGCGCAAGACATTGTCTGTCGAAGCGATGATTTCTTTTTGGAGATCCTTCTGAGATCGAACCCTGAGAAGCAAGCACTTCGGTTTTAAAAATTTGCTGCCGTCCATGAAACGCTTTACGACCCTTTCCATTTCTGAGTGAGGTATATCCTTTAAATGGGTTAAAGCCCCACGAAACTCTTCCTCCCTATATCGCTCCAGGATGTCGTATTCTCGCAGTCGCATGCGGGACTGGAGGCGATCGATCAAGGTGACCTCTCCTGATAAGACAAAGAGGGAGATGCTCCGCATTCCATTCCGAATGATCTCTCGTCTCTGTTCATACTCCAGATCAGACCGAGGGTTATAGTCGAGCGCACACAGACTCCGTAGATTTTTTTCAAGGACGACCTGATTCCCTTTAGACTGAAACCAAGGAAAGGCAATACGTTGGGGCCACGGTTCAAAATGTTCTCCCCTGTCTCTTAGTTTTCTCTTTGCTTCTATCTCCTGCAATGTGTATTCGAACTTCGAGTACAAACTCCTGGCCAAGAATGCGAATTCCATGATCTCTCTTTCGCGCTGAGAGTCCCGGCGATAATACTGCCTGTATTTGCCCTCCAGGACCTGTTTGACTCCCTTGATCTTGGTGATTTGATCCTGGATTTGTTTATAGGCTTCGCGAATATCGGTGATGATTTCCATTGGAACATCCCTCTCCGGGGTGATCATTACGCATAACTCCTGGAACTGAAACATCGCATCCCTCAGGTCAAAATGAGTATTCACCATGATTCTTTCTAAGCTGGTCACATATCCTTGAAAACTCCCTCGCTCCACGGGTCAACTCCGAATATGGCGGTTTAAATCCACCCTTCCAAGCGGGCGGGCGCCCCACAATTGTACTTGGTTTGTTTCTGTTCTCCTCTTCCCTGCTATTCCTGTTCTTTAAAAGAGAGCAAGGATGATGCCAGATATCTAAGAAACCTATAACTCTTTGAAAGTTTAAACATTTTTAAGAAAACTTCTTGGCCAGCAGGTTTGTTAGTGTAACAAGAATTGTCGCAAGGTGAAGTCGTCAAAGCTCTTTCCAACTCTCCCTTCTTGGAACTTTGTGTTCCAAAACACTATTCTCCGATCCTTCCGGTTGAGACCTTTACTCCAAACCTTATATTATCAGGATAGGCCTGGAACTCTTTGATCAGAGTCCCATCTTTCCGGAAGATCCTTACCTTGGATTTACTCCTCAGATCAGGTCCAGGCCCTGTTAGGATCTCCGAAATCCCATCTCCATCCACATCCGCGGCTGCAACATTCACCCCGAACAGCAACCCCTGATAAGCCGTAAACCTCTCAAATTGATATCCACCATCTCTCATGATAAACGATCACGACCTCTGCCTTCTTCCTCGGATCCGGCCCCGCTCCCACGATGATTTCCGCTCAGCCATCTCCATCCAGGTCCCCAGCAGCCACATGGGCCCCAAATCCATTCACATTAAAGGGAACGATGAAATCCATTATCTGAGATCCAAGCCTCCACTGCCCAACACCTGAAGAAGTATCGATCTTAAAGACTTTGATCTTTGCTGGAGCCGAAGGGTCCGGACCTGGAGCCGTTATCAGCTCAGGCACCCCGTCTCCGTCCACGTCCGAAACAGTTAGGTTTGGAGGCCCAAAGTAACCTTCGCTTTGATAAGGTTGGAGAAGAAGTCCGGTATCGATAAATCTATTTTCCATAACCTTGTAAACCTTCACTCCTCCACCCCCATGAAGAGGATCAGCTAGGGGAGATTTATAAAACCCCAAAACCACTTCTTCAATCCAATCCCCGTCAAAGTCCCCCGCGGCCACGGTTAAGTTACTCACGTACCCCTGTTCTGTCTCCATAAAGCGCTACCTGTGTTCCATCTCTTCTAAAGACCCCAAGGCGCCCCGCGCTTCAGTAACTTCCAGCCTGTTGCAGCTATGACCTCATCCACCCCATCCCCATCTACATCTCCCGCCGAAATGCTTCACACCCAATCCCCCATCAACGACCTGAAATTCACTCAGAAGTCCTCCGCTCAGATTAAAGGTATGGATGATCGGCTTGTTGAGTAGCCCTGGTACGGTCACGATACCGGGAACGTTCAATGGATTTCTCTGAACATTCAGGATTGCTGTCAGTGCATGGGCGACGGTCCTTGCCCTTGCCACAATAGGGATTCTATACTCCCCTGGCAACAGCCATTTAGATGTCTCAAGGCTAAGCGTTACGCTTTGTGGAAAGACTACTTCCTTAGCACTGAGGCTAGCCCTCATCCCCGAAGGGATGTCGTTGACCTCTACGGTCACTCCATGATCGAACCCATTCAAAGGATTTAGTGTAATCGTGTAGTTCGCCTTGTCAATCTGGGGCAAGGTCTGGCTCGTGGGAACAAGGATTATCTCAAAGTCTGTTAGGTCTAATGAAAGATCTAAGTCATGGCTCATCCCTCCACCCGTGGCATTGACCTTGATCGAATAAGAACCTGCGGCTGCCTGATCGGGTGGATTCACTTTGAGGATAGATTGTGCTTGGCCTTCTATGATCGTAACAGGATTGGGAGTAAAGTAGGCCGTGGAGTTCTGTGGATAACCACTGAGGGAGAGGCGAATCTCTCCTTTAAATGCTTTAAGGGGTGTAAGTTGCAGATGATACTCAGCCGTTTCCCCGACCTCTATCTTCTTGATCGCCGCATCTGTCGTAATCGTAAAATCTTTCCCGGCGATGAAGGTAAGGCTCTTTTGGGTATAGATCTCCTTTCCCACGATGCTCTGACGGACGGTGTAGACCCCCTCTAGGAGATTTGGATCGGGCGACCAGCTTGTAATGAAGCTTGATGTGGCCATTGCTTCAATAGGTGGGATATTTTGAGTAGTTGCAAAGGACTGAACTTCCGCCTCACTTTTCACTTCCGTAGAAAGGACAAGGCCTGTCAATGGAGTTTTTGATTGGTTGGCGATAAGGCTTGTTATGGAAACCGTCTCACCTGCGAAATAGGCATCTTTTTCAAGGGTAGTGGAAAGGGTGACCTCAGGTACAGTGAAGTTGATTTGGTCTCTATTGTTTGATTCGTTGAACTCATAGACCGTGTTGGAGGGATCGATGACTCCAGAGAGGATATTTGCTCCAGCCCTTCCGAGGACACTGAGTTCGTAGGTAAGGGTTTGGGATTCCCCTTGGGAAAGGGTCGGGACATCAAATGCGGTGAGAAGTCTTCCTCCTGAAATCTCACCATCGTAGAGATGAATGGTGGTGCTCCCTGAAGGACTTTTTCCTTGGTTGACGGCTGTAATACTGACATTGAGACTCGATTGTCCAGTAACCTGACCCCGTGAGAGCCGAAGGATTAAGTCCGAGAGTCCGCTACCATAAGTAAAAGTGGTCTCTTTGGTTGAGGTCAGTCCTCCTGCTGTCAGAACCACCTTGAGAGTATGAGGCCCCGGAGTGACGGACGGTAGGATAGAGTCAAGAGTTGAGAAACCATTGAGTGAAACCGACTGACTTGCTGCTGATTGTCCATCTAAGTAGAATTCAAGGCTTGCTGCAACGCTTCCATAGAGACCCGCCTTAACCACGACCGATTCGTTTCCTTGAGGATAATCAACCTTGTCAGTGGAGATTCCTAAAAGCACCGCATCCCCAACATCAAAAGCCTCGCTTCCTGAGCAAAGGAGAAGGGCTTCAGGACCATAGATGCCATAGACGAGACGGTGGATGCCGGATACGGAGGTGTTGAGAGGTGAGTTATAAGTTGTGAGTGAGCTCTCAGATGATGAGAGAGTGATGTTTTGTTCTCCGACACTTGCGTATTGCCCTGTGGGGTCAACAATCCAGGCCTTCAGGATGGCTGGCATGTTGGTGTTGCTTGAAATCGTAAAGTTCGTGGCAATGGTATCCGAAGAGGCATATTTGCCTTTGTCGTTATTACATTCGAGCACCTTCACTTGAATCCCCGCCACATCGAAGGGATAAATGGTAGTTATGAGCGATGAGTTTTGAGTTATGAGTTGAAGATTAATAAAATAGGTACCTGCGACGATGGAAGAAGGTAGAGTTGAAAGTCTTTGTAATTGAGCCAGTAAACGCAAAGGTCTCTGAGTAGCCGCCTGGACCGCTTAAAGTCATATCGCCACTTGCATTTCCGGTCACGGACACGGACACAGTTTCTCCAGGATTATAGACCTGTTTGTTTGTGGTGATGGTAATGACATCTCCTGCCTTATGGATGTAGACCGAGTTCAGGTGGATCGAGCGACCTCCTTCGTGGTAGATCCCATAGAAGAGCTTCTCGCCCGTAATCTTGGACAAAGGAACATCGAATATAAGGACCTGAGTGCCATTTAGCGTGAATGTCTGTTGGGGTTCATATCCTGCGTAGTTCACCCTGGCAAAGAGGTTTTGAGGATTGGAATTTGGTGATTGGATGTTGATCGTCAGATGGGCTGTCTCGCCCTCCGTGTAATAAGGTTTGTCAAGTGATGCATTGACATTGAGATTGATCCCGGCAAGATGGTATTTGACCTGTCCTTTTGATTGTCCGGCAATGATTGAACCTTTTAGCTCATAGTTTGCGAAGTAGTCCTTCTCTTCCAGGTCCTCAGGCAGCATGAATCCAAAGGTGACGGTTTTTTCTTCATTCGGTTTTAGCCGCTCCCTCCGAGTGGAGTCGATCAGGTCATAGGCTTTAAATCTCAAATCAAATGACCCTTCCTGGTTACCGGTGTTTTTGACCGTAAACGTAAATGTCGCCTCCTGACCTGCCATGAATGTCTGATATGGAGGTAGTTGTGTGACCTGGAAAGTTGGCCCTTGGACTTCAAGGGCCGTGCTCTGAGTTGATATGGGTTGATTACTGTTGCTCAGAAGCGTTACTTGCGCATTGTAGTTACCCGGATCAATCGCCGATGAATTGATATTGAGGGTTAGGAGTTGCGAGTTTTGAGAAGAGAGTTGAGAAAGTGCTTGCTCTCCGCTCCATACCACCTGTCCTGATTCTGTCGTGACATTGAGACTGACGGTTCCATTGATTTCGTTGAAACCGCCATTCGTGAGATTGATATTGACCGGAACCAATCCATCCGTCTGGGTGCCTAATGAAACCCCCATTTGTACCTGATTTTCCTTTCTTACAGAGAGGTTGGCCTGAGTAGAGGCATCCGGCTTCTGACTGGCTGCGCTGATCTGGTAATCCCCTTCCGTGAGGTTGAAGTAGAGGGTGTCGGTTGCGCTGCCGCCCGCCGGAAGCGAATAGGTCTTAGATTGCTGTGCTGCCCCAGGATTTAGCTGATAGGTTACTTCCAAAGTCTCTGTTGATTGCCCTGTGTTTGTAATGATAACTGGAATTGCTACGCCCCCCTCAGCGAATACGCCTAATGCTGAGCTTCCGTCTTTGATCTGTATCGAGGCTCCAAGCCCATAAGTAACCGTTTTTGTAGTAGTTTCTTCGTGGTCCCCAGCAAAGGTGAACGTATAAGTTACATCCTTCCATATCTGCTGGTTATATTGGATGATTTTCATCTCTCCCGCTGGGATTGTCATTGTCTGTGAATCTGAGACCTCTGAACTTTGTACTTCAAACTGGACAGTCGCATCAACCTTGCCATCATTGTATATATCCACTTCAACAGCAAATGGTTCGTTTCCTGCTACTTGAGGCGCATTCACATAGGTCGATATAAGAGGGTTTGCCACCTCGTACTGATCCGTGATTGATACCAAGGTCTGGTCATTCTGCTTTACGGTGCCTGAAAGATTGAATATCCCTTCCTCTCCGGCCGTAGTGGTAATCGTAAAGGGATAGGTTCCCCCGCTGAGAAGATGAACAGTCTCTGTCAGAAGTACCTGAGGACTTTGTCCACCTAGGTTGGAAGTAAGGGTCAATATTAGGTTCTCTGCCGTGACTGGCGCCCGGTTCTCTATCTTTCCTGCAATGGTGGCTATCTCACCGGGTTTGTAAATTCGTTTGTCTGTATTGAAGAGAAGAACCGTGTCTCCATCGATGATGTAGAAGGGATAATACGATGTGCCGAGACTCTGACCAAGGCTGTTGGTCAGTTCTCCTTTCAGGTAGAATTTTCCTGCTTGTCCGATGTTCCCTGCTAAGATGTTAAGGGTCTCAGTCACCCCGGAACCCTGATGGATGACCGTGTCGGTTTCCCAGACAACTCCACATGAACTCGCCTCCCATGCAGTCATGACCAATTGATACGAAACCCCTGAGGGCAAATAATCCCAGGAAGCATAAAAGTTTTCGCCTGTTACCTCGGCAGTTGATCCATCCTCAACCTGAGCTTCTGCGGTATAATCCCTCCGTTCAGGAACACCCACAAACCACGGAGAGTAAAGGTTCCCATTGCTATCCCTTAAGGCGATGTAGTCAAGTAGTGCAAGCTGATCGCCTTCATGCTGGATTCTCAAAGAGGCAGTGCCCCATTGATCCGGTGAAATGGGCAGGAGTATCTCCTGACGGTCAAAATAAGGAGGAAAGGTAAGGACTCCACGTTCTACCCAGTTATAGTTTTCTTCTGTAAAAATGTGAAAGGGCGCAGGCTCAATCGGAGGGGAAGAAGCCGATTCCGCACACACGATCTCAAGGTGGAGGTTTCCATCGACCACGGCTTCCCCCCGGTTAACGATCGTTGACAAGGTTGTAGTCTCTTCATTGGAGAAAAAGATATCCTTATCGGTTCTCACTGAGAGGCCCCCGTTTAATCCCGTAATGTTTAATGATGTATATCTGGAAGTAGTCTTGTTGGTCTTCCTGTCTATCACCTCTATTCCTAATATATACCCTCCATTGGTCAATTGATTTGCCAAGGTGTAGGAGAGAGGACTTTGAGCCCCTGCCTGTATAGAGCCGGTTGCGCTTTTTGAGTCGAAAAACCAATAGCCCTGGTCCGAGAAATAGATATAGGCTTCGTAATCGGCGTCCACGCCACCAGAATTCTCTATAATCATCTCCAAAGTATCACCCGCCCACAATGTTGCGGCACCCTGATAGGTAGCAGATAATGATGACGGCGGCACATAGATTGTTGCATTCCTAATTACTGAATCACCTCCGGGGAGGATCATGGTTACGCTCACGTTGTGAAGACCTGCTGAAACGGTCTCTGGGAGGGGTATCGTAAAATTGATTGTTGTATTGCTGTTTACTCCCAACGAAATAGCCTGTGATTCGGCAAAATTGACACCCGGAGCTGAAACTGTTACTGAGATGTTCTCTAAATTGAATTTCCCTCCATTGGTCAGCGCCACTGTCAGATTCGCTGTCTCCCTTACCTTATAAGATGTTTTATCAAAACCAAGACTCGTTATCTCAGCGTAATTTGGGATCGCTATGCTTGTGGGGTTTCCAGTCCTCGTCTCATCCGATTGGCTGTAGGTTAAAACATAGTTTCCCAATTTAAGAGAGGGAATAGATATGGGGATATCCAGCGTCTTACTCTCCCCTACAGTAAGGCCAATGGGCTGGCTTCCTGAATAAACAATACTCCCATCTGGAGCTTTGAAGCTTAGATCCAGAGTCCCTGATGATACATTTATCTTGCCCGAGTTCACCACCGTAAAAGGTATTGTGTTGTTGCCTGCGATAAGACCAGAGGCCAGACTTGGGGATACTGATATCTTGCTCTCAGCCAACTCAAAGGTTGCATAGGCGCTCCCACAATACCACCCCGCCCCCGATTGTACATATACACTCACTCCATAGCTTCCTACCATTGAATTTGGGGGTAATGTGAAGCTGGTTGATACGGAACCAGTTCCTGACGGGGGCAGAAATAATGTCTTGGAATCATCGAAAATGCTTATGCCTCTAGGATTATAAACAGCCATTCGCACATTGGGTTCCCACCCCGTGTCCACCGTGTTCTTGACACCACCATTTATTGTTACTGTTTCCCCTTTGGCATAGATGGGCTTATCCACGTTAAGGGACATAGTAGCAGATGGGTAGATAACACTAACACCTTTACTGCCGGAACCTGCATAAGGCCAACTCTCCCCATTCACATGTACCCACGATGGCTTTATTACTCCTGCGCCATTCTCTTCAAAAAAGTGAATCCACAGCCTTAACGAGTTCCCATAAAACGACGACCAAATTCCAGAGTAAGGCGCGACAGCGTAATTTCTGGTTAGTGTTCCACGGGCTTCCACCGTTACCTCATCTAAAAGCAACGTCGGTGGTGTGTGAAACCAATCCCAATATAGCCTCAGCCTTTTATCAGCATCAGAGTTATTCCATAAGGTTATTGTGAAAGGAATGCTTTCCCCTTGTACAAACTGTTCTGCAGAGGTATTCACCGAGTACAAAAGGTCTCGGGCTTTGTATTCGTTCTCAGGTGGATTACTCACCACAAACCGTCCGGAATCGGTCTCTGCTTGGGGTTGGATAATTCTTCCAGAAGAATCGTAAAGGGCATAATCAATGTGATAAATCCCCAAAGCTGAGGTCTGAGTGGTTGTATACGTAACTGGAATTGTCACAGATTGACCGGCCGGAATCGATAGCGTTACAGCCTGCTCCGAAAGCAGGGTTGTCCTGTCAGGATTGTAGATGAGAAGCTTTCACTGATGATGCATCATTTGTAGTGTTATTTGTCACTGACACCGACACTGACACTGATTCCCCTGGTTTTATCTCCGGAAGCTGTTCCGGTTTCTTTGCCCAACTGATAATATCTCTAATTAGAGCTATCTCTTCAGAGAAGGCTTGATTCTGCTTTAAGGCAAAATCTGAATACATGGAGGTAACGATGACCCTTCCCTGTCCATACTCATACATCAGGAGGTCTGGTTGCCCATTCGCTGTTCTTCTCAAAAGAACGGTTGAATTGGAAGGATAATTCAGTAAAGTACCCATCCACATTGATGTTCGGAGTAGTCTTGCTTTGTCCTGATAATATCTGATGCCATGTTTCAATATAGGATGACGCATATATGACAGGATTGATCTTCCGACCATCCATATCCTGTCTACTCGTCCTGTATGTTCCGTCGGCTTCTTGCGGCACGGGAAGGACTGAAAACTCATACCCATGCTGCTGCCCAAAAACAATAAGAGTCCCACCGTTTTTGACATATTCATCCAAAGAAGCTTTAAAAACTTCCGATTTCTCCAGTCCCATAAAGGCCGCCAGATGGAATAACTAATACCGGTTGATTTTCTATTATCTGTTGGAGAAAAATCTATTGAGACTGTTCTTACAGGCTCATGGCTTCTAGTTTACAAGGTTTGTCATCTCTTCAAAATATCCATTCTCTAACACAGCAATATCCGGAGTTTCCTCAATCTCACCAAAGAGTTGAGGATTGTTTGCTGAAAATTCACGCCAGTTTGTCGGATCATTAAGCATATTAACAAGGGCTAAAATCTTATCTAACTTTTCCTGCCTTAACTCTGGAGAAGCATCTGGAGGTAAACCGTTATATTCAGCATTGGCATCCTCTGCTGCCTTTAACCATAAAACCCATTTCTTCCCTTTTTTAGGAGCAAGGCGATAAAGGGAATCTAATGAAAGTGTTTCTGAAGTACCACTCCCATCACCCACAGACACCGTATCGTCTGAATGGTCATTGCCAGCGCTGGATCTTGACACCGGTCCACAATTCTTAAGCTTGCCGTCTTCTCTACATTTTTTATAGCCTCCGTAATTCGGGTTAGGTATTGTCTTCCATTATCATCATATTGGAGCTTCTCCTGTATCCAAATCCCAGTTTTTTAAGCGTTCCACCAGCGGAGTTGAGCGCTCTTATAGCCGTCTGAAACGGATTCTTGGTAAGCATCCTGATACTCAGCGGTGTTATATTGATTTTCATCTTTACCCTGATATCCAAGATGGCATCGCGTTGTAGACTAACTGCGAAACAATTTCGGCAATCTCTGCCAACATCTGCTGTTGGAGCATTCTCTCTACATTCGAAAAAGTTTGAAAATACCCTAAAATTAAAAATATCCGGCGAATCAAAATCTGTGTTGTATTTATATAAGAATCATTCCAGTATCTGGATCAATTATCTGGCTGACCGTGATCCATTAGGTTCTTCTTATCTATACTCTGTTCAATATTGCTATGGGCACTCTTAATCTCGGAATTCTTCGGATCGTATGCTCCTCCCGCTAAGCTGTTAACCCATCCGTGTCCTATGGGGTCAGTCGCCACATGAATCATCCATCCATATGCGAATGCAATCTTCTTAGGGTCGCCATCTTTTTTAGCCATTTCAAGCATTTTCTTGGCAAAATCTCCAGGGGAACAATAGTGAGCCATATCTGTATATCGCTTATCGAAAAAAGTAGTACATATCAGGCCCTGTTGCACCGCCTTTGGCATGTTTCAAATTTTCCTGAAGAATCTTCTTAACATCAGGATTCAACCGTGGGTCTTCTTAGTATGTCATCTAATATAGTCATATGGGTTATGGGTCCCCATGCTATGGCTTTGTCTTCACAGAAAACTAACTAAGGCAAAAAATAGAAACAATATGGCAAAGGCTTTCGCTCTCATTATTTCACCCCCTCCGGATATAACGTCTTCATCCGTTCGATGTTCGTATTTATTCTTTCAGGGTCTATACAATAAAATATTCTTATGAGTGAATAAGTCTTTTATGACTGGCTTCAGCCCTATTTGGGTAATTTCAATGTGAAATACAACACCATTTGAGGGGGGAGGTGCTGCTATGGAAGCGTTCTTTCCTTAAAGGGTCTAAGATAATGTTCCTACTCTCGCCACTTCAGAGGATTTAATCTGTATTCCTAAACTTCATCGCTCCAAATTTCCAAGATTCTTTCAGGGAAATTAAAACCCACGTTTTTATAATGCGTCTTAAGCCTCTCCCTGTAATAGTCATAGATTTCTTGCCCTTTATCCTTCGTCACATATACAAATGAAATCCATTTGTTTCCCGCCGTACACGAGACACTTCTTGAATTCGGATATTTGCCAACAAAAGGAGGTTCAGGACATTTTGTTTCTTTCTCAGGATATATCTCTACTTTCTTAAATACTTTCCCAAAGTTTTTGTTTATAAGTACTATTAAATATTTGCCTTCATTTCTTACGACACTTTCAACTTCGGTTCCCGTTCCAATGTATCTCCCTTAACTTCGGAATATTCCACAACATAAGGTATCTCAGAAACTACCCTATACAGTCTCATCTCTGAAATCATAAGAATATTGGTTCTTGGACTACCTTCCCTCAAAAACAACTATTCCTCTGTTGCGCAAGGTGTTTTTTTCATAATTAAGCCGTAATTTTTTCTTTAACTTTCTCCTTCGCCTTAACAACTACATATCTCTTCCCTTCCTTTGTCTCAATGACTTTTATGCTCTCATATGGAAACTCTGGCGCAAACAATTGTTCAAGATAAGGGTCTTTGATTTCTTTACCTTCCGGTACATTATCTCCAAATAATCCGGCGTAGCTCTTCTCGTGAAATAAAAAGAGTAAAAAGGATAAACTTAAACTCAAAAATATGGAAAATATCTTTTTGCTTTTCATTTTTCTTGCCTCCTGTTACTTTAGGTAATATTAGGGGTGGTTTTCATATTAATTATCGATAGCAAATAGATACAGACTATTTTCTCAGCCCCCCTCTCTTTGGCCGCCGAATCTCCATGACTCTCTTCCGAATCCTCTCCTTGGTAGAAACCTTTCAGCCCTATTCTGGAAAGTCCAAAGCTACCAATCCATTAGTCTTGTCATCATAATCACGCGCTTCCCAATTTCATTTGGCTTAATCTCCTTCATTAACGATTTCTTTCCAGTTTTTAAATCTAAAATGCCAAAACCTCCTTTACCTTCAAATGAAAATAGCCCGGCTAGCTTGTCTCCGTCACGAGAGACCGCTTCCAGAATCCCCTCTAAATCTTTATGAAATGAAACTGACTTCGTTTGTGACGTCATATACTGCAAGATCAGGCACCCGAGTGTCATCTTTTCCTCTCCTAAAGAAAATCTTCCTCCCGTCTCCCGACAGAATAATGTTATTCTTCTTCAGAAATGGCGCCAACACATTAGCCGCCAAGACTTCTTCAGTGCCACTGTCCAAATCCTTCATCAAAAGGCTAGAGGTTTTCTCCCCTTTCTTTATATAAATGAGCTTATTCGTTCCCGGCAGTATTTTGGGAAAACCGCCATCAGATGAAATAAGGTTTACCTCCTTGGTTCGAAGGTCCAAAAGAAAGATTCCCCTCGCGGTTTCCCAGAAAACTACCCTTTCACTGTCTCTCAGCCAATCCAATTGCATGACTTGGGCTTCCCTTTTATAGGCCATAATTTCTTCGGCCAGGTTGTTTATTACAATCCAACTTCCAGTGGCTACGGCCACCTTCTTCCCATCTGGAGACCAGCTTAAGTCCAGTATGTCTACGCCACCAACTGTTTTTTGTTTAACATTACTAATTTGGCTTCCGTCATGATTCGAGATGCGAAGACCGGTCTGGTAGCTATACATTTTCCCGGGAATAGCACGATGGAATACAAAGGCAATCCTTTGTCCGTCCGGTGACCACAACGGGTTCATACCACTATCAAGAATCTTCTTATAAGTTAGATTAGCGGGATTGGTAGAATAGATATCATACTCACCCTTTTCAACATCTTTCCCCAATATGAACAGCAGATTTCTCTCTCCGGCATGAGCATAAATATGGGAAAATAGTAAGAGCAAAGCTAAAGCAACTAATTTCTTAAACATGTTTACCTCCTTTTTATCGCCACCTTTTTCCTCCCCTCGTTTTCTATCTGCTCCCCTGACCTATGGGCCACCGTCGACATTATCATTCATAGCACTGGGCACAGGTTCCCGCTTAAAGATAATCATATTGGGGTGGCCCTGCTGAGCACGAACTCTTATAAAAGGAACAATTATGAAGGAATCGGCAGGTTGCGTGTGGACTGACATAGACTCTTCGCATCCCCCCCTTAAAACAGGACAGGAAGTTTGTTTGAAATGGTCAAGTTCGGTGTGTTGGATTTTCATACTCAATCATTCGTGGAGTTTATGTAGGGTATTCGGTGACGATTCTGGAAAATACGAAAAAAGAGATCGAGCCTCAGGGAAAGGTTATAGAAAAACGGCCTCCATTGCCTTCCAATCTTCCTCCTGAAATATCGGGTTTTGTAGGGAAGTGGGAGGTTTTTGGGATAACATGAAAGATTATGGTTTTACTCTGACTATTTCGAACATCAATTTAAAATTAGGGGTTGCAGAACGTTAAGTACGAATCAAAGGATTTGCAGTTTTCTGAAAAGGCAAATGTTATTCCCGGAGAAAAACCGAGAATTGAATGGGTGATAAATTCTGTGGTGAATCCAGAGGGTCCTTTCGCATCCCCGTCAAAAGACTATTTCGATATTATCTCAGAATCTATACCCATTTATTATACTTTTGAAATCCAGAACGATAAGACCCTTAAGGGAACTTTTGACTCTCAACGCATGAGTACGTTGGGGACTTCAAGAATGGCTGTGCTGAGAAGAGTGTGAAATGGTCAAGTTCGGTGTGTTGGATTTTCCATACTCCTAAAACTCAACCTTGTCAAGTTATTTTTTGTGTTCCCAAAAATTCAAGGAATTCCTCGATGATTTCACTTCTTGCGCCTTGTAACCTAGGGAACTGAGAGATTGTACTGGCTAACTTTTGGTGATCAAAAAGAATCTTGCTAGCTGCAGATGGACAGTACCTGACCAGAAGGGTGCAACAAGAGCCGACATAATTTTAGCTCTGTTTTGATTTCGCTATTCAGATCACAGAATCAGGTTTTGGAAGAGAAGTTGGCGATGCAACAAAAGTTGCATCCTTCTGATAAGGGCGCGAGGGTCGTTTATCCGGAGCGTGCTTTGATAGAATCCTTCAAGCTATCGGCTTGGCTGGGCACGTCCCGGATGAAGGCCCCGTTCTCGATTTGACAAGATTTTACATCTCTCAAAGGATCCTGTCACCGTATACTTAATCAGCTCCCCTAATTAGGTGCTTTTTCCAAACAAAATACTGTCCTCACCTTATTCAATTCTGACAAGGGGTCCGCTAAAGTGAAGGTAAGAGAAAGGTACCCAAGAGAGGAGGGAGAAGTTATGGCAGGGACATCGCTTTCCGGAGTTGTTCTAAAGGAAACTTTTGTGAAGGTCCGAAGAAAGTGGATCTTCTACTTTATTTTTGCGAATCTGGTTTATACCCTTGCGATCGCTGGATTGTTAACCATCATCACCGCGGAAAAGAATATGATTTCTTCTTCCGCTGATCTAAAACAGATTGAACAAGAGTACCGCATCAAAGATAAGCTTTACGGAATCCTGAGAACAAAGGGTTACAGCCTGGGCCAAGGGCTTGATATCGCAGAGGCGATTGTCAAGAAATCAAAAGAACTGGACCTACCGCTGTCGCTGATCATGGCCGTGATCCACCAGGAATCCGAATTTTATCCTAATGCCAGATCGCATAAGGGTGCTCAAGGATTGATGCAGATCATGCCTTTCAAATGGGATGCGTTTGTGGCTAAGCTCAATTTGAATGTTGACCGGAGAGCGATGACCGATCCGTTGATGAATATAACGGTAGGATGTGAGATTCTCAAGGAATTCTACGATCAAAATGCGCACATAAAGGACGATAAGGCGAGAATGGCCAAGACCTTGACGGACTACAATAATGGTGAAGCAGCTGCAAATCCGAATCTGAAGTATGCCGTTGAGGTAAATCGCATGCAAGACGAATATGAGAAGAAATTGCAGTAGTCCTTCCAACGTTACCGACACGAAGGTTGCGGCGTTCCGGCCGTTGGCCGGGCAAGGTTAATCGGGTTCACCTCCTTTCTCTTGACCTTAAAATCAATTGCTCCGTTGCTCCACAACAAGGCTTCTCACCTCTGCCAAGAATGAATCAGATACCAAGAATCAATGAGTTCGTGTGAAATGTACTTCTAAGATAGACTTTTCATTTGGTTTATCAATAGAATCTTGGACTCGATTGGACATGGGTTCTGAAAAAAATTTGTTGTGTTCTCCCTAACTTTTTGATACCTTGTTCTTGGCAATCAACTCCTGACGTATCTTCCTCATATTTTCGATTCTAAGACAAGGAGTGCGCTGAAATGAGTCTGACGGATCTTATTGACAAACTGATCAATGAGCATGGGTCATTTAAAGAGCATCTTGAACTTCTCAGGGAGCAAATATCTATGCTCGAGAAAGAGAACAGCGCCCTCAAATCACTTAGGGAACAAATATCCGTACTCGAGAAAGAGAACAGCGCGCTCAAATCGGAGAATGCCCTTCTGAAAGGCAAGGGAGATACAATAGAATCTAAACTTAGCAAAGCAAAAAAAGAAATAGAACCATTGAGTGAGGTCATCAAAGCACCTAAAAGCGATGGCGAAAAGCGGCGTCTCGACGCAGCCACTGAGAAGGTTTTGAAATTGTTCTTTGATACAGGTCAAGAACTGTCTGTCCATCAGGTCGCCGGTAAGCTTTCTATCGATGTCGGCGCCGCTCAAACCCATTTCGATCTCCTTTCAAAAGTCAAATTAATAGTACAAACTAATACAGACGACAAATCTTCCGGGACTGACGAAAGAACCCCTGCCCTGTTTGAACTTAGTTACTCCGGTCGGAAATATGTCGTCGAAAACAAAATTGCCACATAACCATTGCTCCACTGTCCCCTCAACCATACGAAATCCTTCTTCGCAATCCTCCAAATCCTTCCTGCCTTGTTTGCCAGTATTCCCTTTGCCCACGATCGCAGGCAGGGGTGATAGCGATTCCAGACACTTCAGTTATTTGGGTACAATGACGTTATTGCAAGGAAGGCAGGCCCGAAGGCCTGCTCTACTTGTCCATCTCCTGCGCCTTATTTCATTTCCCAGTAAGGGCGCAGACCATAATATCGCTGAACATCTGCCGCATACTTCCGGTCGGCCGCATCGGGCCACCTGAAAGCAGGGGCTGCAAGCAACGTCTCTTTGCTGGTATGGAGCGTAAAGAGATGCTCTTCTTTCCTCGACATCATTCCAAGAGGAACGGCGATCATTCGGTTGTCCTCCATTCCTTCCACATGGGAGAGGACAACATAGGCGACGTGACCGTCCCTGTTGACAATAAAGTCATTGACGTAGGCGATGTGATCCCCTTCCCTGCTCTCGACAGAAGCCCCCTGAAGCGTGCCCAGCCTGTAGGAACCTTCGTCCATCGGTGGAAATTGATCAAGATCATAGACCCAATAGGGCATTTCGCCAGAAAACAGAGTCCTGTCTTCAGGCGGGCTATAGACGAAGAAGGTGTAGCCACCCCTTGAAATGTCGCTGAACGGGATGGCGATGACCTTCGCACCTAGCCCCCGAATATCCTTAACCAGAACGCTGTCGATGCGTTCAGTCGATGGATTGATCACCAGGTCGTCAATACGACCGACATATTCATGGAGCGGGGTCTCAAGAGATACTCCGAACAGGTCCGTCGCCTTAAAAGTATCCCACCGTACCGCCATTTCGTCACGCACGAACATTTCATCCGAAAAAGAGTCATGAACAAGAAAAAGGCTCAAAACAAGTACCCCAGCAAGCAAATAAGGTATATTTCTCATGTTAGGTACCTCCTTTCTTTGTCTAAACATAATCATTGAATTCCCATAATGTCAAACAGCCATGAATCCGGGTCAGTTCACCTGCGATTCTGAAATGAAAAAGATAGCCAGGAAAAAGAGGCCCATCCCATGATCTTCTTGTGGAGTTAGGGGAGGAAACAGTGGGGGCGGGTAAAACAATGGGTTCATGCAGAGCGTGCTTGACGGGAGTTCCCGCGCCTGTTTTTTGGGTAATAAAGATTGGGAGCGAGAGGCGGTTGTCGGAATAGGTTAGATTAACATATCGGTTTGGCTGGGCAAGTCCCCCACGAACGTCCCTATGGTATCTACGCCCGAAATAAGACTGTCTCCAACCTCAATGACAAGTGGTACCCACACAGGGAACGGGGTGACGCTGCTCGAATCACGAATCAGTCGTTACCGACACGCATCACGCGGGTACTTACAGCGGCCTGACCTGCACCTTGCGCCACTTGATGGGGCCCCCGGCGTACTGAAGCGCAAACGGCCCTTCGGCGAATTTGCCGTGGTTGGCCTTGACGGTGACCACCCCGTTGAAAACGACGGTCAACTCCGGTCCCTTGGCCTTGATCTCGAACGTGTTCCACTTGCCGCCTGCCTTATACATGATGGGTACCGGTACAGGAGCGACATCGACGATGGCTCCGGTGCCATACTTGGGGTCTGGGCGCGTGTCCCAGATGTTTACCTCATAGGCATTGGCAGCGGCAATATTCTTGAGGTCGGAGCAGCGGATGAAAATACCGCTGTTCGTATTCGATTCAGCCCAGAACTCGGCCCGAATCTCAAAATCCTTGTAGGAGTTCTTTGTCACCAGAAAGCTGTTGCCCTTGGTGGTACTCTGGTCGGCCACGATGGCTCTACCCTCCGCCCGCCAGTTGGCCCCGCCGACACGGTTCCAGTTTTCTAAGCCAGTTTCGCCGTCAATCAGCGTGACCCAACCCCCGCTGAATAGCCGATGACTGCAACCGGCGAGGGGTAATGCGACGGCTAACAATCCGACGATGATAATGCGAGACATAGGTTTCATGTTGCCCTCCTCCTGGTTGATCGCGATCGAACAATCGCAATGCTTCCAGATTCTGTTCCGTTGGGAGATCGTTTAATAAATTGAAGGACTCACTTTAGGTTGGAGTAGATATACAAAAAAGACAATGGTGTGTCAAGGGAATTTTTGGAGCAAAATCATGTGATTTTCTGGAGGCCTTTTAAGTTAAGATCGGGGGCTTCACGAACACAATACCCGCGCCGGCTCGCCACCCGTTGTTTGCCGCCCCTTGTTTGACAAATTTGTAATCAAAAAGATTCTTTTCACAAGATCATTTTTCCGTTGACAAAGGGCGTATCTCCTGTATCATGAACCCAACAACTTCAACAAGACTTTCTCTTTCCGGAGGGGGGTGGTGGATGGAGAAAGACACTTAAAATTTTTCCTATCAAAATTCTGAGTCCTCTTCGAGAATTTAAATCTCTATCTGACCTCTTAGGATAATTTAAGGGCCTTCCCGAAAAACAAATTCCATCAAGAGTTTAATCCTGATTTAGAAAAATTCGGAGATATTGTTCCCTTATATTTTTTCAACAAGGTGCCTATCTGGAGCAAGTTATGAAGTGGGCTCTGCAGAAGATGCCGATATGATCCTCCAGAAGGGTATTATCCCCTTTTGGAGGAGCCTTGCCTGAATTAGTCTTTCGTAAAACTTTCCAGAACCGACTCACTCTGCAGCTCAACCAGGCTCCATGAACACCTGAGGGGGGCTAAAATGGGTCCCTCCTTATTAAATGAGGGAGCCAGTAAAAACCAACCTTGATGGAGGGACAAATCATGAAAAAGAGAATCCTTTTAATTTTTTTAATGGTGTTTGCCCTTTGGGCTCCGGGATTTATTTACGCAGAAGATGCAATGCGGGGAGAGGTCATGCTGCCAACCCCAGCTAACGTAACGACAGAAGAACCACAGCTGGACAATGCCTCTCCAACATACTTCATTCCAGCTAACACGAGGACACAGACCCCGCCAATATTATATCCCAAAGAATGGTATATTTTAGAAAAAATTCCTACGAGTAAAGGGCTGGCAATCGGGGTATTTTTGTTCCAAGAAGGTATGCCCATTGAGCATATTCATTCCGTATTTGGAAAACCGAAAGAGATCATAACCATCGATGTGGAAGGATATGACGGAACTATATTGGTGTACCCTCACCATCATTTCTTCTTTTCAAAAACCGGCAATTTACAAACCATCAAGGAAAGAAAACTTTAGACAGGGTCAACTGTAAAGCGAGGTCTCATCAAACCCATGCATTAAGAAAACAAACACGTGAAAGGAAGTGATGTCCTATCGA
>CAVQFR010000003.1:0-18874 GCA_963711845.1 uncultured delta proteobacterium
AGCCATCGGGTCTTGCGAGACGGGTAGGATGTGATATATTTAAAAGGTTAAGGTGAGTAGGAGAAAGGAACAGAATTTATGGCCCAAACCAATTTATCACCTCCATCGGATTTCATTAGAGAAATGATTGATGAACACCTGCGGACCCATAGGTTCCAGGGACGTGTCGCTACACGATTTCCGCCCGAACCGAATGGATATCTCCATATCGGACATGCCAAATCCATCTGCCTCAATTTCGGTATTGCTCAGCAGTATAAAGGAACCTGTAATTTACGGATGGATGATACGGATCCGGCGGGTGAATCCCTTGAATATGTTGAGTCGATCATCAACGATGTCCGTTGGCTGGGGTTTGATTGGCAAGATCGTCTGTTCTATGCATCTGATTATTTTGAGCAGCTCTATCAATTCGCGGTTCAGCTGATTAAGGCTGGCAAGGCTTATGTCTGCAGTTTAGGTGCCGATGAAATCAGGGAACAACGGGGCACCTTAACCGAGCCAGGAAAAGAGAGCCCTTACCGGGAGCGCTCCGTTGAAGAGAACTTAGACCTGTTCGCCCGGATGCGGGCAGGCGCATTCGAGGACGGAGCCCATGTCCTTCGTGCGAAGATTGATATGGCCTCTCCGAACTTCCTCATGCGGGATCCAGTCCTGTACCGCATCAAACGAGCGACTCATTACCGGACAGGAACGAAGTGGTGCATCTACCCGATGTACGACTTTGCCCACTGTCTTTCGGATTCGATCGAAAAGATTACGCATTCGATCTGCACCCTGGAGTTTGAAAACAACCGGCCCCTCTATGATTGGATTCTGGATCAATTGAATCTGGAATCCCACCCTCAGCAGATTGAATTTGCCCGCCTCAATCTCAGCTACACGATATTAAGCAAGCGGAGACTGATCGAACTGGTCAATCAAGGAGTTGTGGCAGGGTGGGACGATCCACGAATGCCCACGATCGCAGGCATGAGAAGGCGAGGCTACACACCGGAGGCGATCCGAAGCCTTTGTGCCAGGATCGGGGTCGCCAAGAATGAAAATCTTGTCGATGTCTCCCTGCTTGAGCATTGCGTCCGTGAGGAATTGAACGAACGGGCACCGCGCGTCATGGGCGTATTGCGGCCTCTTCGCGTCGTCATCGACAACTACCCCGAAACACAGGTGGAGGAATTCGAATGCCCCAACCATCCCCAGAATCCCGGCATGGGATCACGGAGCGTTCCTTTCTCCGGAGACCTCTACATCGAGCAGGAGGATTTTCTGGAGAATCCTCCCAAAAAATTTTTCAGACTGGCTCCCGGCAAAGAAGTGCGTCTCCGGTTTGGATACTTTATAAAATGTGTGAACGTCGTGAAAGATCCTAAGACAGGAAAGGTGGTCGAGGTTCACTGTACTTATGACCCTGAGACGCGAAGCGGATTTGCTCCTGACGGCCGGAAGGTCGATGCCACCCTCCATTGGGTATCGGCCCATCATTCGGTTCCTGCGGAGGTACGATTGTATGATCGCTTCTTTCAAGCGGCTGATCCGACCGGAGACGGGGATGATTTTACAAAATACCTGAATCCGAAATCTTTGGAAATTCTCGCCTCATGCCGCGTGGAACCCGGCCTCGCGGGTGCGGCTCCCGGAAGCAGATACCAATTTGAGAGACTCGGTTATTTCTGCGTGGATACCAAAGACTCTTCCGCTAAAAAGCTTGTATTCAATCGGATTGTAACCCTCCGGGATACCTGGGCTAAGATTTCCGAGAAAGAAAAGAGATAGAGGAATTCTTCCTTGGGGGGACCCCTCAAGCGGGTGAACAAAAAGTGGGTTGTTTCTAAGAATGATTCCGGATCTTCGGGGTTGAATTAATGATTGAAGAAATATTGGCGAATCTATACAAAATCGAAATCCCTCTTCCCAAGAGTCCTCTGAAAGCCCTCAACTCCTACGTCCTAAAGAATGAGGAACGAAATTTGATTATTGATACGGGGTGGAATCAAGAAGAGTGCATGACGGCCATGCAGGCTGGGTTGAGGGAACTTGGGGTGGATTTAGGAAGAACAGACTTCTTTATTACTCATCTCCATGCAGATCATTTTGGCCTGCTTTCAAACCTCGTTACGGATACCTCGAAGATATACTTCAACCAGCCAGATGTCGATCGGTTTAGATCTGGTTTCCGGTGGGATGATTTTGCTCACTTTGCCCGTTTGAATGGTTACCCTGAGAGTGAGCTTCAAGCCAGCCTCCAGAGCCATCCTGGTTTTAAATTCAGACCCAAAGAGAACCTGGTTTTTCATATCTTGAAAGAAGGCGATACGATCGCCATCGGAGATTATAGATTCAGGTGCGTTGAAACACCCGGCCATACTCCCGGGCATATGTGCCTTTACGAGCCCCGCCAGAAGGCCTTCGTGGCTGGAGATCATATCCTTAATGACATCACGCCCAATATCCAATTGTGGTCTGATGAGAGGAACCCCTTAGAGGAGTATTTCGCAAGTTTAGACAAGGTCAGTGAGCTCGACATTGAACTTGTATTGCCAGGCCATCGGAGCATTTTCAGAAACTGCAGAGAGAGAATTCAGGAGTTGAAGCAACACCATCAGAAGAGGCTTGATGAAATTTTTTCCATTCTGGAAAAAGGGGATAAACATGCTTTTCAGGTAGCATCGGAGATGAGCTGGGATATTGTTTGTGACTCCTGGGACCTCTTCCCTGTTTCACAAAAATGGTTTGCCACCGGAGAGGCGATCGCTCACCTGAAATACCTTAAGGAAAAGGGAGTCATCAGAAGCGAAATGCGGAAACACAGGATCGTGTTTTCTATAGACGCCGATCATGCCATTTCGCTAAGGTGACAAAGTCAACTTTGTAAGAAGCTCCGAAATGGCATAGGAAGGATAAACGATGAATCCGTTATCCTGGAAAAGTGGAGCTGCCGTAAGGTTAGGATGTTATCAAAACATCTCTCGCAAAAGATTTCCGGACCCTGGCCTTTTTTGGGGGAGATTCCTGAAAAGTAAAATAATCAGAAGAATTTTTATTGGGTTTCGATTTTGACTTCTCCTTATAAAGGGTTTCGAGTCTTTTTTCCTGGCGCTCTGTTAACATTTGTTTTTGGTCGAAATCCCCTGATGCAGATTTGATAAATTGGTCTTCATCCTTAGTTAATTTATACTGGTTTAATCCTGACATAACCCATTCGAGCCTTTCTTTATCCATAATGACTCCTTTCCATTCTGATGACTGTCTTTAAGTTCTTAGGGCTATCTCCCCCGGAAGCCGCGCTTGACGATCGCCTCTTTGACCAGCAAGTTTTTCCCCATGAAATCTGATCGATTCAGCATGGAGACAGCTCTCCGGGCTTCCCATTGTGTTGACATCTCAACGAATGCAATACCTCTCGGTTGGCCAGTTTGCCTGTCGGCTACAATCTTGACAGACATAACGTCTCCAGCCTTGGAGAACAGCACCTTGAGTTCAGGTTCGCTGGCCTGGAAAGGGAGGTTGGCTACGTAAACCTTCTTATTCATATCGTTGCTCCTCAGAAATCTCTATTTGCTGAAACACTCGGTACACAATAGTTTTTTGTCATTGGGTGGGGGAACCGGGGTAACAACCTCCTTCCCGCAACCCGAACATAAAACTTTATACGATTTTGGATGCCTCAAAGAACTCGGTCTTGAAGCATGAAACCTCCCGTGTCTTCTTCGCTGGAACATTGTTCAATCTCGTTTCTGCAGAATCCGATTTAATAACGGTTTCCGCGACCGCTATAATCCATCCGCCCTCCCCCGGTTCTTCCCTGGTCGGCACGGGGACGGGCCTCATTCACACTGATCTGTTTGCCAAGGAGTTCCTTCCCGTTAAGGCTCTTGATGGCCGTTTGAGCCTGAGACTGCGCAGGCATTTCTACAAAACCAAACCCCCGGGACTGGCCATTGTACTTGTCTTTGATCACTCTCGCTGAGGTTACCTGACCGAAGGATTCAAAAGCCTCCCGAATCGTACCATCGGTTGCATCGTAAGATAAGTTTCCTACATAAATATTCATAATCATTCTCCTTTTTTTAAGTTCATTTCTCTTTATTAGACGGAATAATTCTTGTTCCAGTCACGTGAAAAATTGTCATGATTCCACCTTTTCCATTTTGAGGAGACAACTTCGTGGCGGACGATTACCTCCTTTTCTTTTTCCCTTCCGCCTTCAACTTTGATTACATTCACGCCACCCTCTCTCTGCCCCTTGTACAATGCAATTACCACTTTAACCTCCATGTCGGCTTTTATGCTGATGCAAAAAAGCCCGCAAAGAAGTCGTTTAGAGTTCTTGCGGGCATAAGCTATAAGCCTAAAAGGCTCTGTGCAACTTAGTTTGTTAATCCATTATAAGCGAATTTAACCTTAAAAGCAAGAGAATATGTTTGTTCAATAGATGTGGAACGGATGCGAGCGGGTCTCCCTCCAAGGAACCATGACGGATTTTACTTGGAGGATTGTATTACTCGACGATCATTCTTTAACTCATCATTCTGACGCAATTCTGACTTCCAAAAGGATTTTCAACCCTTTCCTTGGCATTCGGGTCGTCAAGCCAGACTTCATCAACCCAGAAACGGTATTCATACCTTCCGGCGGGTAGGGCGAAGCTGGCCTCCCAGGTTCCTCTATTATCCTTCCTCATCGGGAGGTTATTGACATCCCAATTGTTGAAATCTCCTGCCAAGAATACCCTCTCAGCTTCGGGGGCATACAAATCGAATCGAACCTTCTTCGTCTTAGGCTTGACTTCCTCGGATAGCTTCTTTTTCATCTTTCTTCTCCTTATCGTATTCGTTATCTGCCTTAAGATCTCATTCAATTGCCTCTCGACTTCTTTTATTGGCCCAGCGTATGTCCCCTTTTCCTAAGGAGATACGTCCTGCTGAATCCATTAAAGATCTGATGGCATCTTAAAGTTCAATACAAAATTTGAAAGAGACCCCAAAAGAAAAAATTGAGGTCTCTTTCCTCTTGAGCCTAACGTGTTTCTATTTCAGCCCATAACGACTACATTCGTCGCCTGCAACCCCTTCGGACCCTGGGAAACTTCGAACTCTACTTCGTCGCCTTCGTCAAGGGATTTAAATCCGTCCCTCTTAATAGCGGAGAAGTGAACGAATACGTCGTCTCCATCGTCTTTGGAAATAAATCCGAAGCCCTTCTTCTCGTTAAACCATTTTACACGACCTTTGGCCATTACAACTCACCTCCTTTCTTTTCTGAACTTGAGTAAGTTGTAATAGCCTTTGATCCCAAATAAAAAAGGCCACAGAAGCTTCGGAAGCACTTTTGTGACCTTTATGATCCAAACGATTACTTCTTACAACCTACGTAGCTATACTATCACTCTTTATTCTCTAAAAGTCAAGCACTTCGACGGAAATATTTAATTGGACTGATTTCTTGAATGCATTTTGAAATGTTATGTCCCAGGGTGAAATTTAAAATTCACGACAGGAAAAAAGAGTTAAAAAAGGTAACTACCTCTTTCCCCTGCTAACCTCCGCTCTGAGATAAGATACGGAAGGTCATGACTGTTCGTTGAAATCTAAATAAAAGGCAGGGTTTTATGAGGTATGGAGAGATTTCCTCTGATTCATGCAAATCGCATACGTTGATTATTATCGATTAGCGCCATTCACCTATGGCTTTGCGAGCAATATCGTTGCTTGGCCGGGCGAGCAACCCGGTGCTACTGACAGATACGGTGTAGCTTGCGCCGTCAACCATCGGCATATAGGTGGCACTTCCGTAGACAGCATCCACCCAGGGTATCCAGTGCGCATACCTCCGGCCGATCATCCATAGATCCAGGCCTTGTTCTTCGCTTAGACTGTGAACTGTGCGCAGCCCTGTCCTCTCTTGGGTGATGTCCCGATAGCGACCGCTCAAGCGATCGAGGCGGTAAAGTGTGTCGAAACCGATGAGTACGGCCATTCCACGCCATTTGAGAACCCGGGCATCAATCTGCCACTCATCGCCACGTAGATCTAAAATCTTAGTGTTATTTTTCAACAACACATCGGCCCCAAAGTGTTGTGGCCCGATCTCGTGGAAGCTTACTTCGGCTATTGTCGACTCGTGCGTCAAACGGTCATAGGTGTACAGATTAATAGAGATCGCCGCCATTAACGCAGCGATGGCAAGAAGCAGGAGGCCTACGAGTCCCTCCAGACCACCTGCTAATACCCTGCGCCGCCAAACGCGCTGGATTCCCAAAATGAATAGGATGACTCCCAGGACAGCGAAAACGATAATCGCAACCTTTACCCAAATTATTTTATCCATAGGTAATATTCATCCTCCCAGGCAGCAAAATCATTGGGGCTACCCCTTTCAACTCAACCGAACGATTGTCTCGTACGCCGACATGCGCCATTTTATTGTAAAAATGATTTCAACGTCAACAGAAAAAGAGGAAGAACATGAGGGTGAGCTCATCGGGACTGATGTAGAGCGAGGATTCATCGACTTTGCGAGAGTAGAATGCAAACACAACCGTGATTCTTCAGTTCTTCCTCCTCAACTGTGAAGTTGTTTTAGAACCAACGGCTTTCTAACTTGCTGTTTTTACAAAAGATGAATTTTCTTATTTTCCCCTCTTGACAGGGGCAATATAGGATGTCCCCTCATTGTCAACTTTCCCGTTGGCTATGCATGGGAAGTACCCTTCAGATGATTAATCGAAGGGGTATAGATTTGGGCGTATTCACATCGGAAGCCACCCTATTTTCTCATTGACGTACCCATCCGCAATCTAATAAAATTTTATTAGAACTAAGGAATGCACCGGATTTTCAAGCTCATCGATTTTCTTCCGGAAATGGGGGAGTCCATGCGCCATTTGAAGAAATATCTCATTGGTTTGGGAATATTTTTGGTAATCTTTACCCTCTTCGGTTTTTTTGGCCTACCTCCCATTTTGAAATCAATTTTGACCAAAAAGCTTTCCGAGAGCCTTCAGCGCGAAGTGGCGATGAAAGAAATAAAGACCAATCCTTATACACTCTCTGCGACCGTAAGGGATTTCATGGTGAAGGACCGTGGAAGCTCACAGATCTTAGTCTCTTTTGAGGAACTCTATATAAATCTACAGATTGTTTCTGTCATTAGGCAGGCGTTGATTTTTAAGGAGATCAGGTTGAAAAAACCTTTTATCAACTTGGTTCGCCATCAAGACCAATCCTATAATTTTTCGGATCTGATCAAAAAAGAAGAGCCAAAACCGGAATCGAAGGCAGAAGGGAAAGGAAAACCTCTGAGGTTTTCTTTTAACAACATCACTATAGAAAACGGGAGCATCGACTTCTGGGATGGACCGAAACAGACAAAACATACGGTCAGAGAAATGAATATTGGCCTTCCCTTCTTATCCAATGTCCCTGCGCAAATCAATGTCTTTGTTCACCCTGTCTTTTCCGCGAAAGTTAATGAGACCCCCTATGCGATTCAAGGAGAGACAAAACCTTTTGCCGATTCCCATGAAACAACATTTGATATCAACATCAAGGATTTCGATATCCCCTATTATTTTGCCTATTTCCCTCTAAAATTGAATTTTAAAATCGTTTCCGCCTACCTGGACGCGCAGACAAAGGTTTCGTTCATCCAACACAAAAAAGACAAAGGGCCTTCCGTGACAGTGTCAGGGAACGTCTCCTTGAAAAAAGTGGCCCTGGACGATGTAAAGAATAACCCTTTATTCAGGCTTCCTCTTATCGAGATTGGGATTGCCCCGACAGAACCGCTCAAGAAGATCTTTCATCTATCGAAAGTCTCCATCCAATCCCCGGAACTTGAGGTGCAGCGAAATTCTAAAGGAGCTCTGAATATCGAATCCCTTCTTCTTGAAAAGAGAGAGGCCCAGCCTTCTCCTGCACCCGAAAAGAAGGAAGATCAAGCTAACCTTTCCATCGATGTTGATGAGATGCAGTTAACCGGGGGAAAGATCTCTTTTTCAGACCTTTCGAGGAGGAAACCCTTTAAGACGATCTTAGACCCGATCGAATTAAAGGTCGATCATTTCAGTTATGGGAAGGAGAAGAAAACAAACTATCTCCTGTCACTTAAAACGGAGGCGAACGAAACCATCAAGATCGAGGGCGATCTATCCGTGGATCCGATGAGGGTGGAAGGAGGGATAGAGGTAAAATCTGCGGTCGTGAAAAAATATTCGCCCTACTATATGGACAGTATCCTCTTTGACATCGAAGACGGAGGTCTCGATTTTTCAACCCGGTATAAATATGAGAAAGGGGAAAAAGAGCCCATCATCTCCCTCTCGGGAATATCTGCCAACCTGGGTTCCTTAAGGCTTAAAAAACGAGATGAGAAAGAGGATTTTTTCAAAGTCCCCCTCATCTCGCTGAAAGATACTCAACTCAATTTGACTTGGAAAGAACTTAAGCTCGGTAGCTTTTTTACTGAGAAAGGGATGCTTACCTTCAACCGGTTAAGCAACGGAGAATTCGATTTGGAGAAGCTCTTTCCTCCTTCGCCGCCCAAGCAAGAACAAGCGAAGCAGGCTCCAAGTAAGGAGAGTGAGAAACCGTGGCTCGTGACGGTGGAAAAGGTTTCGTTAGATCAGTACACGATCAAGGCGGAAGACCGGACGACCGCCCATCCCGTCACCCTGGTCGCCGACGAGATTAATCTAAAAGCAGAGAACCTCTCGACGGCGAAGGGACAAAGAGGTAATGCCTCTCTTGCTCTCCGACTTAATCGGAAAGGAACGGTTTCAGCCAACGGGCCGTTCGGCATCAATCCCATCTTTGGGAACTTGAAGATGGGTTTGAAAGGCATTGACATTAGATCACTGCAACCCTATTTCAGTGACAGAGTGAAAATCATTGTAAAGGATGGCAATTTTTCAACCGCCGGCAACCTCTTATTCAGTGAGCAGGAGGGGAAGGGGTTTCAATTGACCTATAAGGGAGATTCCTCTTTCGCGAATTTCGCATCCATCGACAAGGTCAATGCCGAGGATCTTTTGAAGTGGGAATCTCTTGCGCTGAATGACGTCGATATCGGCTATAATCCTCTCTATATCCACATCAATGGGATCGCACTCACCAATTTCTACGCTCGTCTGATCCTACACCCGGATGGATCCCTGAACCTTCAAGAAGCCTTTGAAAAGGATGGGCAGAGGAAAGAAGCTCCGACAGTTCCTCCGCCACAAAAGAAAGAATCTCCGCCCACGAAGAATCAAGAGACCAGTACGGATATAAAAATTGAGAAGGTTACCTTTCAGGGTGGCGAGATCAAGTTTACAGACCACTACATTAAGCCAAACTACTCAGCCGATATGATAGAGCTTGGGGGAAGAATATCAGGGCTGACCTCCGAAGAAACAAAGGTGGGGGAAGTAGAACTCAGGGGGAAGCTGGGCGGTGGCGCTCCGGTTGAAATCACCGGCAAGATCGATCCGTTGAAAAAGGATTTCTTCATGGATCTCGACGTCAAATTTAAGGATATCGAGCTCAGTCCCTTGACCCCATATTCTGGAAAATATGTCGGTTACCCGATCGAGAAAGGAAAGCTCACGATGGAGCTTAAATACCTCATCGACCACAGAAAACTCGATGCCAAGAATAAATTCTTTTTCGATCAGCTTACGCTCGGGGATAAAGTAGAAAGTCCCAATGCCACGAAGCTTCCTGTCAAACTGGCTATTGCCCTTCTGAAAGATCGAAACGGAGAGATTAAACTGGACTTTCCTGTCTCGGGGAGCCTCGATGACCCCCAATTCAGTTTTTTTAGAGTGGTTCTCCAAATTATCCAGAACCTTCTCGTCAAGGCAGCAACTTCGCCTTTTTCATTGCTGGGGTCCATATTTGGGGGAGGAGAGGAACTGAGCTATGTTGAATTTGATTACGGAATGGCCACGATCACAGAGCCAAATCTGAAAAAAATTGATACCCTGATCAAGGCCCTTACCGATCGGCCTGCTCTCAAACTGGATATCGAAGGCCATGTGGATCCGGACAAGGATAGAGAGGGATTGAAACAATTTCTCTTACAAAGGAAGTTAAAAACACAGAAACTAAAGGAGATGGTGAAAAAAGGAGAACCGGCTGTGCCTGTCGATGAGGTCAAAATCGAACCCCAGGAAACCCAAAAATACTTGAAACTGGCCTATAAAGAGGAGAAGTTCCCCAAGCCAAAAAATATTTTGGGTATGGCAAAAAACATCCCTGCCCCTGAAATGGAAAAATTGATGCTGACCTATATCGAGGTCAAAGAGAGTGACCTGAGGAGGCTGGCTTCTCAAAGGGCCCAGAAGGTTAGAGAGACTATCCTAAGGGCCGGGCAGATCCAATCAGAAAGAATATTCATCATTGAACCCAAATCCCTTGCACCTGAAAAGAAAGAGAAACTAAAAGACAGCCGTGTCAATTTCAAACTAGGATAATTTCCGAAAAAAGGGGGTTAACTGCCTTAGAAATTTGCGTCAAGACTCTGGTAGGTGCTAAAATTATAATGTTTCGGTGATAACCTCTCGAAGGGAACAATCATGGCAGGCATGGAGATCATTACTGTAGAAGGAGAATCGGAATTAAAGGACTTCATCGACCTGCCATGGAAGATCTATGCTGAGTATCCCAACTGGGTCCCCCCTCTTAAGAAGGAGGTTCGCCGGATGCTGGACCCCCGCAGACATCCTTTCTGGGAGTTTTCCGAGCGCATCCTCTTTCTGGCCCGACGCGGTTCGGAGACGGTGGGAAGGATCGTGGGCATCATAGACCGTCATTATAACCAGTTCCACGGCGAGAAGATGGGTATTTGGGGATTTTTCGAATGCGCTGACGATCCGGAGGCCGCGGCGGCCCTCTTCTCTTCCGTGGAGACGTGGGTTCACCAGAAGGGGATGACCTTCATGAGAGGCCCGCTCAACCCGTCTAGCAATTACGAGGTGGGGCTGCTCATTGAGGGATTCAATTATCCGCCTACCTTGATGATGGCGTACAACCCGCCGTACTACCTAAGGCTGGTCGAATCGTGCGGTTTCACCAAAGAAAAGGACTTGTTAGCCTTCCTGATAGAGGGCGCTTACCGGCTTCCCGAGTGGATGGATCGTCTTGCTGAACGGATCACCCAAAAAAGAGGTATCCACATCAGGCCCTCTCGTCCAAAGGATGCGGACTCGGAGTTTGCTCTGATCAAGGAGATATACAATGCATCCTGGTCCAGTAACTGGGGTTTCGTCCCCCTGAGCGATAATGAGATGCGGGACATTCAGAAGAACGTGATGAAATTCTTGGATCCGGACTTAGTTTTCTTCATCTATTATGAGGATGAACCTGCAGCGTTCTGCGTGATCTTTCCTGACATTAACCCTTTGCTCAAGCGTCTCAACGGGCGGATCGGTCTGATGGGTTTGCTGAAGTTCCTCATGTATCGGCGGGAGATCAACGGATTGCGGTTGTTGATGTTCGGGATCAAGGAGAAGTACCGACAACTGGGACTCCCCATGTTAGCCTTCCACCACATCTATGAGGTTGTGAGGAAAAAAGAGAAATATCATTATCTGGAGTTGGGCTGGACCCTGGAGGACAACGAGTCAATCAACTCATTGATAGAGGAAGCCGGCGCAAAAAAATACAAGAAATATCGCATATTCAGAAAGTCCTTATAATTTGCTCCCGGATTACCCGAATGCGTCCGGGATTCGACGGCACGGAGATTAAGCAGACTCATCCGTAGGCCCTGTTCGATCCGGCAGACTACCGACATTCTGCTTGAGAGGAGTGATTTCGATTGTCAGAAACAGGGCTTTGATAGCCGACCGTTCTGGCGACGACGGCCAAAGGGGGATATCACGAAGAACCCGCTGGGAGTCGGATGGTTCAGGCGTTAGTGATGAGTTGACGTTGGCCGTGGGCCACGGGTAAAATGGGAACTACCGAATGAATAGCATAGCGACCGAACGAGGATATCGAGCGCGTCTCCTCGTGGTGATGAGATGGCTGGCGGGGGTTGCGGTCCGATGCGCCCGTCGAACGCCCAGGCTCTGCGCTCCGGCGCAACCCGATGGCTGGAGTGCCCAGCCCATCGAGATTGTGTGCCGTTTTGCCCCCGATGCCGACTTGGATCCCGCCACCGGAATGCCCGTGGGGGACGAGGGATATTACCTCTATATCCTGAACGAAGCTGTCAATTGGGACTACAGCAGTGCGGCGTCGTATCTCTTCTCACTTTGGCAGCGTCCGTGGGCGCATAGTTGGCTCATCCTGGAAAGTCCCAAGGATCGTCTGGAATTCGGCCACACCGGCGACCTCGGGCAAGCGAAGCCGCGTTACCATGTGGGCATCCTTCAGAGGGTTCGGCATAAGGATCCCAATCCTATCGGTTATTTGTGGCAGACGATGTCCGATGGCCTCCTCCAGACCGGCAAGCCCAATCGCCCCCCGACGTTCGTCTGGAGAATGCCGATTACCCGGCGACGGCATCAATTGATCTATGAATACGTGATGCACCGGAAGTATGACCAGTTCGGCGCGAGGAGCAACAACTGCACCGATATGGTGATAGAAACAGCGGCGCTGGCGGGCATCAACCTGATCCACCGCATTCGCCTCACCTGGCCGCCGGAAACGAAGGTTTTGGGTCGGATGCGGCGTGTTTGGACGGATCCCCAATACCGCATACTGGAGTACAGCTCGTGCGACGTTCTGGATGTGGATCTGCGCCAGCTTGCCCGGTCAGGAATCGGGAGTGATGTCACAGAGTGGTACCTATCTTTGAAACCCTGACGATCGGGCTGATACTTAGCCGTATCGGGTGGAATGGATCCAACCGGCGAATTGTCATCCGCCTGCGCAGGAGACCACGGCTTTGGCCGTGGAGGAATGCGTAACTCCGGATGGGAACTTTCCGGCGATACCCTTACTATGCTTCGGCGGATTTCGCTGCCGGGCGGATGACCCGACGAAGCCTGGGTGCTTGCGCACCGAATCGTTTCAGCGCCGATTGACGTAGTCGGGAATGGTTATTGGGGACCACGGGCTTGCCCGTGGGGCTCCATTAAAAGATGAACGTATGGCGTTGAAGCAGAGGTCTGACATAGTGGCTGAGCATCGGGTTCCTATCATCGCTTTCGTCTGGCGGCCTGAGGAGATCATCCCATCGGTGATTCAAATGGCTCAGCGAACAGGGAGCAGAGCCATCTTCGATTTTTCCATGATGGGGGTGGAAGGGCTGCGTTCTTTCTTACGAAAGGCCGACCCTGCTGGCCACGTTAGGGATATCAAGATTTCTATCCCTACCTTGATGGATCCATCTTTGGGGCGGTTGCTGAAGGAAATAGGGGCCCACGACATCTGGGTAGAATGCCACCCGCAGTTTTTTCAAGGAGATCCTTCTACCTTTCTGCAGAGATTGAGGAAATTGTCGGAAAACCACCGTTGCTTTCCCATCACCGGGGACCTGGATTTCCTGGCAACGATTGTGAAGGATCGCTCGGGAATTGGGCGCATCGTCCTGAAAGGATGCGAGGCCTCCGGATTCGTGAGCGGCGAGACGACTCTGGTGCTCTATTCAGCGGTCAAGGAAATGCTGCGCACACCCTCGAAGTCTCTCGACATCCTCATCTGGGGAGGCGTCTTCACCCCTGAGGCGGCAGCGGCATTCCTGTCCACAGGGGCGGCGGGGATCGTCTTCGAGAGCGTCCATTGGCTGACAGACCTGGTTGCCATTGATGATGTTCAGCGTCAGCGGCTCTCCAAGCTCCGCCTGGATTCTACCGATCTGGTTGGCCTGGACCTGCAGGTTCCCTGTCGCCTTTTCAACAAGGGAAACTCTCTTGCGTTCATGGAGATCAAGACGTTCGAGGACTCGCTGTGCGGAGCAGAGATCACGGAGGAAAGCCGCCGTTCTTTCGTAAGCCAAGTGCAAGCAAGGGCCCTTCACCCTCTGGAGAGCCATTTCAGCAATGACGAGGTCATCCCTCTGGGTGTGGAGGCTGCCTTTGCTGCGTCGTTCGTTGAGCATTTTGGGGACGGAACCGAGGAGGCCGTGAAAGCCTTCATGGGCGAGATTCGAAACTTATGCCACCTGGCTGAGGCGAAAAAGGATTGCTTTTTGGACAGCCCTGTAGCCAGAGAGATGGGAACTAAATATCCCTTTATCCAGGGGGCCATGTCCTCCATCACAGATGTCCCGGAGTTTGCCTCAAGAGTTGCCGATGCCGGTGGATTGCCGACCATCGCACTTGGCCTGATGGACGTGGAGGCCCTTGACCGGAGGCTGGGACGCCTGCCGGAGATCATGAGAGGGCGCCCTTATGCAGTGAATGTCGTCTCTTTGGCAGAGAACCCTTTCAGGGAGACGCATCTGGCCTGGATAAAGAAACACAGACCCCGTTTTGTAGTGATCGCAGGAGGCGATCTCTCCCCCTTAAAAGAATTGATAGAACGTGGCATGGAGGTTATGTATATCGCTCCTGACGAGGCCCTGTTGAGGCTTGCCCTTGAAGCGGGCGTCCGATACGTGGTCTGCGAGGGGTATGAGGCCGGCGGCCACGTGGGGCAACATAGCACACTCACCCTTGCTCAAATGGCGTTGGATCTCAAACGGTGCAAACCATCCCTGTTCCAAAACTGTCGCGTGATCCTTGCAGGCGGAATCTTCAATCGGGAGACCGCATTCATGGCCGCCATGCTCGGCGCGGACGCCATCCAGATGGGCACCGCCTATCTGGCTACCCAGGAGATCGCTGAAACAGGCGCCTTGACGGCGCTCTATCAGCGGATGATCCTGAAATCGCCTCCGGGGGAAACAGTCGTTTCAGGCCAGGGCACCGGACTTCGGGTGCGATCCTTGAGGACCCCGAGAGTGGAAGCTATTTTATCCTTGGAGAGGGAGTTTGCAGCAGGCCACCAAGACGAGCCCTCCTTCCGGACGAGAATGGAGGAGATAACCGCGGGGAGCCTCTTCGCTGCAGCCCGAGGCATGGACAGGCCAGGCGAGGAGCCTCTGGATGAGCGGACCTGTCTGGAACGCGGGCAATTCATGAGTGGGGCCTGCGCCGGCCTCATCAGTAAGGTCCGGAAGCTGCAGTCCTTTCACCGCGAGCTAGCCGAAGGCCCTCTTTTGCTGCATCAGCCCGCCCCCCCACCCAACGCGTCGCTATCCATGGAAACTCCATCCTCAGAAGTTGGCCATGGACTGAAGCGAGTCGCCCCCCATAGAGACGATCGTGAAAGGGTGGCCATCACCGGGATGAGCATACTCAATGCCCTGGGGAAGAGTCCGGAGGAGATCTGGGCTGCAAGCCTGGCCATGAAGAGCGGGATTACATTGGTTCCGCCTTCGCGGTGGGATCATGCGCTTTTTTATGATCCCCGGCCGCAGGTTCCGGACAAGACCTACTGCAAGGTGGGCGCCTTCTTAGAGTTTCATATCTCGCGCAATGAACTCGGGATTCCTCCCCATGATTTCCGGACCATGACCGAGGCGACAAGGGTCACCATGTGGCTGGCGGAAAGGGCCATCCGGGCATCTGGCATTTTGGAGTCAGACATCCCGCGCGAACGAATCGGAGTCCTCATCTCCCAAAACTCGGGAGAGGCGGCGGGGACCCTCACCGATATGATCATCAGGGAATACGTTCATGATATCCTTGGCGCTATCAAAAGGGCCGTTCACCTCACGCCGGATCAGGAGAGTGCCATCGAACGAGAGGTAAAGTCCGGACGCATGGCCCCGGATGACACCACACTCCTGGGCAGACTTAACTGCGCAGCGGCCGGCTTCATCTGCAACCGGTATGGGTTCATGGGGCCCAGCTATTCTGTCTCCGCAGCCTGCGCGAGCTCACTGGTCGCACTTCACAGCGCCATCCAGATGATCCGGAGCGGCATCATCGATGCAGCCATCGTCGGAGGGGGCGAGGACAATCTCACACATTTGCATTTTCTGGAATTCTCCGCCCTGGGCGCACTTTACGGGCTGTCCGGACAGGAAAGACCCGCTCACGAGACCTCCCGCCCCTTCGATGCTGAACGAGACGGGATGGTCCTCGGCGAAGGCGGGGGAATGATCGTCATCGAGCGGGAAAGCTTGGCCCGCGCAAGAGGGGCCCTTGTCCACGCCTTCGTGACCGGCATGGGAGCGAGCAACAACCATCTGGGCATGGTGGAGTCCTCCAATGTCACCCAACAGATGGCCATCCGCGCCTCCTTCCGAGGGATACCCTATGGGCCCGATGCAGTGGACTTGGTGGAATGCCATGCCACGAGCACCCGGCAAGGGGACGTGGAGGAGGCCCGTGCCCTGAAGGCCGTCTTCAATTCCTCCAAGCGCACCGTGATCACCTCATTCAAATCCCAGATCGGACACACACTGGGCGCCTCGGGCATTAATAACCTCATTCGAGGAGTCACGGCTATGAAGGCGGGGGTTTTTCCTGCCACCCTCAATTATATGCATCCAGACCCGGAAATCGACTTGGAAGGATCGGGTCTCCTCATCACCCCGGAGCCACTTGATTGGAAGTGCAGGGCCGGCGAGCCCAGAAGGCTTCAGGTCAACGCCTTCGGGTTTGGAGGTTCCAACTACGTTGTGCAGGTGGAGCAGACCATGGATGAAGTGGATACGATCCTGGTCTCACCGGGCAGAGAACCCGGTCTCGATAGAGAGAAGGGGAGTGGCTCTCCCACGCTCCAGGGCGTCTCTTTCTTCCGGACTGAGATGGACGGCCGTAAGTGCCGGATGGCCGTCGTGGCGCAATCCGAAGAGGAGGCGCTCACGGTCATCGAGAGGTCGGCCTCCCTTGCCGAATCCGGAATCGTCTCACCCAAGGCATTGAGGTCCCTGGCGCAGCAGGGAATTTTCATGAGCCGCGAGGATTTGCCGGCCCTACCGCTCGCCTTTGTGTTTCCCGGACAGGGGTCACAGTATGGAGGAATGGGACGGGAACTCTACGAGTCCTTTCCCGTCATCAGGGAGTGGATGGATCGGACCGCAGCTGCAGCGGACTTCGACCTCCTTCACTTATTGTTCCACGATCGAGAGGAGAACCTTCAGAAGACCCGGTGGCAGCAACCTGCCATGTTCGCCATGGAACACGCCATGGCTCGATACCTCACGACCCTTGGTATCCACCCTGTGGCCATGGCCGGCCATAGTTTGGGCGAGCTGACCGCCTTGTGCCTGGCCGGTGTCTATTCCCCGGAGGACGGGTTTCGAATCGTGAACAAGCGGGCCCTCTGCATGGACAAGGCCGCTGGGATGCACGTCGATCCCGGCGTCATGGCGGCCACAGATGTACCCCCGGATCTGCTGAAAGAGATGATCCAGGGACGGGACGATGTCCACATCGGCAATATCAATTCACCGAACCAGATCGTCCTGAGCGGCGGCACCGAGGCGGTCAAGGATCTGTGTAAAAAACTGAAAGAAATGGGCCACCGGGCTACCCTCTTGCGGGTCAGCATGGCCTTCCATTCCCCTATCATGAAGGTCATCCATGATGAGCTCGCGGCGTACGTTGCCTCCATTCCATTTCATTCCCCGCAGATTCCCGTCATCTCCAACACGACCATGGCCCCCTATCCATCAGATCCCGATGAGATGAGGCGAATCCTCATGGCCCACCTGGAATCTACCGTCCATTGGATGAATAATGTCCGGACCCTGTGGAATGACTACGGAGTCCGGCTCTTCGTGGAAGTGGGCCCCGGCGAAACATTAAGCAATCTCATCGCAGACACGCTTCCTGAATCGGCATGTATCCAGACGAGCCTTCCTTCCGCAGAGGGCCTGACCTACAAGACCGCTCTTGCTCACCTCTTCGTTCAAGGTCATCTTAAGGTTGAAGGAGAACCGAGGTTTGTTTCCCTCTCTGCATTCAGAAAAACTCCCGAATCTCACCGAATCGCCCCGGCACCCGCGGTACGAACGTCGGAACTTGGGGTTGTAGGCTCCAACCCGGTGGAGAGGATCATCCAAAGGGAAATCAACCGATTCCTGATAGAGAACTTCGGCCGCTTCCTTAAGCCCAACATCCTGGAAGCCATCCGCCAAGAGCTTGATCCAACATTCCAAGAAGGCGATCTATCATCCGTTTTCAAACCCATGCTTGTGGGTTCTGGGCCTCCCGAGGGCCAGAAGCAGGTCTCTCCGGGGAAACCGGCATCCCCGCCTCTCGATTCCACCCCTGCCATTCTGGGACAGGCGCCTCACCTGCCCTCGGTGGCGCCTGACGGCCAAGATCTTATGGAGAGGCTTATTCGAATCATCATGGATGCTACAGGATTCAATAGGGACGAGATCCAACCCGATATGGATCTCAGAAGGGACCTCTCCATCCGATCCAGCCGCCTCCCCATCATCATGGATGCTGCGGAACGCCAATTCGGGATCACTATCGAATTGGAGGATTTTATAAATGTCCGTACCGTGAAGGACATCGCCCAGAGGATCTCCAAGATAATTGCCAGGCAGGGAGGTACCAGCCTACAGCCGGCCACCAAGGCTGTTGACCCCGACCCAATGCGGGATGAAATCCTGAAGTCCTCAGAGGATGGGGCGAGCTTAAAGCGGCTCGTATTCAACCACGCCACTGTGGAGCTGGGGACCCCTATTCCCATGGAATTGAGCCCAGGCGAGTCAGTCCTCCTTCTCTCACCTGATAGGGATGACGGGATTGCCAGAAGTGCAGGCGACATCCTCCGACTGGATTACGGGGTTGACACGTTTCCAATGCTATTCATGCAAGGGAACTTCAGTCCTGGCGAAGAGGGCCACGACATTCGAACCGACTGAAGGGACCTCCAGGGCTGTAGATGGGATTTAGCGCGGGCCTGTCTCCCCTTTCTGGGATGGTCATCAC
>CAVQFR010000004.1:0-221462 GCA_963711845.1 uncultured delta proteobacterium
TAGCGGGGGCTAGATTTGAACTAGCGACCTTCGGGTTATGAGCCCGACGAGCTACCGGACTGCTCCACCCCGCGATCTAATCATTTCTAATCCATTCATAGAAATTTGTCAATCCCTTTGATTTCCCGAACCTTCCTTGACAACCCCCCATCCGTCCCGTAGAATAAATTAAGAAAGTGGTCTTCCCTCTGCCTACCTGTAGGTAGGTGTCTTACGTGTAACGAAATCCTCATGAAGAAAACCGCCACCCTCTACATCCTAAAAGAAATCCTCCCTATTTTTTTCATCGGCCTGATGACCTTTACCATCATCCTCCTGATGGATAAGATTCTTAAACTTATAGAACTGGTAGTCAACCGGGGAGGAAGTCTTTCCAACATTTTGATGCTCTTTCTATTTATCTCTCCCTCTTTCCTCATCATTACGATCCCGGTGTCGGTTCTCCTCGGAACCCTCCTCACCTTCGGGAGGCTATCCAGTGATAGCGAAATTACTGCCTTCAAGGCCTCCGGGGTGAGTTTGTATCAGCTTTTCTTTCCTATCTCTGTTTTCGCCCTCGCTACTTTTCTCCTTACAAGCCTCTTGGTCTTCTATGGACTCCCCTGGGGGAACAGGGGCTTTAAGGCCACCCTCTATCGTCTCGTCCAATCCAAAGCGGACATTGAGATCAAAGAACGTGTTTTTAATGATGCCTTCAGCGGCCTGGTTGTCTATGTGGACCGGGTGCCTCTTCAAGGGAACCACATGGAAGGCATTTTAATTTACGATCAAAGAGAAAAGGGAAAATCGAATACAATTCTTGCCAAGGAAGGTTTTATCATCAATAACCCCGAATCTCAAGAGATCATACTAAGGCTCAGGAACGGCGATATCCATCGATTTGAACCTGAAGCCCACACCTTTCAAAAAATCACATTTGACACTTATGATCTAAAGCTGGAACTGGCTAAAACCTTCGCCGCCATAGAAAAAAAACTCAAAGATTGGGAGATGTCGATTGTTGATATCCGAGAAAAAATGGAAGAAACAAAGAGAACAGGAGGAAACACCACCCCCTATGAGATAGAACTCCATAAGCGTTACGCTATCCCCTTCACCTGTATCGTTTTTGCCCTCATTGGAGTTCCTCTCGGGATTCAGCCCCATCGTTCGGGGAGATCTTATGGCTTCATTCTCAGCATTTTCATCCTGATAGCTTACTATGTCTCCCTCACGGCTTCAGAGATCCTTGCTGCGAGAAAGATCATACCGGCCTTCTCGGCAGGTTGGGCTCCCAACCTTCTCTTCAGTGGTCTCGGCATCTATCTCCTTGTCAAGACGGCAAGTGAATCTCCTTTCAAACCCATCGTTTGGCTGACTGAAGCGCTCGATTACATCCAACGGAAATGGAAAGGTATTCTTGAAGATGTTTGAAAGCCACCGTGTCCTTCATCGATATCTCATACGGGAATACCTGAAGATCTTCGCCCTGAGCCTGAGCAGTTTGATGTTGATCTATATCGTTGTCCTCTTCTTCCAGAAGATGAATCTTTTCAATAAACATCAGGCTCCCTTCTACTTGATGTTCGAATACCTCCTCTATAAGATTCCGGAAGCAACATTTCAATGGACAATCCCCTACGCGGCTCTGCTGAGCACCCTCCTCACTCTCGGCACGCTCTCCCGCCATAGCGAGATCACTGCTTTTAAAGCGGGCGGGATCAGCCTCTATCGGATTACTCTTCCTCTCATTTTCATTGTCCTTATCGTTAGTTTCTTCTCCTTTCTTGGAAACGATTACCTCGTCCCCTTCACCAACCAAAAAACTCGATATCTCCTTGATGTGAAGGTTCGAAAAGAACCCCCTACAAGCTTTTTCAAGAATTTCAAGATCTGGTACCGCAGCGATCGTCGCATCTTTAACATCCAGATGCTCGACCCGAAGAGAAAAGCTTTAAAAGGATTCACCCTCTATGAATTCGACGATCAGTTTCGATGTGTTCAAAGGATCGACGCGAATGAGGCAAGATGGATCGATGAAAAGTGGCGATTCTACGAAGGAGCGATGAGGGACTTTGATGAGAGCGGTTCCGTCCGGATGACCTCCTTTGAAGAAATGGATTTTCCGATGAGGGAAAATTGGGAGTCTTTCCAAAACTCCGCGACGGGTTCAGATGAAATGAGCTATGCGGAGCTCCGGACTTATATTCAAAAGATCCAGGCCTCCGGCTACGATGCCACCCGTTATCTGGTTGCCCTTTACTCTAAACTTTCTTATCCCCTTTTGAATGTCATCATGGTTCTGATCGGCATCCCCTTTGCTCTAAAGACTGGGCGATCCGGAGGGGTGGCCTTGAGCATTGGAATCAGCGTGATCATCGGTTTCTTATATGGTGTCGTATTTTATGTCTTTATCTCTTTCGGGAAATCAGGGATTCTTCCCCCTATCCTCGCGTGTTGGATCCCTACCCTCCTCTTCGGCCTAGCCGGAATTTTCACCTTGATGAGCATCAGACAGTAAAATTTAAGAAAATTCGAAGCACGAAATCCTAAATTCGAAACAAATTCAAATGTTCAAAATTCAAAACAATAAACTAGAAGTTGAAATATGTTTAAAAAACTTGATCATTCGGATTTTGGATTTGTTTGGGATTGGTCCGAAACGGACGCTTCGCCCGATATTCGGATTTCGAATTTGCGTTAGTTGGGTTAGGGATTGGTAAGCATATTCAGATAAGAATTGATCTCTTGGAACGTGTCGGTCAGGAAAAGAATCCCAATGCCGATCAGAAAGAGGCCGCTCACGATGTTGATGACCCTCATGTATCGTTTTATTTTGTCAAAAGCAGAGAGGAACGAACTAAAGGCAAGGGAGGAAAGAAAAAATGGGATTCCCAAGCCTACCGAATAGTAAGTCAAAAGGAGGATTCCCGTCACAACACTTTTCGATGTGCTCGCATAGATGAGAATGGTGGAAAGAATCGGTCCGATACAGGGGGTCCACCCTGCTGCAAAGACCACCCCGACAACGAATGAACCCACATACCCCAAGGGTCTCTTCCTCATCTCAAATCTTTTTTCTATATGTAGAAAAGGAATATTGATGATCCCAGTGAAGTGGATCCCCAGGAGGATGATGAGCACCCCTCCGCCTTTCATGATCCAGTATTGATATTGAACCAATAATTGTCCGAGATAAGTGGCGGAGGCACCCATCAGGACAAAGACAAATGAAAATCCTATAATAAAGCAAAGGGAATGAGAGATGGTCGCCCATCTCAACTTCGACCTGGCCTCAACATCTGTGAGTTCTTTGAAAGAAACGCCTGTGATGTAGGTAATATAAGACGGGACGAGGGGAAGGACGCAGGGCGAGGCAAAGGAGAGAAGTCCTGCAGAGAAAGCGATCAACCCTGAAATCTGCTGCGGCTGGCTCATGGTTAGTCTGCGATTATTATACTTCATTCCTTGTCAAAACAAAATGTTTTTATTACCCTCCTTTAAGAAAGAAAATTCTTTGGCGAGAATTTTAAAGCCTTCAAGAGCTGGCTATTTGTCAGTTGACAAACGCAGGAGCTCAAAATAGAATGAAAAACGGATGGTTAAGGAGTAAAAAATGAGTGTAAAGGTAAACATTTTTTATCCCCATTTACAGCAATTCACCCATAACCAGGATGTCGTTAACGTCAATGGCAATACCGTGGGCGAATGCCTCGGCCACTTAGTGAAACAGTTCCCGGGAATTGAGGAGGGAATATTTGATAAGCAGGGTCAATTGCTGAATTATATCTACTTTTTTATCAACGGAAAAGCCACCTACCCCACGGACCTCGCCATGCCGCTCAACGATGGCGATGAACTCACGATCGCACTCTTACTTGCAGGCGGGTAAAGGGCTGCAAGCACCAAATCCCAAGCTCCTTATCCAATCGCCAAATCCAATCACCCAAAGATCATGCGCCCTTGAATTTCAGTCATTCGAATTTCGGTCATTATTTGGTTATTGGTGCTTGGTATTTGGTGCTTCGTGTCCCATCAAGGGTCTCCAAAAAACCTAATAGATTCAGGAATGGCTACAGCTTGCCAAATACTTTCAGGATTGAACCGCTCAGTGCATCGCACTCGTCTGAACAGAGGCAGCATAGAAGTTCGGCGATATCCGAGGGCTTGACCCATTTGTCAGGTTCCGGGTTCGGCATGTGCCTTGTCCTGAACGTATCCATGACACTGGGCATCACCCCATTCACCGTAATGTTGGTTCCCTTTAATTCTTCTCGTAAGGCGCTGATTAGCGTAATAAGCCCCGACTTGGAGACGGCGTAAGCCCCAAAACGCGGCTGTGGCTCCTGGGCAACCCTGGCGGGAAAGAAGACGATCCGCCCTTTCTTTTTCTCCAGCATCACTCTGACCGCATGTTTAGAACAAAGAAAGGCGCTCTTTAAGTTTACGTCCATCAACTTTTCCCACGTCGCCGTCTCAGTTTCCCAAACCATCGGCCCGATGTGTACCATCCCCACCATATGAAGTAGTATGTCGATGGAGCCAAACGTCTCCTTGGCCCTTTGCATAAGTTTTTGGACCTGCTCCTCCTTCGTTGCATCGACCCGCATCTCTGCGAATTGCCCTTTATCAGCAGATATTAACCCCTTAGCCTCCTCCCATTCTTGTTCCGCATACCAACCAATAAGCACTTTTGCTCCCTCGGCCAGAAACTTCTTGCTCACTTCTCTGCCCAAGGGTCCTTCCCCCCCGACGATTACGGTAACCTTTCCTTTAAGATTCACGATTCACTCCTTTTCTCCGCTTTAGATCGCACGGAATCTCACATTTCATTTCCGTTTTGCGATGTTCCCAAGACGATTCATACTATCTTGGAAAAGCTCTATTACTAATCAGCTCATAATAGAGCAGACATATGAATCAGCTAAAGATTAAAGAATTTGTTGTAAAATCCCTCCTCACCTCCCTTTTACAAAGGGAGGAATTACCCCTCTTTGGAAAAGAGGGGTTGGGGAGATTTTCGGAAAATGGTGTCTCGTCAATTATGGGCTCCTTAGTAACTCGATCTATTTCTTCTCAACAAAAAGATCCATAGGAATAGGCGCTTCCCACTTGGTCTGCAGCTTCCCGTTGATATACTCGGACGCCCAAGAAGCCCTGAACGCCATTCGATTATTGCCAAACATCGGCTTTCCTATCCAGGTTGCTTCTTTTCCGTAGATGCCCTTCCAGCGATAATTCTCAAATCCCTCCATCCATTTGGTCGTATCCATGGTCTTCTGGCCATTTAAGAATTGGTAGAAAGGTTTCGTCACATTGTACAGTTGCCCGACCATATCAATGGGAGGAACATTGTACTTTTTTACATACCTGCGGCATACGTCGCGGTAGGCATCGCTTACGATGGGAGCCTCCCAGTCGATATCGTTCGTAACAATTTTTGTGCGATAATTCTCAGGCACGACCTCTTCCACTGCGCCTGGCGGGGGAAGGGCGGGCACCATAACGATACCCTTGTAGCCTGCTTGGCGTAATTGTTTGATCAACTGCGCACACAGCCCGCCCATATTGCCACCCGTAGAGTTGGTGTCTATGATGTCTGGGTTTTTGGCCATGGCGCGGGTAATGAATGGGGAAAAGTCCGTCGTCCCGAAGGGGAACTTCTCCGCACCCACCCATTCCAAGCCGTACAACTTACACATCATTTGAGAGGAATTCAAGAACATCACCGTATCAGGTAGATCCGGTGCCATCGTGACGACCGTCTTTGCATTGGGGTAAAATTTCTGCAAGTAGGCAGTCACTGTGTTAAACATCTGGGGGATGGGCCCGCTGAAAAAGAACGAAAAGGGCCTATTTGGGCCGGACATGGCTGGTGTAGAAGGGGTCACAATAAAAGACATGATCTTATTGGATTCTAATACCGGTTGCGCACCGATGGCATCATCGATAAAAGGCCCAATCACAACCTTCACTTTTTTATCATATACGAGCTGCTCGGCAACAGTTTTGCCAACAGCAGCATCCTTTTTAGTATCCAGCACGATCGGATTCAGCAAATACTTTTGGCCAGCTATTGTCACTCCACCCTGAGCGTTCTGGTCATCTATCGCGATCAATGCAGCGTTCTTTATATTTGTACCCAGATGGGCTGCCGGCCCGGTTAACGGAGTTGCAATCCCGATATCGAGCGCCTTTGGGGATGCAGTTTTTTGAGCAAAGGCCTGCCCGCTTGCCAGTACGACTATCATTATGAACGATGCGAATAAAAGAGCTGTTCGCTTCATCTTTTGGCCTCCTTCTGGTCAGTTTGGCTAACCAAGCAACGATTATTTGCTAGATCCAAATCTTATTTTCCTTCTTTATAAATCCCTATCTTCTCCAAATGATCAGCGACATATTTCAAACCTAATTCTTCCAGGGTTTTTCTTGTCGGCGCCCCTGTTTTCTTATCACCTCCTCTCAATTCATAAAATACGTCTTTTATCTCCTCGAATTTTGCCCTGTCGAGTGTCATTCCTTTTGACGGGCCTTCCGGGATGGGCTGGTCGTAAAAGTGGTGTGGGGCCACATCATCATCCCGGCTGAGCCCCATCCTTAATAAATAGGCTCTCTCGACGTTATAGATCCTATCACAAACTTTGTGCAATCGATCCTCGCTGAAATCCACTCCGGTAAGGGCTGACAAAACCTCAGCCATCCTGGCGACGCCTCCTAAGCCCTCGGCCATAAGCTCAAACTCCGTGAGCCATTTACATATCTCTAACGCATCAGCGCCGGTATCCACGTGCTCTCTATCTGTGACCACTTTGGCATAGATAGGATCGTAATGCCAGAACTTGGGCGGTCCCAAGGAAGGAGTGATATGGGGAAACACTGCACCTCTCAGGTGATCCCATCCGCGGGAAGCGAGAGCAAAACCGAGGACGCAGGGGATATAAGCCGTCAAACGGTCAGGATGTGACTTCCCTTTGATGTGGTAAGCGTATTTCTCAGCCCCCTTGCCGATCTTTTTGGCCGCATTCAAACATCCTTCAGCCAAGACATCACCGAACCCTTCTCGGTAGGCAATCTTTCTTAGGAGCTCCAGGATGACTTCCCTATTCCCCCATTCCAGCTTTAGGCCACCTGTATCCTTTTTCGTCAGAATCCCTCGCTGGTAACATTCGAAGGCCATCGCCATAGTTGGCCCGGCCTCCTGGGCATCGATACCAAGTTGATTGGCAAGATTCGTAGCCTTAAGACTGAATGCAAAATCAAAAACGCCCAACTGCGTGCATAAGGATGCCGTACAACCATATTCCGGCCGCATTCCTTTCTCGCCGGCATAAGGGCCATCGGTAATCATAAGAAATTTTTGACAAGCATGACCACACGAAAAACAGGCAATATTTCTGACGAGGTATTTTGGCACATGATCATCTGCATACAACTTCTTCACTTCTTCCTCGGGGCCGTGGAGTTGCTGAGAATTCTTTATGCCGAGGTTGTAAACCTGGTTAAATACCTTGATGAGATACGGACTGCCAATGCTTTCGTGCAAAGGAGACAGGTGCTGTTTGGGAACATCCTCATACCATTTCTTGACAATCTCATAATATTTTTCCGGATGAGCTACCTTGACCGATTTGGAGCCCCTGACAGCTATCGCCTTCAGGTTTTTCGAACCCATCACGCAGCCCATGCCTGTTTCAGCGGCAACCCTCTCATCTTGAGCTATCGCAAAGGCGTATTTGACCAGGTTCTCTCCTGCCTGCCCAATACAGAGGGTTTTGATGTCATCATCGCCCAATTCTTTTCTGATTAATTCCTCCGTCTCCCAAGTGGTCTTCCCCCAAAGATGCCGGGCATCCTTTATGACCACCTCACCGTCATTGACCCACAGATAAACGGGCTTAGCCGCCCGCCCCTGAATCACAATATGGTCATATCCAGCAAACTTTACCTCCGCCCCGAAATGACCACCTCCACTTCCATCCCCCAGAATTCCGGTGAGAGGAGACTTGACCGTCATCGTAAAACGTCCATTTCCTAGGCCAAGCGTGCCACTCGTGGGGCCTGTCCCGATGATCAGCCGGTTACCCGGTCCCAAGGGGTCTGTCTTCGGGCCTGTTTCATCATAAAGTATCTTAGAATTAATACCCCTCCCTCCGACGAAGTTATAAGCGAGATCCTCAGAGAGAGGCTCCTTTGTTATTTTCTTGCTGGAAAGGTTAACTCTTAAAATCGTTCCCATCCAACCATACCATTTACTCATGTTGGCACCTCCTGGTTATTTTCTGATGACTAAGATTGAAGAGCCTTCGTCGCCTCGTAATGAAGCACGTCTTGCGTACACCATTTTACGCACTGAGGATCCCCGTTGCACAGGTCACAGATGTTTACTTTTTTGGAGATTGGATCCAAGAAGATTGCCGCTTCCTCGCAAGCGGAAATGCAAAGCCCGCAGCCATTGCACCTGTCTTTGTCCACCCTCACCACCCCAATCTTCTCGTCCCAGAAGAGGGCATCCCGCTTACAAGCAGAAAGGCATTTCTTGCACTGGATGCAGAGAAGCGGTGCGTTGATTCCTTCCTTTTCCCTAATCAGGACTTTGATTCGGGCCCTTCTCGGATTGAACTCCTGTTCATGTGAAAAGGTGCAAATCTGTTCGCAGACACGGCAACCGCTGCATTTCTTATGATTCACATTGATTTTTGGACTGGTCTCGCTGATCATCATTTTAGAACCTCCATCTTAGATTTACTGTTTGGAAGCTGTCGCAGACTTCTTAGACAACGGAGCTCTCACCATTCACCGCCTCTCCATCCTGTCCGTCCTATTTCTTTTCTTCGCGCCTCCTTTCTTTTTCCTATCATCTCAAACGATTTCCTCCCCTTCCATTCGAATGCGTATTACCAAGCTAAATGCTTCGGGGAAAGAAATGCATTTCACCTATCCACCCAAATACGCCTTCTTAACTCTCTCATCATTCAACAGTTCGTTGCGGTTGGCACCCAGCACAATTTTGCCAGTCTCCATGACATAACCACGATCTGCTAAACGCAAGGCGATGGCAGCATTCTGTTCTACGATGAACACACTAATTCCCTGATTATTGATCGTTCTGATAATGGATGCAATCTCATTCACCACAAGAGGACTTAGTCCGATGGAGGGTTCATCCATCAAGAGAAGTCTAGGTTTTGACATCAGCCCCCTGCTGATGGCTAACATCTGTTGCTCGCCACCGCTCAAGCTTCCAGCATTTTGCTTTTTTCTTTCTTTCAGTATAGGAAAATGCTGATAGACTTCCTGCAGGTCAGCTTTGATTCCCTCCCTGTCATTTCGGACGAAAGCCCCAAGTGTAAGATTAGACTCCACCGACATATCACGGAACACCCGTTGTCCTTCAAGTATGTGACTGATCCCCATCCGAACGATCTGTGTGGCTTGACTCCTGTCGATCCTCTGGCCGGAGAACCAAACTTCACCCGACGTCGGCAGCTTCAATCCGGAAATGGCCTTCAATACGGTTGTTTTCCCGGCCCCGTTCGCTCCCAAGAGGGTAACAATTTCCCCTTCGTCTACCTCCAACGAAACCCCTTTAACAGCTTCAAGCTTGCCATAAAAGGTCTTTATTTCTTTAACAGACAGAAGCATATTCAGATCCCAGATAGGCCGCGATGACTTCTTTGTGTTTGCAGATTTCCGACGGAGGACCCTCCGCTATCTTCGAGCCAAAATTCAAGACACACAACCGATCGCATATGTTCATCACAAGCCGCATATCGTGTTCCACGACCAGGGTGGTTACCCCCTTATCGCGAATTTCCCTAATTTTATTTATCATCTTATCCGTTTCCTCTGTATTCATCCCAGTCACCGGTTCATCCATTAGAATCAAATCAGGATTTGTTGCGAGGGCAATGGCGACCCCGAGCATTCGCTGGTGTCCATGAGGTAGGTTTCCTGCCAACTGGTCCTTGCTCTGTCCCAGTCCCATGAATTCTGCGATTTCCACTGTCTTCTCGAGGAGTCGCTTTTGCCCGATTCGCGTGGCCCTGCCGTTGAACAGGGAATTCCAAAAGCGTGTTTCTGAAATCAAATGGAAGCCGAGAAGGATGTTCTGCAATACAGTCATTTCACTAAAGAGGACCGTTCTTTGGAAGGATCTTACGAGGCCCTGGCTCACGATCGCGTGCGATTTCTGACCGGTGATCTCTCTACCTTTGAATACGACTTTACCCTTATTGGGAGAATAGGTTCCCATGATCAAATTGAACACGGTGGTCTTTCCGGCTCCGTTGGGCCCAATGAGCCCAACGATTTCTCCTTTTTCTACAGATAGATCGAGGGTATTGACGGCCGTTAATCCACCAAAGTATTTTGTCAATCCCTTCACTTCAAGCAGGGGCATCCCGTACACCCTCCGGTTGGAAACACCCTTTACCCAATTTCACCGACGGCGATGATTTCATCTCTCGGAAAACGGCTCAACAGCTCCGCTCCTTTTTCGGTCACCACAACCATATCTTCAATCCTGACCCCCAAACCGGGCTCGCCATCTCTGCTCTCAATCGCCATGACGTTGCCAACTTCAAACGTCTGTGGGTGTTTTAACGACCACAACCTATTGATGATCGGTGGCTCATAAAGATAGAGGCCTATTCCGTGTCCAATCTCAATGGTGAACACTCGGTCCTCGTCGTCATAACCCCATGTCTCCGCCGGCTTAAAATGCTTCGCCGCATCTGCGGTTGTAGCACCTGGCTTGATCGCCTCTATAATCGCATTCTGGTTATCCAAGAGCCTTTTGTACAAGTCCTTTTCCTTTGGGTTGGGTTTCCGCCCCACAATAAATGTACGATAGAGACAAGTCTTGTACCCCAGATAACCAAAGTTGGTGATATCGCCATAGACGATATCTCCCGGCTGGATGATCCTATCTGTCATGGCAAGCCCGCGTTCAAAGGTGCTCGGCCCGCTGAAAAAGGGAACAACCCCGCCAATCTCGGCACCCGCTTCAATCATGGCCTGGTATCCTATGGCTGTCAGATCCATATCGCGCATCCCCGGCTTCATTCCCTCGTATAGCTTGCACCAGGCTCTGTCGGTTATCGCTGTAATCATTTTCAGACAGTTTATCTCATCTTGCGTTTTCACTTTTCTGGCTTCAAAAAGGAGTGATTGTGCATCCAATGTCTGGACCCCCATCTCCCCTAATGCCTTCAGTGAGGGTCCATCTAATGCAGTGACTCCTAATTTTTCACCCTGCAACCCTCTCTTTCTAAGTTCCTGCACAATCTCAGAAGCAAACAGCTTCGCGGTTTCAGCGGTCGCTTCGGCACCGCACACTCCCCCCAGCCAGCAACGGGCAATTCTCCAGTTCTCCGGTTTTACCCAGGGCCATTCGTCCCGTCGTTCATACCTGCCCGCATGCTCCCAAAGAACCGGTTCGTGCTCGGCGAAAAAGAGACAATATCTCAAACCAGGCATGAAGGCATCACCCGGTAACCCCGTCGCATAGCGGATATTGTCCTCACGTTCCAACAAACAAGCGGCCACGCCATTTTTCTTCATTGCCACCCGTAATTTGTCAGCCCGTTCTTCCCTCATTCGAGTTGTGTTGATACGCTCCTGCCAATCCAGCATTCCAGTGCCGTAGGATAACCGGGAAGCGAATCCAACCATCTTTGAAAACCTCCTTTGATACCTATTTTTTATTTACCCCAGTTAGAATGAACGCCCCGACTCTGCAGCGGGGTTAGGTTTTATAATAGTCCCGGCGGGGCTCTAGTACCCCGCTGGAATTTCTAACGGGGTTTACTGAAACATTGTCATCATATTTTGCTCTCTGCAGACAAAGTCGAAAACCGTTCCGGATTCGAAAATGGCCCTAAATGGCTTTCGGGGAGGCACGAACCGTTAGTTCACGGATCCGACGCCGAAGCGTTTCCACGAGTCCTATCAAACCGCTCTTTAATAAGAGAACTGCGCCGATTAGAATCAGCGCGAAGACGATGGGCTCAAATTCCTTTATAGGCCTCAAGAATTCTGAAAGAATGTTGAGAACCAAAGCACCAAGGATCGGTCCAAAGACATTGATGCTCCCCCCTACTGCCACATAGACAAGATAATATGCCGATTGTATCAGGGTAAACGACGAAGGCTGTATGCTGCCTACATTATAGGTGTACAAGACGCCCCCCATGCCCGCGAACATACAACCAATAACGAAAGCCAGTACCTTATACCGCATAACATTGATCCCGACGTTATCTGCCAGATCATCTGCTTGCCGGATGCCTTGAAACACTAAGCCAATGGGCGATCGATTTAGCCTATGCATAATGACGATGCCACTCAGCGCAAGGGCCAAGGTAAGATAATAAAGGGAGACTTTCGATGCGAATTCGATGGCGGGGAGTCCAGCGACGATAATTGCATTCGGGGGAGGCAAATTCATAATCCCTACCAACCCGCCGAAAGGATCGTCCCATGCACCAAACACCACCCTGATGACTTCCCCTAGCGCCAGAGTAGCAACGATGAAATAAATACCCTTAATCCTGAGTGTGATGTATCCGATCACTAAGGCTATCATTCCCGCTGTGATCATGGCGATCAGTAAGCTCCACCATGAACCCATACCATACCTCGCAATTAAGGCAGCGGATAGATAGCCGCCGATCGCAGCAAAACCCGCATGACCGAGCGTGACCTGGCCTGTGGTCATAATAAACCAGCAACTGACAGCAAGGAGAACATTAATCAGCATGAATGTAATGACTCCCAATTGATACAAGTTTCGAAAAAGTACGGGCACGAATACGAGGATCGCCAGCAGAACGACATAGAAACTCGTCTTCTCCCAGTTCAGTCGATTCATGCAGCCCTGCCCATCAGCCCTGTACGTTTGAAAATAAGGACCAACAAAATGATCAAAAAGGGGAAGGTGGTTGCAGAATATCCAAGGAAGGTTTGCCCATAACTCTCGACAATACCTAAAATGAGCCCTCCCAGCGCTGCGCCCGGAATGCTGCCCACCCCTCCCAAGATGATGATGGACATCGATTTGATCAGCGTTGTCGTTCCCATGGTTGGTTCGACAAAAAAGATCGGGGCCATGATACCCCCAGCGACACCTGCCAGACCACAGCCAAGGCCGAAGCCAATGGTCCCCACTTTGCCGACATCGATCCCAAGCGACATAGCCGCTTCCCGATCTTGTGCTACGGCCTGTATCGCTTTCCCTTGTTTTGTCTTATAGATGAAAAGATATACAGCAGCCACCAACACAATGCTAATGATTCCAGCTACAATCCTGGAATCGCTGAGATTGATGTTAAGAAATGATACACTGCCCTGAAAGACCTCTTTCATCCCCCTGGGCTGCGCACCGAATATCAACTGAGCGGCAGTTTGGAGCAACCACATGAGCCCGATCCCCACGATGACAGTTGGAACGACTTGCCCGCGCGCAGGGCGAAAGAAAATGCGCTCAAAAAATATACCGATAGCCGCTACAACCACCACACTCACCAGCAGGGCCACGAAGTAGTTAACTTTCAGGAGCCCATTCATGTAGAAGACAGTGAAAGCTCCCAGCATATAGAATTCACCATGGGCAAGATTAATAACGTTCATGATACTGAAAATGACAGTGAGCCCCAGAGCCAACAAGATGTAAGTCACCCCTATCTGCAATCCATAGACTAAGGGCTGTAACAAGATTTCCAATGTCATGTGAACAGACCCTACGCCCAGCTATTTCAATGAATGGTGAATAGCGTCACTTATGTCCGAGATGTACCTGAAACTAACGCCCCTTCGGCATTCACTTGATATCAGAGGAAGCTTCTGGCATCAAACTATCCAAAAAGGTCTGAGCAATCGCTTCAGATAACTCCTCGGCATTCGTCTGGCGGCCATAATCAAACCAATACACCACCCAAAACGCCATTCCCACCCACATAAATGTCAAAAAAGATTCTCTAAACCTGCGGGCTCTCCCTGATCGCTGGAGCTCTCTAATCGAATCCCGGACAATCTGATATGTTCTTCTCCAAATGAGCATGATTTCGTTCTGATGATTCTTGTCGAGTCTATGGACCTCGTGAACCAATATCCGATTCGCCCGGCTAGAGGTATTCAAAAGAGTAAACTTACGTAAGAAAAGGGCAACCCGACTTGCAGGGTCAGGCAACTTTTCTGCTTCGTCGAGGATCGGAATAAAGTGATTATGTAAAAAGTCTAGGTGAATTTGGTACAAAAGGTTCTCTTTGCTGGAACAATAATAATAAAGGTTGGCCTTGCTCATACCTAAGGTCTCGGCAATCATAGACATCGATGTAGCATCATATCCATTTTTCACAAAAAGGTCTAAAGCCTTGTTGTAAATTTCTGACTTTCGATCAGAATTTTGATTTTTCTTAGACTTCATTTCCGAACGCCGTTTTCTATCCATGATCACCTCGGAAAGGATTGTTCAACTTAGTTAATTGACCGGTCGGTAAAACAATTACCAAATTGTTTTCCCTTTGTCAAGAAAAAACAATTATTTTAAAAACTTGAATTCTTATGTAATTTTAATGAGTTATGGCTTGGTAATTCTAAGGGAGCTGAAACCCATGATTCAGCTCTGCCAGAATGGCGATGACCCGGGGAATGGTATAAGTAGCCAAATCCCTTCTTGAACCTCCACAAAGGATAGCGATTAACCTACCCTTACAGATCTCATCCGCCGCGGTCTTGATCAACTCCGCCAGCCTAATAGGACAGTCACGGCTTATGCCTTTGTCGCCGTATTCTCCTTTCGTGGCATCATAACCGTACTCCCAGAAGATATATTCCGGCTTGAATGCTTCCGCCCTGGGAATAAAGACCTGCTTCATTTTAGCTAAATACGCGTCATCAGTGGTGTCGTATGGTATCTGGATATCTATCTTGTTATAGTCATCCGAGTAGTCCTGATGGCAAAAGCAAACGTGAAGGACGCCGGTATCTCTCCCGAAGATATCCCTGGTTCCATCTCCATGATGGCTATCCGTGTCTACGATTGCAAATCTTTTTATCTTTTTTTCTTTAAGCATGGCAATAGCTAGTGCGGCGCCGTTGAAGTAGCACATCCCATGATAGAAATCTCTCCCTGCATGGTGGTCACCAAAACTTGTGAAGACGAAGGCATTGTCAATGTTCCCCCGGCAAATCTCTTCAGCCGCCTGAACCGTACCTCCAGCGGAGTAAAGAGCTGATTCATAATCCCCTGTTCGCTTCACTGATTCGATCATATTCTGAGAATGGACCTTGAGCAGAAGTTGCTCAGCCACAGGCTCCAGGTAAAAAAGTCCATTGCGTGAGCCATAAACAGCGTCGTAATAAGACACGTTTTTCTTGTCCAGCAATCCGTCTAGAGCTTCGGGGAAATCCTTTAATCTTTCCCCCTGAAAGTAGGTGAAGAAGATTCCGGTTCTTTTCATCGTCGGAGGCCCCGGTTTAGAACCATTGTTGTGATTCACTCTTTATAAACTTTACAGAGATAGGATTTCAGTGGTTCAGAGCCGTTTTCCGGATCAAAATGGGTGTGATCATACAGCAGGTTTACATTTGATCTTTTCCAACCGTATCCAGAAAGCTTCTCCTCAGGAAACCACCAGGCATGTTGCGCGTTGACCACGTCGGGCCTGATACCCTCAAAGAGCTTCGCTTTCATTTTCACCCGAGCCACAGGACTTTCGATCCAAACCCAATCTCCCTCTTTGATGCCAAGAGAAGACGCCGTGTCAGGGTGGATCTCCACGAGGGGGTCTGGATTGCCCTGCCTCAATGATTCAATCTGGCGATACTCTGAATGGAAGAAATTTCGTGATTTTAGTGCCGGATATCAATAAGAGCGGGAACTCCTTTGCCAATTTGGGTGTAGAGACAGGGGATAAGGGAGGCTCACGAAACAGCGGCATCGGAGATAACCCCATCGCCTCCATGACGCTGCTCGATATCTCAAATTTACCTGTGGGTGTTTGAAAACCTTCGGCCTCGTATTTACGATAGCGCATCTCCCCCAAAAAAATGTCCCTTTCGCAAAACCGTTCAAAATTAAGTCCGGTGTCTTCCAGGACCCAGTCTAAATACTCACCACTATCCCTCCACGGAAAGGCTTCATGGAGTCCCAGGCGGTGGGCCATCTCGAAGATTACGTCCCGGTCATCCCGGGCTTCACTGAATTCAGCCAATTTCTTTCTTGCGATGACACACCAGATCTTGTGAAAAAAAACCACGTCATCCTGCTCCAGCCATGTGGCCGCAGGTAGTACCAGATCAGCCAGTTGGGCGGTCGGCGTCATGAAGAGGTCTGACACCACTGTGAATTCCAGATATTCTTTCAGTGCGCGCTCGATTTTCATGCCCTGAGTGGCAGTGAGTAGCGGATTAGATCCAATGATCCACAGAGCTCGAACTCGATAAGGATGCCCGCTGATCACTGAATCCCAAAAAGTGGGGGTATGGGTATTGGGGCAAAAAGGGAACGTCCCGGTTGCAATCATCCGTTTCTTCTGTCCCGGAGGTAGAAATTGCTCACCCAGCTGATCACGGTTAATCAAAACTGATTTTGGCTTGACCTTAGCCGGTGGCACCCAGAGTACGTTTCCGCCTGGCCGGTCAATATTGCCGGTGATGCCCATGAGGATTAACAGCGAACGCCCTGTATGAAAACTACAGACACTCATATCAATGCCGTTGCCCCATTGCAGACAGGCGGGTGAATGGGTAGCGTAGGTTCGGGCAGCCGCGCGGATTTCAGAAGCCTTCACACCCGTGATAGGCTCAGCCCATTCAGGAGTGGAATTGCGAACGTGTTCGACTAACTTGTCAAACCCGGATGTGTAGTTATCCACAAAATGGTGATCGACCAAGTCTTCGGCGATGATCGTGTTGATCATGGCCAGAGCTAAAGCGCCATCGGTGCCGGGCCTCAGTTGTAGCCAGTGGTCGGCTGTCTCAGCCGGATTGATGCGCCGAGGGTCCACCACGATCACTTTCTGGGCCTCTCTGAGCGCCCTTTGCAACATGCCTCCGCACATTCCGTCAGCGGCTCCGGAATAAGTGATATTGCACCCCCAGATCAAAATGCAGGCAGGCTTTTCTCCTCCGAAACCATAAATGTCGCAGACAGGAAGTCGGCCCAGGGTCAATCCGCTGGCAATGACCCGTGGAAGATAGCAGATATGAGCGGGACCGATAAAATTAGGGGTACCGTACGCATGGGCAAAACGTGCGGTCCATTCGGTGTGGGGTCTGCCTGTGCCCTGCCCTATGGCTACAAACTCTGCGCCGCTTTCCCTCTTGATCTGAGTGAGTTTATCTGCCATCTCGTTCAATGCCTCTTCCCAGGAAACCTTCTTCCAGCTGTTTTCCCCCCGCTCCCCCACTCGCCGTAAGGGATGCGTTAATCGATCAGGATGATAAAGTAATTCCGGGGCAGCACTCCCTTTGGGGCAAAGATAACCGCGGCTCGTAGGGCTTTCAGGGTCACCCGTGACCTTGACGACTCGGTCCCCTTCCAAATGAACCAGCACCTGGCAGACGCCGTGGCAGCCACGGCATGCCGTACGCACGATGCGCATCCGATCGGACATAACCATCTTCCTCTAAAGATTATTTTGGGTCACTATTATAATACAATCTTCCCTACCAATCTATTAAGGCTCGGAGAGCAGAGCTCGATAGTCATTGGTCTGGAGGAGAGGTTTGTGACCTGTTTGCTTGACAGCCCATGCCGGCTTTCATATACTTAGCATGGTTTGAAACAAAGATCATCATTATTTGCCTCCTATATTCCAGGGTTTAAAGGCCTTTCAAACCAGGACGGCCTCCTTAGCGTTAAAAGAGGAGTTTCCATACTAAATCATTAAGGGTCTGCAGGAAAAGAAATTTTTAGCGGATGGATTAAACAATCTGGCCTATTTTGCGTTCTTACTGCTCCAGGCTCTTAGAGAATAGATGTGAAACTCCCCGGCCACAAGCCGGGGCTTCCCGGAGAGGAAATATCTTTTTGATTGTGCCCCTTGACCCCGCCTATCCCGCTTCGGCGGGACGGGGCACTTGTCGGCCAAAGGAGGAATCGGAAAGGGAAGAAGATGAACCTACTTGTGCTGAACCCACTGGCTGAAGATTATAAAAAGGCATTGGGACAAAAATTCCCGGGGTTAGTTGTTCATCCTGCGAAGAATGAGGATGAAGTCGGTGACTTCATCGAGCGAATGGACATCCTCCTCACTGTAAGAATTTCGGATGAGCTTCTCAAGAAGGCCTCGAAGCTTCAATGGATTCATACCATCACAACCGGAGTGGATTACCTGATTCATCTTCCTTCCCTCAGGAAAGAAGTCCTGATCAGCTGCTCTCGCGGCATTCATGTGCCCCAGATGTCAGAGATGGCTTTGCTTTTCATGCTTGCTTTGAACAGGAACCTTCCACAATTCATTCGGAACCAGGACACGAGGGTCTGGGAGCGCTGGCCCACCAAACTCCTCTATCAGAAGAAGGTGGGGATTCTGGGGATCGGGGCCATTGGTGAGGAGATTGCCCGGAAGTGCAAGGTTTTTGGAATGACGGTCTTTGGCATTGATGTTGTCAAGAGAAAGGTTGATGCTGTGGACTATTTTCACAGGCCGGAGGATCTCCTGACGGTAGTACGGGAGGTAGATTATTTCATCATCGTTGTTCCCAATATCCCCCAGACCAGGAAGATGGTAGGGGCAGAAGTGCTCTCATCGATGAAACCCTCCGCCTTTCTGATCAATATTGGAAGAGGCGAAGTTGTGGACGAGGAGGCTTTGATCCGTCACCTGGAATCGGGAAGGATTGCAGGAGCAGCCTTAGATGCCTTTTGGGCGGAGCCGTTGCCGGAAGATCATCCCTTCTGGGGGATGAAGAATGTCATTCTCACTCCCCATGTGGGTGGCATGAGTGAATTTTGCGTTGACCAGGTCCTCTCGATTTTTGAAGAAAATCTGCGACGATTCCTAAAAGGAGAAAGAAGGAACTTGATCAACTTTATCGAGAGATAGTAAATTCCTTCCTAGCCCACGATTTCTCCTCGTACCAATACCTCCTCGCATTTCGAATATGGGCCCCTCCGCATCCCTCCTGGGTTTGTTTTGCGCAGTTTCGCCAATCGCGAGCACTTACATGTGTTTTGGCAGGAACAAAGCAATTTGGGGAAAAATGATCAAGAGGACGATACAGATAACCATCGCAAACACAAAAGGCCAGATACCTTTGAATATAGTATACATGGGGACATCCCGGGCCATTCCTGCTATCACAAAAACGTTCATGCCTACGGGTGGGGTGATGAGTCCCATCTCCAGCATGATAACAGTAATCACACCGAACCATATTGGGTCGTATCCCAGGCTTGTAACAAGCGGGAACAGGATAGGCATGGTGATCAGCATCGCGGAGAAGACTTCCATAATGCAGCCGAGGATGACATAGAGGATGAGTATGGCGATCAGGATACCCAAGGGCGGCATTGCAAGTCCGCCGATGAATCCTGCCAGAGCCGAGCTGAGGCGGCTTACCGCGACGAAGTAGCTGAATATCTGAGCACAGATGATCAGTAAAAAAATCATCCCGGTTGTCACGAGCGTCGCCCTGAAGGAAGTCATTATGTTTTTCTTGTTCAATTTCCGTCTCCCCAGAGCAATGAGAAAGGCACAAAACACACCGACAGCGGCTGCCTCCGTAGCATTGAAGATCCCCGAGTAAATACCTCCGATGACGATAATGAAGAGAAGCAATACTGCCCAGACGTCTTTTAAGGCCATCACCTTCTCACGCCAGCTCGACCTGGGTCCGCGAGGACCCGCGGTAGGATCCAATTTTGTCCAGATATATACGGCAATCATGAAGAGGGCGGTGAGTAAGATCCCTGGAAGAATGCCGGAAATTAGAAGCTTCCCGATAGATTGCTCGGTAATCAACCCATAGAGAACAAACCCCATGCTGGGCGGAATCAGAATGCCCAAGGTACCCCCGGCAGCAACAGAAGCCGTTGCCAGTGAAGGGTCGTACTTGTAGCGCTTCATCTCCGGGAGTGCTGCAGAGCCTATGGTAGCAGCAGTGGCTACACTGGAACCACACACAGCGGCAAAAGCAGCGCAGCCGCCAATCGTGGCTATTGCCAACCCACCGGGCCGATGCCCTATCCACTTATATCCGGCATCATACGCGTCGCGAGTAATTCCAGAGGAAAAGGCAAACTCGCCCATCAAGGTGAACAGGGGGAGAAGGGAGATCAGGTAAGAGTTCGTGCTGCTAAAAGCGGTCAGTCCCAGCCTGACCAATCCTGCATCAATCCCGTTAATAAAAACGAGGCCCAAAAAGCCAATCAGGCCCATGGTCAAACCAATCGGCATCCCCAAGAGCATGAAAACAAAGAGTGCGATGACTCCAACTACGCCAATTTCGATGGGACTCATTCCGTTTAATTTTCCCTATGTTTTTTCTCCGACGCCGGGTTACTGAAAACATGGATGAACAACTCCACGCCAAAGAGAACACATCCGAAGGCCATGATAAACATGAATGGAGCAAATGGGATGGAAAGAACACCGGTGACTCTGACAAAGGGGGAGAGATTGGACAACATCAGATCCCACCCCTGCCAACCCATGATGATGAAGAATACTGCACCCAGAAGGGTCATGATGCTGGCCAGGATTACCTTCGTCCGGCCATGAAGCCGTGACACGAGAATGTCAACAACGATATGGGCCCCTTTCACCTCCGTAAAAGCGAGCACGCAGAAAACCGTAATGACGGTTAGCAATCCCACCATCTCCACCGCACCAAGCACGGGTTTCCTGAACAGGTAGCGTCCCACCACATTAGCAACAACGATCAGTACCATTAGAACCAAGGCACCCGCCCCGACCCAGGAGACTCCCGCGGTGATCGCGTCCAGGACATTTCCGACTCTGCTGGTCAGTTTACTAAATCTCACGGGGGGCTCCTTGCTTGTAGCATATTAACATTGGTAATGGGATTCGCAGTCGAATTGCCCCTTGAACCGGACAATCCAGAACACAGGCATTGCAATGCCAACATTCCTCAGCATAGCTTATAATTGGGGTTTTGTTTTTCTCCGAACCCCAGAATACGTCTTGAGGGCAAACATCAACGCACTTTCCACAACGTTTACATTTATCTTCATCTATTATTGGTGGCATAAATCACCTCCCATTGTTTAGCGCTTTATTTCTCTCCACCCGGTAATTGTCTCACGATTCACCATCTTGACGACTAGGAGTTGATCCATTAAGGGATTTGCAAAAGGATGATCTGGACGGAAATGTGTTCCCCTTGTTTCTCTTCTCTCAATGGCCGCAATAAATACAAGCTCCCCTACATCGAGCAAATTTATTACTTCAAGGCAATGCATTAACTCATGTTGATTTTCCGCCATCATTGTTGCAAAGGCGTTCTGTTTTAATCGTCGCAGATAGCTTAGACCCGCATTCAACATAGTTTCAGAGCGAACGGCCCCCGCGTAATCCTGCATTATTTGCTGCAGGGCGATATTAACTTCTTTCCAGCTAGCTCCTATCTTGCGACCTCTAACTTCCGCAAACAAATTTTTCTTTTCCTCAATTGTATCGGTTACTTTCTGCATGTCTAAGGGTTGCACCTCTTTTGCGTGAATGGCAGCGTTCTCTCCAGCTATCCAGCCAAACGTCGCAGCATTGGAAATGCCACCAAATATCTCATCTCCAGCGGCGTATAAACCCTCGACAGAGGTTTCTCCCTTTTTGTTGTAGTAGACTCCTCCTCTGGGAGCTCTTTCGTAGGTTGTGAATTCAACGGGGTGTTCCCTGACGTCGATACCTTGTTCCTCAAGATGGTTAAGGAACGCAATATTCCCTTCCTGTTTCAAATAGCGAATCATATAATCGAAATCTTTATCCGAAATACCTCCACAATCCATGTAGACGGGCCCCCTACCCGATTTTGCGTAGTCTTCGAATATAGCAGGATATAAATCTGCTGTTATGTCACCGTATTTCTTGTCAGGCTTTGTAACAATAGAGCCTATCGCTTTGCCTTGAGGGTCTCGAAACACACCTACCCACGTTCCCTTTCCACATCTGGCAAAGTACTTGGGGCCAGCCCATGGCATTGGTATTTCCAAGAGAACTAGCTCAGCTCCGACACGATACGCCATAGCCCGCCCATCCCCGGTATCACTTGGCGGATTAGAAATGTTGAACATCCAACCTGGAGTTGGACTCGGATATAGCCTCATACATTGACCTGTTCCCAAAATTACACTTCGTGCCTGAAATTTTATCAATCGCTCTGCTCTAGTATCAACACCTAGAGCTCCTATTATGCCCTGGTCACTGCGAAGTAATTCAAAAACCATTACTCTATTCATTATCTGCACTCCGCGTTTCAGGGCTTCGCTGGTGAGGATTCGTTTTTGATTCTGCCCGCTGTACTTCAAAGCTTGCAGAGGCTTCCCCGGCAGGCCATGTCCTGCAAATTCATACCTCCCTTCTGACTTCATGGGAATGCCCCAACTTTCCCATAGCTGAACCATAACAAAGGATTTCTCTAGCCAGCTCTGAATATAATCTATATCATGCCATCCATTTCCTAGGGAGTGACGAAACCCTTCAATCATGGGTTTGATATCAGGACCATGTACGTCCGGTATGTAGCATGCAAAGTGGTCGTTCCCCATACCACCAGCACCACTGCGGATTGAATTTGCTTTCTCGGCAACAACAACCCTGGCACCAAGTTCACTTGCTCGTATAGACGCCATCAGGCCAGCTATACCGCCGCCCACACACAGAACATCCGTTTCTACAGTTTCTTCACGCATCAAAATATATCCTCCTCTTCACCAATTTGGGTTAGCATTTAACGACGGATTCTGCCATTGTTACTCTGATGGCTTAGACCGGTAACGTGAAAATTTGTAGCAGCGGTCTGTGTCGCCAAGGGCTATTCAATCAAAAATTCGATCTACTTCCTCGCCGCGTCTTTGCCCGTAAAATCCCGTCATTTACCCAACAATTTGATTATGTCGTTTCGCATAGCGGTTGCTGGAAGCCCTTTCGCGTCCATCTCGGCGAACCAGTTCTTCTCCACGGATTTTGTGGCTTCATCCCACCGTTCTCGTTCGGCCGGGGAAAATTCGATGATTTCCACGCCCGCCTGTTTGCTGATACCCGCTACCCTTTGAAACGCTGCCTCGCCTACTTTATACATTAAATCCTCTGCCCAAGGGTTCATATCCAGTATGATTTTTTGGATATCAGGTGGCATACTGTTCCATGTCTGGAGTCTCATCACCAAACACTTAGCCCCGCTGCCCTGGTTCGTCATGGTAACAAACTTCGCCACTTCGTAAAGTTTGAACGCCATCTGGGTCTCGAAGGGGAGGATCTGTCCGTTAATGATCCCTTTCTCAAGGTTCGTATAGACCTCCGGAGATGGAGACTGTTCAGGGGAGGCACCCAGTGACTTTATATAGGCAGGTATTATCTTCCCCCCGGGGAACCCGATGATCTGCCCTTTGATATCGTTTAGAGTTCTAACCGGCCGTTTTGCCATGTGGATGACATTGGGTTGAAAACGTCCCTTCCAAAGCACCTTCACATCTTTGAAGTAGATTGGATTCAGATACTTCTCGTGAACCATGTCACGGATCGCCTTGCCGGGTGAATTGGGCCCGTCAGGGGGGATGAGGAATGGCAGGTTAAAAACATCCGTCAGCGGGAACCGGCCCGGATACTGTGGTCCAACCAGGATAGTTAACTGCGCTGCTCCTTTAAGAATGAGATCGTATTGTTCAACCTGCTTGCCCAGGGTCTCTCCCGGATAGACATTAACCTTCACCCTCCCACCTGTGCGCTTTTCCACCTCCCGAGCCCAGACCTCATAGACGCCCTTGACCTCATAATGTGTTCCAGGATCACTAATGGCAAAATTGAGTTCGATGGGTTTCGAAGGAGCCTGACTCCACCCCATCATTGCCGTACCAAGGAGTAATGTAACCGCCAATAAACCAAAAAATAGTCTCCTCTTCATACAAGGTACCTCCCTCCTTAAATTAACTGGCCTACTTTCCTTCCATCACGACTTAATCTGTATGCGACTTATAATCATCGAAAAACCAGAGAGCTATCTGATTGGACCATCTTTCCCTTCTGGTTGGATGAACATACGAAAAAAAAACCTTCCTGTCAAGTAAGAAGGCAAAACGGATCGAGGCGGATTAGTACGAGACTCCATTAGCCTGCCGACGGGGATAGTCGGTCAACAGGGATAGTCGGTCAACTTGACTATTTTATTCTCTTGAGTATAATGCCAGTGTCAACGAGTTGCTTGAGAGAGTGGGTCACTTGACCTGCACTATTCATTTGCACAGGAGGTATCGTCATGGCTAATTCTAAAGATCTGGTTCCGCCCGTATGGAGAGAAGGGAGCGCTTTCCTATAGCACCGGCCTAACGTATGATACGGCAAAGAAGATGATTGAGGCAGCTATGGCGGAGGCCAAGAAGCAAGGACTCACCATGGTGATTGCCGTCGCGGATGCGGGGGGCAACCTGGTCGCCTTTGGCCGTATGGATGATGCGATGTTAGCCAGTATACACATCGCTATGGACAAAGCGTTTACTGCTGCTTACGGGAAGATACCCACGCAAATCTGGCGTGATATTGTTCAATCCGGCAATCTCCCCCCGTTATTTATCCATGAGCGGTGGACAGCGTTTCCAGGAGGGTTCCCATTAATAAAGGGTAAGCATCTGTTGGGTGGTATAGGTTGTAGTGGAGCAACCGCTTATGGGGATACCTCCGTTGCCAGGGCAGGTTTGCGCGCAGGCGGGTTCAGCACCGAGGATGCTGATGCTATTCTTAAACAATTAAACGAAGGCTGATAATATATATCGGCCAAAGGTTAGGTTAGATTACGTAATAAACTTTTGCCCCTTTTTCAGGCGATCCTTTGTCATTAAGAGTATTAGGTCAACGGATCGTTTTCTATAAGAACCCTATTGACGTGTGGCTTTTCCGAATCTATGGCGCCTTTTGACCCCCTTTTGGTCTTCCTGACCCCTGACGCTCTTTCTTTTGGCCTTCGTGTATTGAGCAAGCATGATAGAATTCATGACTGAGTCACCAAGTTCGATTCCTTTCTGTTTTTCATTTAGAAGATAATCCCCCGCAAGAGTTGATGGATGAAATCGACTTGGCGAAAAGAGTGTCGTTGGTAATCGCGAAAGACGCCGGTACATGATAGCATGTTACCTTCCAGGGTTCAATTCCGCCTCCCGTACAATGTCACTCGTGTGGAACTCCTCAAAATGGGTTGTTTTGAGACATTCCAATAACTCTTGAAAAAGCTTGACATCTTTTATTCATGTGTGATAGGTTTCTCCCGACCGGTCAGTAGAAAAAATTGAAGATGAGAATTGAAAAGCTTCAAATCTAATATAAGGAGGTACTTAAGGATGAGAAAAGCTTTGCTATGTTTGGTGTGTGTCACACTGGTGATTGGCATCGTCGTAGTTAGCTTTCCCGCAGCAGCCCAGACCCCGGCTAAACAGATCAAATTGAAATTTGCGACCCATCTCCCCAGCATGCATCATGGTTATAAGAACCTTATTGCACCCTGGGCAGCGGAAGTCGAGAAGCGCACCGAGGGAAGGGTTAAGGTAACGGTTTATACCGATCAGCAATTAGGCAAGCTGCCCGAGATGTATGACGACCTCTTGAGAGGCACAAGTGATATCGCCTTCATCCTCCCGGTCTTTATCATGGGCCGCTTTCCTCTTGAAAGTGTCTTTCATCTTCCCACCCTCGTACCGGGCGATGTCGCAGACCCAACCTGCATCGCTATCCGGACAATGGTCTATGAAAAATATCTCACTCCGCTATACTTTAAGGATATAAAGATACTCTGGACGGGGCGCTTCGGACTGAACAATTTTCAAATGGCTGCCAAGCCGGTTAGGAATCTCGAGGATCTAAAGGGCAAGATCATCGGTTTTGGCGGGGGTAAAACGCCGCCGCTCGTTTTGAAAGCGTTGGGTGCGGCCCCGGAGACTATTCAGTCGCCTGACATTTACACATCTCTGGAGAAGAAGGTGATCGACGGTATGTTGTTCCCCCTTGACGGCTTGAGAGGATATAAACTGGCAGAAGTGGTAAAATACGTAACCAGGACTGACTTTGGGTCAGCATCCAACTTCACTGCCATGAGACTTGCAGCTTGGAATAGTCTGTCACCTGCCGACCAGAAGATCATTACAGACCTGATCCCCTGGGCACTGGAGGCACAGGGTAAAACGTATCGAAATGACTCTGAACTAGCCATCGAGACAGGTAAAAAGGCTGGCATCGAATTTATCGAACTTTCACCAACGGAAAGGCAGCGATGGATTGACGCGTTAAAACCCGTAGACAAGCAATGGATGGCCGAAATGGATGGCATGGGGCTACCGGCAACCAAGATGTACAACGACATCCTTCAGATTACGCACAAGAAATAAAACCTTCTTAGGATAAGCCTTCTGTTAAATTCTCTTAATGAGAGTGGTTGCCTTCCTTGAAATTGCCTCGCTGGGGCAATTTCAAGGAAAGGGCAATGGAAAGGCAGTATGACGCAATCGAACGGGTTAGGCACTATCAGAAAGGGTTTGCATTCTGTGATCATGGTCTTTACCTGGATTGGGGCTGCTGCCCTGATCATCTTGGTGTTGACGACCTTCGCCAATGTCATGGGCCGTTACTTGCTGAGAATGCCGTTGACGGGAGCAGTGGAGATCAGTCAGCTGTTTTTGGTCGTTACTGTTTTTTTTGGAGTTGCTTATACAGAGGTAAGGAAGCAGCACGTCACCTTTGATGAGGTCGTTGTCCACTTCCCGCGACGTCTCAGGGCCGCCACGATCGGCATCATGTATTTTCTGGTTGGGGTGTATGCCCTTGTGATGAGCTGGCAGGAAACGCTGCTGGCAATATCTTATATGGTTCCCGCAGATCAGAGTGACGGATGTGCTCAAAATTCCGATTGCTCCGGCCATGTTTATCATTGCCATCGGGTCGCTTGCTGTGGGGTATAGAGCTTATGTTGAATGCCTTGTCACCTCTGGCGCCGCTGAACAAGAAGACATCAAGAAACAGGAAGGCATCGACGGAAGACGGGTGAAGTGAACAGATGAGTGACTGGCAAATTGGTGTGATCTGTGTGATTGCGATGTTTGTGCTGATGATTTTGCGGATGCACATCGGCGTGACCATGGGTCTTACGGCTTTCATCGGTATCGCCCTGCTTACCAATCTTGACTCGGCTTTTGGCAAACTGGCACATACCGCCTTTTCCCAATCGTCTACTTATATGATGTCCGTTATTCCTCTTTATATGCTCATGGGCGAGCTCGCCTTCCTTTCAGGGTTGAGCCAGGATGCTTATCGGACGGTAAACAAGTGGCTGGGCCATCTGCCTGGAGGTCTGGCCATGGCAACCATCGGGGCGTGTGCTGCTTTTGCCGCGGTTCAAGGCTCAAGTACCGCAGGCGCTGTCATCATGGTCTCCATCGCCTATCCTGAGATGAAATCGCGCAAATACGCCAATAGTATGGCATTAGGCTGCATTGCAGCCGGGGGAACAATGGGAATCCTGATTCCCCCGAGCGCAGCCTTTGTGCTTTACGGGATTATTACCGAGCAGTCTATCGGTAAGCTGTTTACCGCTGGAATCATTCCCGGAATTCTACTGACTCTTTTGTTTTGGCTGCTCATATTTATTTGGTGCAAGCGCAACCCTGCCCTGGGGCCGCCAGGGCCTGCGGTCGGCTGGCGTGAGCGGCTGATTTCATTAAAGGATTTGTGGGCTGTGGTGGTACTGTTTGGACTGGTGATGGGTGGTATCTATTTTGGGATCTTTAATGCCACGGAGGCAGCCGCTGTAGGTGTTGTCGCCGCTTTCTTCATCTCATTGCTTAGAAGACGGTTGAGCAAAGAGGGTTTGAAACGTTCCATACTGAATACCCTTAGGACGACCGGGATGATCTTTGTCATGGTCATCGGCGCTATGCTTTTCAACTACCTGCTTTCGTTAAGCGGTCTTACCAACGCGCTGGCAGATTTCTGCATGAAGCTCCCTGTACCACCGGTCGGCATTGTCATCGCCATCGTCCTGCTTTATGCGATCCTGGGAGCTTTGATGGATGATTGGGCCATGATGCTTATTGTTGTGCCTGCCGTGCTCCCGACTGTCTTAGCCCTGGGATTCGATCCAATATGGTTCGGAGTGATCACCGTGATCATGATGGAGATGGGCATGATATTGCCACCGGTGGGCTTTAACGTATTTGTCATGGCGGGGATGGTCAAGGAGGTGCCCATGACCGAAATCTACTCCGGAATATGGCCCTTTGCTTTGGCCATGGCGATTTTGGTAGGTTTTATCATTGTTTTTCCGGACCTGGCATTGTACCTGCCCCGTGTCATGATGTGAAGACGCAGAAACGGAAGAGAAAGGAGTACGATGGATCAACAGGAAATGAGTTTAACATTTCGGTCGGATATTGTTTGGCCATGGGGTCTTGTTCTTTTCTGAACTTGCAGAATTTCTAAGCGGCGAATTACCCAATCTGCGAAAGGTAAGAATCGATTTAGTTCTGGGGGACTTCCTGACGCCTGCCGCAGTTGCGAATAAAGACGCTGACGTGGGTTTCGTCACCCCGCCGGCCTGCGTGACAATGGCCTATCGAGGCATCGGCCCTTTCACTAAAAAGATGGAAAATCTAAGGGCCATCGGCTCCCTGCCCCACGACGACAGAATGATGTGGGCGGTGCCTGCGGAGTCGAAGATCCACAGTATCAAGGATATGAAGAATCATCCTTTACGGTTAGTGATTCCGGATAAAGATTTTCCCGTCCGATTTGCAGTGGACAGGGTTCTGGAGGCCCATGGCATGTCGGTCGATGACCTGAAACATCATGGTTGGCAAGTCTTTGAAGAGAGCCACTGCCTTAAAATTCCGACATTCGTCATTGAGGGCAAGGCGGATGCTCTGGTTCACGAAGGCCGCAAGACCCCGGCCTGGCTTGAACTGGGGCGAAAACGTCTCATGAGGTATTTGCCAATCGACGAGCCGATCCTGCGGGACCTTGAAAAGACGATACGGATATAAAAAAGCTGTCCTTTCAAAGGGGATGTTTCCGGGCATCGAGGGTGACGTGCCGTGCGTTGACTTCTCCGACTGGCTTCTATTCACTCGTGAAGATATGCCTGACGATTTTATATACCTTCTGACAAAACTCTTTGTGGAAAAAAGGGAGAGATTGTTCGAATTTCATTTCCGAAATATCCCTGTCGAGGCATGTAACTTGACCTGTCCCATCGATCCCAAACAGGTCTGGAAAAACGTGGGCGAGATTCCTATCCACAAAGGCGCTGAACGGTACTACAAAGAACATGGATATATGTGACACAAAACACTGAGAACGGGGAAAGAGAATGAAGATCATCGACTTGGAAAACCATTTTTTTACAAAAGATTACATCCACTATCTTCGGAGCAGGAAGGTGCCTCCCAAAGAAACCGAGCAAGAAGATGGACTCACCATGTGGTACAACGACATCCTGTGCTCACCAAGGAGCTTTGAGATGGAAAACAAGCTTCTTGATTTAGGAGAGGCCAGACTGAAAGAGATGGATGAGAAAGGCATTACGATCCAGGCCCTCAGCCTCAGCCCTCCGGGTGTCCAGTGCTTTGAGCCTGCCGAGGGAACGGCCTGGGCAAGGAAAGTCAACGACGAATTGGCAAAAGTGGTTAAACGACATCCGGACAGATTCGTCGGGCTGGCTTGCATCGCACCTCAATCCCCGGACGAAGCGGCGGATGAATTGGAGAGGGCGGTCTCTGAGCTTGGGCATGAGAGGAGTCAACATCGAATCACATGCTCGAAATGAGTACCTTGACAACAAGAAGTACTGGTGCATTTTTGAGCGAGCAGAGAAGACTGGATGTGCCCATTTATCTGCACCCGGAAATCCCGTCCACATCGATTCTTAAAGGCTATGCCGATGATTACGGCTTCGAACTGGCAGGTCCGCCCCACGGCTATGCGGCAGATGTCGCCCTCCATTCCATGCGTCTGATCTATAGCGGACTTTTTGATAAACATCCCAAATTGCAGATCATCGTCGGGCACATGGGGGAAGGGCTACCCTTCTGGCTGACTCGCATGGATGCCTACTGGATCAAACCCTGGAAAGGGACAAAACCAAGGATTGAGAAAAAACCGAGCGATTACGTTAAAGCGAATTTTACGATTACCATCAGCGGGATGTTCTTTTTCCCTGCCTTCCTGTGTGCCTACTTAGGCATGGGGGCTGGACCGGATCGCATTCGCGGTTGACTATCCGTATGAAAGAACCGAGGAAGCTGTTCGGTTTATCAAAGAGGCCCCGATTTCTGAGCTGGATAAGGAAAAAATCTGCTATTCGAATGCAGCAAGGCTGCTTAAGATATAGCCCCCTGCTCTCAGGATCCGTCATTAGCCTACAAAGGCGAACGGCAACTGTAAGCGAATCACTTCCTTTGTGTCTTCTTGATCGCCTTCAAAATCCGCTCAGGGATCATCGGCAAATGGGTGAGTCTTGCACCCGTGGCATTGTGTATCGCATTGGCAATGGCCGGCGCTGTAGGACACATGGCTGTTTCACCGATTCCCTTCGCCCCAAACGGCCCTTCCCTGTGCGGAATTTCCACCATCATGGACTTTAGCTTTTCGCCGCTGGGGATCTGCAAGGTGCTGCAAATCCGATAATCATGAAAGTTCGGATTAAGCAGTTCCCCTTTATCACTGAACACGAACCCTTCATACAGGGCATTGCCAATCCCCATCCCTGTTCCACCTTCGAGTTGAGCTTCAGCCATTTTTGGATTAATCGTCTTTCCCGTATCAAAGGCCGAACAGAATCTCAATATTTTCACCAAGCCAGTCTCGACATCGACAGCCACCTCTACCCCTTGAGCGCCATAATCATAGCTTATTGCTAGCTTCTCACCCTGCCCGGTTTCAGTGTCCTCCTCACTCGGGTGTCCCCAGAAGGTAGCCTTCCCGATGATCTCTCCGCCTTCCTCCAAGCAGGCTGCCATTTTTAGCGCCCCTCGCGCTTCTTTTGCAGCAGATAGGAAGACCTCGGAAAGATCCAGTTTCCTTTCTGAGGCGTCATCTCACAAAGATCATCCCATCCGCCATGTCAAGGTTCCCGGGATTCGTCCTCAGTATCCTCGCCGCGATCTGGAAAGATTTGTCCTTTGGCATCCTGGCTGGCCAGGCGAACCGCATTGCCGATATAGAGGGTACTCCGACTGGACGCCGTGCCAAAATCATAGGGGACCCGTGCAGAATCTCCCCACACGATCTTGATCTTGTCCAAGGAGACCTTAAATTCCTCGGCAACGATCTGGGTGATGACGGTATTGAGACCCTGTCCGCACTCATCGCCTCCATGAAAAACCTCAACGGTGCCATCCATGTTTACCTTGACCACCGCTGCCGACGCAGTATCCGCCATGGTATACTTGTTCCCCAGAGCAATCCCTTTTCCGTAACGAATGGGACCTTCGGATGGTCTGCTCGGTTTGTCCCATTCGATCCATTTCGCAACCTTCTCCAAGCATTCTTTCGCACCGATGCTGTGAACCCTCTGCCCCCGGACATCGATTTCGCCCTCATCAACGGTATTCTTCATCCTGAACTCCAGCGGATCCATCCCTATTTTTTCAGCATCGATATCCATCTGCTGTTCCGTTGCCCAAAGGGCTTCGGCACTCCCAAAACCCCGGAGGGGGCCGACGCAGGGCTCATTGGTATAGACCCCATAGGCATCCCATTTGTAATTTGGCAGCCGGTATTGAGACGCGTGAAAGGAGCCATTCCGGATCGTCAAGGGGCCATGATCGGTGTAACCCCCGCAGTTGACAATGACCTTCATTTCCCGGGCAACGATCGTCCCGTCCTTTTTGACCCCATCCTTGATGTAGATGATCTTGGGAAGTCTGTTCAGACCATCGATAAAACATTCTTCCCTCGTATAAACCATTTTGACTGGCTTCCCGGTCTTTAACGTGATGAGTACCGCAAACCGTTCCGGCCTCCCTACGATGCCGAACATCCCACCCAAATAACCGGTTCTCACCCTTATTCTACTGGAAGGCAAACCGAAGGCCTGGCAAATCGGCCCATGGGTCATATAAAGGCGTCCCGAGGTCCATAATGTGATGCTCCCGTCACTTTCCGGATAACAGACCGCGTTAAAGGGTTCAAGCTGGCAATGGATGATCCTGTCATTCTGGAACCTGTTCTCAATGATGAAGTCGGCTTCCTGAAAGCCTTGTTCGACATTGCCCTTTCGGATCTTGTGGTGGGTATGGACGTTCGGGCCAGGCAGATCTTTCCCCAGATAACCATAGATAGGCCTGGTGTAACTTGGAAAGTCAGGGTGAAGGACGACAGGACAATCCGGTTTCATTGCCTCCTCAGGATCAAACAGGGCAGGCAATTCCTGATACTTAACCTCAATCAGTTCTAAAGCCTCTTCTGCAGCCTCTACGCTATCTGCGGCAACGACAGCCACGGCATCCCCTACAAATCGTACCCTTTCGTGACAGAGAACATGCCTGTCATCGATCATCATCCCGCTCCGATGGCTCGGTGTGTCCTTCCCCGTCAGAACAGCCCTAACACCTTTCATCCGGGTGGCTTTCGAGGTGTCGATGCTGTAGAATCCTGGCATGGGCATGGGGGCTATACAACACCTTCCCGTAAAGCATCCCTGGAATGCCAATTCCCTCTTCCGAGGCGTACTTGGCCTTTCCAGTGACCTTATCGAATGCATCCACATTGATCACACTCTTACCGACCACTAAGAGTTCTGACATCGTCGAGTTCTCCTATTTAGCGGGATCCTGAAAAAGTGATTTTCCCAAGGCTGATCAAAAATGCCCCAGATGCAAGGCGCCCGATATCCTGAGGAGTGAGGCGTACTCGGGTGTACGCCGCAACGACGAAGGATAAGGGGAACGCCGCAGATGGGCGTTTTTCATCAGCCTTTTAGATTTTATCTGCGGCAGCCAAGACAGCCTCAATGATTTTGGTATATCCGGTGCAGCGGCACAAATTACCGCAGAGATACTCCTTGACCTGTTTCTCCGTAGGGTTTGGGTTCTCGTCAAGCAAAGCCTTAGAAGTCATAATCATTCCAGGAGTACAATACCCGCATTGCACCGCAAAATGCTCAACGAACGCTTGCTGAAGCGGATGCAATTCACCTCTCTTATTACTGCTGATCCCCTCAATGGTCATGATCTCCCTGCCTCTCGCCTTCATCGCCGGAAAAAGGCAGCTCTTCACTGCCTTGCCGTCAATGAGCACGGTGCAAGCACCACAATCTCCCGTGTCACAGCTTATTTTGGTTCCGGTTAAACCCAGCTGTTCACGCAATACGCGCGCCAGACTCCACCAAGGCTCGATCAGAATCTCATGCGTTTCACCGTTTACCTTGAGCTCAAGGATCTTTTTCATTTCTATCCTGTCATCCTCTAACTGTAGGGGATTTATGAAGCTATTATTTCTTTTATGGCTCGGCCCGTGAGGACTCTCACCATCTCCTTTTTGTATTCAAACGAGCCGCGGATACTGCCCTGTCTTGGGTGTGCCTCATCCGAAGCTACCTGAGCCGCCCGATCAATCAGAGCTCCGTCGACTTTCTTCCCCTTCAACACATTCTCGGCTTTTCTGGCCCTTAACGGCGTAGGGGAAACCGCGCCCAGCACAATCTTTGCATCCCTGCAAACCTTGCTGATCCGGCTCCATCGTCATGAGAACGGTAATGTTCACAATGGCCAGGTCAATCGGTCCTCTTGGAGAATGCTTAATGTATATCCCGGATGTATGAGGTGCCGGCTCTGGGACGAGGATTTCAAGCAAGACTTCATCCGGTTGAAGAAGCGTTTTCCCGACACCGGTAAAGAAGTCCTCCAGGGGCACTGTTCTTTCTCCGCGAGGCCCGATGATTCTCACCTGCGCCGACAGCGCTACAAGGGCTTGGGATGTCTCGGCAGAGGGCAAGGCATTACATAAATTTCCACCCACCGTAGCAACGTTCCGTATGGCGACGGAGCCGAGCTGGCTGGCAGCTTGTGAAATGATTGGATACTTTCTTTGGAGTTCAACAGAGGTTTCTAAGGTTCGAATTGTGGTTAATGCACCGAGCCTTAATCCCTGCTGATCGTCAAACGTAATATAGTCCAGGCCGGGTATTCTGGTAATATCAACCACATATTCCGGTTTTATGGCTTTATTTCTTATTTGCAACATCAGGTCCGTCCCGCCGGCAATGATCTTCGACTTGCCTTGATACTGACTCAGTATCGTTAAGGCTTCTTCGATGCTTTCCGGCTCCAGATACTCAAACCTCATTTTCTCTCCCGGGAACGAAACCTGTCCGCAAATCACAACCCAAAAAATCTAACCCGTACTGGCCTGAATCTATCTAGCTAATTTCTAAACACCATACGAGAAGAGAAGGGCGTCACCTACAGGAGTGACTGGACGACGCTTTTCAACGAGAGCCCGTCATCTTCGGCAGCCAGAGGGCAATCTGCGGAAAGATGATGATCAAGGTCATCGCAGCCAAACTGCAACCGATGAAGGGCAGGGCCGCCCGATAGACGTCGCCCATTGTGGTGCCTTTAGGAGCCACGCCCTTCATCACGAAGAGGCTCAGACCGAACGGCGGGGATATGCCGGCTATCTCGATGTTGATTAGATAGGTCACCGCAAACCACACGTCGTTAAAGCCGAGTTGTCTCACCACAGGGACAAAGATCGGCAAAGTAATCATCATGATGGAGACGACATCCATCAGGCAGCCCAGAAACAATATAATCAACTGCATCATAATGATGATAAAGATCGGAGACACCGGCAGGGTCGTAGCAAATTCGGCCAATCCTGCACTGGCCCCGGTGAATGCCAGGATCTGGCTAAAGGCCTGCGCGCCTCCGATGATCATCAGGATCATGCCGGTGACCGAAAGCGAACTGATGGTCGTCTTCTTGATCACTCCCCAGTTCAGTCTCTTGTAGCAGGCCGCGAGGATAAAGGTCCCGATGGCCCCACTCGCAGCAGCCTCCGACGGAGAAGCGATCCCGAGGAACATCAGGCCGATCACCGCGAAGATGACAAAGCCCTGAGGAAGCACGTATTTTATCGTATCCAAAACTTTCTCTGAAAGAGGTGACTTTTCCCACATCGTACATCGGAGCGATCTCCGGTTGGAGCCTACACCGGCAGATGATATAAACGGCCATGATCGCAGCGACGACCAACCCTGGAACGATGATCCCGATCAGGATTCTGCTGATCGATATCTCTCCGATCGCGCCGCACAGCACAGCCAGCGCGCTCGGCGGGATCAACATGGCGAGCCCCCCGCTGCCCATGATCGGACCGAGAGTCATCGGTTTTTTGTAACCCTGTGCCTCCATTTCAGGGACCAGGGTGGATCCGAGCATGGCAACGCTGGCGATGCTGGTTCCGGTCAACGTCGAAAATAAAGTGCCTGATGCCACGGCAAGCAAAGCCAGCCTCCCGGGCAACTTACCCATCCATTTTCCTAAGACATGGATCAAGGTCGGCGCAATCTTCGACTGGAACATCACCTCCCCCATCAGGATAAACAGAGGAATGGGGAGGAGAATGAAGCTGTTGAGGCTGTTGTAGAGGGAGTTGATCAGGTTCTGGAGGCCCATCATGCCGCCGAAGAGAAAATACATGCCGATCACATTGATGGCGAAGAAACAGAGGGCGATGGGCATGCCCGTCACCATGAGAATCAGCAAAATTCCGAAGATGACCACGAGCCAACTCTGCCATTCCATCAGGATTCTCCGCGGGATTAGAGACTTGATTCAAACTTGTCCTGGGACGTCTCTCTTACCTGTCCCGTTTTCCATTGGTTCAGGTTTTCCAGCGCTCTTATGAAGAATTGGATCGTGAACAAAAGGCTCCCAACGAAAATGATGCCGATGATCGGCGACCTGGGCAGCATCAACATCGTGGGCGTCTTGTTTCCGATCCAGTACAGGGTTGTCAGGAATCCCGCGACTGTGACAATAAACATCACGATCACACCCATCAGGGAGGTGATGAAGTTGATCAGGGCCTGGGATCGAGGGCTGAGATGTTCGATCAGCAGGTCCATCTTCACATGAGCTTCCTTCCGCAAAACCCAGCCGCCGATCATGAAGGGAATCCAGAGGATCAAGATGCTCGATATCTCCGCCACCCATGTCGTCGGGCGACCGAGATACCTGGAGACGATCTCGATGTTGACAATCACCATTTGCCCCCAAAGGAGAATGCCCGCCAGGACCATGATGGCTTCATTGAGCCGGTCCCAGGTTCTAAGGAAAGTCCGGTGAGCTTTCATTCTGTGTCCTTCCTATGTTGGCGATGAGCATGACTCATGATGAGGAGCCCGGCTGCCGTGGAGCTCCATGACAGCCGAACCCCGCAACTATTTCTTGGTCAGCAACTGCCTCATCCTGGGGATGATATCGCCCGGCTGCCTCTCCTGCGCGTATTTCCATGCGCCCTCGGTGGAGGCATTGACAAACCACTTGGCGTTATCGGGCGAGAGACGGAGGACCTTGATCCCCCCATCCGTGAGTCTCTTCATAAACTGATTCCTCTGCTGGAGTTCGTAAGGGATGAACTTCTCTTCATAGGCAGCCATTTCATTAATCATCAATTTCTGGAGATCAGGGGGGATCTTGTTCCATTTTGCAAGATTGACCGGGAGGGCGACCGAACATCGCCAGAACCCGGGGTCAATGACGTACTTCGTTACACTCTGAAGGCCATAGGCGTTTGCAATATACACGGAGCTCGTGAGGCCGTCGACCTGTCCGCGCTCCATCGCCGTGTTGTATTCGGTCGTCTGCAAAGTCGAGGCGACAGCCCCCAAGCCGTGAAACTGGCCGTGGAACGACGTGCTGCCGCCAAGTCTCAATCCCTTAAAATCGGCCGGCTTCTCCACTGATTTATTCAGGAACATCATAAAGTAGCCCGGTTCTGTGGCCTGCCCCCGGCCCAAATAGAACATGCCTGCCTTCTTGTAGATTTCCCCTATGCCTTCGTAAACGCCGTTCTTCCTTTCTTCAGGGGCGGTCCACATTGAAAGGTGAGTGACGCCGATACCGGGCACCAGGTCTTCAAAAAAGGCGTTGGGAATACATGCCATGTCGATCGTTCCGTTCTTGACGGCTGCGCCAAGGTTAAAAGGCGGGATGACCTCCGGCCCCCCCTTCACATTGATCACCAATTTGCCGGCGGCAAGCTGATTGATTCGATCGAACATCTCTTTCTTGATATGCTGGAATTCCACTACGTTGGCAGCAGGTGCGAAATTGACGAAATTCAGTGTGATCGGTCCGCTCCCCTGGGCACCGGCAGGCGGAAGCGCAATCAAAAGAGCATACACCCATACGAACGCAAAGACTACCAAGGCCGACATTCTTACCTTCTTCATAGGAACCTCCTTCAAGTTAGATTTGATTGATCTTTGGTCATGCGTGCGGACAACAATCGTCAGGTTCTTCACCCTTCTCCCTCGCATCTTGATATCCTACAAAGCGTTCCCATGGTGGGAACTGAAGCGCATACTTCCTCCCACGGGGGCGGCCTTACGTCGGTGCAACCGGCAAAGCACGCTCCGCATCCGGTGGTCATTTGCGATTGTAATATACACTCCTTTCTAAATTAAGTCCACACGGTCAACAGCCATCAACCTCAGGCCCGTCAGCTTAATAAAATGCGCAAGAATGGCAAATACACAAATCCCCCACTAAAAATCCAAGGGACGAATCCCGAGCATTTCCCGCACCTCTCCAGGCGAAGCGATTTCACGCCCCAATTCCCTTGCTATCCTGACAATTTTAGCCACTAACTCGGCATTATTCTTGGCCAGCCTTCCTCTCTCAATATGGATATTATCCTCAAAACCTACACGAACATTTCCACCAAGAAGAATTGAGAGGGTCGTCGCCTGGAATTCAGCGGGACCAATACCCAGTACCGAAAATAGAGAATCGGCTGGCAGGAGATCCACCAGGTGCATTAAGTGCTTCGGCGAATAACGGGAGGCCTGATTGTTCACCCGGTGCATACCCAATACAAAACTGACATAGTAGGGCTTGGTGAGTACGCCATTCTCGATGAGGTATTCAAGGTCATCCATATCACTGTTGTTATATATTTCCACCTCTGGTTTGATTCCCTTTTCCATGAGGTGTTTTGCGGTTCTCTCTGCCCAGAGCCTGTCCCACAGCATATTGTAGACCTTTCCACCCGCTATAATATTGCTTGGCGCCACCTCAAGGCTGGCCATCTCGGGCGGCGGCACCGTTGTGATCGTTCGCGTCCCATCATCGATATCACCCTCTTTCTGTCCGAGCAACACCGGATTGGCCGGCGCCATACTGTGTTGAATAATGATGTCACATCGTTTTTCTCTAATCAAACGATCGGCCTCTTGAAAGAATGAGGGGTCGTTTGTGGGCAGTCCCCTCTCATCCCTACCGTGTATATGGACAATGGAAGCGCCCTCGTTCCAGCATTCATAAACGGCCTCAGCAACCTCCCGGGGAGAAAAGGGTAGAGCGGGATTGGCATCTTTTCCGTGAAAATTACTTGTGGGTGCAACGGTTACAATCAACTTCATTGTTATTCTCCTTTTCATCGAATAGTTTTGAACACCAATGAATCATCCACGATTGCCTCAGATAATTCTTAGCAGAAAGTCTTTCCAAAATAGCGCCTTTGCAACATATAAACCTTTTGTGTTGTCCGCGGGCCAATTCTATGTTTCTATGATAGCCACCGCTCGGGTCCAGCCACCACCGGCGTGTTCGATCTTGACGGGAAAAACCGCAACCTTAAATCCATAGGGTTTGGGGATTTTGTCCAGATTGGTGAGATTCTCGATATGACAGTATTCCTTTTCTTTTCCTGCAAAATGTGCTGCCCAGAGTTTTTCCTTCTTGCCTTCACGCACGTCATTGACCATGACATTGAAAGGCTTGTCCCAGCCCCACGCGTCAATCCCCATGACCTTAATCCCCTGATCCACCAGCCACAGGGTGGACTCACGGGTTGAGCCGGCGTGCATCTGGGGATAATTGACCTTTCCGTAATATTTTGTGGCACCGGTCATCACCAGCACGATATCAAAGGGTTTCAATGCATATTCGATTTTCTCCAAGGCCTTTTCAAAATCGGCGATATCGATCTCCTCGCCGGCCTTTTTATGGGTTACATCCAGAACCACGCCATTGGAATAACACCACTCCAGGGGGATTTCGTCAATAGTGCGCGAAGGTTTTCCTTCCGATGTTGGCCAATAATGCCAGGGGGCATCAAGGTGGGTGCCGCTGTGAGTGGTCAGCGTTAACTTCTCGACCGCTGAAAAATTACCACCAGGAAAATCACCATCTTTGAGTCCGAAAATGGGGCCAAAAACCTTTGCGCCCTGCTTATGGTCAATGTATTCAATATCTACTTTTAAGGGTGAGCCCGGGGGAGTTTGTTGGATAGGAACACTCAGGTCAATAATTTGCACTTTTTCCATTCTTACCTCCAAATTTTCCAATCTGTAACGTATTTATGGGATTATTCTGGTTGATATCCCAAATCCAGGGAAATTCTCCGTGCCGTCTCTCATACATCCGTGATTCATTGCCTACCCCTTCCCTACCGAAAACTGGCTGCGGTCATCTGAAACTGTCCTCCATCCGTCCCTCTCCCCAATCGGGAGGGGAGGAATGAAGAGAATTTATGCCAAGAGCTTGAATGCGATTGTACTAATTCAGCAGTTTGGCAGCAAGATGTCCTTCATGAATCGCATCAAAGATCTTGCGCGGTCTGACGCAGTCGCCCACTTCAAAGACCTGCAGCTTCGGATCCTTCCTCAAACTATCAATCAGATCCCTATTCGGCCTAAAACCTGCAGCAAGGACTACCGTATCGGCTGAAATCGTCGTTCGAGCACCATACCTGTCCACAACGGTAATCCCCTGATCCGATACGCTTTCGAGACGTCTCCCCGTATGGATCGAGACATTAAGCTTCTTAAAGCGTTCTTCATATACCAATTTTTCATCAAAGGTGATGTTATTCATAAATGTGTCCAGCATCTCAACGAATACAACTTCTTTCCCTTGTTCGGCCAAAAACAGGCCGACTTCCGTCCCCACGATGCCTCCACCGATAACGGCTATCCTTTGGCCCAGTTTTGCTTTACCATGAAGCACTTGAGAGGCGCTGGTCACTTTCTGATGGCTAATCCCCTGGACATCTTCCAGTGCCAAGGGGGTTGCCCCTGCAGCGACGATCACCGCATCAAACCCGCCATTCTTAATGGTCTTTGCGGCTGCTTCTTCCTTGATCACCTTGATTTTCAGCTTTCTTATCTGCGTCCTCAAGTAGTCAACGAGAGGTTTCAGATCAGGCGCTTTGAATTCCGGAATAGAAGCCTCCAACAGGGCTCCTCCTAATTCCCGCTTCTCATACAGGGTAACGTTATGACCTTTCAGCGCGCAAACCCTCGCTGCTTCCATGCCGGCAGGGCCGCCACCAATCACAGCAACCTTCTTGGGATGTTCTGCCTTTGTAATCTGGAACTCGGCTTCCCTGCAAACCGCAACATTGACCGAGCACGAGATCGTTTTCGCCAGATGATCCCCCCTTGCCAAGCAACCATCATTGCAACGTATGCAGGGCCTGATATCCTCCGGCCTACCCTCAAGGGCCTTTAAAGGCCATTGAGGGTCTGCCCAGAGAGGCCTGCCCAGACCGATGAAGTCCCCTTTCCCATCTGCCAGAATCCTTTCTGCCAGATCCGGAAGGTTGATTGACCCGGAAGCAATGACCGGTATCTTGATCTCTTTCTTCACAGCTTCCGCCGCCCATACATTGTGTGCTAAAGACATACCCATGGGACTGACTTCATGAATCGTCTGGTGGTGATTCCCTCCCGACATATGAATCGCTGCAACACCCAATGCCTCAAGACGTTTACAGAGATCTATTGTTTCTTCGATGGTCGTCCCATCCGGTTCATAATCAATGCCGCTCACCCTCACGCAGACAGGATATTCGGATCCAACCTGGCACTTGATCTCTGCAATCACTTCCAGCAAGAAACGCATACGGTTTTCCAGTGAGCCACCGTACCAGTCCGTCCGTTTGTTTGTCCGGGGAGAAAGAAAATTCGAAATCAGATACCCGTGGCAGGCGTGTATCTCCACCATATCAAAATCCGCGACCTGTGCCTTCTTCGCAGCCTGTCCAAAAGACTTGACAATCTGTAGTATTTCTTCAAAGGTTAGGACGTCCGGCGGCGGACAGCCCATGGCGTAGATTTCCTCCCAGGGAACGGTTGACGGTGCCTTCGGCCTGGCAAGCGTGAACTTCTGCCGACCCGCATGGGATATCTGGATTGCCGCCTTAGCTCCGTTGGCCTGTATCGTTTGAGCGAGCAAAGAGAGCCCGGGGATGTGGTCCATGCTCGCAACGCCCAGTTGACATGGAGATGCCCTGCTGGCGTCGTTATCTATCCATGCATACTCGACAATGACCATGCTCACCCCTCCTGAAGCCACGTCTTTGTAGTACCGTAGCATCCTATCGGTGACTGAACCGTCCGGGTTCGAAAGTCCGGTATGTTGCGGAGCCTTGATCACCCTGTTTTTGAGTCTTACGTTTCCTATCCATCCCGGCTCAAATAATTTAGGAAAATTAGTTTGCATGAAGATGTTCCTCCTTATCATTTAATAGTCTTAGTGTTATTTGTCTTCTAACGATCGGGTTTATAAATATTGATCTATCCGAATTTCCGATTCAGTTCAAAAGACCTCATCCTGCCACACCGATGTACTTTGCTTTTACTTCATCATTTGATCTTAATTGATCAGGGGTAGATTCATACATGATCTTGCCGTTGCTCAGTATATAGAGGTAGTCCGCTACCTTCAGAGCCATGGGAAGGTTCTGCTCCACCAGTAAAATAGAAAATCCTTTTCGCTTAAGCTGGTAAATGATCTTGCCCACATCCTTTACGATGAGCGGAGCTAATCCTTCCGATGGCTCATCCATTAAAATGAGCCGAGGGTTGGTCATTAAGGCACGTCCGATGGCCAACATCTGCTGCTCCCCCCCACTTAAAAGGTTACCTCGACAGGTGGATCTCTCCTTCAGAATGGGAAAGAGAGAGTGGACCTCATCCAGAGACCAAGAATCTGCTTTGCCTGCACCACGCGCCGCCATGGTGAGATTCTCCCTGACGCTAAGAGAGGGGAAGATGTACCTCCCCTGGGGAACAAGGCCGATCCCGAGTTTGGCGATTTTTTCGGGCGGGAGGGCAGTAATGTCTTTCTCGCCATATAATACTCTGCCTCGCCGGGGAGGCGTAAACCCAATGATGGAGCGAATGGTTGTTGTCTTGCCCATTCCGTTGCGGCCCAGAAGGGCCACCACGGAGCCTTCTGAAATCTGGAGAGAAACTCCCCGCAGGACATAGCTTTCGCCGTAGTATGTATGAATATCAAGGAGCTCCAACATCATCCGTGCTGTCCTCTACGCCGATATAGATTTCCCTCACTTTAACGTTACATTGAACGTCGTCGGGCGTTCCCGTACAGAGAACTTCGCCATAATGCAGAACCAGAATGTGATCAGCGATCCCGAAAACTAAGTCCATGTCATGGGCCACAATCAGAATGGTGATCCCGGGTCCGAGATTGCGTAGGATCGCCGCCACATCGGCACTTTCACCGGTGGTCAATCCTGCACTCGGTTCATCTAGCAGCAGCAACTTCGGCTCCAACGCCAAACTCATCGCGATCTCCAACCTCTTCTGCTCGCCATGTGAAAGGTCACTTACGAACTCATTCTTCTTTTCCCACAAATGGACGGATCTCAGGTACTTTTCAGCCTCGCTGCCATACTCCCCATAGGTTTCAAAAGACCGGAAGAAATGGAGACGCGAACGTCTCATTCCGTGGATGGCAAGGAGTAGGTTGTTGAGAACACTCATGCTGGGGAAAAGTGTCGACGATTGGAACGCCCGTGCCATGCCAAGATGGGCACGTTTGTGGACAGATAGGTGAGTGATGTCTCGCCCCATAAAATAGATATGGCCGGAATTGGCTGAATGCTGACCATTGAGGACGTTTAAGAGCGTTGTTTTCCCTGCCCCATTCGGACCAATGATGGCCAGTTTCCCCCCGGACTCAACGGTGAAACTAACGTCCTTTAACGCTTCGATCCCGCCGAAATTCTTCGAAAGCCCTTCAACTCTCAACGCTTCCATGGGCTAAGTCCAATCTCCTCCACAGCTTGATCAAAGATACTCCGATTCCATCTTTGAGAAACATGACCGCGATCACGAAAATCGCCCCCAAGATCAAAGGCCAGCGTTCAGGGACATAGATACTGGCAACGTATTCCAGGAGTATGACAACGATCGAACCCGCCACGGGTCCCCAGAATACCCGAGTGCTGCCTATGATCACCATCAGTATGGCCGTGGTCGAGGTCGTCATACTGAGTTGAGGAGGCCCGACCACAACCAGGAAATAGCTGAAGAGCACCCCGCCTACCGCAGCAAAGATCCCCGCGATGATGAAGGCGAGGTATTTATAAAGCCAGGTATTGTAACCCAGAGTGCGCATCTTCTTTTCATCATCACGAATACCTTGCAGCGCGTATCCGAAGGGGGAATTCACCAACCGATAGAGGAGAAAGAAACAGGCGGCCGCAATGATTAAGACAAGATAATAGTAGGATATAGAGTTGACCGTAAACCCTGGAATTCCCAGGTCCGGATAGGGTGTACCGATGACACCGTTGTCGCCCCCTGTCACGGAGCGCCATACCGTGGAAATGCAGAACACGAGTTGTCCCAAGGCAAGGGTCACGAGCAAAAAGTAGAGGCCAAACACCCGAAGTGCGATCACCCCGTAGATTGCCGCCAGAACCCCGGCAGCGATCAGGGCAAGCAAACTTACTACCCAGAAATTTCCAATCCCCATGCGCACGATGAGGATCGTCGAAGCGTAGGCACCGACTCCGAAGTACGTGGCGTGGCCAAGAGAGATGAGGCCCGTGTACCCCCAGATCAGGTTTAGACTGAGAGCGAATACGGAAAAGATAACGATCTTGGTAATCATGCTTTGAAGATACCGGGGCAAGAGGGGCGGCAACACCATAAATACCAAGATACAGATAAAATAAGGGCCGTATTTGACAAGGAAACCGCGAGGGGCATAGGGGGGCATCGATGAGGTTGAACCCGGAGGGGTTCCCTCTACATTTCGGCTCCTCCCTAAAATTCCCGATGGTTTAATCAGCAGCATGAGGATTAAGACCAGATACATGGTGAACATGGCAAGGTCCGGGAAAAACGCCTTGCCAAAGGCATCTACAAGCCCGATGATGAGCGCCCCGATGAGTGTTCCAAGGACGGAGCCGGGCCCCCCGACAACCACGACGATCAGCGCGAAAAGAAGGATATCCAGGGCCATGGATTGGAAAACGCCGATCAAGGGTGTTGCCACGCTTCCTGCAAAACCCCCTACGAGTGCCCCCAGGGCGAATACGGCGCTGCAGGTGAGGCTGTAATTGATGCCGAGAGCCCTTGTCATTTCCTTGTTGTCCATACCCGCGCGGACAATGGAACCGATTCGCGTCCTCTCGACAAGCCACCAAAGAGCGATGAAAGCGATTGCCCCCACGCCGATCAGGAAGATGCGGTAAAATGGGAAGGCATAATTTCCAACAGATATTTTCCAGGTCAGCACAGGTGGGGAATCAAAAAGTTGCACCCGGCCGCCATAGATCCAAAGAGCCACGTTGCCAATGATGTAAACCAGACCCAAAGTGAGCAACACCTGGTTGTCCAACTGTTGATAGAGGCGGGATAAAAATAACCGCTCTATGATGAGGCCGAAGACTCCGGCCCCGATGCTGCCGACCACAATGGCAAGCCAGAAATTCCCTCCTGCATTCACTGTGCTTAAAGCGATGAAGCCGCCGATCATGAATAAGGCGCCATGAGCCAGGTTTAGAATGCCCATCACACCCAGCGTGATCGACAGTCCCATCGCTAGCAGAAAGAGGATCATTCCGAAGGAAATCCCGTTTAGCAGGTTTATGGTGAGTAGGTCCATACTAGGGTGTGGTCCTGCTGCGATTTTCCGGTGTTACTAACCTTGTCGAATCTTGTCACGCATAGACAGGGACATGAATCACATCACAAGGGGTGTCCTGTATCCGGTAGGGAACGGTTTCAAACCGTTCCCTATTCCAGCGGAAATCCAGAAAAGGAATGGATTCCGGAGCCTGCCCCGTTCTCGATACGGGGTCAGGCCCGGGATGATAATCCGCAAAAGGTTTACGTCGCCAAGTAAAGCAAGAAGTATTACTTCTTTACATCTTCGGAGCCGCATCCTTGTCTTTTGCAGGTTCGTTACGAAGGACATTCTCGTACTTATAAACGTCGGTTCGAGTATAATTGTTCCCCTCTTTTACCACCTTTAAAATGTAGGTATTCCCGATGCCGACCTGACCGTTATTGAACGCCACCTGGCCCCATGGGGTCTTGAATTTCCCGGTGTGCAATGCCTTCCGAAAAGCAGCCGGGGTAGTATCCCCTTTGGCCAAGTCGATGGCCTGGAGAAGGATCGAGGTGGCGGCGTACATGGCAGCTCCCTCTGAGTAATAAGGATATCGTCCGTCCTTCTCTGCTCTATTCCCATGCAGCTTCACCCATCGGTCCACCCATTTTTTAACTTCAGGCCCCTTAATATAGGCGTCATACGGGTTGCAGCTAATGACATTGAGTGTTTTGTCTTTTAATTCCGCCAGATTCTGTAATCCAAGAACATTTACCCCGCCCTGGACCATCGGCATTTTGAAGCCGTACTGGCTGAACTGATTGATGAATTGGACGGCGTGGAAGGGTATGAACCAGAATAAACAACAGTCTGCTTGTTTCATCGCTGTAAGGTAGGGACCGTAATCTAGCGTGTTCATCGGCGTCCGCTGCCGCTGAATGATTTTGCCTCCCCTGCTCACAAACCCGTCCATGGCGCCCTGGGTGTATTCTTCCGCAAAGATGATGTCATCATGGATAACCGTGGCAGTCCGATAGCCCATAACGTCGTAGGCATAAGTTCCCACAAAATATCCGGTTCCTCTCTGGTTTCCACTGTGGGCAAAAACGTGATCGCCCATCGCTGTCAATGCCGCCGGGAAATCCATGATACTCATGTGAGGAATCCCGAGCGGTTTAAGCAGCGTGGCAACGGGAAACGCGGCTGCGGCCGGAAGGGGACCGATAACGGCATCGGCCTTGTCTACTTCCAGCAGTTTTTTTGTTTTGTCTGCAGCCGCGGTCGGATCGCTGGCAGAATCTTCGCTGGCCAGTTTAATTTCTCTTCCGGCAACCTTCCCCCCGAACTCGCTTATGGCAAGCTCCGCCCCCCGCAACAGCCAAGGATTGGTATCGGCGTCCCTCCCGGTAAAAACGCCGAGGTTGCCTATGACAACAGGTTTGCCCTTCGTCTGTGAAGAAGGAACACCCGGTGTCAATGCTAATAAGGCTAATGTCAAGACGAGAACAATACCCAATACAAAGAATGCTCTTTTTTTCATCATCGCATCCACCCTCCTTCAATCTTTTTGATTTTCATATTCCTTGTGATAGCCGTGCCCATTCTGGTTGTATCCGAGATCACCTCCCTCCCTCTGTTGAGATAAAATTATCCTCTGCGGGCTGGTTGCAGACTGAAATACATGACCATGACATCTCCGTAAATTCAGCTTTGTCCTTTCCTGAATCTCTTTCTCTTAGACCCTGGATGATCGCGTCTTTTTTACCACATTTCACTCCATTGTCAAAATGAAAAGCGACACTTCCAAAATCCGCGGTTATGAGTTGGAAGAAGACAACCAGCCAGCATCTATCCGGGTTGGCCAGCTGCCTTGGGGTCGTCCAACTCTAACTCGTCCAATCCCAATTCCTTCCAGGTCGTGGGATAAGGCCTGCCGCTTCTCAGATCCCAGCCCATTGCCGTGAAATAACTAGCCTTCATCGTCTCAAAATCAATCTTCTGCCCAGCCGATACCCCCACTTCCAGAGGTTGTACCAATCGTTCCGGCAGGCAGAAATCATCCGGTACGATTCCCTCCCGCGCATTGAAGGCCTGTCTTAGGGTCAGAATCCTTTTGCCAGCTCTCAAGGCTTCGGACCAATCCATCTCCCACCCCGTTACAGCAGCAACATACTCTGCGGCGGGAACGGTGCTGCCCAACAAAAGGAGCCCACAAAGACCCGCTGAACTATAAAACTGAAAAAATTGGGCGCCAAGTGCCAGCATCGGGCCTTTCCTTGAATAGTCTCCATAACGGTCGAGAGCGGGTATCGATAAAACCGGATCATCACCGAGCGTTCCTCCGTGTTCAAGCGTCTGCGTCCCTGAGGACTCCACATGGCGACTTGGGTTCGCATCGGCAAAATAACCGGTCCCCTGTGCCGGACTTGTTCTCGGGTCATGATAGGGTAACGCCTGGCCACACACGTGCATCGACCATTTTTCTGCCCCTCTTCCAATTCGATCGGCAGCGGCCCTAGGACCGTCTGCCAGAAGAGCACCGAACCCCTCCCTGCGTGCGATCTTTTCCGTCAACGAGACAACGGCTCCCGCATTTCCCCACGATAGATCGAGTCCGTCCGTATCCCCCCTTCCGATCACACCTTTCTCATAGCATTCCATGGCAAAGGCAATCAGGTTTCCGACAGCGATCGTATCCATTCCATAAAGGTTACAAATTTCGTTAGCCCGGATAACCGCTTCAATGTTGTCGTTAAGGCAATTCGACCCAAAGGATGCCAAGGTTTCATATTCAGGCCGGTGAACCTCTCCTTCTGTTACAAACTCCCCCTTTTCAACCCTCACGATCGCCCCACATCTCACAACGCAGGAGTGGCAGCCGTACCTTCTCAACTTGAATGGTTCCATGTTCCCTGAATCAAGTCTCGTACAATTGGGCATGGATTCCGTGCCATGATGGGCCCAGTTTTTTAGAGCGGAATCGCCAATACCCACCAGGAAACTAAGCCCCCCTCCGGTTCCACGAGCCGCAAGGTTTTGTTGAAAATTGCTATTCTTAAACAGCTTGAAATAGGCTTTTTGAACCTCTGCCAGTTTTTCCGGGTGCGCCGCCGGCACACTCTCTTTTCCACGGACAACGACTGCCTTGAGCCGCTTGGAACCCATGACTGCTCCTACACCGGATCTTGCGGCAGTTCGACCGTTTTCGTTCACAATACCGGAAATCAGTGATTTCAATTCCCCTGAGGGGCCGATACAGGCTACCTTGACCTTCTCATCCCCGATCTCCTTCTTTAGTATTTCTTCTGTCTCTCGGGTATTCATGCCCCAGAGACCGGAAGCATCCCTCAATTCGGCCTTCCCCTCAAAGATATGCAGGGATACCGGTTCTTTTGCTATGCCTTTGATGAACACAGCATCGTATCCGGCATATTTAAGTTCCGGCCCCCAATATCCTCCGGAATTGGAATCAGCCCAGGCATTTGTCAGAGGTGATTTGCAAACAACTGTAAATCGACCACTTCCCGGAGCCGAGGTTCCCGTAAGAGGACCGGTCACAAACCCCAGTATATTTTCATGACCAAGAGGGTCACTTCCTGGCTTCATCTTTTCATAGAGGAATCTCACTCCCAAGCCCGTTCCTCCGATAAATTTTCTATAGGTTTGCTCAGAAGGTTTCAACTCTTCGATTTTTCCTTCGGATAACTCGACGAACAAAATTTTCCCGCAATATCCACCTTTCATAAGAAATGCCTCTTTCGCTTTTTCACGAATGCCATATCTCAAGGTCTGTTTTCCACGAAAACCTCAACCAGTCGAGGTTCGCCTGAATTGAAGGCCGCCTTCAATGTCCGGCCAAGATCCCCCGGGTCCCTAACGCTTTCTCCTTTGACACCCATCGATTGAGCCATCATGGTAAAATTCAGGACAGGCTCATCCAGTTCCATTCCTAAATGCTTTTCGTCGAGAGGGTAGTCCCCAAGCACCATTTTACGAACAAGCTTCACCTGACGATAGGTAGCGTTGTTCGTAATCACAAAAGTCACGGGAATACGGTAACGCGCCGCGGTCCATAGGCTCTGAATAGACCATGCAGCCCCACCGTCTCCTGACACGGCCACCACCGGCTTATCGGGCAGGCCCAGTTTCACCCCGAGTGCCCCGGGAAGCCCCCAGCCGATGCTTCCCCCCTTCCGGGAACGGAAGAAGGTTTTGGGTTTCGTCAGATCAAGAACCTGCCTCAATATCCCGGAAGAAGACCAGCATTCATCCACCACGACTGTATCGGGAGTCATCGCATCTCTGATTTCCGTCATCAGGCGGGAGATGGATATCGGCACGCGATCCTTTTCATTCTCAATCTGAATTTTGAGTTGATGCTCCAGTTTAGACTTCTCTCGTGCGATCGCTTCAGCTCTTGCTTTTGCTTCCTCACGCCCCTTCGGAGTCATTCCGTTTTCAATCAACTCATTCAATTCGGCCAACACGGACTTAATATCGCCCTGAATGCCGCAGTCAACAGGAATGTTCTTTCCAATCTCCCACGGATTTTCATCGATCTGAATGATTCTGGCATTTGAAGGAAGGGTCGGCTCGGGATTGAAAAAACCCTGAGCGAACAGAGAACAACCAATCCCAATCAGCACATCCATCTCTTTAAAAACGTCTCTGGCAGGGGGACTGGTAGGGTCCAGATCCCCGAGATACTGAGGATGGGTCACGGGGAAGTTCACATCTGACATCCAGCTCTGATAGACACGAGATCCGGTCAGCTCGGCAAACCGGACAACCTCCTCCAAGGCATCACACCGGTCCACACCGCTCTCAACCAAAAGGACGGGCCTCTTTGCTCCTTGAAGAATCTTCTGGGCAGGACCAAGCGCTGCTTTGTCCGGCCGTAACCTGGGGTAAACAATGGTATTGGGCTTGTATTGAAAGTCAACGTGCTGCTCTAATACGTTTTGCGGAATGGAAACGAGAACCGGCCCTGTGGGAGGCTGCATGGCCATCTTAAATGCCCGCTGCAGGGTGGCGGGAATATCCTCAGCATGGACGATCTCTGTACACCACTTGGTATAGATCTTCCCCATTCCTACGATGTCCCCTGACAGATGCGGGTCATATTGCAAGAGGCGAGTATGGTTCTGGCCTGAAGTGACAACCAAAGGAACACCTCCTAACTGAGCATTATATAGCATGGGTAAGGCAGCAGCCACGCCGGGCGCCGTATGAAGATTCAGAAAACCGACCTTCCCCGATGCCCTTGCATAACCTTCAGCCATACCGGCACAAACGACTTCATGGAGACTTAGGATGTACTGGATGTCGGGGGCTTCCTCCAGGGCATCCATGAATAAGATCTCCGTTGCGCCAGGAATCCCGAATACATATTCGACGCCTTCATGACGAAGTAGATCGATGAGAGCCTTTTTCCCTGTCATTCTTGTCATAATGAACGCTCCCCCCCTGATTCTCCCAATTGGCTTGCCGAAAATAGGGCCCCTGTGCTTCCGCAGAGGGGCCCTTTATCATCAGACCTCTTTACCGCAATGTGACGACGTTCTGAACGTAGTTCCTCCAATCGGATTTGCAGGATTTCACACCCTCGATCCAGACTGCAGTGTCCGGATACTTAATGTATTCCGGCGGCAGAACCATGCCCCGCAGGAAGGTGGCCTTCTCTCCCGGATCAGATGTGGACACGAGCGGGTAGCTGCCTTCCTCGTACCAGGCATCGCCCGGCCGGCGGTTGTCAGAGGACTCTCCTTTTTCTGACTCAACACGGAGATGCCCCTCAAGCATGCAGCGGATGCCCGAGCCTGGATGGGAGTGCAGGCCTGTGGAGCCCTCATTATTAACGATCGAATCCAGCCGGAACAGCCATTTGGAGGTAGGGACAAGGTCGAACATCCTGATCCGGCGTGACATACGCAGATGTGATTTTATCCCTTCTCCCTGGGCCACGTTGTTGGGTTCGACCGTCCGCACTAACTCCCAACGCCAGATCCAGGCACCACTGGGCCCGACTTCAATCGTTGTAACATCTTTGTTGTAGACCGCCGTATCTTTTTTAAATAACTGTCCGTTCACAGCGAGAGAACCCTCATAGACATACACAATACTGTGCTGAGCCTCCAAATCCCTCAAACTTTTTGCGCCTGGAGCAAATCGATCTTCATATAACCTGAGAGTGTACATACCCACTACCTCCTCTAAGTTTGAAAGTGAATGGCTTGCCTTTATTTGTTGAAAATGCGTCACAATCCAAAAAGTTTCTCTGCGTTCAAGTGATAGATCTTTTCTTTATCGCCATCGCATACGGACGCCGTATCCATGAATTGGACTGCGTCCTTACTTGATTCGTAGGGATGGTCTACAGCAAATAATATCCGATCAGCTCCCAGCGCCGAGTAGCAGCATTGTAATGCCGGATGCCAGAACATCCCGCTGGTCGTTACATAGAAATTGTCCTTAATATATTGGCTCGGTTTCTTCATGGCGCGCGGGGCAGTGGCGCTCTCCTCCCTTCCTACCACAACCCAACGGCTGTCCAGCCGCCATAACCACCATGGCAGAGCCTCCCCTAAGTGCCCGAGGATGATCTTCAAGCTTGGATATTTGTCAAACACACCACTGCAAATCAGGCGCATGGCATGCAAACCTGTCTCTGCCGCAAACCCCCAAGCCGGCGAGGCCAACTCCGGATAAGTCAAATAGGGTTTTATCATGTCAGGGGATGGCTGCCTTGGATGAATATATAACGGCACATTCAATTTTTCTGCCTTTTCGAATATGACCCAGAACTTCCGGTCATCGAGATATTCCCCCCTTATATGAGAGTTTATCATTGCCCCTTTAAACCCAAGTTTCTTCACCGCTCGCTCCAGTTCATCAGCGGCTGCAACCGGGTCCTGGGGAGCGATAGCAGCAAAGCCGGAGAACCGATCCGGGTATTTCTTGACGACTGTAAAAAGTTCGTCGTTGATTCTCTTAGACATGGAGGTGGCATCCTGGGGGTCTAAGGCCTCCACTCCGGGAAAGCTCAGAGAAAGCACCTGCATATCGATACCTACCTCGTCCATGATTTTCAGCCTTCCCTCCCCAACCTCAAGAAGCCCACTCTGTAACTGACGGACGGACGGTAGAGAACAACCAGGAGCCAACCGCAACCACTCCATCTCACGATTCTCTACTTTGATCGTCTCCAACCTGGGGTAGTCTTTCCTCGATCGTAAGTAGGTGAGATACTCTTCAGTAAAAAAGTGCTCTTCAATCGCAATTCTCTTCATGCCGTACCTCCCTCTTAACTGGGATCAAATTGATACGCTAAGACTCGGTTTCGGTAGGGTTGCATATATGAAAAAGGATTATTTCTCCGAGACGGACATCCAATTCACCAAGTAACCATTATTTACGGGTAAGCTCTAGGTCAAAGGTATATCTTCCAAATTAATATCTTTCTCTCCGGTATTTAAGCCGGTGAAGGACTTGGCCTTCTTGCCTTTCTTAATTTCCAGGTTGTACTTGCCGTCCTTCAAACCCTCGAACCAGAAATCACCGTAGCTGTCGGTTTTGACAGTATATTGCCTGCCGCCGCGGGTTTCTGTCAAGGTGCAGGTAGCGCCGATAATAACCTCTCTCTCAACGGGCTCATAAACAGTGCCGGCGATGAACTTCCCGGGTAGATTTAGATAGTATACCCTGGGTTTTAGTCTACTCTTCAGTTCTGGTTTCCAGACCTCGGCTTTTGTAATAAGTTTTTGAGCTTCTCCTTCATCCATGAACCGTATGGCCAGAGTCGGGCAAGCATCCGCACATCGGGGCTCCTCCCAGCCGCTATCCAGCAAATGAGCACAACCGGTGCACTTCTGAGCGATGTTCAGGTCTTCATTGAAGAAGATGACATTATAAGGACAGGCATCGACACAGTTCTTGCAGCCGGTGCACTTCACCGGGTCGATGATCACTAAGCCATCCTCTCTCTTGTAAATAGCCCCTTTGACAGGGCAGGCGTCCATGCAGGGAGCCTTGTCGCAGTGCATACAGAGATGAGGGCGGTAAGCCACTTTGACCTTGGGCACAGTCCCTCTCACCCTTTCGGTAAGCTTAAGCCAGAATTGCCCGGTATCGGGCTGTGGCTTGGCGATCGGTGTCCAATCATTGGCGACATGTTCATCCTTGCAAACGATCTGACAGGAATGACAGCCGTTGCACTTAGCTATATCTATAACAAAGACTTTCTTTGACATGGTTATTTATCTCCTTCAACCCAAGCATTAAAGCGAAGTCCGGATGCCGGATCATACTCTCTCATGAAGGCATCGGGATATTCTGTCATCCATTCTTCCATCTGCTTCAGGGTGACTTTCTCAACCTCTGCCAGAAACCCGCTGGTCGCCTGCCCAGCACAATGCTTGGAGACGATCCCTTCCGGTACGATCGTGTTTATAGCGCCCCCGCGGTCCAGCTTGCCCGGTATGATGAAGTCAGCTCTGGCTCCATGATCGATTGAGATAACGCCCTGCATGATTCTTTCCCAGACCAGTGCTCCGCAGAGGACACCGCCTCTCTCGTTATACACTTTAACAATATCACCACTCTTAATGCCTCTCTTTTCGGCATCTTTCGGATTGATCCAGCATGGCTCATACAGGTAGCCATCAAATCCTTTCACTTTGCAGGTGAGGGCTTCCCTGGTCCATGAAATGTCATCACACTGGGCATGGACTCTCCATCTGCCGTGGTTTGACATGATCAGCAGCGGATAGGCCGCCGCTCTCTTGCTGGAGAGCCTTTCATCATGTGTGATGCTTTTCTCGATCCACTTGGGTATGGGCGCCCTCTCCGTATCCGTGGGGAAATGCTTGGCCAAGCTCTCGGAATAGAACTCCAGCTTGCCTGTAGGAGTGGGCAATGGATTGGCTTCAGGGTCTATATAAAAATTGTAAAGACCTGCCGGGACCTTCTCCCAGTCCTGATCTACGGGGATAACACAATAATCCTTTAGCTGAAATTCTTCCCAACTGACGAGCTTATCGAAGCCCATGCTGTCGAAGACGGCTCTCACCAACTCCTCTGTGGTCATGCCCTCGGTTACATCATCGTATTTGCCGAGCTTCTTGGCAACCTCTAAAACCGCCTCGTAGTCGCTCTTGGACTCTCCTATCGGGGCAATAGCCGCTTTCATAAGCACAAGGCTTTGGAAACTATCGCCATCCCTGATACAGGGTACGATATCTTCCACCTCCAGCGTGGTATTGGCCGGCAGGATAATGTCCGAAAAAAGAGCATCGTTTTCCAGCCACGGATGTTGGGCAACGATGCATTCTATCTTGGGGCTCCTCATGGCATCGACGATATCGTTTCCGCAGTTCCAGCAGGTGGTGCGGCAGGGGGTATCGGTCCATATCATATGGAACTCTGTCCCGCCCTTTTCTGCCGGAAGAGGATAGGTATACTTAATGAATTGGTCTGTCGTCGGCACTTCATGACCGCCAGTGCCCCAGAAATTGACCGGCGGATTCTTGATGGCCTGCTCAATAAGGGTTTTAGGAATGAGCTGCTTGCCCCAGGGTGTAGGAGTGGTCTTGTGAGGCTTAAGCAGTCGGTCTCCGGCAGGAGACTTGGCGAGGTTCTGGAACATACCCAGGTGGCCTTTGCCGCCTGCCATAATGTTTCTGGGCATCCCCTGGTAAGCGATTTGAGCCTGGTGAACTCCCGGTTTCCCCAGTCCCTGCATCCCTAACAGGATCACCTCCAACCGCGCCGGTTCGTGAGAGTAAGGTCCCCGGGCCATACCCCCTGCAAAGTAGTGGCCTATTGTAACCCTCTTCTTCGCCCAGTCTCTGGCGAGTGCTTTAATCGTCCACTCCGGAACGCCGCACTTCTTGGAGGCCCATTCCGGGGTCTTAGGAATACCATCTTCTTCTCCCATAACATAGGCCTTCACTTTGTCAAAACCCACGGTATGCGTCTCAACATACTTCTTGTCATACGTACCTTCTTTAATCCACATAAAGATGATGGCCAGCTGCAAGGCAGCATCGGTATTGGGGAGGATAGGAATCCATTTGTCGGCATGGACAGCCACTGCATAATTAACATCAGGGCAGATGTAGACCTGCTTGATTCCGATCTCCGACCAGAAATAGCATAGTCGGCTGGCAAACTGCCCCCTGAATCCCCAGGGTGTTGTTTCCGGGTCCCCTCCCCAGACCACAACCATGTCGCTGTTCTCGCAGATATCTTTTACGATATTGTCGGCGGGGTTCATCATACCAATAAGACCTGGACCCCACACATGTTTAGCCCCCCAATACCAGCCTTCCCAGCTGTCCGGATTTCTCACCTGTTGGGTGAACCCCCCCATCTTGTCCAGCAGCAACGTAGGACAGCCATGCGCCGCATGGACAAACTTGCATTCCCCGTGCCCGTCGCCCTGCACCAGGATTGCTAGTGGTCCATAGGTCTTGTGGACTCTCTTGATTTCGCTGGCAATGATGTTAGCTGCCTCATCCCAGGAGATTCTGACAAATTTGCTCCTGCCGCGGTTCTGCGGGTTGCGTTCGCCGTTTGGATCCCAATCGACCCTCTTTAAGGGGTACTTGATCCGGTTGGGAGAATAGACTCTTTTCTTATAAGCCAGGCTGAATGGAGAGGGGACTGCTTTCATCAGCGGCTCCAGAGTCTTACCATTCTTTGTAATCTTCCACGGGTTAAATTGTTTGGGGTCATATTTCGAGTCATAGTGCAGCGGCCTGATCCTTACTATTTTGCCGTCTTTTACATCCACAGCGCAGGGAGCAGCGCCAAACATTCCCCCGCTCAGGCCAAGTGCTTTGAGAACCGTTTTCTCCGTCCCCTGTGTAACTTTTTCTCCTGCATGAATTTTCTTCTGTCGAGTTTTCGGCTTATTTTTTTTGGCTGCCAATGGATTACCCCCTCTCAACCACTCAAATTGATTTCAACAGTATTCAAAAAACCCTTTTTTGACTTTTTTCCCTAAATAGCCTGCTGCCACATATTGTTTCAGTAAGAAATGAGGCCAAAACCGACTTCCTAGACTATCTTTATAATGATTCAGTTTATCGAGGACCCAATCCAGCCCCTGATCATCAGTCCAATGGAGAGGCCCCCCTACCCCCTTTTCATCGGCAGGAAAGCCTGTCCCGAGCACCAATGCCCTGTCAATATCCTCAGCGGTTGCTATCTTTTCTTGGAGACAACAGATGGCCTCATTCACTTGTCTTAAGACTAATCTCTCTGCGGAAAACTCACTATTTTTTATTCCCGTATCAGACTGGATCTTTCCAATGATCTCATAAAACTCACTGTCTATTTTTCCGTTTGCATAGATGCCCTTTCCCGACTTCACTCCCAGGCGCCCCGCCTTGAGCAGTCTTTCAAAAAGTATCGGCACAGGAAACCTTTCTCCATAGGCTTCATGCATGATGGGAAAAGTGTGAACCCCTACGTCCATGCCGACCAGATCATTTAAAGCAAGCGGTCCCATCGGAAACCCAACCTGTTTAACGGCTTCGTCAATTTCAACAGGGGATGCAGCACCTTCCTGAGCAGCCAACATGGCCTCTCCCGCATAGGGCATAAAAATTCGATTGACCAGGAACCCCGGGCAGTCTTTCACCTCGATGGGGACCTTCTTTATCCTTTTCACAAAATCCATCCCTGTTTCAACCGCTTGACGGGATGTCTGAATACCCGGTATCACTTCCGTCAATCTCATAGCCGGAACCGGGTTAAAAAAATGAAGTCCCAGGAGACTCCTGGATCGGCCAATTCCGGCAGCCATCCGCGTGATCGAAAGCGTCGAAGTGTTAGACGCAAAAATGGTCTCAGAGGGACAAAGAGCATTCAATCGCTGGAAAAGGCTCAGCTTCAATGCCAGATCTTCAAGAACCGCTTCGATGATCAACCCGCAATCTTTCAACTCTTCCAGATCAATGGTTGGCTCGATCCTATTAAGAATCTCTTCCTTTTGTTGAGGAGAAAGCTTCCCTTTCTCAACGCTTCTTGAAAGATTCTTTCCTATTTTTTCGATCCCCCCCTTTACCAAAACCTCGGAGAGATCCAGCATCCTTACGGGAAGCCCTGCTTGAGCCACCGCCTGGGCAATACCGCTGCCCATTGCCCCCGCTCCCAAGACCCCTACCTTACTGATCTCCATTTTCTCCTCCGTCCTACTTCTTCTCTAAAAAAGCCTTTAACCGCTGGGCCGCCTCCGGCGACATCAGGCTGACCGATGTCATAGCGGATTCGAAGGCCATAGAATTATCCAAAGACATCTCTTGCCCCCGAAGAAGAAGATCCATAGCCAGCCGGATGGCCGTCGGTCCATTTTTCAAAATCGATTCGGCCATCTCTTTGGTCTTGGGAATCAATTCAGCAAGTGGGACGACCTGATTGACCAATCCGATCCGGAAGGCCTCTGCAGCGTCAATCGGCTTGGCAGTCAGAATCATTTCAAAAGCCTTTCCTCTGCCTACAAGACGGGTCAGCCGTTGTGTCCCTCCATAGCCGGGGACGAGCCCAAGGCCCAATTCCGGCAGTCCGAGTTTGGCATTCTCTGATGCAATCCGAAGGGTACATGCCATGGCTAACTCCAACCCTCCTCCGAGGCAATATCCATTGATTGCTGCAATGGAAGGCTTTCCCAACCGCTCCAATTGGTTGAGTATGGATTGGTGATCCCGGGACGTTGCCCAAGCTAATATGGCATTTGAAGCTGGAATCTCACCGATATCGGCTCCCGACACAAAGGCCTTCTCGCCCGCCCCTGTGAGGATGACCACTCCTATGTCAGGGTCCTTCTTTATTTCTTCCACAACCTCTCCCAGTTCACCCAGAAGCACAGCATTGAGGGCGTTGTAAACCTCCGGCCGATTCAGAGTGATGAAACCGATTTTACTCTCTTTGTTAAAAATGATGTTATTCCAGCCCATATCGATCCCCCTCTATTCTACCTTGATCAGAACCGCATCGCCCTGCGAAAGACCTCCACAAATCGAAGCTACGCCGTAGCCTCCTCCCCTTCGCCTCAGCTCATACATCAGCGTCATGATCATCCTTGCTCCGCTGGCTCCGACGGGATGGCCGATGGCGATGGCTCCCCCGTTCACATTCAGTTTTTCCCTTATTCTCTTTGTCTTCGATTCATCCGCGTCTCCAACAATCTTGCTGCTTACCAACGGGACGGCCGCAAAGGCTTCATTGATCTCAAAAAGATCGATCTCTGCAGCGGCCATCCCCGCCTTGGAGAGGACCTTCTTAATGGCAAGACCGGGATTGATGGCGATCATGGTCGGGTCGGAACAAACACTCGCAGTGGCGATGAGCTTGGCCAGAGGTTTCAAACCATATTCTTTTGCTTTTTCTCCTGACATAATCAAAAGAGCCGAAGCCCCTGTATCCAGCCCCGGAGCATTTCCTGGCGTAACAGTTGGACTATCATAGATGGTCTTGAGCTTGGCCAACTTCTCCAGAGTGGTATCAGGCTTTGGAAATGCATCTTCACTAAATATTAAGGGAGGACCTTTTTTCTGGGGAACCTCAACGGTCATGAGTTCTTCTCCAATCTTAAATTTCCCAGCCTTTTTTGCCTCCTGATATCTCATTTGACTTCTGTAAGCCCACTCGTCCTGCTCCTCACGACCAATCCCATATTCCAGCGCCGTTTTCCCCGCATTCACTGACTCCGGCGGATAACCGGGATGACCTAGAGGTGACAGGCAGTCGCGAAAGACGATGGGTCCCATCCTTTGCCCCCAACGAATCTCCGGTGGGGCAATCTGCGGAGTGCGGCTCATGTTCTCCGCGCCTACCGCCATCATGACATCACCTTCCAATGATCGGATCGTCCGGAAGGCCAAGATGGCGCTGGCCATGGATGAGCAGCAGGCTCTGTCTATCGTCAAGGACACTTGTGTTGGCGGAAGCCCGGCGATCAGAGCGGCTTGGCGGGCGCACACATTATTGTAAAGGGCAGCCTCGGCCATCTGTGTCATGCCATAGAATATTTCATCGATCTGATCCCCTTTTAACCTCGACCGCTTGATAATCTCTTTTATCACACAAGCCCCAAGCTCAATGCTCGGAATATCCTTCAGGAGTCCACCAAACGGGCTAAAAGGCGTTCTCACCCCCTCAATAATAAGAACATCTCTCAACATTCTTTCAATTCTCCTCTCTTGATTGGAATACGATCAACAAATTTTTCTATTATCGTCCTTTTAACAGGACAGGAACTCTTTAAGTCTTAGTAAAATGATGCAAAAAATACAGCTATTTTCAGTAGTGTCTGAAGATGAGGTCGGTTTATTCCTCTTTGAATGAAACTTTTTCCCCATAAATTGCTACTGTCTTTGATATGTGGCCCATTCTGGCATATCACATACTTAAACCATCTCTTAGCTGATCCAGGTCAAGGCGAAATCAGATATTCTCCTATCGGACTATCAAGGCTTATAAGCCAAAAATATTATTAGAACTTTCTACTGACCGGTCGATAAGTATTATATATTGGTTTTTTTGTCAACAAAAAAATTGGGCTTAACAAAATGTTAGCTGATAGTAAAAAGTGTATTCTTTCGAGATCAAATGGGATCCCTTAAGATCGGGGTTTTTACTCTTTGGGCATTGATCAACTTGCCTCCTATCGCTAAGCCACTCGGCCTTTAGGTCGTTGCTTTGTTGCATCATTGAATCAAGAATTATTTTCCTTAGCCAATAGCGTTTTCGGGTCCTAGCATGCTCAGTCCTTCTGATAATTGAGCCCTTGCCCATGCGACGCAGTGATGTATTACAAATTATTGTACGGAATTGTCATCTCTTGTGCAAATTTTTCCCTAATTGTTACTCTACGTGTTTTTGCCTCTTTCCCCATAAATACCTATTTCTGCCCCTTCCTTAAATCTAAAACCCTTTAAACAACAGCAAGATGAAACAAAATTGGAATGGTTTATAACAATTTGGAGCATTTTGGAACAAAACTTGCTCCCCAGTGACCCTTAGGAAGTTCTATGTCCGTATTTAGGTCAAGTTGGTAAGAGAACGAACAGATTTACTTAGATTTACTCATTGAGCTCAAAGGGAAGAAGCAATTTGACAACTCAGAATCCTAAGAGAAAGAAAAGAATTAATCATTTAGATGATCGGAGAGGAATACGACTGCTCAGCGATTCAGCCATCGTCGAACCGTTGGCTGCTAAACAGGCGGGGAGACAGGCGGAAGAAGCCCTGCGAAAAAGCGAAGAAGCGGCGAAGCAGCTGGCGCAAGAGAACGCGATCATGGCCGAGGTTGGGCGAATTATCAGCTTAACTTTGAATATTGAAGAAGTATATGAGCGCTTTGCCGAAGAAGTTCGTAAACTCATCTCCTTTGACCGGATCGCTATTCGAACCATCAACCCTAAAGACAAAGCTGCCACTATTGCATACATCTCAGGGGTTGATGTAGAAAACCACCGATTTGGGGATACCACTCCTCTTACTAATTCAGTCGCTGAAGAGTGCATACGCACCCAGTCGAGCTTGCTCTTCCAACCGGAAAGCGTGGATGAAGTGGTAAATAGGTTCCCAAACCTTCTTCCAACTTTTAAAGCTGGACTTCGATCGATGATGTTTGTCCCTTTGATCTCGAAAGATCAGGTGATTGGAATCCTATCTTTCCAAGCCGCTAAGCCAAATGGCTATGGCGAGAAGGATCTTAGACTTGCCGAAAGAATCGGTAATCAGATCGCCGGGGCTATAGCGAACGGTCAGCTTTTCATGCAGCTCAAACGCACAGAAGAGGCACTGCGTGAGAGCGAGAGGAAATTCAGGGACCTTTATGACAATGCACCGCTAGGGTACCACGAATACAATCTGGAGGGCCAGATCACAAAAGTCAACCAAACAGACCTTGAGATGCTGGGGTATACCGCCGAAGAAATGATCGCACGGCCGATTTGGACGTTCAATGTGGGGGAAGAAATAGTCCGTGAGCAGGTCTTAGCCAAATTGGCTGGCACCCTGCCACCTGGTCGAAATCTTGAGCGCACTTACCGGAGAAAAGACGGGACGACCTTTCCAGTCTTGATTCAAGACCGACTCATCTTGGATGAAAAAAGGCAGATCAAGGGGATTCGTTGCACGATTCAGGATATTACCGGGATCAAACAGGCAGAGGAATCGCTACAGAGGAGTGAGGAAAGGGCGAAGCGGATAGCTCAAGAGAACGTAGTCATGGCCGAGATCGGGCGAGTCATCAGTTCAACATTGAATATCGACGATGTATACGAACGCTTTGCTGAGAGAGTACGAGACCTTATTCCTTTTGACCGGATCGCTATCCGAACCATCAACGCCAAAGACAGCACTGTTACAAATGCCTACACCTCAGGGGTTGATGTAGAAAGCCTCCGACTTGGGGATACTTTTTCTCTATCTGGTTCCGTTGCTGAAGAGTGTATGCGCACGCAGTCGAGCTTTCTTTTCGACCCGAAAAGCATAGAGGAGGTGGCCAACAGATTTCCACAACTTCTGTCAACTTTTAGGACTGGACTCCGATCGATGATTTTTGTCCCTTTGATCTCAAAAGATCAGGCGATTGGAGTTCTATCTTTGCAAGCCGCCAAGCCAAATGCCTATGGCGAGAAGGACCTTAGACTTGCCGAAAGAATCGGTAATCAGATCGCGGGCACCATCGCCAACTCACAGCTCTTCACCGAGCGTAAGCGGGCAGAGAAGGAAGTCCTAAGGCAAAGCGCCATGTTAGAAGGAATGAACAGAATATTGCGAGAGACGCTGACGAGTCAAACGGATAAGGAGGTTGCCCAGGTATGTCTTTCGGTAGCCGAAGAGTTGACCGGTAGCAAGTTCGGTTTTATCGGCGAAACGAATAAGGCTGGTCATTTTAATACCATTGCTTTAAGCGATCCAGGCTGGATCTCCTGTAAAATGCCGAAGTCGAATGCAGTGGCAATGATCAGGGATATGGAGATCCGAGGAATCTGGAGTGGAGTAATAAAGACCGAACGATCCCTAATCGTCAATGACCCTGCCTCCCATCACGATCGAGTCGGAATTCCAGAAGGGCATCCCCCGCTAACCTCTTTTCTTGGCGTTCCACTGAAACAGGCTGGTAGAACCATTGGCATGATCGCTTTAGCCAACAAAGCATCGGGATATGACCTGGCTGATCAGCAAGTCGTGGAGATGCTGGCCACAGGTTTTGTGGAAGCATTGAACCGTAATCGGGCAGAGGAAGCCCTAAGAAAGAGTGAAATTAGGTTCCAAGAGCTATTTGATGATGCCCCTGTGGGCTACCACGAACTAGAGGTGGGTGGACACATCACTAGGGTAAACAGAACTGAACTTGAAATGTTAGGGTATGCCGCCGAGGAGATGCTGGGACAACCTATATGGAAGTTCGTCATGGAAAAAGAGCAATCCCAACAGTCTATCATGGCCAAAATCACGGGAGTAGTACCCCCTGGTAGACAATTCGAGCGCACCTATCGAAGAAAAGATGGAACAACATTTCCAGTCCTGATTGAGGATCGACTCCTCCGAGATGCAGAAGGAAGAATTATAGGCATCCGCTCAACCATTCAAGACATCACCGATCGCAAGCGGACTGAAGAGGAAGTAAAGACCCTTGAAGAACAGCTCCGTCAATCGCAAAAAATAGAAGCCATCGGCCGACTGGCGGGTGGCATCGCCCATGACTTCAATAATCTTCTCACCGTGATCAAAGGCTATAGCCAACTTTCACTTCTCGACCTTAAAGAAAACACCCCCCTGTGGGAAAACATTCAAGAGATTCAAAAAGCTACCCAACGGGCAACAGATCTAACCCGCCAACTCTTAGCCTTCAGCCGTCGTCAAATCTTAGACCCCAAAGTGCTCGATCTAAATCCCCTCTTAAGAGATACGGAAAAGATGCTACGTCGGATGATTGGAGAGGATATTGAATTGGTTACCCTATTGTCCGAGGATTTAGGGAGAGTGAAAATAGATCCTAGTCAAATCGAGCAGGTGATCTTCAACTTAGCCGTGAACGCCAGAGATGCAATGCCTTCCGGCGGAAAACTTACGATCGAAACGGTCAATGTGGAATCGGATGAAGATTACGCTCATGCCCATATTGGCGTGATCCCGGGTCATTATGTGAGGCTATCCGTCAGCGATACAGGGGTTGGAATGTCACGGGAGGTACAAGAAAAAGCCTTTGACCCTTTCTTTACGACCAAAGAGAAAGGCAAGGGGACTGGATTGGGTCTCTCGACGGTCCATGGAATTGTAACGCAGAGTGGCGGGAAGATTTGGGTTTATAGTGAGCCGGGACATGGGACGACATTCAAGATTTATTTTCCAAAAATTGAAGGAGAGTTGGATAATTTGAACGGGAAGAATGAAACGGATTCCTTCCCCGTGGGGAGCGAGACAGTCCTTTTGGTCGAGGATGAGCCATCGGTACGAGACTTGGCAAATCGTCTTTTAAAACAGCAGGGTTACAAGGTCTTGGAGGCAGCCAATGGGGAAGAGGCGTTGCGTCTCGTCCAGGAAAATACCGGAGAAAAAATTCACCTCCTGTTGACCGATGTCGTGCTGCCCCAGATGGGTGGGAAAGAGTTGGCCGATCAGCTTAAAATCTCCCGGCCCGACATCAAAGTCCTTTACACGTCGGGCTACACGGACTATGCGATCGTCCACCACGGTGTGCTGGACTCCGGCACCCACTTTTTGCAAAAACCTTTCTCACTTAAAACCCTATCCCAAAAGGTCCGCGAGGTATTGGACAGGTAGATCAAGATGAGGAGACTGGGAAACATTGATTTCAAACTGATTGGAGCGTATCGATGAAAGAGATTATGACACCCCGTGAGGCGGCAGAGTATTTGAGCGTCCATGTTCGAACGATCTATCGCCTGGTGAAGCATGGTGAAATCCCAGGTCGTAAGATCGGTGGAAGTTGGAGGTTCAAAAAGGACGCCTTAGATGAATGGCTTTCAATGAGAGAAAACCCCTCTTCTAACGAAAAAGGGTAAGAGATGGAAAACAGAGTCTTGGTAGTAGATGATGAAAAAGAAATCAGGGCCTTTCTCAACAAAGCCCTCAGTCGCTTCGGAGGATTTCATGTGGAGCTTGCAGAGTCAGGGAAGGAAGCCCTTCTTAAATTGGAGAAAGAACCATTCGATCTCGTTTTGACAGATCTAAAAATGCCAAAGATGGACGGACTCCAATTGATCGCAGAGATTGCCAAATCAAAGCCTGAAACCCTTACCATCATGATGACCGGCCACGGAAGCATTGATTCCGCCCTGGAGGCAATGAAACTGGGAGCCAGTGACTATATCACAAAGCCGCTCAATTTGGATGAGATGATTCTCCGCCTCCGGAAGGTGCTGGAAGAGAAGCAGCGCTTCGTCAGACTTAAAGACTTCGCCGACCAATTGGAAAAGACGAATGAGCAGTTGCGAAAGATTGATTCCATGAAATCCGAATTTGTCTCGGTAGCTTCCCACGAGTTAAGGACTCCACTCGCTGCCATTAAAAATGCGGTGCAATTGATGCTGAGTGGGAAAACCGGAGAGATCAACGAGAATCAAGAGAAGTTTCTTTCCATGGCGGAGAGAAATATCAATCGCCTTACCAATATTCTCAACGATCTCCTGAACCTCTCAAGGATTGAGTCTGGAAAGATTGAATTGAAGTTTGAGAATATTGCCCTGAAAGAAATCATCGAATTAGCGGCATCCTCTCTTAGACCTCACGCTGACGTGAAGTCGATTCAGATCGAAGTGGAAATTCCCGAATCACTTCCGGCGATCTATGGAGATCAAGAAAAAATTGAGCAAATCCTGACAAACCTCATTGGCAATGCCATTAAATTTACGCCAGAAGGAGGAAAAATCCTAATTTCAGCCAAATCCCCTTCTCACGACCAAAAGGGCGGTTATGGCAATATGGTCGCTATTTCTGTAAAAGACACCGGGATCGGAATCCCGGCGGAACAATTGGATGCCATCTTTGAAAAATTTCATCAAGTGGAAGGGTCGCTCCACCGGTCGGTAAGCGGAACAGGATTGGGCCTGGCCATTACAAAAGGATTGGTAGAAGCCCATCAAGGAAAAATCTTAGTTGAAAGCGAATTGGGAAAAGGAAGCACCTTTACCTTTACCTTACCCGTTTCACAAGGTGAGAGAAGAGACCCCCATTTCCGGTTCATCCTGGACAAGGAGTTTCAGCAAGCCCAGGAAAATAATGCTCCCCTGACCCTCTTTCTGATTCAGGTGGTGGATCAAGGAGGTGAAGTGGAAGAAACCTTGCTAAGTAAATTGGAAGAAAACGTCAAGCAATGCCTTTGCAGAAAGGCAGATATTTTGCTGAGGCGGGAGAAAGAGAAAATACTGGCCGCCCTCTGTGAGGCGAATCTGAAAGGAGCTCAGGTGATTCGCCAGCGGATTGAAGAAGGCGTCCAAAACCATCTACGCGAAACCGGAGGGGCACCCATAGTCATTAAAGTGGGAACGGCAACCTACCCTGAAGAGGCCTTGTCAAAGGAAGAACTTTTCAGGTTGGCAAAAGAACGATTAGGAGGTTGAGAGATGAGTGCAAAGAAAATTTTGATTGTTGATGATGAAGTCGATCTGGTGGAAACGGTCCGTTTCCCCTTGGAGATGGAGGGATATCACGTCCTGGTCTCCTATAACGGTGAGGATGCCTTGAATCAGGCTCGCAAAGAGAATCCGGACCTGATCCTGCTGGATCTCATGCTGCCAAAGCTGGATGGGTATAAAGTATGTCGTCTGTTGAAGTTTGACGATAGATACAAACATATTCCCATCTTAATGCTGACCGCCAAGACTCAAGAAAAGGACAAGGCCCTTGGAATGGAGACTGGGGCGAACGAATATATCACCAAGCCCTTTGAAATGGATGATTTATTAAAAAAGGTAAAGGCGTATTTGAAAATCAGTTCGGAGTGATTAGTTCGGAGTTCGGAGCATTGAAGATGATTGATGAGGAATTTGATTTTGAGAATCTAAAACTCCGAACTACGAACTCTGAACTCCAAACTCTTTATTGGAACTAACCCATGCCGACCTTTAAATATCGAGTGCGGGACAGATTAGGGAAAGCGATGACCGGGACGATCGAAGCCCCTACGATCGAGGTGGCAGGAAATCATCTCTATCAAACGGGTTATTTCCCTATTGCCATTGAAGAGGAGTCGACCTCCGTCTCCATCAATCTGTCAGACTTTTGGAAACGATTTAAAAAAGTGAAGCCGGAAGAAGTGATTGTCTTCAGTCAGCAGCTCTCCACTTTATATAGGGCAGGATTACCTTTGCTTTCGGGATTAAAGGGTTTGAGAGACCAGACAGTGAATCCAAAATTTAAAGAAATATTGGAAGAGATCGGTCTCCAGGTGGAAGGAGGGGAAACACTTTTCGGGGCTATGTCCAAACATCCGGATGCCTTTTCCGTGGTTTATCTCAATATGATCCGGGCCGGTGAAACTTCAGGAAGGCTGGGGGAATCGCTCGATCGCTACGTCACTCTTGCCGATCGAGAATTGAGAAGTCGGCAAAGAGTGAAGGAGGCAACCCGTTATCCCAAGATCGTCATCTTTTCAGTGATCATCGCATTTGTCGTTTTGCTTGCTTTTGTCATCCCAAGGTTTGCCCAGGTCTTTGCTCAATTCAACACAACCCTACCCTTGCCTACGCGAATAATGATTGGGGTCAATAATCTCTTTCAGAATTATTGGTATCTTATAATACCCGTATTTCTGTTCGCCCCGATCCTGTTGAAGCGCTATATACAGACAGAAAAAGGGCGGGTCTTCTGGGATAGGCTCAAAACGAGAATTCCTGGATTCGGTCGTCTTTTTGTCATCGCTGCCCTGTCTCGATTTGCTCATACCTTTGTCATGTTAAACAAGAGTGGTATTCCCATTTTACAGACCCTTGAGATCACCTCTACTACCATCAACAATGTGATCATTTCTCAATCGATCGAGGAGATCAGCCGGAAGATTAGAGAAGGAAGAAGTCTGGCGGATTCAATGAGGGAGAGTGGAAGGTTCACCCCCCTCGTCATCCAGATGGTAGGGGTGGGAGAAACGACAGGAACGTTAGATGAGATGTTGATCAGAATCACAGAATATTATGATATCGAACTGGAAAATGCGATTAAAAAAATGACCACCTACATTGAACCTGCTTTGACGCTCTTTATGGGAGTCGTGGTTCTATTCTTGGCATTGGCCGTGTTTCTGCCATGGTGGAATATGGCCTCAGTATTTCGATAAGTCCGGGAGGAAAGATGTTCAAGAAAATGCAACCTGACTTTGTGGCTGCAACCTTCAAGTTGCTCCGGTTGTTATTAGCTGTAACCATTTGGTCGTGCCATGCTTGGGTAGCCCCAACCTTCAGGTTGTGCCATGGTTTGGCAGCCGCAGTCTTTGGGTTGCAGGATATTTTTATTGACAGACGGAGGATTGCTGCCATTATTTCGAAGGATAAAACATCCGGTTGTTCGTCTCACGGAGTTTTGAGTCCGCTCATCCTCCGCAGTAGCTCTGCCAAAACCAAATACTCCGAACTCCGAACTACTTACTCCGAACTATCTGATTCGAGACCGCGAGTCACCCTAATCCAATCGATTCCAAGAATCTGGGGTCATGGAGTCAAGCAGCCGATGGGTCAAGGTGAAACTCCGAACCCCGAACTCCTGCCTGCGCGAAGCGCTCTGGCGAAGGCAGGCCGAACTCCGAACTTTAAAGGGTTCACGCTAATCGAAGTCATCGCCGTCATGATCGTCATCGGAATTTTGGCTGCCACGGTGTTGCCCAGAATCGATTTCGGCGCCACCTCTTCCAGGGCTTCGGTAGATGGAGCAGCATACATGATTGCATCCGATATTCGATACGCCCAGGAATGTGCAATGGCCAACAGGGTTTCAAAGAGTATCATTTTTACAAATCTTTCTTCTACTTACACATTCAACCCAGCCAGCACAGGGATGGATCCCTCAGGCCAACTGCAGTCCGTCGGAGCAACAATCGGCACAACAGTGACCTTTACCTTTAACTCACTGGGAGAACCAACCGCGGGCGGAGGTAATACCGTGACAGTTTCCAGCGGCGGACAGTCGAGAACGATCACGGTATTGAATTATACAGGAAAGGTGAATATTTCATGATTAAAGGGTCCAAGGGGTCCAGGATTCAGATAAGTTGTCATTCCCGCGAAAGCGGAAATCCAGAATGGAATGATCTTTATGAAAGTATCTGTAGTCAAAGAAACTGGATTCCTGCCTCCGCAGGAATGACGACGTATGGTTGAAGAAATGAACAAGAAAGGCTTTACACTCATCGAGATTCTTGTCCTGGTCGTCCTGGCAGGTATCATCATTCCTGTTATTGTCGTCCCTTTTGCAACAGGGATTAGAGGGAGTGGAAAGCCGGAAATGGTAACAACAGCAATGTATCTCGCCCATCAGAAGATGGAAGAATTGATGAAATTTAATTATGGTCAGGCACCTGATTTAACTCCCGGTACATATACGTTGCCGGCACCACCTGTGTGCCGGTTACACGTGGCAGTGGGTGATTTCCTATGTGGACAATAATTTCACATCCCTCCGCAGATGTCGGATATAAACGGATTCAGGTTACTGTAACAGACCCGCAAAACAGTACATATAACATTTATGCAGTCGTCACGAATTTTCCGTAAGAGGTGAGAAACAGATCAAAAATGATTCGGAATCAATTTACGCAACCCGCATTCTGAAATCCCCCCCAACCCTCTCCCTCCCCTTCCAGGGGGGAGGGTTGGGTGGGTAAGTAGGGGTTTCACTTTGATTGAAATTATTATTGTGATTGTCATTTTATCCATTGTCTCGGCTATTACTATTAAGTTCCTGTTCGATAGCCTGAGAATCTACACCATGACCGTCAATCAAAAGACCCTTTTCGATGAAGGGAAATTGGCATTGGAGAGGATGTGCAGAGATATCCGGGATGCACAAAGTATCACACCATTTGCGGGTACAGCCAGTTCAATCACTTTTGTCAGGACACAATGCAACGGCTCAGGATGCTGCAGGCGAAACCATCACTTTTCGATGGAATGGCGGTATAAATCCTCTTGAAAAGGTGAAGGCCGGCACCGGCTATGCAATGGCCAGCAATGTTACTGCATTTACTGTCACGAATGCGCAAACGAGATCCAGCTTCAATTAACGCTTAGCCTAACAAGCGGTGAGAATGTGACCTTACAAACGAAGGTTTATCCGAAAAACCTTCCAAAAGACGCAACCTATAAGAACTTTTGCCAGAACTGGATGGAGGCATATCAATAGTGGCCGGCAAGAAGAATGTTTCGCTTGCTCTCAACGACAACCAATGACGGAGCTTTATTCCAGCGAAGAGTCCCGTTGGGACGACGTGGCAATCCAGACTCTAAACCGCACTTAATTGTGATGATACTGGATAGGAGTTGACTGAATTGAGTAAATCATCGAAAAACTTTAATTTCAATAAATTCAAAAGGTATCTCCGTCATCTTTCCTGGTCATTGCCATGTTGCTAATGGTCACAATCGGCTATGTCTTCTCTTATTTGATCCCTACAAAGCAGAAATCCGTGGTCTTCCCTATCCAGTCCACCCAGGCATTCTTCATTGCCCAATCCGGAGTGGAATTCGCTGTCCGGTATCGCCATGACGCAAACTCCAGCCATGGACAACTCCTGCACAGCTTAATGGTCTTGATACCGCCTATGACAAGGAACCTTGGAGCAGGGAGCTTCACCTTAACTTATACCAATGTTGCTCCCAATCTTGATACCCTGACTTCTGTCGGAGCAAGTCCCCATCGGCACTGAAAGAAGGAGGATTGTTGTCTCCAATTTTACCAGTTTCTTGATGGGAATTACTTATTTTGGATCAGCCTCTACTCCTGCTCGATGGCTCCAGACAATACCACGAATCCCACTGTGGTAACTCCTCCCGGGGGTATGCTGGCGGGCGATCTTGTCCTGATGATAGGTCAATCTCGCGCACCAGTTCGGGAACACTCTCCATATCTAACACCGGAGGCCAAGCCTGGACATCGGAGACTCAGGTAAACCAGAACAACTGCAGGCTAAGGCTATTCTGGTGCAGGTTCAATGGCACATGGAGTGCCAATCCAAGCGTTTCCTTCAGTGGCACCGCACCAATCAGCATATAGTCGTCATGCACGTCTTCCGGCCCTCCAACACCAGCAGTGTGTGGCAAGTGGATGTAGCACAGGTTTCCGGTATCTACGCCGCTCCCGCTGCACCCCGCACCGTCACCATTCCGGGGATCACCACGATCACGGACGGAGCCCTCGTCTTTGCAGCGTGGGCCTCTTCGGATAACAATACCTGGGGATCTCTGACAGCTGGATGGTCTACTCCGGGTTCGGCTCAATACCGGAACAATCAGCAATTTATCTCAAACCCATGCCTACAGGGGCATACAACGCGCGGGCATGGCGATTGCCGGGGCTACCGGGAACGTCAGCAAAAACCAGGCGACTCTTGGAGGAGATGCCGGTGCCCGTTTGATCATTGCCTTTAGGGCAGTAATAGTATGTCCTTAAAATTTAAGAGGTTAAATATGTCAGAAACAATCGGTTTAGACATTGGTTCTCATTCGATTAAATTGATCGGTCTTAAGATGACTTCCAAGGGGCCTCTTCTGACCTGTTTGGGGATAAAGGAAATTCCTCCTGACAGCGACAAAGAGGATGTGAACACTTTTTCCGAAATCCTCAAGGCTCTTGTTCAGGAAGTGGGTCTTACGACGAAAAAAGTGAATCTGACTGTTTCAGGTCCGGGAGTTCAGATGAAGCGAATCTCCGTTCCTTCTCTACCCAAGGCCGAATTGAAAGAAGCCGTTCGCTGGGAGATGAAGGATCATCTCCCCTTCCCTGTTGAAACAGCTGAAATTGATTTCCATATCCTGAATGAGTATGTGGAAGATAATGTCAAGAAATTGGACCTGATGGTGGTCGCTTGCCCGAAACACCTCATCGACCGAACTCTCTCCATCGCCGAGAAGGCCGGACTTCAACCGATTCATCTCGATGTAGCTGCCTTTGCCCTCTGGAATACTCTGTTGGTTTGGAATCAACTTAGAAAGGAAGAAACGGTTGCTTTGATTGAACTCGGGGCTGAAAAAACCGGCATCTACCTCTTTAAAGATGAAATTTTCCAGTTCGGTCGAGAAGTCACTCCTGCTGGAGCTGATATTACCAGAGCGATTATGGAAGGAATGGGTTCTAAGGGAGAGCCCGAGGCCATTTTTGAGCGAGCCGAGGAGATAAAGCAAGAGATGGGGATCTCCTCAGAACCCTCTCAGGATGGGATAGGCGATAAATCGACGTCTTTATCGAAAATATCCTTCCTCGTCAGACCTGTGCTGGAGAGACTATCCGCAGAGATAGGACGGTCTCTGGACTATTACAGAAGCCAGTTTAATGAGGAGCGGATTGATAGAATCCTTCTGACCGGCGGTGGCGCCAATCTCAAGAATATTGTCTCCCATCTCGCCGGTGAGTTACGGCTACCGGTAGAGCTTTTTAATCCACTCAGCAAGGTCCTTTTTGACTCAAAAAAGATTGACACTCAATTTCTCGATCAGATAGGCTCCCTTTTCACGATCGCCACAGGAACGGCACTCCCTGAGCCAAAACGAATCGAACTGCTTCCTGCCAAAGAACCATTCTTGGCTAAAGTTCAAGTAGTGAAATCGATTCCATTCCTGGCCCCTGGAATCGCACTGCTCGTCTTTTTAGGAATCGCCCTATACATGAACGGGCAAGTGAGCACGATACAAAAAGAAATAGATACGAAGAGGGCGAAGATGGCGAACCTGGATGCCCTTCAGGCTAAACTCAAAACGTTAAAAGAAAAAGATATTCAACTCAAAGAGAAGCTTTCTCAATTCCCATCCTCAATGATTGTGTCCGTCCCCTACCGAGACATATTGAGAGAAGTCGGTCAAATTGTGCCGGACAATATCACCTTGACACTTCTCTCGGTTCAAAGCAAAGGGAACCCTCCACGAAAAGGGGATCAACCCCCAAAACCCCAGGAAGGAGAATCCCAAAAGGACGTGGGTAAGGAACTTCATATTACGGGTGTTGCTTTCGGCAGCGATACTCGCTGTCTTACAGCGTTGGCCGAAATCATCGAGCGTCTCGAGAGGAGGTCCTTGTTTAATAATGTAAGACTGGTTTCAGCGGATGAGGACAAGCTCTATACTCAACCGGGGGCGGAATTTGGGATTGTCTGTGATGTCAATCTAAATCACCCCTTCTCTTCACTCGATCATCCCTCCATTCCCCCTTTTGCAAGGGGGAAAGAAGGGGGAATTGCTAAAGAGGAGTTGGGGACATTAGGGAAGGAAAAACGATAAACCATGGTGCTAAAAAGCAGAGAGAAGATATTAATCATTTTGGCCGTCGTTGCTATTGCCTTTTGGGTTTTTGCCACCTTTTACTACACTCCACAGAATCGCAAGATTAAGGCGCTGAAGGTGGAGCTCAAGGCGGCTGATCTAAGATTGGACGAATCCCTCCTGATGACGAAAGGAGTAGAAGCGTTGGAGGCTGAAGTCCTTCGCCAGGAGGAAGTGCTGAAGAGACTGAGTGAACGAACCCTGAGAGGCCGAGAATTCAGAACGTTTTTGAGGCACTTAGCCAAAGAGAGCGACTCTCCTCAGATGAAGGTCGTCTCCCTGACCCCCCAGGAAGAAAGTCTTCCTCTTCCCGAGGGGAAGAAGGGAGGTCCCACTTCTCAATACAGGAGGGTTGTTGTTCGGGTGGTTCTACACTCAACGTATGCGAAACTAAGAATTTACTTAAAGGAGATTGAGGAACTTCCTTTTCTTATCGTTGTGGATAACATCCAGATAGAAAAGAACGGAGAGGTACAACCTCTTCTAAAGGTCAGCATGGGGTTAAGCATGTACATCGCTTCGCTATAGTAAGCCCCCATCGCCACCCCTAAAATCCCCCCACCCCCCTTTTGTAAAGGGGGGAGAAGGGGGGATTATTAAAGGGGAGGAGGTTTTAGGAGAAGATTCGATGAGACGGTATCAAAAAGTAATGCTGATTATGACTTTCATCACCATTTTCATTTTAGCGGGAATCATCCTGATCGATCCGATCGCGGCGAACGGACAAACCAAAGAGAGGATAATTCTTTCTCAAGAAAGCGGAAGGGATCCATTCCTCCTCCCCTCCGGGGTCCATCTCCTCTCCAAGGTGGGCACGGCCTTAGGAGTGAGGAGAGGTCCTTCAGAAACGGATAGCAGACCCGACGAAAATCTCATGAAGGTTAAGGCTATTTTAATCAGTGACCATGCTCGATTGGCATTGATCGATCGTCATATTGTAACGGTAGGAGATTCGATTCGTGGTGAAAGGGTTTTGGATATTAAAACGGACCGAGTCACATTAGGAAAAGGAGATCAAAGGAGGACCCTTCTTTTATCTCAGAGCCCTGTTCGATTAACCGCTGTGGAAAGCCCCCCCTATTCTAACTCTTCTCCACAAGGAGGAAGCGAAGGAAGGGATGAAGGAGAATAACGATGAAAATGAAAACCCTCCCCATATTCTTGCTCACTCTCTTACTGATCTCGGGCTGCGCTACTCTTCCGGATAAAGAGCGGGCCAAGTTACCTCCCCCAAAGGAGGAGGCCGCCAAATCCAAACCACCTCCCGAGGAGGGATTAAAGGAGCTGGTGATTCCCCAAATGGAGGAGGCGAAAAAGGTTCCCGACAGACTCTTTTCAATCTACGCCAGAGATTCAAACATCCAGGATGTTCTTCTTGCATTCTCAAAGGACAGCGAACTCAACATTGTCATCGATCCGGATCTGAATGGGAAGGTGACGATTGATTTGAAACGGGTGACCTTAAAAGAGGCTCTTGGCGCCATTCTCTCTCCATTGGGTTGGACCTATACCATCGATGGAAAATTTATCAAGGTATTAAGGCCCCAAGTAGAAACCCGCCTTTTCACACTGAATTACATCGCCACAAAACGAACCGGTAAAAGGGAGGTTTATGCGAGCACGAGCACAGGCGGAGGCCTGCAGACCAGTTCTCTTCCGGGGCAGCAAACCGCTCTCAGTCCAGGGGGTACCAGGACCGGATATACCGACGTCATCAGTGTAGATGAAATGGACCTTTGGAAGGAGATTCAAAAAGGATTGGAAAGCTTGATTTTTGGAACCGTCGAGGAGAAGGAGAAAGAGGTCTCTTCCGAGAAAGAAAAGACGAACTGGACAAGGGTGGATGAGAGAGGGAAAAAGTTGATCGTCAACAAATCTACGGGGACCATCATGGTAACGGACTATCCTCTCAACCTGAATAAGGTCGCCTCCTTTCTCGAGACCGTCGAGGGAAGTTCCCAGAGACAAGTGACCATCCAGGCAAAAATCATGGAGGTGATCCTCTCCAATGACCACAAAGAAGGGATTAACTGGAAGGTAATCGAAGGGCTTCCCCGCTCCATTAACGCAGCCTGGGGACTTACGAATAAGGCCGGGACGACAGGGTTTCCAGGAGGGACTGCTGGTTATCTCACTGGGACCGGGACAGGGACAACCATCGCAACCCCAGGTATCCTTAAACTCGCGCCCTACGGGGGCATTTTGGCGCTCGGTGCGGCAGGAACAGAGGTGGCCCTTTCAGATATCATGCAGGCGATCGCAGAACAGGGAGATGTAAAGGTTCTCTCCAGTCCAACGATCTCCACCCTCAATAATCAGAAGGCCGTTATCCGGGTCGGAAATCAGGATGTCTTCTTCATTACCGGAGCTGTGGCCACCCAAACGACGGTGACTCAGATCATTCAGCCCATGACCATTGATATTGGCATCCTCCTGGATGTGACCCCGCAAATTGCTGAGGATGGCACGATCATTATGAACATCCACCCCAGTATCACTGATAAGACAGGGGAGAAAACGACTCCAGATGGAAAGTCCACTTTTCCCCTCCTGAGCGTAAGAGAGACGGATACGACGGTGAGGGTGAGAGACGGCCAGACGATTATCATTGCTGGCCTGATGCAGGAGAAGACCCTGGAGAATTACACCGGTGTTCCCTTTTTACATTCCCTTCCTCTCCTGGGGGGGGTGTTCCGATACAAGACCGGAACAAAAATAAATTCAGAACTGGTGATCATGATCACTCCTACCCTTCAAGTGGGAAAGAAAGTGGAGGATTTTACAAAGAAATAAAAGTCTTTTGACGAAAGGTTAAGGTAGTCCTGGATGCTGCAGGCAGGGATGCCCGGTTCAGTACGACGATGAACGTCAAACGATAAACGATGAACTGTGAATTATTTTTCTTGTTCATTGTTCATTGTACCAAACGGGCTTCCCACCCCCACTTTATGACCTTTCGGGAGAAAAAAGGATGTATCAAGAATTTCATGGCCTGAGAGAAAAACCCTTTGTCTTGACCCCTGACCCTCAATTTCTCTTCTTAAGTGATAACCACCGTACGGCTATCGAATCTCTTCTTTATGGAATCCAGCAGAAGGAAGGATTTATGGTCATTACCGGGGATATTGGGACCGGAAAAACGACCATTTCCCGGACTCTCTTAGAGAGATTAGATAAAAATGTGAAGACTGCGGTCATCTTCAATTCCTTCCTCACCGAGGAGGAGTTGTTAGAATCGATCCTCCTCGATTTCGGATTCCCTTCAAAGGGAAGAACAAAAAAAGAGCGGATCGATGCCCTGAATAAATTACTCATCTATTTATTATCTCATGGAAAGAAGGCCGTCCTGATCATCGATGAGGCTCAGAATTTATCCATTCCTGTCCTGGAACAGATTCGCATGCTTTCCAATCTCGAGACAGAAAAAGAAAAATTGCTCCAGATCATACTTCTTGGTCAATTAGAGTTGGATCAAAAACTCCGATCCGACGAATTGAAACAATTGAACCAACGGATTGCCATTCGCCACCACCTCCTGCCACTCAACCGGACAGAAATGGAGTCTTATATCTACCAACGTCTGATGGTAGCAGGTTCTCAAGGAAGCATTACCTTTTCAAGACCGGCTCTCCACGAGATCTACAAATTTTCGAAAGGGACTCCCAGACTGATCAATCTCCTCTGCGATCGAGCACTCTTGGGGGGCTTTGTCGAACAGACCCACCATATCGAGAAAGAAATCATCAAGAAGGCGAAGGATAGTCTCTTGGGAGAGGAGACCCCAAGACCCTCTCATTCCTTCTCTTTATCCCAGCGGCTAACCCTGTTGCGTTTCGCACTCCTGACCACCTTCATCTTCTTATTGACGGCCATAGCCGTCATCAACCAAAATCACTTGTCCCCGGTTCAAAATGCTAAGAATCTTATTTGGGGGAGAATTCAAGACATCTGTCTTCAGGTTCCCGGTCCCATTCCTCCTTCGGTCTTGGCCTTTCCGTTGAATAAAGAACCGGGTCAACATTCTGCAAGAAGCGAGGCCGAAATGGATTCAGAAAATGTATCCCAGGAGGTTTCGGAATGAGCCTGATTATCGACGCTCTCAAAAAAACGCAACAGCTTCGATTGAATGGCTCCGAAGCCTCTCCGCTCTTAAGGTATCCAACCCCGAACAGGACAAGGGGAAAGAATTCTAAAAAGCAATGGATCGTAATCGGTGCTGGTCTCATTAGCCTCTGTATCCTTTTGTTCGTTCTTTTGAGGCCTGCTTCTTCACCTTTGGCAACCCAAACCAACGGAGCCATTGTTCCCATAGAGAAGAAGCCTCTTATCCTTGCGGCAGAGAAAATATCTTCAGAACCTCCACAGGATGTGTTGAGCCTGCCGAAGGATGAAGCGCCCTTACTTCCCCCGAAAGACCCAAATCTTGCTGGTTCGGGGCAGGATCTAAACCCTGCCACTTCAGAGGTGGGAGGCATTCAGAGGCTCCCCAACGTCGGGGCAGCTTTCAGTGACCGTCCATCTCATCCCGTAAGGGAAAAGGTGTCATCCACAACCAAATCATCTCTCCCCAAGCAAGCTCCAACCGAAAAGAGAGGAGGATCACGGGTCAAGCAGGCCCCCCCTCCTCTTCCTCCGGTGACTCAGAAGGAAGAGGCTCCCCCCAAGTCTATCGCAGTGGAACAGGAGGGAGAAAAGGGCCAGACCTTGACTTCGGATGCCCTCAACCATTTCAATTCGGGGGTAGCTTTCTATAACCGGAAGGAATTTTCTAAAGCGATTCAGGCCTATCAGAAGGTCATTGAGCTGGATCCGACTTATGTCGAGGCCTATAACAATCTGGGAATTATTTATCAAACGATGGGGGATGCGAAGGGCGCCTTTGAGGCCTATCAGAAGGCAACAGAGATCAACCCGAGGTATGGGAAAGGCTATAACAATCTCGGGCTCCTCTTTTTGGTCGAAGGCCGTTACGAAGAAGCGCTGGAGGTTTTCCAGAAAGCATTGGCTATCAACTCCAATAATATCGAAAGTCATATCAACCTCGGAATCCTTTTTAAGAAGAAAGGTCAGGGCGAGAAAGCGATCGAATCTTATCAGAAGGCTCTCGCCATCGACCCGCTTCACAGGGAGACTCATTACAATATGGCACTGCTCTACGAACATTTGGAAAACTGGGAATTGGCAATCAGCCATTATCGGCAATTTATCCAGCTATCTTCAAAATCCTATCCGGAATTGGTCTCGAGGGTCCAAAGGCGCTTAAATACTCTCGCCGAGGCAAAAAGGAACAAGAGGCCATAATCCCCTTTTCCGACCCTTTTACTAAAGGGGATTGGAGGGGGTTCAATGAAAGGGATTGACCATGGTTGAAGAGAAAAAAAGTCTTGGTGAGTATCTGGTAGGATTGGGAGTGCTCACCGCCGATCAATTAAAAAAAGCCACCCAGGAACAGAAACAGAGAGGAGAGCGGTTGGAACAGGCCGTCGTCCGGCTGGGTTACGCCAAAGAAGAACTGATCCTTCAGTGTTTGGCCGATTACTTTAATCTCCCCTATGTCGACCTGGACACCTATCTGATTGATGAGAAGATCGTAAAAACCATCCCGGAAGAGATTGCCCGGCGTCACACATTAATCCCTCTCTTTAAAATTGGAAGCTCCTTGACGGTCGCCATGACCAATCCCCTCAATCTCCTTGCATTGGATGAGGTGAGGAACCGGGTGAAAACCGATGTGGAGATATCCATCAGTACTGAGAAAAAAATCAAGAAGGCGATCGAACAGCATTATGGAGCCATGGGGACGAACCTTGAAAACACCCTCCAGCAATTTATGAAAGGGAACGAGGCCGGGTCGCCCCCAGAACCTTCAGACTATAAAAAGACCCATGATCTCATTGTCAAAGACCTTCCCACTGGCCCAATGGAAGATGCCTCGGCTGCCCGGATGCTTGATTTAGTCATGATGCAAGCCATCCGAGATCGCGCCAGTGATATTCACTTCGAACCCGATGAAAAGGCTCTGCGGGTCCGGTTCCGAATCGATGGTTTTTTATACGAATCTCTCACCCTTCCTAAGCCAATCCAGCCCGCCCTCACCTCAAGAATTAAGATCTTGGCTGAGATGGATATTGCGGAGACCAGGCTTCCCCAGGATGGAAACTTCAATGTCAAACTTGAGAGACGGGGGTTTGAAATCAGGGTCTCCACTTTTCCTACGATCCACGGTGAAAATGTGGTGCTCCGAATTCTTGACCAGACCAGTCCTCTCTTCAAATTGGAGGAAATGGGATTCTCTGAAAACACGCTAAACCAATTCAAGCAATTGGTTCGAAAAACAAACGGGATCATTCTGGTCACGGGTCCCACGGGAAGTGGAAAAACAACCACCCTCTATGCCCTTCTCAATATGATTAATTCAAAGAATAAGAATATTATCACCATTGAGGACCCTGTGGAGTACCGGTTACCTTTGATCAGACAGACACAGATCAACCCCAAAGCAGGAATTACCTTTGCCACAGGGTTGAGGTCTATTCTACGTCAAGACCCAGACATCATCATGATCGGAGAGATCAGGGATTTGGAGACCTCAGAAATTGCCATGCAGGCCGCCCTGACAGGCCACCTGGTATTAAGCACTTTGCATACGAACGACGCCCCAGAGGCTATTTCTCGACTGGTGGATATTGGCGTAGAACCCTATCTCATCTCTTCATGTGTCATTGGAGTCTTAGCCCAACGACTGGTTCGAACCATCTGCCCGGATTGCAAAGCCCCTTATCAGATTGACCCCAAGACCATGAGTGACCTCGGTGAGACCGTCTCAAACATGAAAGGCCCCTTAACTCTTTATCGAGGAAAGGGCTGCAAGAATTGCAAGCAGTCGGGATACCGGGGAAGGTCAGGGATTTATGAACTCCTCTTGGTCAATGAGGACATTAAGAAGCTTATTTCCGAAAGAGCTTCCACCCAGGTGATTCGAGAGGTGGCAAAGAAAACGGCAGGGATGGTTCCTTTGAGGGTGGATGGTTTGAGAAAGGTTCTAAAAGGAATCACCACGCTCGATGAGGTCGATCGAGTGGCTTATTAAAGAAGGTTTTTCTACATTATTTATGAGTTGATGTTCCCCTGCGTCGCCCAATCCATCCCATCCCAATGCAACCCAAAATTCCCAGAAGGGTCACTCCGGCGCCCAGCTTAAAACTGATCGGATCGTAAACAAACTCTACCCGGTGTGTCCCGCCATTTAAGCGTATTGCTCTAAAGGTATAATCAGCCCTGTATATCTTTGTTTCTTTCCCATCCACGAAAGCCTTCCATCCTGGATAGTACGTATCGCTTAATATCAATAGGTTATCTTCTCGGAACCTTCACCTGAAGTGCCAATCTATTATTGCTCTCAGAGATGATTTCTGCGTGACCCCACTTCCACTTAATCTCCTCCCCCCCTGTGGGGGAGGGTAAGGGAGGGGTGTCCATTTAGGTCTTCTTCAAGTAATACCTCCTTCCGAGGATCAAACTCCTTCTGAGCCATCACGGAAAGGATCGCGTTAGAATCCATGATCTTATGATCTTTAACAAGCCATGCTCTCGGGAGAGGACTGCGATTTTTGTATAATTTAATAGTATTCTCTTTAAGAAGATCTTCCCTTTTCCCTTGAAGTTTTTCAAGATCTTGCATAAATAAGTTCAAATTGATGGTTCTCTTCAAGAGGGGTAACCGAAGTAATATATTTCACACCATAGAGGTCAATAAGACGAGTTGCTGAAATAGATGGGGTATTGGTAAATGCCTTATAGAGGTCATCCACTCTTTTTTACTCGAATCACATCGATTCCCCAGATGTCGTGTAAGTGATAAAACAGGTTCATAGATGGGATATTTTTCCTTCAAGACATTAAGAGAAGTGGGATCATCAATCAAAATCGTAGTATCCATTGAGATGGTTTTTGCTGTTGAAAATACCCTAAAATTTCCTTTATCTGAGGAGATTATTTCTAAACTATTAGTCTTTCTTAAATAGTCTTTACACTTTTCTTTTCCATAGAAGCCCATATTCCCAAAGAGGTCTGTCGTTAAAAAGACAAGCAACAAAATTTTTACCCAACCTTTCCATCTTACCTCGTAACCGACTCTCAGCAAGAGAAAGAAAAGGGCAAGGTAGAAAAGGAATCTTTGTGCATGATGAAGGTTAACAGCGAGGGGATTGAAGTGGAGAATCGATCCCCTTCAGTTTCAGAAAATGTTCAACCTCTTTATGCCCAAGGGCAGACAATAAAAGGAGAGAACCAGATCCCAGGAAAAGATGATGAGAAGGTGTTTCAACCTTTTTTTCCAGTTATCTTTTGAAAATTCTGACAACTCTTGAAATCCCAGACCTGCTGTGATGGAGAGGACAAGAATAAAAATGTAGAGAAATTTTGCAGGATAACGGATTCCATTAAAAAACGGAACATACTTAAACACAAAGGGGTATAAGAGGATTATATTTCCCCAGAGATAAAAAAAGTGAAAAGAACATTAAAGCGAGAAAGAGTTTCCGTTCTTTCCCAAAGCTTTTCGCCTTATCATTGTCCTGGGGAGATAAAAGGCGGCGTGAAGGCATCAGGAAGAAGATGACGCTGAGGATAAAAGGAAGTCCTCCTGTATAGAGAGTTTTGAACCAGCATTGGGACTACCCAATATTTTTTCATGTCCAAAAAATATCCATAGGCATCGGGAAGAAAGAATAAAAGAACATCTTTCGGTGCAAAGCTCCAAATTGTTGCCTCCTGATAGGAAATTCCGTTTCCCCTGATGGAGTGATGAAACAATTCAAGAAAAGGAAATAATTGAATGGCAGAGAGAAATAAGAATAGGATGGATACAATGAAGAGGCTTCTTATTCGTCCCCAATAAATGGGGACGCTACGAATGAATTTGTAGCGTCGGCGTTCATCCCCGACAGATTCAGTATACGGAGAAGGGGAAAAAATCACCATGATCAAGAGAACAAAAAAATTACCATAGACAATTTCTATCCCTCCTCCTAAGAAAGAAAGGGTGAATCAAAATAGCGGTCAAAATTTCACTTTTGAAACCCCGCCCATTGATCGCCCTTCTGAAAAACATCATGATTAAAGGCGTCCAGATACTGGAAAGAAGAATGGTCAGCAGGCTATGAACAGAGAGGAGGTACCCACTGAGCATGAAGATCAAGGCCAGAGATGAGAGCCCCTGTTGAATTGACTTTTAAGTCTTTAAGCAAAAAGATAGGTGAATAATCCACCCAAAAAGAAATGGAGAATGATGATGGCATTGAAGGCCACATCAAAGGGAAAAAGAAAGAAAAGACCGTTTAAGGGATAGAGGATGGCATGCTGAGGATTAGCAAAGAAGGGATGGCCTGAGAATTGATAGGGATTCCATAAAGGGAAACTGCCATGTTTGATGCTCTCTACCCAGAAGAATCTCGGAGGGATGAAATAGGGAGCTAAATCTCTTTCGGTGAGGAGATATCTTCCGTCGAAAAGGTCGTAAAAGAAGAGGATAGAGGAAAAGAAAAGGGTCAGACCAGCCAAGACACCACCTGATCTGACCCCATCAATCTTCTTTCCTACCTTATCTTTCACAATTAGCTGATGTTATCGCAATCTTTCTTTCTAAAATACAAACCTCTCGGGATGAGGTTCTTTTCCTGCCGTAGGCATGCGCAATTCATTCTCTAAACTTCGGTTACCAGCCTGCAGTTGCATAGACTGTCCCCATCGGTGTTGGGACAGTGCCAATCGTAAAACTAAAGGTATGGGTGTAACCCCCAGGAATCTGTACGGTAACGGAATTGTCCGCCGCTACCCCCATAGTCGCCCCCTGAATTTGTGCATTGTTAACAACAGCTCCCATCGTATACGAACCAGCGGTATTGTTAAGGAGACGGCTAGCATAGGTAAGGGCATTCGCACTTCTCAAGGCACCCAATATTCCCTTAGCCGTTCCCTCAGCAGCCTTGGCTGTCAAGTCAATGTAGCTGGGAATCGCCACGGCAGCCAAAATTCCGATTATCACGATGATCACGATCAACTCAATCAATGTGAAGCCTTTCTGATTTTTAAGCATTTTTCTTCCTCCTTTTCTCATTTGATTTGATTTTGCTTGAATTTACAAGATTTAATACCAATCTAATGCGTTCTTGTCAAGCAAAATAGTATGTGAGCAATATTTGTGCCATTTTCGATAAAATTATTTATGGGTTACACCATCAATAAACTATAATTATTTTAGATATTTAGACAGATGTCTATGATCCATTTGCCAATCATCAGAAAATTCCTGTCCTGAAAGCGGACAATTTTTGTCCGGTATGCAAAAATTGTTCGTTTTATCCTTGCTCACCGGCGGGGATGCTCCCCCCTCACCTTGATTAATTCGGCCACGATGCTGACGGCGATCTCTTCCGGGGTTTCGGAGTTGATGTCAATTCCAATGGGCGCATGGACCCGACCCAGGGTCTCTTTAGCGATTCCCTTCTTCGTCAAACTTTGGTAAAGGGTTCGAATCTTCTTCCTTGAACCGATCATGCCAATATAGCGTGCTCTGGATTCCACTGCCTGTTCCAGTACAATACCATCATAAAGATGCCCCCGGGTAACGATGACAATATAAGAAGAATCACCAATGTTAAGTCGGTCGAAACACCGCTCAAATTCTGAAACGATGACCTCGTCCGCATCTGGAAAACGCTCTCGATTAGCAAAAATCTCCCGGTCATCGATGATGACCACCTTGAAATGGACCTTTTTGGCAAGGGGGGCCACCTGCTCAGAAACATGCCCTCCTCCAAAGACATAAACAGTGGGTTCAGAAAAAACGGGTTCCAACAGTATCTCCATCTTTCTATTTTCAGAACTTAAGACCAAGACCTTTGGCTTTTTCTCTCTTAACACTTCCTCCCCTTCACTCAAAATCTTCTTCTCCAATTCCGCTCCACCCGATAAAGAACCGACTTTTTCTCCAGAGTTTTCTATCAAAACCTTTGAACCTTCCCCCCTGGGGAAATCACCATCCACCAAAACCAGCGTGGCGAGGATGGCGGATCCCCCTCTTTGTCTCATCCTCAGTGCTTCCTGATAGATGTTTAAGGAATCCTCTCTAAGGGGTTCCAAAAAGATATCAATATTCCCTCCGCAGACCAGCCCGCCTTCGGCCAACTGCTCAGACGTCAGTTCAAAATGGAGAACCCTTCCCTCCTGTTTCGCCATGACTTTTTGAGCCTCCTGCCAAACCTCTGCCTCAACGCACCCTCCTCCAATAGAGCCCAAGGAGGTGCCATCTTCCTTGATCAAATATTTGGCGCCCACAGCTCTCGGGGCAGAGCCCACACGGGTGATCAGTGTGGCCAATACTACTTTCTCCTTCTTCTCAAGGGCTTTTATAATTTCAGAATAAATATCTTCCATAGCCTCTTCTCCCCGCTATGAAATATCATAGCCACATAAATTGCTATCATCCTGAGCTGTCGAAGGATCACAACCCTTCGACTTTGAATACTCAATCAATTTATCCCAATCTCCATTAATTAGTGCATCTTTTTTTCTCCTTGTCCATCCTTTTATCTGTCTTTCTCTCAAAAACGCATCATGGATGGTTGGCATTTCAGAAGAAAAAACTAACTTTACGGGTAACCTTTTGGACGTAAATCCATCAAAGGTCCCCGCCATACGCTCAACAATCCTTTTTTCTAAATCGACAGCCGAACCTGTATAGTATGAACCGTCAGAGCATCTTAAAATATAGACCCATGCCATGGTTCGACAAGCTCACCATGCTATTTCGTTTAACGATCGTGGTAACCTGGAGATTTTGGCTTTGCCTCATTCCTAACTCTTTCACAAGTGTGCAGCTCTTACAGTCTCTTCTCTTTGATGCCGGCTTCTTCTCCTTCTGGGGCGCCTTGGTCTCTACATCCTTTGAACGGGCAAGAGGAAGGAGGCAAAGTTTATAGAAGACCGGATCAGCCCATAATTCCATTTCAGGCGCAAAATCTCCTACCGAGGCGGAGAAGGAAGACAAATTGTTGTAGCCGTTGAAATTGGATGAGAGGTCTTTCAAAGATTTGTAGAGCCTAATTGAGGCAACGAGATGGACGGGTTTCTCTCTCAACAACTTAATTTGTTGAATACCCATTTCAATCGATTCCCCATCTTCCTCCAGCTTGGAAATCCAAAATTTTCCCTCCTGATATCGAACATCCGTCTCCCCTATTTGAAGGGCCTGTACCAATTTTGTGCGAATCCCTTGTGCTTGTTTCATCACTTCATCCAATTGATTGAACAATTCTGTTCTCTCTTTCTTGGAAAGTTCGAGGGTCTTGGATGAGGCCTTTGATAAAAAATACTGCAGAGTATAATCTTCTGCAAAGCTAATGCGGACCAAGCCAAAGAATAAGACAATTGCTATAAGGAAAAATCTGGCACATCTCATTTCATCCCTCCACTACCCCCCGCACCCCTGCCTGTTGGCAGGCAGGGGGAAGCGCAAGGGGAGGATTCCTATGGAAAAATTACCTCTGCTACAGGGGATTCATTTCTTAACTGTCCAAAAACGATCCTTTCGATTTGCCGGTGCTTTTTGTTAAGGATTTTGTCTGCGATGCTCTTTGCCTTTACGACTCCATTTGGAATATCCACTTTATTAAGAAAAACAACGACCCTCGACGAAGATGGAGTTCCTTTAAAGATGCCTTCGGGATGAGTCACCAAGATTGCCATGGCCTCATCCGTCAGTCTTTCACCCATAGAAACTCCAGTTATCTTTGAAACCCTTTCTGGCTGAAAAACGTTTTCCTCACTCAGTTTCATCCCCAACCCGTCTACCCCCAAAATAGCCACGATTAATGTCGTACTTGTCGGAATGACAGGTTCATTCTCCCTCGGTGCTTTCACGGGTCGACCTGCTGCACCATCGGCTTCTATAATGACCGCATCGATTCCTTGTGAATGAAAAATTTCATCTACCAGATTCGGAGAAACTCCTTTCAATTTCCCGGATTCAAGTCTCTCGCGAGCAAACGTGATATGATCATATTGATCGAGATGGCCTCTCACAAAATCCTTGATTCTCTCCTCGTCTGAATCAACAAAAAGAGAGCCTGTTTCCCCTGAAGCAGGTTCTAATATCTTCGTCGTTGTCGTTGTGACCACCTTCTTTCCTCTGAGGGACAACTCTTTGGCGAGGCGAAACATCAGTGTCGTCTTTCCCCCTGCTCCGACTAAACTGATTACTTCCCTTGCCTCGATGCCCAAAGCTTCGGTCAGAGAATGAATCCTTCCTTCTTCTTTTTGGCTTTTCTTCACAAACCTCTCGACGATAGGATAAATTACTCTTAGTTAAGAAATAACGTGACCGTGTCCGTGTTCTACGTCCGTGAGAAATCAGTTTTCATGGTTCGTGAGTGACCAAGCGGCCATCGGGGATTTTGTTCATTGTTCATTGTCCATCGTTCATTGTACGAAACGGGCCTCGTAACCCAATCCCAAAGACCATTTTCATCGATTAAACCGATAAAGGATGGCTTCCAGCACTCCTCCGCCAATGGCCCTCGCCTTATCTGAGACGGTAAAACAGGATTGCTTTTTACCCCTCGGATCGATGTCGCCTACCTTCATCCCCTTCTTTACTTCAACCCCTTCTCGAAGAAGCCCTCTCACGATGCCGCTGATTTTGGCGATAATTGGAAAATCGTCTACCACGGCCACCACGGCCCCTTCGCTGATTCGATCTCCAATCGACTTTTGCGGATGGAAAATCCCCTTCTTCATGGTCCGAAGGAGTCTCTCAATCGTATAGCCACCGATCTCGCCGGGAATGCCCGTATCAGGTTCTGCTGTTCCGCTCAGGATCATCTTGCCCAAACGATGCCCTCGGTTCGTTTCGACCACGATATGGACATTTTCCCCTGCTGCAAAGCCGGGACCAAGACCAATGACCAAAGGTGCATCGTTGATCTGAGTTCCCAAATTCTTTTTGGCCATGATGGCGTCAACCAAGACATCGGGTTTCAAAAACTTTCTCGTCTTCTTCCCATCAGGATCTATAAGAATTGGGATGTCGCCTTTCTTCCACAAGGATTCTATTCCCTCTCGCTTGGAAATGAATTTCGCCCGAACTCCCTCCACTTCTTTCCCGCCCTCATAGATCGCCTCGCTGAAGGCCACTTCTCTTCTCACGGCAAGGGGATGGGAAATCTCGGTCATGCATATTTTGAAATGGGCCCGGTGAAGGCGGTGGGCAACCCCACTGGCTACCTCTCCGCCCCCACGGATCAAAACAATTAATTCATCCACCCCTTTCTTTTGTTTCATCTGAACCCTCTTTTTCTTTCGCTCCTTCTTAACACTTACCCCTTTCCCTCTCCAACTCTGGCGCAGCGAGAGGTGGCGGGTGATAAGCCGACCAAGTATCCACATCCTTGACGACCCCCCTTGACTTCACAGGAACCACTCGTACATCTTCAGGGTGGCTCTCAATAATGGATCTTCCCCCCACATCCCCTTTCAAATTCAACAACTCCTTTTTAAACCTTCTATGAAAAATAACCGGGTGCCCCCTTCTGCCTCGAAAAGAAGGAACGATGATCCCTCCTTTTCCCTGATCGAAAGCGCGGATCAACGCGTTGATTGTACTCGTTTTGAGAAGAGGCTGATCCCCCAAGGCGATGAGAATTCCATGACAATGGGGACGGATTTCCTGAAGACCTGTCCGGATAGAGGCACTCATGCCCATTCTGGAAAGAGGATTGATGACAATTCTTGCTTTCCGTCCATGAAACAGATTTCTTACCCCCTTATTTCGAATGCTGAGGACGACGACTAACTCTCGCACTTGAGATCTCAATAGAGTTTGGAAACAACGCTCTAACATGGTCTCTCTTCCCCAGGGAAGCGATAATTTATCTACCCCCATTCTTTTTGATTCACCCGCTCCGAGGAGAACGGCAGAAATTCTTGACATATTCCCTTTTCGATGAAACTTTGACCGGCAAGTATCTCGTACTCGCCACCCTATTGGGAAGTCGACAGCACACGATGTTGTCGGATGTCACAATTCCCGGAACCCTTACTCCATCGCCGAAGGGTTTTATTAATTTAATCTGTCTTCTCAATTTCTGTCAAGGTTTTAACGCGGACTGCCTGTTCTTGATCCCTTGGTACAGCAAAATAAAACAGAACGCTTTGCCTAAATGTGGCATCGGAGGTGGAAAAGATATCTTTCATTTCCCGGTCAACTCGGTTGGTTCCTCCTCAATGCTTTCGCCATGTGGACGGCCTCTTCAATCGAATGGGCAACGGGTATCTGGTTGAGTTGAAAGCCTTCGACGAACATAAGGAATTTTCCCACGTGGGGCACGTAAGCAATCATGGGCTTACCTGTTTGCCGGTAGATCTGACTTAAACGGGCACCCAAATCCGAAGTGATTCCAGGAACGTAGGGGAGAAGAAGGATCAAGAGACAGTCAACCCCCTCCCTTCTGCTTAAAAAGTTTGCCGCAGCAACAAAATCGTCATCCACGGCACTCCCAGTAAGATCAATCGGATTATTCAAAGAAGCGATCGCCTGGATGCGCGGAGAAATCCTTTTTTTGATTTCGATTTGATCCTCATCCTTCATGATGGGCACCGAAAGCCCATGAGAGAGACAAGCATCCACGGCCAAGGCACCATGCCCACCACTACCGGTGATGATCCCAATATTTCCTGCGATTGGATTCTGATAACAACAAAGCGCTTCACAGAAAGGAATCAATTCAAATTCATCTTTAGCTTCCACCACCCCATATTGAGCGAGGGCTGAAGAAAAGACCTCATAGTCGCCCGCCATGGATGCGGTATGACTTGACACCGCTTGGCCCCCTCTGGAGGTCTTCCCAGCTTTTAGAACGACGACAGGCTTTCGGCATTGCCCAGCCCTCAGGACGAACTTTCTGCCTTCTTTTTCTCCGAATCCCTCGATATAGAAGGCAATCACATTGGTTTCAGGATCATCAGCAAAATAATTCAAAAGTTCAATTTCTCCGATCAAGGCTTTGTTCCCGATGCTCACCGCCATGGAGAGACCCACTCCCTCCCCCGCTAACTTGACAATATGATCTACCAAGATCCCCCCACTTTGACTGACTAAAGTGACTTTGCCCCTTTCCGGTCTTACGATTCGCTCACTGGGAATGAAAAAGGTATCGACATAAGGTGGAGAATAGATCCCTAGGCAATTAGGTCCGATAAACGGAAAATCCGCTTCTTTGGCAATCGACACAATTTGGTTCTGCAAGTCTCTATTTCCCATTTCGGCAAATCCCCCGGAGATCAACACTGCGCCTCCTGTTCCAGCGCGGATACAATCGTCCAGGATCTTTGGAACCCCCTCCGCCCGCGTGGCGATCACTGCTAAATCAACCTTTTCGGGAATATCCAAGACACTGGCATAGACTCTTTCTCCCTGGTAGATACTTCCCCGGTCATTCACCGGGAAAACTTTCGCTTCTAATCGAAGGTTGTTCTTATTATAGATGACATTGGCAGGATGTTTTTCATTGCTCAGCGAAACCCCAACGACAGCCAGGGTTTTTGGATGAAATAGGGGTTTTAGATTCACTGTCTCCTCCTTCCAGAAGATAAAAGAGAACAACTGAATTATACACCCGTTTAACCGGATCTGGAATTCTGAATTTGGCAGCTGAAATTGGCAGATAAGACTTCTTAGATCGTCTACAACGGTCTACAGGTGGGGAGGATTGCGCCTGGGGGGCAGCGATTTTCGGCTAAAAGGGAAGCAGAAATTCTCCAGGAAGAGAATATCTACAACGATGCCGTTTTTTACCTTCAGACCCTGCCTATGAAGCTGCTTGATCTTCAGTATGTCGTAAAAAATTAAGGCTGAAGAGATCTACAATCTTGGTATAGGCAAATAGAGAATCCCCGCACCCCCTTTTACAGAAAGGGGAGTGGGGGATTAATTGTTCTACACCTCTTCGAGCATCGTCGTAAAGAGATCGTGATGTTCTTCTTCGTCTTCAAGGATCTCTTTGAATATAAAGGCTGTCGTAACGTCCCCTTCTTTTTGAGCCAGTTCAATGATCCCCTTGTACATCTCGATCGCTTCTACCTCTGCCGTCGTGTCGAGTTCGAGGAACTCTTTCATGCTCTCACCCACCTTTATCGGTGAAGGTTTGGTGGTCGGAGTTCCCCCAAGATACCAAAGTCTTTCAGCAATCTTTTCAGCATGCTTCATCTCCGCAATCGCCGTTTGCTGGAATTTGTCCTGGACAGCGACACCCTTCACCCCCACCACCTGCACATGCTGCCACATGTATTGGATGCTCACCTGAATCTCCCTGGCGATCGCATCATTTAACAATCCTCTTAATTTGTCACTCACTTTGACGACCGGTTTCAACGAAACTGCCATATTTTTAACCTCCTTGTCGAATTTGATTCTTATAAATTTTTTATACCATTAGAAGATGTGGAAAACAAGCAAATTCTTCGTCGATCTGAAGGGACAACAAAAACCCGTCTTGTAAAAGAAATCCCAAAATGTTAGAAAAAACTAAGCCATGGAGCCCCACAGGCAAGGCCGTGGTCTCCTGCGTAGGCGGATGAAAGGACGCTCGTGATGATCGTTAAGACCTATTGTGCCAGGATGGATCATGGGGGATGTGGGATTCTGGCCCATGTTGAAAATGGAAAGATTACGAAGGTCGAGGGAGACCCTGATTCACCCATAAACAGAGGAACGATCTGTGCGAAAGGAATAGCTCAAATCGAGAGGCTGACCCACCCTGACCGCCTCATCTACCCGATGAAAAGAATAGGTCAAAAGGGAGATGGAAAGTGGAAGCGTATCTCCTGGGACGAGGCCCTGGATACGATTGCAGGGAAAATCAGAGAAATGATTGAAAATGAAAGTCAGAAAGCCATCTCCTTTGCCCAAGGAACTCCAAAAGGTCTTGAACTCTTTTTAATGCTCCGCCTGGCGAACATTCTCAATATCCCGAATATTGCCACGCCCGGGAATATCTGCCACATGCCAAGGGAGACCGCCTCCAACCTCACCTGTGGTTTTTTCCCCATCCCGGATTACAGCGGCCTTCCTGGTTGCGTCATCGTCTGGGGGAGTAACCTCTTTCAGACCAACGAAGAGGGAATCATCGGCTCCCAACTGAGAGGAGCCCTTGATCATGGGGCAAAATTAATTGTCATCGACCCGAGAAAAACAGGAATTGCTTCCAGGGCAGACCTTTGGCTCCAGCCTCGGCCTGGAAGTGATTTGGCTCTCGCCTTGGGAATGCTAAAGGTGATCGTGGATGAAGTCCTTTATGAAAAGGCCTTCGTAGAAAATTGGACCAAGGGTTTTATCGAATTGGTCGACCACCTCCATCAATATCCTCTCGACCGAGTTTCAGAGATCACCTGGGTCCCAAAAGAACAAATTGTCAAGGCATCTCACCTCTTTTCTCACACAAAACCAGCTTGTATCCAGTGGGGAAATGCATTGGAACATAACCTCAACAGTGTTCAGTGCGCCAGGGCGCTCTTGATTCTGATGGCTCTTACCGGAAACCTAGAGGTGCCGGGAGGGAATGTGAATCGGCCGGGCCCAGCCATCATGAGGCCAGGGGAATTGGTTCAGAGCAAGGAGTTCCCCAACAGAAAAGAAAAGGTCCTGAGCCCTGAATTCCGTCTCGCCACAATGATGGGCTTTGTGCCGTCTCAAATGATTGTAAAAGCTATCCTCACGGGGAAACCTCATCCGATTCAAATGATGTACCTCCAGGGCGGAAACCCTCTCCTCAGTTATGCGAATTCGAAGGAGACTTTCGAGGCGATGAAAAATCTCAACTTCCTCGCCGTCTCCGAAATATTTTTGACCCCCACGGCTCAGTTAGCGGATATCCTCCTCCCAGCAGCCTCCAACTTTGAGTTTGATGACATTGGACACTATGGGCTCCCCCATGGGTTCATTCTCGCCCGGCCAAAGATTGTGGAACCACGGGGTGAATGTTGGCCCGATTCGAAAATCTTGAATGAATTAGGCAAACGCCTGGGTTGTGCGCAGTACTTCTGGAAAGACATGGGAGAGTGCCTTGACGAAATCCTCAAGCCTGCTGGAATGACTTACGACGATTTTAAGAACATAGGTATTTTGAAGGGGACCTGGGAATATAAAAGTTATGAGAATAAAGGCTTCAACACACCTTCCGGAAGGGTGGAGATCTTTTCTCAACGGCTGAAGGAATGGGGATACGATCCCCTTCCCCTCTATCGGGAACTTCCTGAATCTCCTTACAGCACACCCAAACTTTTCAAAGAATATCCGCTGATCTTTACCTCAGCCAAAGATCCCTTTTACTTCCATTCCTCCAACCGAAATATTCCATCCCTTCGGAAACTCTCTTCGGACCCGATTGTCCTTATTCATCCTGAGACTGCTTCTCACTTTGGAATTGACGAGGGGGATTGGATCTCTATCGAGACCAAACGGGGAACCATCCAACAGAAGGCAAAACTGACTTCAGAGATTGATCCTCGGGTCATCGTCCTCAGTTTTGGATGGTGGTTTCCCGAAAGGAAAGACCTCGAACTCTTCGGGTGGAAAAAATCAAACCTCAATATCCTGACGGACAACGGTCCCCCTTATGATCCTGCGATAGGTTCGGTTCCACTTCGAGCCGTACTCTGTCGGGTTCATAAGGCTCATGCCTTTTGAGGAATACCGTGACCGAGTCGCGTGCCTGCGCGCTGAAGCGCTTCGGCGCGCAAGCGTGTCACGTGTCCGCAGGCTCGAACAAGACCAAATACGTTTAAATATGGACAGGGTAAATGGGCCCGGACATGATATAGCGTTTGACATATACTATCGGCTGTGATATCGCTAACTTAAAAATGGGAACTAAATTTTCGAAAATTGTTTGTCTCTTCTTCTTCGGAATCTCCATCCTTCTCCTACAGCCCTGCGTCGTTCTGGGTGCCCTGATTACCGATGTGAGGTTCTGGTCTGCCCCGGACCACTCCCGAGTGGTAATCGATCTCACCGAATCCATTCAATATGAGAGTTCCTCACAGGAAAACCCTCCTCAATTCCATTTGGAATTAAAGGGAGCCTTTCTCTACACGCCCAAGAGAGAGTTGGAAGTCAAAGATTTATTTCTTGCCAAAATTAGTCTGATGGGGATTGAGAAGGGAAGGGTAAAATTAATCCTTCATCAAAAAAAGCCTTTAAATGTAACTGTCTTCACTCTGAAACCCTACGAAGACAAGACGTATCGTCTCGTGATTGACCTGGTCGACATCGCACAGGAGAAAAAGGAAATAGAGGCGAGACAAAAGCAAAAAGAAATTAAGCCGAAGGGTACCAAGATCATAGTTATTGACCCTGGCCACGGTGGGGAAGATCCAGGAGCCGTCGGGCCAAGAAAGACAATGGAGAAGGATATTGTATTGAAGGTAGGAGAAAAAGTCGTTCATCTGCTTAATCAAAATAAGGAAATCCAGGCTTTCCTCACCCGGAAAGGAGATTATTTTATTCCTTTGGAAGAACGAACGAAGATAGCAAGGGAGTATGGGGCTGATCTCTTTGTCAGCCTCCACACCGATGGAAGTTTCAACCCACAGGCCAGAGGTTCTTCCGTCTATTGTCTCTCCCTCTCAGGAGCTACGGATCAGGCAGCTAAAACTCTGGCGGATAAAGAGAACCTGTCAAACATCTTAGGCGGGGCCTTTTCAAAACCAACCGATCTCTCCAGAGATCCCAACCTCAATCAGATCTTGCTGGACCTCAGACAAAACGACACGATGAGAGATAGCTTTCAATTCGCTGAAACTCTTCTCAAAGATATCAAGGCAATCAATCCACTAAAATACCCTTCCTATCGACAGGCCAATTTCATTGTATTGAAAGCCCTGGACATCCCCTCTGTCCTGGTGGAGATGGCCTACATCACCAATAAGGAAGACGAACGCCTGCTCAGTCGGGAGGAATTTCAGGAAAAAATAGCGAAAACCCTCAACACCTCTATTAAAAAATTCTTCAAGCCCTAACGGGCCTGAATGGGTGTTGACAAATCAGGTCGTCTTTGTTTAAATTAGGGTTAGCCACGAAGGTGAAGCCCCTCTGAAAGGCGCGACAGCAAGTGGCTTTTTTTATTGAACCGAATAGGAATGGAAAATAGAAAAAAGTCTATTGCTGTAATCGATGGTCAGGGTGGAGGCATCGGAAGCGCCATTATTAAGCGTCTACGAGAAACCCTTGCTGAAGAGGTGGAGATCATCGGTTTGGGGACAAATGCGATGGCAACAGGAACGATGTTAAAAGGAGGGGCCAATAAAGGGGCTTCTGGAGAGAATGCCATTGTCCAGACCGTAAAGACTGTCGATATCATTATCGGGACAACAGGGATTGTATTAGCCAACTCAATGATGGGGGAGTTAACCGCTAAAATGGCAGAGGCCATTGCTTCGTCGCCTGCAACGAAATGTCTTCTCCCTCTAAGAATACCAGAGGTGGAAATTATCGGGGCCCCTAAAGAGCCCCTTCCCCATTTAATCGATCAGCTGGTGAAACGGATCCGGGAAATTCTTGTAACCTGAAACTCAATCCTCCCTCTTTCCTCTTTAGAAAAGGGGGATTGGGGGGACTTGAAATGGGAGGAAAAAATGTGTGAGGCCAATGCGTATCTCATCAAGGAAGGAAAAGAAGAATTAGTTTTGGAGGACATCTCCATCCTCCGGCCGGAGAAGGAGGAACTGTTCCTCCAAAATATCTTTGGAGAGCAAAAACGGATTAGAGCTCATATCAAAGAGATGAACCTTATCGATCATCGGATCCTTCTTGAAGAAGGATAAATCCGAAATGCGGATCTCGCAATTCGAAACGAATCCGAGTAAGTATTTTTCCACATGCATTGTTTTGAGTTTTTGATTCTAAACTCAGAACTCAAAACTCGCAATTCACGACTTTAAAACCTGGGCCACGAAGGTCTTCATTTCCACAGAAGTGGAAGATCTCGTGGCTTTTTTGTTTATTAAGACCTCTGAAAGGAGGCTGTATGCATATTCTCGATACCGGAAAAGAGGTTAGAAACTCCCTCTGTATCTTTTGTACGGTCGTTCTCTCTCTGTTGTTCCTGCTCTCATCCTCGGTATTTGCCGCCCGTCCTCTCACGACGGATGACGCCGGGACCGTTGAGAAGGGCAAATTTCAGTTTGAAACGGGATTCGATTTCACCCGTCAGGACAATCACGACAGAGAAATCAGCCCTTCCCTGACAATAAGTTATGGCCTGCTGGAAAAGATGGATGTGGGGATTGGGAGTGGGTACCTTTTTGTTCGCCCCAAGAAAGGAGAAAACGAGAACGGCTTTGGAGACACGGAACTCAAGCTGAAATACCGGTTACTTGACGAAAGGGATTGGATGCCTTCCTTTGCCGTGACAGGGAATCTGAAGATACCTACAGCAAGCGAGTCAAAAGGATTGGGCTCTGGCAAAACCGACTTTGGCATCAATACCATCGTCACGAAAAATCTCAGCAAGAGGTGGGTTATTCATCTTAATTTCGGGTACACTTTTCTTGGAGAACACGAGGTGAATATTGAGTTCAACTATTCAGCCGCAGCGCAATTCATTCTTTCTGACAAATGGGCCTTGGTAGGAGAGATTGTCGGGGTGAACAACTTCAATGGGCGAAAAGGCGATGATCCCATCTCAGGCCTTCTCGGCACTTACTACCTTATCAGCGAAAATGTCGTCTGGGACGCAGGGGTCGAGATAGGAATGAACAAGGCGGCTCCGGATTTTCGGCTCACAACAGGGTTGACGCTGCTCTTCAAACCCTGACGTTGATAGGTCTCTTTTTTAGGGGTAAAATCTTAATCCAAGGAGGTTCTTATGCATATACCTGACGGTTACTTAGGTCCCCAAACCTATCTCCCATTGTACGGCGTTTCTATTGGCTTCTGGGCCATTGCACAGAAGAAACTGAAGAAACAGCTTTCTCTAAAGCATGTCCCTTACCTCGCCATGGCCGCGGCCTTTTCTTTCCTTATCATGATGTTCAACATCCCGATTCCAGGGGGAACCACAGGCCACGCCGTGGGAGCTGGGATTATCGCCATTCTCCTGGGACCCTGGACAGCCGTTCTGGCTGTTTCGGTCGTGTTGATCATCCAGGCCTTGCTGTTTGGCGACGGAGGGATTACCGCAGTTGGAGCGAACTGCTTCAACATGGCGGTGGTTATGCCTTTTGTGTCTTATTGGATATTCAAACTCATCAAGGGGAAAACTGCGGGCAGGCCGAGACTCGCCGTTGCAGCCTTCCTTGCCGGATACCTTGGTCTGGTGGTTGCAGCCCTGATTACTGCCGTTGAGTTCGGGATTCAGCCCCTGATCGCCACAGGGGCAAATGGCAGACCCCTCTACGCACCCTACCCTCTGTCGGTAGCAGTGCCTGCTATGGTCTTGGAGCATGTGTTCCCGTTCGGTATTGTCGAGGGATTCGTGACGATGCTCCTGCTTAAGTACTTTCTAAAACACGAGCCCGATCTCGTGGTTGCGGTGTTAGACCCGTCGACAAACAAATAATTTCTAAGGAGGCTTGGGATGACAAGATTTCAGAAAAAACTCTGGATAGGCCTTTTGATTATGGCCCTGCTTACTCCTCTCGGTGTCCTCCTTCCGGAAAAATTTAAGGCAGAGGAGGCTTGGGGTGAGTGGGGAACAGAAAAACTTGAGAAACTGATAGGATACGTTCCCGAAGGATTGAGAAGATTGGCCGACTTCTGGAAGGCCCCCATCCCTGATTACAACTTTGGCGGCGAAGGCGCATCATTGACGCTTCAAGCAGTCTCTTATATTGTCTCGGGACTCTTGGGCATAGGGGTATGTGCCTTCGTTGTGTTTTTGATTTCGAGGTCCATGGGAAAGCATGGCAGATAGAATACCCTCATTTCTATTGACCCGATCGACTTCCGGTTCTTTCAAGCAGGGTTCGGGAAAAGTAAAAGTCCCTTTTCTCGAAAGAGGGATAGATCATCTGGCGGGCGTGATCAGAAACGGTTACGCCCAGTGGGAATGCTCGTCGCAAAATGGATTTTTCCAGAGGATCGACGCCAGGGTCAAAGTCCTTTTCCTTCTCTCTTTCATCGTTATCGTAAGTCTGAAAAGAGACGTACTGCCGGAAACGTGCATCTGGATTTTTGTTTTTGTGCTTACCCTGTTTTCCCGGTTGAGCATTCTAAAGGTTTACAGGAGGGTTCTTCTTCTGGGGTTTGTCTTCGGCTTTCTGGTCGCCTTGCCCTCCGCATTCAACGTGATCACAAAGGGGGAAATCATATTACCCATCGTGAGACTTCCAAAATCCTATAACTTCTGGATCTATCATATCCCCGCAGATATTGGATTAACCAGAGAGGGAATCGATGGGGTTGCCATGCTCACCCTGAGGGTGATCAACTCCCTGTCGTTGTCGTTCTTGGTATTGTATACGACTCCGTTCCATGAGATCATCAGAGCCCTCAAAGCTTCTGAAAGTTCCTGACAGCTTTCTCATTATCATGACCCTTTGTTACAAATATATCTTCATATTCTCGAAGACCGTTGAAGATATGCACCTTGCTAAGAAAAGCAGGGTCGTCCGGGAATTAAACCATGCTGAGGCGAGAGAATGGATTGCCGGCCGAATGGCGTTCATCTTTAGAAAATCTCGGCTGAAGTGTGAAGAGGTATTTAAGGCCATGATCGGGAGAGGCTTTTCCGATTCAATCAAGTTTTATGGTTTCGGAAAGATGCGGATGGCGGATTGGTTTGCTGCCATCTTCCTCTTTTTCGCAGCGATCTTATTTTTGTTTATGTGAGGTGCCATCTGTGGAAAATCTTATGAGACTCGAAAAGGTAAGTTACAGTTACTATGATAAGATTCCTGCCCTTTCCGATGTAAGTCTTGAAGTTAAGGAAGGAGATCATGTTGCGATTGTTGGCGCAAACGGGAGCGGGAAGTCGACGCTTCTGCAAATACTGGGCGGGTTGATATATCCAGTCACCGGGAGATTTTTCTTCGGAGAAACCGAGGTATCGGAGAGGTCGTTGCGGGATAGAGGATTCCTGAGGCTGTTCCGAGGGAGCGTCGGATACGTTTTCCAGGATTCTGATGTTCAGCTATTCTGTCCGACGGGGCTGGATGAGCTTCTTTATGGTCCTCTCCAGTTGCAGATCAGCGAGGAGGAGGGGATGAAGAGGGCCTTGGAGGTGATGCAGATGCTCAATATAGAACACCTCAAAGACAGACCCTCCTACATGCTTTCAGGAGGAGAGAAGAAGAAGGTGGCGATCGGGTCGGTCCTGACCATGAACCCGGAGATTCTTCTATTCGATGAGCCGACCAACGGCCTCGACCCCAGGACCCAGGTTTTTCTTGTGGAGCTCATGCTTGCCCTTAACGAATCTGGAAAGACGATTGTCCTGGCCACCCATGACCTTGGGCTGGTCGCTGAGCTCGGAGCTCGAGTTGTCGTCCTATCGGAGGATCACCGGATTGAGAAAATGGGAAGTGCCGATGAGATTCTCGGAGATCAGGATCTTCTGCTCAGAGTGAACCTCATCCACGAGCATGTGCATCTCCACGGAAAGACCAAACATGCCCACCTTCATTCGCATTATCTATTTCACAGGCACTGATGGCGTGCTTCCTTCTTCTTTGCCCTCACCTCCTCCTGACGAGAGTCCTCTCTGAATCAGGAATGAGGAAGTCGCTGGCGCCCTCTCTGGTCTGCCTGGAGTCCTTGCCATCTTCTTTATCGCCACGGGAATTGGAGAACTGATCGAAAAGGGTAAAGCGGTTATTTGAAGTTTTTCTCACCGGCTCGAATTTCGACATCCAGCATGTTTTCTCGCGGAGGCAAAACGCAGACGAATTTTTCGTTATACGCACAGGAGGGATGATAAGCCATATTGAAGTCCAAGACCATCTTATAATCTGGCAGGATCTCCGTATCAATATACCTTCCCCCTTCATAGGTCTCTTTTTCGTTTGTGTCATCTTTAAAAGGGATAAAAAGGGTATCGCTTAGAATAGATTTGTAGATTTCGATTGTATATTCCCTCCCGTCCAGGGTGAAATGGAATTTCCCGTAACGAAGATAACGCTTGTTTGTCCCTTTATTCGTTAAAAAGGTGGCATAGTATTTTGGGTTATTGATGTGGAAAACGAACCGTTCAATCTGGCCAGAAAAGATATACTTTGGATTGAACGGATAGTATCTTAATCCTTTAAATGTTTTTTTGTCTTGAGGAAGGAGAGGAGAACGCTGATGGCTTTTAAAAAAGACATCCCGTTCTTTTCTCCATTTCATGACTTGTTGCTCTTGGGGTGTAATTTCCTTTGGGTCCTCTCCCCTTGTCGTAGCAGGGATTCCTTGGACCAGTAGGAGCATCCCGATGATCAATAAAATAAAAATGATTTACCCTCCCCTCTTCCCCAACCAGCAAAACCTCCCCTATCTTAACAAATAGGATACTCAGACGCAACTCATTAAAGGCCTTGGGTTTAAAGGCCTTGACAGATTCAAGAGCATTTATTATATTGGCGTTATTCTAGATAAAGAATAACGATCCTTTATAAGCAGATGAAGATCGGTTATAAGGTTTGGTTGGACAACGATGGGAAGGCTTTTGGAGACGGCCCCTATGAACTCTTGAAGAGGGTGGAGGAGACTCATTCGCTCCATCGGGCAGCGAAAGAGATGGGGATGGCCTACAGCAAGGCCTGGCGGTTGATCGGAACCATGGAAAAAAGGCTGGGATTCGCTCTCCTGGAGCGGAAAGTCGGGGGTCAATCGGGCGGAGGGTCTAATGTAACCTCTCAGGGAAAGGATCTCATGAACCATTATGGGCGATTTCGGAGAGATGTAGAAAGGGGTTTAGAGAAAATTTACCAAAAGCATTTCGGTTCAGTGGAAAGGAGAAGCTGGAAATGAAGAAAATCTGCCTTTTAGTCTCCGTGTTTTTAATATTCGTTTTCCTGAAAGATGCCCAATCCTCATCAGCGAGGATGCTGGTCTTCGCTGGCGCTGCAAGCAAACCTGCCACAGAAGAAGCAGTAAGAATTTTCCAGGAGAGATTTGGAATACCTGTCGATGTGATCTTCGGAGGTTCTGGATTTGTCCTCTCTCAGATGAAACTGGGAAAAAGGGGCGATCTCTACTTTCCAGGGTCTTCCGACTTTATGGAGATGGCGAAAAAAGAGAGCCTCGTATTTCCTGAATCGGAAAAAATTCTTGTCTATCTCATCCCTGCGATCAATGTCCAAAAAGGGAATCCCAAAAGGATCTCATTCTCTCAAAGATCTGACAAAGGAGGGCATCAGGGTAGCCATCGCCAATCCGGAGATGGTATGTGTAGGAACCTATGCTGTGGAAGTGGTTGAAAAGAATCTTACCTCCGTGGAAAAAGAGAAGTTTAAGAAGAATCTGGTGAACTATACTGAAAGCTGTGAGAAGACGGCCAATGTCATCTCCCTCAAGGCAGTGGATGCTGTATTGGGCTGGAGAGTTTTCCAGTATTGGGATCCTGAACGAATTGAGACAATCTATTTGAAACCGGAAGAGATTCCGAGAATTGGGTATATCCCAATCGCCATTTCAAAATTCACCCAGGACAAAGCTCTGGCCCAAAAGTTTATTGATTTCCTCCTCTCTCCTGCATGGGAAGGCAATCTTCCACAAATATCATTATCTGATGGATCTTCAAGAAGCACGACATTTTACAAAGCCTGATACTCCGGTGGGTGGAGAGTATATTCTTCCTGATGAATGGAGGACCATGAAGAAATGAGTTTTCGTTATACGATGATCGGGGCGGCAGTCTCTATCTTCATCTTCTATTTGGGACTCATCCTCTCCCTTTTCTATTTTGTGGGTGGAAAAGGATTTTGGGAGGCCTTATCACACCCCAACACTCTATTTTCTATCCGATTGAGCCTGATCGCTGCCACCATAGCAACATTTTTTGCTGTGCTTATCGGTCTTCCATCAGCTTATGCTTTATCTCGTTTCGAATTTATGGGAAAGCGAATCTTGGACACATTTTTAGAAATTCCGATGATCATTTCACCTATCGCCCTGGGTGCCTCTTTTCTCGTCTTCTTCAATACTCCTTTAGGGGAATTGATTCAAAATAAAGGCATCTTTTTTGTTTTTGAAGTCCCGGGCATTATCTTAGCTCAATTTGCTACGATTGCAGGTCTGGCAACACGATTAATGAAGGCCTCTCTGGATGAAATCTCTCCGAGGTATGAAGCGGTGGCTCGATCCCTCGGATCATCCCCATGGCAGGCCTTCTACCGGGTTACCCTTCCCCTTTCATTCAGGGGACTCCTCGCTTCTGTCATCCTTTCCTGGGCAAAGGCGTTTGGAGAATTTGGAGCCACGGTCACTCTTGCAGGGGCAATGCCGGGAAAGACGGAAACGATGCCCATTGCCATATTTACTGCTTTAGCCTCTGCCAATATTGACAAGGCCATTGTCCTGATCCTTATTTTAGTGGCCTTTGGGCTCTTAACCCTTTACAGTGTCCGATTGACAGGGAAAAGATATCGATATGATTAGGATTGAAGGCCTCACCATCCTTTTTGAATCATTTAAGATAATGAATCTCAATATCCAAATTGAGGAAGGGGGATTCCATTTCCTCCTCGGCCCGACAGGGAGTGGAAAAACCCTGATCCTTGAATCGATCATGGGATTACGTAAACCTAAGACGGGCAGGATCTGGATTGGCGATAAGGAAGTCCAAGGTTTACCGCCAGAGCACAGAGGGATCTCTTATGTCCCGCAAGATCTGGCCCTCTTTCCTCATCTAAAGGTAAAAGAGAACATCCTTTTTGGAATCAGGGCAAGAGATCTGGACATGAAGAGCTATGAAGAGTATGTCCATGCTCTCGTAGAAGTGATGAAGATCGATCATCTTCTCGAACGATATCCTGCCAATCTCAGCGGAGGAGAAAAGAAACGAGTGGCCCTTCTCAGGGCATTGGCACCCAAACCGAAGCTCCTTCTTCTCGATGAGCCCCTCTCCGGCCTGGACCCCTCCATTAAAGTTGATATTCAACATCTTCTAAAAAGTCTCCATGCCTCTTTTCATCCCACCACTCTCTGTGTCACTCATGACTTTGAAGAGGCATATTTTTTAGGGGATGGGATAACCATCTTTATCGATGGGAAGGTGGAGCAGGTCGGAAAACGAGACGATGTCTTTTTAAGACCTAACGTCTAAAAAGGTGGCTCAATTTCTGGGTGCAAAAAATCTCTATCGGGCAAAGGTTTTAAAGAACGAGGAATCATCACAACGATTAATCCTTGGAGTCAACGGCCTTCAATTTTCCATCCCAATGAGTTTGTATCGAAGAAAGATGGAGGTCGGGAGGGAAGTGGATTTGTATATCCGGCCTGAAGAAGTCATGATCATCCGTGAGGGAAAATTTGTGAAGGACTCCTTAAAACAAAATATTTTTGAAGGGAAAATACTGGATATCACCGATAAAGAAAGATATCACCCGGTTTACTTTCAAACGATGGAAGGAAAGATCCTTTTTGAGATTTCCATCCCCAACTATGCTTTTCGAAATCTTGATCTCTCGACCGGAAAAATCGTCAGAATAGCCCTCAGAGAAGAATCCCTCTGGGTAATGGCCTGAATTCACCTCACGCCCTCACTCTCATCCCCCTGCTTTCTTCCTCCGACTGTATTAGGCTTGGGGGATGCGCAGGTTTGTTAGCATATTGTGCACAAATGACCCTTCTTGCGGATCCATCGTTAGCCATCCAGAATTAAAATGGAGACAAATGCGGCCAAGTCCAATCAAATTGGAACACGGTTGGCTGTCTCTGGCACCACTATTGCCTTCCATAGCAACGTCAAGCTTCCCGGCCCCGTCGATCCCGCAATGGACGGGGCGGGGCACTTGCCGGCCAAAGAGTGGTGGCTGCAATCCTCGTATTGGAAGTTTCTTCGATAAAGGTCATTGCCTAGGAGAAAAGCAATGGACATCCCGATGGAGCCAAAAAAATTGGGCCTGCTGGTCGCCACCCTGTTTTTCCTCGTCTCTCTTCTTGTCAATCTGCTTCAGCGCCGTTATGGAAAAACCCGTCTGGGTCGTATGCTCAGAAAAGAAGAGTCCATCGTCAATTTTCTTGAGGGAATACATAAAAACCTCGGTAAGATAGAGGTCACCTGTACCCTCGAGGTGCAAGGGGCAAGCTCCCCCCAGGAGGTGGGAAAAACAATCCACGTGGTGCGGAATGAGATTCAATCGACCATTGCTAACATGCAGGAACATCTTGCCTCTTTTCGTCAGCATCGACGGAAAGAAAAAGCACAGGGAAAAAAGAGAAAAGGGCTGGAGAAATCACGTCAAAGATCGTCCGGCTGATGAGCACACGAAAAATGGGATAAGGCTCTACGACTGGGTTATTGCAGAGGTCCCATGGGGTAATGATGTTGCATATTGCTCATAAAACACTTCAAGGCCACGCTTGGTGAAGGTTGGGAAGCATCCCGCCTTGGGATGGACCTTTTCAATGCAACATTGAAGTAGACTTCCTAAATCTGACTATCCTTATTTCTCTTCGCCTTCAATACGAATCTCAATGCGTCCCGCTGGATCGCAGCCCTTCAAAGCGGAGAGCATTCCCTTGATCGTCTTGGTCATGAAATCCGTGACGAACGGACTCAGGGGAATCGGTTTTCCGCCGACCTTTAGGGAGATCTCTTTTCCTTTCCCCGATTTGAGGAACTCCTTCTCGATAAAATTGGAAAGCCCTTTCATATCCTCAAGATCAAAACAGGGAACACCCACGTTGAAAGTTTGGTCCGAGACGATAGCGATCAGGTTGTCCTCTTTGGCGCAGAGAAGTTCTTGGTGTTTCTCCTTCCGGAAGATCTCAATCTTAGGCTGGACATCCCTCTTATATCCTTCTGAAAGAATCAGGTCCACGTCCCGAATCAATTTGTCGCGAATTTCCCCAAGACTCAAATCTCTCTCTACATCCCGAATCAAAGCGACCTTTTCTGGAGAGGAGATGACTACCGTATGGGCCCCTGCTTTTTTATGTCGCCAACTATCTTTCCCCTCCCGATCCACTTCAAACCCGTGAACATCGTGCTTGACCGTAGCAATCCGATAGCCTCGCCGTGTTAACTCAGGGACTAATTTCTCGATCAAAGTGGTCTTCCCACTATCCGACTTTCCAACAATAGAAATGATGGGGATCATCCGACACACTCCGTGTGAGTTTTGAGTTCGGAGTTAGGAGTTCGGGGTCTTAATTCTTTCATTCTTGAATCTACTCCGAACTCCGGACTGTATCAATCAGTTGAACCTTTACCTTTTCTCCCACCCTTGCAACCTCCTGATCTTCAGGAATCATAATCAGGCCATTCGCCTTCAACATCGACATCAGGATTCCAGACCCTTGGTCTCCGGTCGTCGTCGCAAAATAGCAACCCTCCTTAAAAGAGATAAAGGCTCTGATAAAATGGCGCCTTCCTGTTGGCTTCTTAATCTCTTCTTGAAGAATGGCCTCGACGATGGGTCGAAAGACCTGGCGATGGCCCATCATCTTCAAAATGGAGGGTCTAACGAATTCCTCAAAAGATATCATGGATGAAACCGGATTCCCGGGAAGGCCAAAAACAGGCTTTCCTCGCATCGTCCCAAAGGCCAGAGGTTTCCCTGGCTTCATGGAAACTTGCCAGAAAACCATTTCCATGCCCAAATCGTCAAGGGCGTCCTTGGCAAAATCATAATCCCCTACGGATACCCCCGCTGAAGAAATGAGCACGTCCGCCCGGATCCCCTGACGGAGTCTTTCTCTGATTTCTTCTTTTCTGTCTTTAGCAATACCCAATTGAACCGGAACAGCACCACAATCTTTCACTTGAGCCGCCAGGGTGTAAGAGTTGCTGGAAATGATTTTGCTCTCTTCCGGGTTTTCGTCCAGATCAACTAATTCATCGCCGGTGCAGAGGATGGCAACCAGAGGCTTCTGATAAACAAATACAGAAGAACGACCGACAGAGGCAAGCATGCCAACCTCTGCTGGTCGGATCATATCCCCTTGGGAGACCACACGATCCCCTTTTTTGGCATCCTCCCCCGCCCTCCGGATGTTCTCCCCGCGAGAGCCCGCTTTGAAAATCAAAGCAGACCCGTCTTCCTTCTGTGTCTCTTCCACGGGGATCACCGTATCGGCTCCCTTCGGAATGGGCGCGCCCGTCATGATTCGGATGGCTTGTCCTTTCCCGATCGTCTTTTTCGCAACGAAGCCTGCCGGAAGGTCTTCGATCACGTTTAACCTGACCGGATGATCTTTCGAGGTCTCCCGGATATCTTCAAATCTCAAAGCATAGCCATCCATGGCCGAGTTGTCCAAAGGAGGAATATCCCGTCTGGCATAAATATCTTCTCCGATGATTCTTCCCAGACTTTCGAGTAGGAGAACCTTTTCGAGCCCTAAAGGTTGAATACGGGAAAGAATATTATCTAATGCTTCTTCGAATGAGATCATAAGAAATTTCACCTTTCTCCCTGGTTACCCCCGCACCTTTAAAATTTCAATATAACATATAAGAGGCGTCATTAAAACGTTAATACAAACGGATTTATTTCTTTGACATGAGGTCCCCCTCACCCTCCCTCTCCCCGCTGGGGAGAGGGATGGGTGAGGGGGCTTGTTATCGTAACAAGATTTAATGCGTTTGTGTTAGTTGGACGACGAATGATATTATGTTATAGAACAAAAGATGTAAGGTTCATGTTTAAAGATCAGCATTTTCGCTTAACAGGAGGGACTCATGAAAGTAACGATCCTTTGTGAAAACACGGTGGGCCGTCGGGTGGGTTTGGGAGAACATGGGTTTTCTGCTCTCATCGAAACGGATCATGGAAATTACCTCTTCGATACCGGGAGGGGCGAATCGGTTGTAAGAAACTCTCTTGAATTAAACAAAGATTTGCGGACCGTCAAAAAGATCTTCTTAAGCCATGGACATTACGACCATACCGGAGGATTACCTGAAGTTCTGAAACTGAGGGGGAAGATAGATGTTCACGCCCATCCACATGCTTTTCTAGATCGTATCCATATGGACGAAGAAAATGGGAAAGAAATAAAACGATTCGTTGGCATTCCATTCAAAAAGAGTTATTTAGAGTCATTGGGAGCAAATTTCATTCTTAATAAAGATTTTACTGAGGTAGAAGAGGGAATTTTTTTGACAGGGGAGGTACCGAGAAAAACATCCTTTGAGAAACTAGATCCGAGGCTCTTCAGCGAGATCGATGGAAAAACCAATCCTGATGTCTTCTTAGACGACCAATCCCTCATTCTGAACACCGAGCGGGGACTGCTCGTCATTCTTGGGTGCGCACACTCAGGCGTCATTAACATCCTCAACCACATCATCAACAAAACAGGAAAAGATAGATTTTATGCCATCGTCGGCGGGACCCACCTGGATTTCTTAGCTCCGGAGCAATTGGAAGAGAGTATTAAGGCTTTGAGGAAAATACAGATCGAAAAGATTGGTGCCTCCCATTGCACAGGAATGAGTGGGGCCTTCAGGCTTCGTCAAGAATTCGGAGATCGGTTCTTTTATGGACACGTCGGGAGTACCCTGAACATATAAAAAGTTTTGCTCTTTTCGTAACTGAAACATTAGGGCTCAAGAAAGTAGCCTAGTGATAAAAAAGGGAGGATTCTGATGATAGTTGCAGGGATAGATGTAGGCGGAAAAAATCTTCATATTGTCGTTAAGAAAGATGGTCAAATCCTCGGGAAAGCTGCGGGTCCCACAGGAATCAAAAAGGCCGAGGCCGTGGAACAACTCTATGACGAAGTTCTGAAAAAAGCGGGCCTTGCCCGAAAGGACGTGGAGCGAGTGGTGGCCACAGGGAGTTCGGCGAAACGAGTGGCCTTTGCAAATGCTTCCATTCCGGATGCCGCAGCCGATGCTCGGGGAGTTATTAAACTGATTCCTACAGCGAGAACAGTCATCGATGTGGGGGCAGAAGAAGGCCGGGCGATCAAAATAAGCCCAGAGGGAAAAGTCTTAGATTTTGCTATCAATGAAAAGTGCGCGGCGGGGACAGGCACCTTTATTGAGGCTATGTCCAGGGCACTCGAAGTCTCCGTGGATGAGATGTCCAAGATCACGCTTCAGTCCACCCAGACGCTTTCGACCAATGCCCAATGCGCGGTCTTCGGAGAATCCGAGGTGGTCTCACTGATTCATCAAAAAACCCCAAAACCTGATATTGCCCGGGCTGTAATGAATGCCATTTCAGGAAGAATTGGCTTCCGTGGCGCGTATCGTCGGGCTGGAAAAGGACGTTGTGATGGTCGGTGGGATGGCGAAAAACGCCGGATTCATTGACTCTCTTAAAAAGACGATCGAAATGGATGTCAAAGTGCCAGAGGATCCCGATTATATGGGTGCTCTTGGGGCAGCAGAAGCGGCACTCGCCGGGGTTACGGCAGAAGAAGTCAAGACAAAGGTCTTGGAAAAAGAGACCGTCACAGCAGGGAAAGGTTAATAGCTTAAGATAACTTAGTCGCCTGAATAAGGAAGGAGGAGAAGATGGCTGAGGAAGTAAAGACCCAAGAATTTTGGAGATGGCCTGAAACCAATTGGGTGAACCCGGATATAGATTGGAAGAAAGGTAAGGTGATCACGGCCGGAGTCGATGTTGGGTCGGTGAGCACTCAAGCTGTCGTTATGGTCGATGGCGAATTTTTCGCCTATGGCAACACGCGGACCGGTTCAGACAGTCCAAACAGTGCCCGAAAAGGTATGGGGTTTGCATTAGAGAAAACCGACATGAAGATTGAGAATATGGATTACTGCATCGGGACAGGCTACGGCAGGGTCAATGTCCCTATGGCTCAGCAGTCCATTACGGAAATCTCCTGTCACGCTCGTGGAGCGAATTTCATGTATGGCCCAGAAGTGAGGACCGTCATGGATATGGGAGGTCAGGACTGTAAGGCCATCAATGTCGATGATCGGGGCAAGGTTCTCAATTTCATGATGAATGACAAGTGTGCGGCTGGAACGGGACGAGGGATGGAAGTTTTTGCTGACCTGATCAGGGTCCCTGTTTGGGAAATCGGCACCCGCTCCTTCAAGATTCAGAAAGAACCTCCTATGATCAGCAGCACCTGCGTCGTGTTTGCCAAGAGCGAAGTCGTCGGTTTATTGGAGTCGGGAATGCCTGAAAACGATATTATGGCGGCTTACTGCTCCGCGATGGCGCATCGAATTATGGAGCTCCTGAACCGCCTTGGGGTGAAGGAGAAGTTTGTCATCACTGGCGGAATCGCCAAAAACGAAGGAGTCGTGAAGAGGCTCGAAAAGGAACTGGGGATTAAAACGGCTGATCGCGTTTGGAACAAAAAAGAGTATATCGACCGTGGTTATCCCTTTGACACGCAGCTCGCTGGCGCGATCGGAGCAGCTCTTTTTGGAAATGCTCTGTTGAAAGCAGGCAAAGCAAAGAGTGCAAGAAAGGCCTAATCACTCACTCATTGCGGATTTGGTCCGCAAATGGGATTAAATCCGAAAAAACGAAGTAAAAAGGAAATAAAAATGATAGCCAATTATGGTTTTAGGGATGGGTCTGGCGACTGGTATGTCACCATCGACACGGACAAGTGCAATGGTTGCGGCAAGTGCCCTGAAGTCTGTCCCGCCAAAATCCTCGAGGTGGGTCCGGACGAGATTGACATCTTCCGCGAAGAACCCGTCGCATTTGTGAAACAAGAGGAGCGCAAGAAAATCAAGTATAGCTGCGCTCCTTGCCGACCTGGCTATGGTGCAGAACCAGCACCTTGTGTGGGAATCTGTCAACCTAAGGCCATCACTCATTCTGAAGGATGGAAACTTCAATTCGGTTCGAGATGATCTGATTTCCTGGCGAAAATTCATTTTTACCCCGTTAGAGAGCCCCGCTGCTTGCAGCGGGAATGGAAACTATCCCTTTTTTAGCGAACGCGGGGATTAATATCTGGTAGAAAGGCAGCCTCATCTATAGACCGGTTTCTGGGTGGTTCAGGGGATTTGGACATGACCTTGATGGATCATCCTCCTTTGAACCCATATCTCGGTAAGGAAGAGGGGTTTGCGTATCGATCCTGTCAGGTCATGCCTGTTCTTCCCATCTCAGAAAGGGGAGGAAATTTCAAGGAGGTGGCTCTTGGTTTCTCTCCTACGGCTTCTCAGGAGGAAGCAAGAAGATGTCTTCAGCGTGACCTCCGTCTACTCTTCTCCAAACCCGTTCTTCCTCCTAAGAAGAGGTTATGGGTTGAGTTTAATCAAGAGAATATTGCGGCCGTCCCGGGCAAGGAAGGAGTTTTCCAGCTTCTGAATGAACAAGAGACAGTGATTTACATCAAGGGAGCAATGAATTTAAGACAAGAGCTTACGGATCAGTTGGAGCTCAACGAAGAGGCAAAGTATTTTATGTATGTCGAAGACCAGATGTTTTCGAAGAGAGAAAGTGAAATGCTTCAGCATTATATTATTGAGCACGGCAAGATGCCAAGAGTAAACCAGGAAATGGGAGACCTTTTCTAAAATCTGTATGTTAAAATGAATAGTTAGAAATCAGGTGATGATTCTTCGTTCATAGTCCATGGTCCATCGTTCATCGTTTACAGTATGAGCCGGGAAGAAGAACTCAAAAAACAAGGTTGGGAAAAACGGTTCACCATCGATGAACCTCGCCTATCGGAGATGGTAGAACAATACAAAGAAGTGGGGTTTGAAGTCCTTCTCGAACCCGTGGATACGTCCTCCGAAGAATGCACAACCTGTATCACAGCCTTCCATGATCGTTATAAGACCATCTACACCCGCCAAAGGCGTGATAGCGGACTTACTTAATAGATATTTATGTCCCTTCTGCCAACGACGAGCAGCTGCCGAACTTACACAAAGAGGCTCACTTTCGTCCTTAAAAGATGTCTCCAATTCTTTCTTTGATAAAATTGTGTACTTTCAAAAATACTTCAAAACCTATCTGATCGTTCGTTTCAACGACTTCTGCCCCGATGAGATAATCTCCCTCTGACTCTTCTTGAATACAATACTTAACCCTTCCGGTAAACAGGACCTCTTTTGTAAGAGATTTAGGTGCGGCGATGATACACTCAATGTCTGAATCAACCGATAATCCGTGTGGATTCTTCATCCTAATACCATTATGGCTGAAATCAAGGAGCTCCGTGGGGACAAATTCCCCTGAACCTTTCCTGACTTTGAAGGTGACGTACTTCCTGTATATTTCAGGCACAACATGCCTTTCTTCCTTGCGCCTTTCCATCATCGATCATTCCCTCCTGTGCCATTCCTGTGCCCGTCTCAAATATTTCTGATCCTCCCGCTTTCCTGGGAACAAAAAAATGCCGATTCGAAAATGGGTTTTATTCCCCAGAAGGACCCCCGAAGTTGTTAAGCATGATCTGCCCTATGATATTACCCTGGGAGAGGATTGTCAAAAGATTAACGGTGGGCCGAGAATTTCTTGTTGGAGAGGATGAAAGATCGTTTCCCATTGACATGTGCTCGAGAATATTCTACTCAAAGAAAATAAGTGTTTGTGGGGATCTAAACGATTTGTGGAGGATCATTAAAACAGATTTAAGGAGGAATGAGAATGAAGAAGTGTGCATGGTTCTTTTTGGGAGTTCCTTTCTTCTTTTGCTTCGTCCTTTGGCATCATCCAATACAGGCTCAAACCTATCCCACCCAACCCATTCAAATGGTCATTCCTTTGTCGCCTGGGGATACGGTGGATCTTGCGGGAAGGGCGATTGCTACGGAATTGTCGAAGATCCTGAAGACTTCCGTCATTATCGTCAATAAGCCCGGCGGAGGCGGAACCATCGGAGCCGATTCCGTAGTCAGGAGCAAGAAGGACGGTTACAATCTCCTATTCGCAATTTCGGGGATCTATTACGCTCATGCGGTCAACCCGGAAAGCATTCCCTATCATCCTCTTACGGATCTCGACCCGTTATGTTCGGCTGTCTCTGTCCCGATGATGATGCCGGTGCTGGCGGACTCTCCTTGGAAGAACTTCGGAGAATTGATGACCTATATGAAACAGAATCCAGGAAAGGTCCGGGGCAGCTCAACGGGTGTGGGCTCGGTAGGGTTCTTCAATTTCGAGGTGATTCGGCTCGAAACGGGAAATGCCATCAATATGATTCCATTCAAAGGGGCATCGCCTGCCCTGACGGCTCTTTTGGGCGGGCATGTGGAAACATCCGCTCTGACCCTCGGTTTGATCTCTCCTCATGTCAAAGCCGGAAAGCTGCGAGTCTTGCTGACCTCCCAGAAAGTCCCTGAGTTTCCCGATATCCCCACCCTCAAACAGCTGGGCTATAAGCGCGATATTATGTCCATCCGCTTCTCATTCTATCTTCCCGTGGGTGTTCCCGATTCGGTGAAAAAGGTGTTAGTCCCGGCCGTCGAAAAGGCCGTCAAAACACCCGAGGTGGTGAATGCAATCCAGCAAATCGGAGCTATCGAGGACTTTGTCCCGGGTGAGGAGTTTAGAAAGATCATGACCGACGAATACGGGATGGTCCGGCAGCTCATGAAGGCGTCAGCAGCCGAAGGGAAATAGTATCACGAAAGGAGACCGGACTAAGATGAAAAGAATATGTGTAGAGGAACACTGGGGAACCCCTGAGGTTGCAGAGATAAAGGCGAAATGGTTAGCCAGGACGGGATTGTCTGCGTCAGTCAATTTCGCCGAGACCCCTCTGGTGGGTTCAAGAATAGGCGATTTTGAAAAATTCCGCCTGCCTCTTATGGATGAATCGGGGATCACCATGCAGGTCCTTTCAAGCGGTTCTCCAGGGGTTCAAGGGATGATCGATAGAGACGCTGCTGTAGCGACAGCCAAGAAGATCAACGATGCCGAGGCAGAAATCATTCGCAAGTACCCTGGCCGGTTTGCCGGATTTGCTTGCCTTCCCACCCAGGACCCCAAAGCGGCCGCCGATGAACTGGAGCGAGCGGTCACTCGGCTCGGGTTCAAAGGGGCCATGATCCAGGGCCATACAAATTTCGAATATCTTGACGAACAGAAGTTCTGGGTCCTCTGGGAGCGGGCAGAAGCCCTGGGGGTGCCCATTTACTTGCACATCATGGAGCCCTCTCATGAGGCCAGAAAGATTTATGAGGGGCATCGTGAACTCGAGGGGCCCATCTGGAGCTGGGGCGTGGAGGCCGCTACGCACGCTCTCCGAATCATCGGCGCTGGCGTTTTCGACGCTTTCCCCAAAACCATCCTCATCCTGGGCCATCTGGGAGAATCCCTTCCCTATCTTCTGGGTCGTCTGGACGAAGGATATGTCATGGCCTTCAAATCCAGAAAACTGAAGAGATTGTTTTCGCAATATATCAAAGAAAACGTCATCATCACGACGAGCGGCAAGTATCAGCCGGAAGCCTTGGTGTGCGCCGTCAGCGCGATGGGAGCGGACCGGATTCTCTTTGCAGCCGACTACCCCTGGGTAAGCCCAAAGGAAGCGGTGGATCTCGTCGAAAGAACGCCGATCAGTGATTCGGACAAAGAAAAGATCTATCACCTCAATGCCGAGCGATGGTTGAAGCTGTGAAGCGTGAAACGAATGGCAACCACCTTCAGACAAAGCATTTTTCTGTCTCTCTCGACCGTTGGTCCAATCGGGCAAGCCTATCGCGAACGAGGTCAACGTGCTCTTCAAGTGTATAAACTTCTTTAAATAAGGCTAAAGGGACACGAATTTCATTGACAAAGGCTTCAATTCGGTCCAGTGTTTTTTGATAATCCATCATCCTTCCAGGCCTTGAATCTTCCACTATTTCTATTTCGAGATTCTTAAGATCTTCATAACACTTGTAGAGTTTCCGCCGGTTCCACCAGAAATAGAGCGAGGGGATGATTCGAAGCAGAGGAATCAGGACGACCACCGCTGGCACTAGAATTAAAATCATCCGGTCAATATAAGCAGCCATTCCGAAAGGAAGGTAATCAAGCAGGAAAGGGCGACCGGATTTATAAAATCGTTCCGCAATATCACTCAAGGGAAAATCCTGTGATTTGGGCGAGGGGAATTCGCCTGCTTTCTGGACCCAGCCCGCGTCGCCATGAATATCAACGGCAGCATCCAAGAGTAAATACATCATCGCTGGATGCAGGTTTTTGCGGACGACGAGACTCGTTGCCGTCGCCAAGAGATGAATGTCCGTGGCCGGCTTGTTTTTGGAGAGATCCAGTATGCCTTTAGGCAAGATGACCTGAGATAAGGCTGGATAGAGCCTCGTATAGGCTTCCGCTTGCCTGAAATCCATCAGTTTGATACCCTCGGCACGCAAGAGTTTTTGGACGAGAGCGTTGTCCACGGTGGAAGAAATCATGATGACATCCACCCTTCCCTCCAAAATCGCCTGAACGGCAGCCGCGCTGGAAAGGTCAAATAATTTCGTGGGTGGCTCCAAAACGTTGCTTGCCCTGAGCAATTCCGTCGAGAATTTGCGCGCGCCGCTGCCCTCTGGACCAATCGCAATTCTCTTTCCTTTCAGAAGGGAAAGGTCGTCAAACGGTTCTTGGCCTCGATAAAAAACCCACAGGGGTGAATAACATATCCCCCCTAAAGAAACGAGATGGGGGGCCTCTTTGGCTGAGATCGTTCCCCCCTGGACAAAACCGACATCGACTTGAAAGGACTTATCCTTGAGGCGATTGAAATTTTCCACCGAACCGGAAGAGGGGAGTAACTGAAGCTGGACCTTTTCGCGGGCCATGGCTTCCTGATACCGTCTGCCGAAGACCGTATAGGTTCCGCCTTCTGTCCCCGTCGTCATGACTAGAGTTTCGGGTGGAGCAGGCAACACAAAATGAAAGAGAATGAAGCCGCAAATGATGACAATCAGCAGCACCAGAACAAGGATCGATAGATGTCCATGAAATAAACCGCGAGTAGGTCTCCTGCCGCTAGGGTTCTTTCTCATCACCATCTCAGGCCTCATCCATAATTAACAAGACTGGGTTTCTGCGATTTATTCTTTATCTCCGTCAATCGTGTAGAGCGTGTTGAAAACCTCATTTTTCCCCAGGCGGACCAAAAAATGCCCTGACGCGTTATTCGGTGACATGGGAAAACTCAGGGAAAAGATCGATGCCATGGCCCAGGAAGGTTCCAAGGAAAAGATGATTAAGCAATAAAACCCCCCTTCCCTTCCGGGTCATATCACTCCCACACGCTTCTTATCGACGGCCACGGAAAAAGGGATGCATCCCTTTCACATCTTCAATCTTCTTTCCAGCTCCTGAATAAGCCTTTCGATCTCTTCCCGTTCTTCCGGGTTCAGCTTATCTTCAGCCAGACGTTTCTTTAAGACAAGCAGTTGCTGCTGGAAACGGTAATCCTCACACGATGAAGCCATCTAGTGTCTCTGTCCCAAATGATTCCATGCAAATGCCCAGCACGACCCTCTTTCCTTGTAGGCTGGCTTCTTAAAATAATCTAACTCCTTACGTATCAGCCATGATCTTGACTGTGGCATCCCGACTCAACCATTATGATAAATTCCGCATTTCCTGCCTATCGCGCTTTGATAAGATGGGGCGCTTGCCGGCCAAGGACAAAAATTAGGTCCCTTATTCACTCTTAATCTTTAGATCTGGAAACCCTTGCCGATATTCCAAGCATGCCCGATAATCTCTCCTACCTCCCGATACCGGCTGTCAGGCATCGTCAGCATAAACGGTTTGATCTTTTTTATGTCGGGCTTGCCGTCGGTTAAATAGCGTTCTTCGGTATAGACGCCGGCAATCTCTCCGATGAAGAACTCATTAGAAGGAAGATCAATCCTGGTGACCACTTTACACTCTAAGGTCAGCGGGGAATTCCTTATCATCGGAGCATATTGTAGCTGCCCCTGAAAGGAGTCGAAAACTTTCGACTTGTCTGTCTTGGCTCCGGAAACAAGGCCCACATAGTCCACTGCCTTAATGAGATCAACACTGGGAATGCTGATGCCGAATTCCTTGTGCTCACGAATGCCTTTGTTTGTGTGGTGCCCTTTTCCTAAAGCCACCCCGATCATCGGAGGGTTTGGGTTCACCCAGCAAACCCACGCGACGGCCAGATAGTTAATCCTGCCCTCGACCACCGCGCCGACAACAACCATCGGCATGGGGAAAACACGTGTACTGTTGTCGAGCTTGATTTTCTCCATGGCAATTACCTCCTAAACTCAGTGCGTTATTTCAACCCTTATTCGATGCTGTGTTCTTTCCGGCTTCCACTTACGGTTTACTATCTCTTACGACCCGAAGTTATCGCCTTGCGATTGGATGTCTAAGCTATGCTCTGACCTGGAGCTAGAGGACAATAAAGGAAAGAAAAACTAAGAGATAGAGTGATTTGTAATTGTTTTCACGTGCAAAAGTTCACTAAGTCCCGCCTTCGCAACTTGCCTAAATCTTAACACTTTCTCCCTTGGCGGAGAAATAAAAAAAGTTCTTGACAAATTTTTTATCTTTGGTATAATTTGCGTTAACGTTAAACTAGATGGCCCTATATATCCTTTCATTCCCACCCCAAACCCCACCCACCCAAGACAGGATATATAGGGCCTTTTTATCTGGACATGCCCTTTTTCCACCGATGTTTCAGGCGTCAAAAAAAGTGGGATTTTAGTTTCCTTAGCAAGAAATTCCGCACTTGTCAATCAAATAATTTAATTCCAAGCCCTGCCACCTCATCAAAGGTCCAGTTTCTTATCAAAGATCATTTGCTACAAAATCGGTCACATCTTTTTCTCTCAGGACCCTTCTTGTCCATGTCTTAAGGGAAGGAATGATATGCGGAAGGAGTCGCAAGGAATAATACGGTGGAAGTACAGGGAGACCGATCATATCTCCGAAAATGATCAGCATAAATAGGTTGTCCAGGTGTCCCCTTTCCTTCCGCATTACCAGCACCGGCTCATGGAGCAACAGTCCATACATGATCTCTCCGACCACTTTGGGAGAGCCTTTCAGCTTCGCTGCGAGAGACGAAAATAGTTTTTTGACCAAATACAATCCCTCCTTTCTTATGGATGACACCTTTCTATGAATTGTGTCATGTCAGCACATGACGCCGAACATGTTTGAGTCATCTGAAGTAGGTCTCGACGATTTGGTTTAATCCTGTGACGAGAGGGGCGATTGACGGAATGCTTGACAGGTTGCTCAACACTACATCGATGATTTGTCTGCTTTTCATGTTTCGTCCTATTTGAATCTTAAGCGTGGCGAGATCGGAGAGCAAATCTCTCTTGGCATCAGCAGCCACAGTATCATCCCTTTCAAGGATATCCTTGATATCTTCAAGAATTGCCTCCACCCCACGGAGGGCAAAGAAGGGACTCTGTCTCTCTTCATTCACCGTCTCAGTTTTTTCCTGATGAACGTGTGGGAAAGAGGGTTCGGAACGGGTTCTTACCAATGTTTTTGGGTTCTTTCCGTACTGTTCGATCATACCCGTCTCCCCTCCTTTTTCCACGAAGATACTCCCTTCGATAGTAATTCCTGCACTGATTCCGCCAAGCATGTTAAAACTGGCCAGGATGATGAATCCCCTGTCTCCCAGGTAGTTGATGGCTTTCTGGACCTCCTCTCGGTCAGTAGTCCCTAACTTAGGTACAAAATCATTTACGGAAAAAAGGAAATTGGGATGTGGGGCCTCGTCTGCAAGCTCGTATAGGTGCGCCAGAAAAAGTTCCGCAAGCTCCTCAGTCGTCATCTCAATCCCTCATTCTCTACCATTTATCAGCTTACTAATGGCAAATTATTATACCACTTTAAGCTAGAAAAACAATGACCCTCTCCCCTCCCCTTCTTTCCTTAGAGGAGAGGGGTCGTGTGAGAGGGAATATATATTTGCAACATATTGAGCGATTAACAATTCTACCGGTCCCATCAATTCACGAACGGCCACTTTTTCAATTTTTATTTTATAAGAGCATTTATCATGGAAGTGGGGGTGCCTCCGCTGGGGACCAGGAAAGAGCGATTACTGATTTAAATAAAATTACGGAGTGGTGGTTTGGTTAATTTTAGGTTATAAAATGTATTGTTCAAACAAACCTGACATCAACCGGTTTAAGTCAGAGAGGAAGCTCGCTCGTGGTTCATTTGATGGGCAAGTTCAGGCGAATCTATTTTGTTTATTTCAGAAAGGGGTATGTAAAGAGACAACTTGCATTTCGAAAAGGGGAATGCCATCAATGTGCCCGATGTTGCTCTTTCGTTTTTGCCTGCCCCATGTTGACGCAAAAACGATTTTGTCGTACCTATAATAAATTCCGTTTGGGGATGTGTAAGAGTTTTCCAATAGACCAAAGAGACATCGATGAAGTGGCTCATTGCGGAGGCACCTGTGGTTACCGTTTCGAAAAAGACTCCTTTCATTATCCTCCATCTCATTCGATCCAAGGAAACTTCTCGAAACAGATAGAAGAACTTCCGGACGCAACCCCTGGTTTCCTCTTCTGATGGCTTGATGGCTCCATAACCCAATAGCCCGTTGATCCTTTCTTTTATTCCATCCGAAACCCGTGTTCTGCAATTTAAGATGCAAGTTCCTCGGGACGCTGTGCGCCCTGATCTTTGCGGTTTGTTCTTGAATGATATTCTTTGCGCAGCGTCCTATACCCTATGCTCTTAGCGCTCTCCGGCAAACGCAATGCGTGCATTTGGAAAGGGCCAACTTTTTATGGATGACCCCAGATTTCATTCCTCCAATTGAGTCAATTTGCTTCCCAAACGAGACACATAGATATGCGAGAACTTCGAGTCTTTGGTCGCACCGTGCCAGTGTTTCTCGCCACCAGGGATAATAACAACATCTCCTGTGGTGATCACTTTCTCTTCAGTTTCTGTGGCGATAATCCCTTTTCCGAAAGTGACCACCAGGATTTGTTCGCTGTCGTGGGAATGAAATTTGTTCCGAACTCCCTTCCCGAAATTCACAACATTGACGTTGAACTCTTTACTGTCCGGTAGAAGGACTTGCCTCGTCACATCCGGGCCGGTAAAAAGAGGGCCGCTCAATGATTCTTTTCTTACTTCGCTAATCTTAGTAACTCTCATGTTAACCTCCTCCATCCATATCAAAATGGGTTGGTTTGAATATACGAGAAACGGGGCGGCATGTCAAAAAAAAGACCGCCTGCGGAGCACAGGAAGTCATTCACATGCTTGAGTCGACTCAAGGAAATCTTCTCAAATAATCGGAAAATTTCAGATTAGGAGACTGAACAAGCAGAGCGGATAAGGCTGGGCAAAGGGGGAAGAGGAGTAAGGTAACAAAACTGACTTATATTCTTTACACTATGCACTATGCCCTCTACGCTATAATGTTTAGTGATCGGGCCCACTTCTTTTTGGCGGACGCCCAACCTTTTGCTAATCCGGTATTCTGATTTGTCCGTGTTAACGGGCTCACCCCCGCATGTGTCTAAAGCCAGTTCTGAGAAATTCTGGGTGACAAAAAAAGTCACTCCCCGGTCATGAGTATGCAGTTACAAGCTGAATATAGGCTATTTAAACAAAGACTTAGGCGATCTCTCCCGCCCTGGCATTGAACTTGCTTAACAAGAGATTGTCGACCAGGTCGCATCTCGTCCGCCCACGTCGGCGGAACGATCATTCCAGGGGTCTACGGTCGCTTCTGAGGGCGCTATGATTTGCCAGAAAAATAGAGAGGTGTCTTTACTCTCCAGAAAGGTTGAGGCATTCGCTTTGAACCTGTTGCACCTCATACGTGGTGTCCGCGTTTACCCTGCCAAACATCCGACCCTTCTGGAAGTCGCTAAGAACGTTCTTAACTCTGCCCCCCTCGACTCCCAAGGCTCTCTTACGATTGGAATCACCTCCAACGAATTGGTCGTCTCGGGAGAATTCGTCGCCGGAAAGGCGAGCAGTCTTGCTTCGATGCTTCACGCACGAAAGGTCCTCCAAATATTCTGGACGAAAGACGTGACCCTCGATGATGTCTGGACTTTCGCCAGGGTGATGTCAGTTCCCAAGTTGGAAGGTGATGAACTGCGGCAAAAGCTCCGCTCTGAAGTCTTCGCCATTGACATTGAACCCCTCAAGCTCGATCAACTCCATAGTGAGATCATGGATACGGTTATTAAGGATTCGGAAGATGACCTGCAAGAAAGACGCCGCCACGCCTGGCTTGCAATGATGATTCACGAAGCGGCCCCCGAACAACTTGTCGCAGCTCTCGACTCCGACGAATTCTGGGAGGCCGCAAAGGCCGAGTGGACCGAATCGGGGCGTGGCGATTCAGAAGGGTTTACAAAATTGCTGTTCAAGTTGGGAGAGCGTCTAGAAAATGCTCTAGCTCTTCTTCCCGACAGGCGGCGTGAAGAGATCCTTGACTATCTTGCTCAAATGGGTAAGTGCCTCTCCGCGAGGGACCTCGTGCGTATCGTGGGACATGAAGGCCAGGAGTCCGGGCGATTGGGACCTGGAAAGAGCTCTCTGCTGAGAGAGATCGACGGAGAGCGATTTGTCGATCTACTGGCAGGCCTCGCTGCGATGGGTAACCAAGGAACCCGAAGGTTTGTGGAGGTCTACCGCCGTTTTGCCCCGCTCACCAAAACCGATGAACTCCTTTCATTGGTCAGATCTAGGCTTGCTCCCGGGAAAGACGGAGGCTTTGCAGCGGAGGTGTGGAAGACGATAGAGGACTTTATTATTAATCTGACGGAAAACCCTTTTATGGATACGGAGTACTCCGAGTCGCTCGAATTCCTGATGAATCCTTCTGCCTCGACGGGCCCCGAGGAGCACTCGCTGATTTTGCACGAGGAACCTAATGAATACCTGGACCAGTTGATCCTGGCATTGGCTGGTGAGGAAGAAGAGGATTCTAGGAAAAGGCTCCTCGACCGTATCAGGCTCCGGGCAGGACAGCTTGGCCCATTCCGTGCTCTTGGATTCATCAAGTTTGTTGATCGAGCATTCCCGGATCTACTCGATTCTGTCCCTTTTTTTGTCAAGGATTTGTTTCAAAAGGGTCTCTCGGCCCTTGCCAAAACGTCGTTCGCGGAACAGCAGGCTTTGGTCGCCTTTGCCGTGAACCACGAAAGGTGTCTCCTCGACACGGCGCTAAAGGCTCTTGCAGAAGAGAAAAAGATCGCCACACGCCATTTTCTCGTCAACCTCCTCTCCTGCTTCTCTTCAGCCGCAACGCCAACATTTGTGACGAAGTCCCGCACCAGCCCTTGGTATGTGACCCGTAATCTCGCCATTGTCCTCGGACAGCAAGGGTTTCCTCAGGGTCTTCCGACACTTCAGGCGCTTTCAAACCATCCGCACCCAAAGGTCGTGAGGGAAGCCCTCAGGGCTCTAAAGAGAGCTCGGACTTCACTCTCTAACCCACAGAGGGAACAGCAAAAAAGATCGCTGACCGAGCAGAGCCTCCAGGATCCTGAAAATAGGGAGAAAAGCTATGGCGCAGAATGCCCTTGATTATTTTCTTCATGCCCTCGGAGCTCTCTTTCGGATGCGACGAATCTATCCTTCAGGGACCAAGCAGGTTCTCCAATCGGTCCGGCAAGCTTCGCAGAAGCTTACCGAATGGGGACGGCCTGTGAGGATCACCTTCCTCGGAAATGATACGATTGTCGAGGACCGGAGGATAGAAACCCTCCCTGCATCCTTTCGAGCTCTCTTCCAATCACTCCAGCAACTCGGATTCGAGAGTGTTCAGATCGAGGCCGATGCAGGCGAGGACGATCTGACAGCCTGGATCGAAAATGTTGCTTCCAAGGGCCGGCCCCCCTACCGAGGTTCTAAAATTGTCGCAGGCTCCCTTAAACTGGAAAGACGGGCGGACCCCGATTCGGTCCTAACCCAGGCAGTTACGGGATATATGGGATTTCTTGCCGAGGCTCAGGAAGTCCTCTCCGATCTCGAATCCAAAAAGCCCGAAGGTCTCGTTCGAGCCCGCGAGGTCGTGTGCTCGATTGTGGCCCGTCTCGCCGTTGGCAGGGAGCTTTTTGAGCCTATCCGTGAGATGAAGAATTTCGACGACTACACCTTTACTCACGCCCTCAATGTTTGCGTTCTCTCCTCGGCCCTGGCTCAGGCGCTCCAGGTTTCCGACGAGATGGTCAGCGCGATTGCCATGGCCGCTCTCTGCCACGATCTCGGAAAGAAGGAGGTTCCTAAGGAGATCCTGAACCATAATGGTCCTCTCGCACCGGAGCAGTGGCTCCTCATGCAGAGACACCCCTCCTGTGGTGCACGGCTCCTCCTCGATATCCCGGGCGTGGAATCGGCAAACCCTCTTCTTCCGGTAGTGGCCTACCAGCACCACATGGGGGCCAACCAATCTGGATATCCGAAAGTCCAGAGGAACCTACCGCAACACACGCTCCATTTTGCGAGCCTTCTTGTAGCCATCGCCGATGTCTACGATGCCCTTCGAACCGTTCGCCCCTATCGGCCGGCGTTGAGCGTAGCCAAAACCGCAACGATTCTGATCAAGGACACCTTGGCCGGAAAACTTCACAAAGAGTATGTCTCCAGGTTTCTATCATTGCTGAATGTATTGGCTCCCGGGCGGCGGGTTGTCCTTTCGGACGGAAGTTCTGGAATGATCGTTGAAACACATGCCGGGTATCCACTATGTCCTATCGTGAGTGACGAGCATGGAGGGGTTCGGGATCTTTCCGAGCCTTCAGCCTCTACGATTCGGGAGGTGCAAGAAGAATCAACCGGGGATCCTCAACTTTTGCCAGCCGCAGAACAGCCAAAACCCAGCCCAAGGCCTACACCATAGCGAATATCTATTATCGATATTCAAGAATTCATCGGATTGGTCGAGATTTGACCGGATCTGCCAAAGGAATGGCAATTGGTACCATTCTCAGACCTAATCCACGGGAAAACCAGTATTTAATTTCAGATTGCGCCTGCTTGCCGCAGGCACGTATTGCACAATCCGGAATGGAAAGAAATTGCAAATTGCAAATTTCTGATTGCAAATTAAAAAAGGAAGATTAAAAAAGTTATCTCGGGATTGAGGAATTTTGGTGAAACGATTCGTGTGAGGTTGGGTTGGGAGGAGGCCAGAGCCTTTCGGAGCAGATCAGGCGGGTACAGCGATGAAATCCGATGTTTACTGGAAGATAGAAGAAAGGCCGAACACGAGGCTTTGTCATAATCCTGTGCCAGATGCTCCGCCAAGAATAGATTTTCTTCCACGTTGATCGCATTCCCCAGTGAAGTTGCCCTGGAGTCATATTCCTGGGGAAAAACGTCACCGAGCCGTGATCGTAATCGCTCCAGTTGCGGCTGAAAATCCGTCCCTCGCAGTCCATCTGCGCGTAGAGCGGGGTGTCAGGAAGAGGGGTGAGGATGAGTGTAAAGGCTGTCTCCAGGCGGTTTTCTACGGCGAATTCTGCAACCCGGTCGAAGACTGCGGGTGAATCCTCATCAAAACCGACAATGAACGTGCCCATGACGCCAATGTCGCGTTCATGAAGGCGACGAATACAATCGGCATATTCAGCTGTCCGGTTCGGGAATTTGCGCATAGAATCAATCGCTGTTTGAGAGAGCGACTCAAAGCCGATGTTCACTCCGATACAGCCGGACTCGGCCATCAGGTCCAGCATCGACTCGTCGCGTGTAAGGTTGAAGCTGGCATGGCCATACCACCTGATATCGCAGTCCTTGAAGACTTCCAACACCGCCCGGGCATGACCTGGATCTGAAACGAAATTAGAGTCCATCACATACAGGAGGCGCCTTTCGATAAAGTAGGGAATGTCGGGGTGCCAGTGTCGTGCCAGCCAGGTCTTCCATCGTGCTTGTGGGGGCCTCGGGCCGAACAGGGCCGTCAGCTCCTCTCGAATCGCTTCAGGCGGCCGTCCCCTGTACCTTCTCCCGAAAAAGTTTTGAACCCCACAAAACTTGCATCCGACCGCACAACCGCGAGTGGTCTCAATGATTTCTCCGGGGTAGTAGAATTTTTTGTTAAAAAGGTCGCGCCTGATGTTCGGAAGCCGGGCAAGGTCTGTCTCCCGGCCAACATATTTTTTCTTCAGGTTCCCACGTGTAAAGTCATCGAGAATTTCTTGCCATATGGCTTCAGCCTCTCCAAGGATCACAGAATCAGCGTGTTCCAGAGATTCATCCGGCAGAGCCGTTACATGGAATCCGCCCAATATCACCTTCGTCCCTTCAGACCGCAGCCGATCGGCGATACGATACACATTCGGCATGTGGTGGGTCAATCCAACGATCAGGGCCAACTGACAGTTTTGCCCATATGGAACAGGTTCATTGGCTTCATCGATGAGGCGAATATCGAATCGGTCCGGGGTCAGGGAAGCCATCGCCGCAAGGCTGATAGCGGGATACCCGAGCAGAGGCAAGCGGATACCAAAGGCCTTGTTACGTGCCCTTGAGCCCGTTGCAGCGGCTATTAAGAATAAGCTGGGATAGTCTACGTTGCCGCTGGACAGAAAGCCTGATCCTCCCTGGTCGCTGCCATGTCTCTGTCTGTCATCGCTATTCTTGAGTGGCCTATGGGGCGTAAGAAGTCGAGAATACGGACATCAATTGATTTCTATAAGCGTGATATATCGAACGAAGATTGTCAAGGAAAGAACCTTCAGAAATCTTACCCCCTCACCTTTCAATTGCTCTGGGCAGGTTCCTCTCCCTTTTTCGACGACGAGGGCCCTCCATTTGACCAAAATGGTCAAACGTTGCATGATTGAAGGAATTCGATTTAACATTCGCCGTTCTCCTCACGGATGAGTTTTGGAAAACGGAGGTACTTGAATGGAGAAACGCAAGATGAATCCGCCGGTGGTGATCACAAAAGATTGCATTGGATGCGAGCGATGCGTCGCGGTTTGTCCGAGTTTTGTCCTCGATATGGTTGAGGCTAAATCCGAAATGGTCCGAGGAGACTGGTGTATCGGCTGCGGACATTGTGGAGCGGTGTGTCCAACAGGGGCTATTCTTCATGAAGGAATCTGTTTTGATATGCACCCAAAAAAAGGGGAAGCTCCTGCCACCTCTCCTGAAGTGTTGGAACTCCTCTTAAGGGAGAGGCGTTCGATTCGAACCTACACCCCTGACCCTGTCCCGGAAGAGGTCTTGAATAAAATCCTCGATGTGGGAAGATATGCGCCCACAGGGACCAATAGCCAGAATGTCCAGTACGTGGTGCTGACATCGCCAGACCGGATTGAAGAGCTACGGAAGATGACGATAAGCTTTTACGACAAAATCTTTTCGCGAGCTCGTGGATGGTTCGGTACGCTCTTATTCTCTTTAATCGCCGGTCGAAAAACTGCAGAATACCTGCGTGACTCCCTTCCAAAGGTTGAGTATGCAGGCGAACAGATGAAGCAGGGCAAAGATCGTCTCTTCTATCACGCACCCGTCGTGATACTCTGCCACGCGGAATCCTGGGACCCGTGTTCCTCATTCAACTGCTCGGTAGCCCTCTATCATTCCTCCTTGATGGCCCATACCCTGGGGCTTGGATGTTGCTTCAACGGCTTCCTTTCGAATGCGGTAAACCATGCCCCTAAGATCAAGGGATGGCTGGGCATCCCTTCGGATCACAAATGTTACTCTGCGATGACCCTCGGCTTTCCGAATGTGAAATACCTGCGCCTGGTTCGTCGCGATCCTCCCAAAGTGGAGAAGGCCCGTGTGTAACACCGGGAGCAAACCCTGCAATCTCGTTTTGTACCTTCGACCTGCCTTATTTCAAACCGGCAGGCAAAAAGCGTGAGGGGTTAAGGATCAGAAAGGATGGACCAATCCATCGGTATTAGGCGTTAGGGCAAAAAGAGGTTAAGAGATGCAGGGTTGGGGATGAGGGATTCAGGGATTAACTGATTGATGCATGTGGCTAGGTAATGCATCGCGTATAGCACAAGTCCTGCTTCATATAGCGTAAGGACCAAAGTTACAGTGTCACTTTTGTGGTTTGCCATTTCGAGCCTTCCCATTCTTTTTCTGGGCCACCGCGAGAGGTTTGATTTCTTCATCCTTTGAAAGAGGGATGAGAAGGTCCATCCCTTTGGAAAGCGGACTCGTCTTTTTCAGGTAGTTAATCTCAAGCAAGGGGTCAAGATCCACCCGGTATAATCTCGCAATCCCCTTCAGGGTCTCTCCTTTCTTGACGAGATGGGTCTTGAATTGGAACTTCTCAAGAGGCTGCAGGACTTCGAAGTTTTTTGTAAAGAGATCCTTCTTGGCAAAGGGGATCTTGATTTCGTACTCGGGTTCATTAGGAGGCGTAACCCCTCTTTGAAGTTCGGGGTTGAGATCCTTGATTTCCTCAAGAGAGATTTCGCAGGCTTTGGCGATGTAAGAGAGATCAGTCAACTCGGGGACCTTCGCCTTTTCATACCGAAGAGGTTCCTGGTATTCGATATCGGTGAATCCGTACTTTTCCGGGTCTTTGGCCACGAGTGCAGCTGCAATCATCAGCGGGACATAGTTTTTCGTCTCCCGTTTCAGATACTGATGTTTCGTCAGCGTCCAGAAATCCTCTGTCCTGAAGCGTTTCATCGCTCTGATAATCCTGTATTCCCCTGCATTGTAACCTGCCGCAGCAAGATACCAACAGGCGAACATCTCATAGAGATCCTTCAGGTATTTTGCCGCTGCAATCGTGGACTTCTCGGGATCCCTCCGTTCATCGACCCACCAATTCACCTTTAAACCATATCTTTTCCCTGTCCGATAGATGAATTGCCACGGGCCTACGGCCTTGCTCCTGGAATAAGCATAAGGATCGAACCCGCTCTCAATCAGCGCCATATAGACAAGATCTTCAGGAAGGCCCTGTTCCTTCAAGAGATTTTTCATAAAAGGGATATATTTCCCAGACCGGGCAAGCCAGGTAACAAATTTGTCTCTAATCCTCGTCTGGAAGAGTACGATGCAGTGTTCCACTTGATCATTGACGACGATGGGGATGTCGAAAATGGGTTCTTTCTTAGGCCAACCTCCGAGAAGAAGTTCCAGGTTGAAATCATAAATGAATTCGCCACTTATTGGAGTCTCTAAGGCTGCAATACGGGGTCCTTCTCGAGGGGAAGAGGTAAAAGAAGATGATACCTCTATCGGAGAAACCAGCCTTTCTTGTAGACTAAAACCCTCAAATTGCTGCCGATTGAAAAGCTCCTCTTCCTGGGCGGCAACATTGGTTAAAAACGTCGAAAAGAGAGAAAAGACAATTCCTATCAAACAGATCCTTCGGATCAAGAGAAACCTCCCTTGTCGGCAATGTGTTGCCCCCGTAGGCACGGCAGCACCATCTAGTGTGGTGTCTCTAACACTTCTTTACAATGGTGATGAAAGTCGTCATTCCCGCGAAAGCGGGAATCCAGATCGAAAACACTGGATTCCGGATCAAGTCCGGAATGACAAAATGTGTAAAGTTTTTTCTGAGACAGTACACTAGGATCAACTCAGACCTTTATCTCTTCCTACCAGAGCAATCGGTAAAATGCATTTTCCATGCCATAGTAATACTTTGTAACTTCTTAATCTGAAAGGTATTTTTCTCCATGACGTCATTTGACTCGGTTGCGAATTGACCCAAATTGGCAGGAATTGACAATTTGTGCTACTTATTAGACTTGATTAGCTCTCTTGCAAAGACATCACATTTTCTTGTTTGACACCTGAACGTACCCAGTCCGACCAAGAGTGGATAGGCAAGGGGCGAGAAACTTCAAATTGGCATCTCTCCAGGTATCTTTCGAGGCAATGACTCACATCAGATTCCATGGGAATCAAACTTTCTTCCAAAGGAGGTATTTATGCAAGGCATCGAACGACCAATATACTATTTTGAGAAAGCGGGTTATGGGAACACCTCGGATGTGGTGGAGATCGCTTACAAGCGACTGCAAGAGGGAGACATCAAAAGTGTGGTCGTAGCAAGTTCGAGTGGAGAGACTGGCCTTAAGTTCGCTAAAAGGATGGCCCGTGATACAAACTTGGTGGTCGTGAGTTCCCATCCCGGATTCTCTGAACCCGGTGTTTGGGATTTCAGCCTCGACATTCTTAAGGAATTAGAAGCTATGGGCTGCAAAGTAGTGAAGCAGAGCCATATCCTTTCCGGTCTGGAACGTTCCATCAGTAACAAATTCTCAGGAGCTTCCCATACCGAGGTCCTTGCAGAGGCGCTCAGATCCCTTTTAGGTGTTGGGATGAAGGTGGCGATCGAATGCACGATTATGGCTGCTGACAGTGGAGCCATACCCATTCAGAAGACCATTGCTGTAGGAGGGACCCACTCAAGAAATGGAGGCGGAGTGGATTGTGCCATTGTGGTTTGGCCTTCCCACTTCAACAATTTCTTCGACTTTCGGGTACTCGAAATTCTGGCAAAGCCCTACAGGAGAGATATTGCCGAATAGAATATCCGTATCATTGTCTTGCAGGCAAAAGAAGGATAACGGCTGAGATAATAATCATGGCCTCCATTCGTTGTTTTCTTATGCTTTTCCTGAATCTTTTCCCGTTATTCTCCAGAGGACTTCCTCTATTTCAGAAGAAAGCTTGAGCATCCCCTCCCCTTCTTTTGATTTGATCCGAAGGTCATACAAGGTCTCAAGTTGAGGGAGGAGATTTTTCAGCTCCGCTGATCGCTCAACTTTCTGACTGATGATCCTGCGCTGTTCGAGAGCCCTCTCAAAGTCTCTCTCATCCACTGGGATGTGATAGAGCAAATTCAAAATCTCCATCAGCCTTACCTTTCCAAGATAATCCTCCTCCAGGACAACATACTGAGGCAGAGAGACGATAAACCAGATCGCTTCCATGCCAAGCTCCGGTGCTTTCTGGGTGATCAAGAGAGTAATCGTTGTCGGACCCTGGTAATGACTTCCCATGGCACCCGATTTCTTTAAATCCTGCTCCGCTTCTTTCCCGATCGCTCCCCCATTCACAATGAAAGGTCTGGTGTGAGGAACCGCGTCATACATGCTTCCCAAAAGAATATATTTCTTGGCCTTGAGCGTCTTGAGAAGCCTCAAAACAGAATCCACATAGATTTCAGAGAGAGCATGAGGTTCAAGAAGGTGAAGGAAGAGGAGGTCATTCCCTCCTTCTCTTTTGGCATAGCGAAGAGTCATATTGGGAATGGAGACCTTACGAATACCCCTTTCAAGATAAAGGGTTGGGCGATAGCGCGTAAAATCAAAGAATTGACCAGGTCTGGCGAGCCTGGCCAATTCCTTAGCCCCAAATTGGGTCTCCAGTTCGTTCAGGACCAACGTCCCAACACTATTCACGTCTATCCAGGGATGCAGGATGGCAAAGACATAGGGGTCCTCCAGTTCCGGTAAAGGTTCTTCCACCTCAAAAGCACCAATTCTCACTTTTCTCCCTCCAACAATCATTGCTTTTACATATCATTATAAAAGAATATTTCTCTCTGGGAAAGTAGTAAAGAACCCCGCTCACAGGGCGGGGTTCTTTACTCAATTGAATTTTAGTTCTCATTGGGAAGGAATTCCAAGAAAGTATCTACATGCGGGAGCCGTTCGTATCAAGAGCCCTCTAAGGGCCTAAGATCATGTTACCCGGGAAGGATTGGTTGGCAAACCAGATTTCTATCCATTATAATTCATAACGATGAATCAGACGGATTACTATCAGGTTCTCGAAGTAGACAAAGAGGCTTCACCTGCGAAGATCAAGGAGGCTTATCGGAGACTGGCCTTCCAATACCATCCGGATAGAAACAGGGAAACTCCTTCCGTCGTCGAACGGATGAAGGAGGTCAACGAGGCTTATGCTGTCCTTTCCGATCCAAAAAAGCGAATGGATTATGACACATTCCACGAGCGGTATGGACCTGAGGGGTACAATCGGTTTAAACAGAGATATTCGGAGCAGGATATTTTCAGGGGCTCTGACATCAATCAGATTTTTGAGGAGATGGCCAGGTCCTTTGGATTCAGAAGCTTTGAGGAGGTCTTCAAAGAGTCGTATGGCCAGGGATACCGCACTTTCAAATTTCAAAGGTCAGGAGCCTCTGGAAGGGGGTTCATATTCTTCGGTCCCGGCTTTGGAAGAAGCAGACCACAAGGGATTCCGATCTCCTCTGACATGTTCCCGGGATACCTTGGTAAATTCATTAAATACCTTCTAAAAAAGATCTTTAGGATCAATGAACCCCAAAGAGGGAAAGACTTATGGGATGTCCTCTATCTCGATCCCCGGCAGGCCTTTGAAGGAGCGAAAGGGAAATATCTTCACCGAAGGAGATCGAAGGAGTTGATTGTTACCGTTCCCCCTGGAATGAAGGAAGGTCAGAAAATAAGATTGAAGGGAATGGGCGCACCCGGCAAAGGTGGTGGAGAAGCCGGTGACCTCTTTCTAAAAGTGAAAATCAAGAGACCGTTGTTCGAGAGAGTCAAAAACTTCCTAAAAATTCAACCTTCGCCGTAGTATCTTACTCTTAAAATTCCTTTCGGGGAAGCCCCGACGTGCCTGTCCCGCCCTGACAGGGTGGCCGGGGATCTTCACAATACCAGACTTCTTCAACACCCGGTTTCGCTATCATTTACCGTAAATAGGTAATGGCCTGAACGCTTTTGATGGTGGGATGATTCTTCTCGAAAAATACTTTATATTCCTCGAGAGAGCTGAATGGACCATGAACCCCAACCAACGTTCGATAAGGTGTTCCGTAATCCATAATGAAAATTCTTCCATCCCTCTTAAAAGAACAGACGTAGTGATTGGCTCCACGTCCGATTAAGAGAACCACAATTTGTGCTTTATACGATGGGTCGATCCGGTTGAGAGCCTCTTTGGCAAAAATCACAGCATCAATGTAGATGCCGGATTTGAGTTTGAAAGTTTCCTCCGGAGTCCTTGGAGGCGGCAATGTCCCCTCGAATCTCTTAAACCTCTCCGTATCGAACGAAAAATCCTTTTCCATCCATCTCTCCAGGTCTTTATAGGATTTCCACCGGGAGACCGTTTCATCATAGGATCTTACGAAAATAATCCCGCAGGCGATGGGAAATAGAAAAAGAATGGAGAGACATTTCGTTTTGAATCCTATTGTTTTTCTTTGATTCGGTTGAGAATCCATTCCACATCCCCCAAATCTGTTGAAATTTGTTTCTCTGTAAACTCCACCCTTTGACCGCCAGGCGCCCCGAAAGCCCCCCTTAGAGGCGGAATCGAGGACACAATTAAGAAGAATCTTCCTTTCCGGGAAGCCCTGGCGCGCCTGTCACGGTCTGACGGGGTAGCCGGGGAGCTTCGCATCATCTGAAGAACACAAAACCCTCTATTTTCTAACCGATAGAAGATAAAAGGTCAATTATCAGGTTTTTTTTCTGTCTTCCAGGAGAGGACCATCTGGGGAAAAGGATTGATTTTTTGCCTCAGAATGATTAAACTGAAGTTTATTTTTCCATCAGACTTTCAGGGCGGAAATATGCCGTTTCGTGAAGATTTGATTAAGGAATTTGAATATTCCCGCCCTCTCTCCTCCCTAACAGGGAGGGTGACAGTGGAGGGAATGATCACAAGTGATTCGTACATTGTCCTCAGACGGTAATTTCCTATTTATCACCCGCATTGCCCGTATGTTCGGCTACGGATTTCTCTCCATTGTCCTGGTGCTCTATCTCGAACAGGTAGGCCTGAGCCAAGTCCAAATTGGACTTCTCCTGACCCTCACCTTAATTGGCGATACGATCATCTCCTTATGGATTACAACGAACGCGGACCGGATTGGCAGACGACGAATGCTTATCGTCGGGGCATTCCTAATGGTTTTTGCCGGCATCTTATTTTCCATGACACGTAGCTTTGTGTTTCTTTTGATTGCAGCTACCATCGGAGTCATCAGCCCAAGCGGTTATGAAGTCGGTCCGTTTTTGTCTATCGAGCAAGCTGCGTTGTCTCAGATCGTTTCAAACGAGAGACGAACCCAGATCTTCGCCTGGTATAACCTGGTCGGTTCCTTTGCTACAGCGCTCGGAGCCCTGGCTGGAGGAAGTTTGGTTCAAGCTCTTCTGGGTACCGGTGTATCTCCGCTTGGAAGTTATCGCACGATTGTGATCGGGTATGCGATCATAGGAGTAATTTTGGGAGGATTATTCACCCGTCTTTCTCCTGCAGTGGAAGCCCCGACCACAACTGGCCCGTCTCGATCCACCTCTGCTTTCAAAAATCGGTTTGGTCTCCATCGTTCACGGGGGGTGGTGCTCAAGCTATCGGCTTTGTTTTCTATCGATGCTTTCGCAGGTGGCTTTGTCTTGCAGAGTATCGTGGCCTATTGGTTTCATGTGCGTTTTAATGTGCAGCCAGCCATTCTGGGGACCATTTTTTTTGGGGCGAATATTCTTGCCGGCCTCTCAGCCCTAACCGCTGCCTGGGTAGCCTCCAAGATCGGCTTGATTCGAACCATGGTATTCACACACATCCCTTCCAACATCTTATTGATATTAGTCCCCCTCATGCCAAATCTGCCGTTGGCTATAACGCTTTTATTGATGCGCTTTAGCATCTCACAGATGGACGTACCTACCCGCCAATCCTACACCATGGCTGTCGTGGCTCCGGATGAACGTTCCGCTGCCGCCGGAATCACTGGAATCGCCCGGACGACAGGAGCCTCCCTTTCGCCCGTAGTCACCGGACCCTTGCTCGCTAATGCAGCGCTGTTGAGCCTCCCTTTCTTTTTGTCCGGTGGTCTTAAGATTGTCTACGACTTGTTGCTTTACCGCAGTTTTAAAGCTATAAAGCCCCCCGAAGAAAAATAATACAGTTACCACCTTCCTGAATCCATTGTAAGGAATGGTTCTATCTTCTTTGTTTTTACAAAAATGAAGTATTTCAGTTTAGAAAACCTCATCGTCCCCAAAAACATTTCTTCCTGTAATCCTCTGTTCCCAAAAGTTTAGAAATTGTGTATATTACAATTGCTAACTAATAACTGACACATATTCTGAGGAGAATATGATTTTATCCTTAATTCGTTAGAAAACCTTTATTAGTACCGGAGACTCATTATGTCCATGAAATCGTTTTGGATGTTTCCGGCAACTTTAGCGTTGATAGTCGGCTAGCTGTGTTCAACAGGTAAGACCTACAGAGAGAGCCCAGCTTGGCACAGAGAGAGTATTTCAAAAAAACTATAAAATCAATCAAATGCAAGCAGCTTACGTGGGACAACCGATAGTAAAGGTAAAGGATTATCAGGTCGAAAGATACAGTTCAGGAAATATGTTGGCTTCTGAGGATTTTGTCATCTCAGGAGGGCCTCTGACCGTAAGGGGAAACAAAAACGCAAGCTACCCGATAAAGGGAAAAATTACTTTAAGCGGCGAGGTATACACTGTATTAAATATTCCCAGTTCTCGTCGAAAATTAGCGGGTGTGCTCATAAGAGATGATGGAACCGTTCATAACAAGATTCTTAATCCAGGGCCCAGCGGAGATGTTATTATGATTTACAACTTTACGATTTCACCACCTAACCTGAGATTCATTCTAACGAAAGAAGAGAGGGTAAGTAAAAGTGCTGGCTATTTGAATTATGAGTTAATCTACAGTGGAACAGACGGAAAATCTCTTACTGTTACATACCGTGAATACACTAGTGAAGACCTAGCGCGGCCAGCTTTTTATCAAAATCTAGTTTATGAATCCAATAAGAAGCGCATTCGCTTCAAAGACACAATTATAGAAATTCATGAGGCAACAAACGAAAAAATTGTTTATACGGTGATTTCTGATGGACTGAATTGATAAAAAGAGAGTCCATGACAAAACTGGCACTTACCTTCGCAGGTTCCTTGGCTTTATGGTTATGCTCTCTTTCAATGAAAAATCGTTAACCTCCAGAAGGGTCTTAGAGTGAAGATTAGTAAAGTCATCAGTCAGCGTTGGCATTACGATGTGTGCCAAATTAACTGTGAGTTCTTACGCTTTATCCAAAGACAAGTGATCGGATCGAAACTCTCTCTCCCCTGGTGGGAGAGGGCCGGGGAAGTATCGTATGTTCACCCCCACCCTCGCCCTCCCCCATCAAGGGGGAGTGGGAGATGGGTTGAATTTTCATTGTTCGTATAATGACTTCTTCGTGATTAATTAGTGTGAAGAAAAAGCTGTATGGACAAGCGTTGGTTTGGTTATCCTGAAGAGGTTTGATTCACTTTCCACCAGGTTTCAAAGAGCCTATCTGCTACTTCTCTTGCAAAAGAACGGCCTCTCGGTCCGTCTTCCAACTGTTCTATCCATTCTACTGGAAGACCCTTTTCTCCCACATGGGCGCCAACGACCGCTCCAACCATCCCTGCGATGGTATCGGTATCGCCTCCAAGAGAAATGGCTGCCCGAACCGCATCACAAAAATCCGGGCTGTAAGCGATCGCAATATAGCAGGCACTGGGAACAGAGAAATCAGCTTCCACTCCGTTTCCAAGCGACTGAACAACCTCCCGGGCTTTGAGCTTTTTCCCCTGGGCCAACATCTCCTCAATCTTATTTAGAGCTTTCATATATTCAATCGGTCCACCCCAGAGGACTTCTTTCAGGTCGGTAACCATTTGCTCTTTCTTAAAAGGCTTCTTCGGGTGATGAAGCACTGCAAATGCCACAGCAGAAGCCTGCATCACGGCGCCCCATTGGCCAAGGGGATGGACATGCGTAATGTTTGCCTGTTCGATTGCAGCCTTTCGAAGTCTGTCCAAATCATGATGATAGAAGACTCCAACCGGAGAGACCCGCATGGCCGCTCCATTTCCAAACGAACCTTCTTCAAAAACAATTCGGGCCACCTGATTCCATCTCAAACCGGCGCGAAGTGCCATGACAGCTTTGATCGTTCCGATGGCATAACCCCGTGTGAGATCACAAGAGAGACGGAACGACTTGGCAATATCTCCCGCGTCGATTTTACCGCACTGAATGATGGATTCAGCCAGGGCAAGTGTCATGTCTGTGTCATCGGTGTACCTTCTGGAAACTTTTTTTGAAACATTGCCTATGTGAAACTGGGCCTTATCCGGATCCATCCCTTCGAAGCCTGACCCGAAGGCATCCCCCAAAAAGCATCCTAGGATTGCTCCCTTAAATTTATCTCGGAGGATTTCCTGGGATAGAGGCATGAGCATGACACCCTGAGATTCGTTAACCCAAGATTCAATAGTCTAATAGGATAGCTGATTTGAAAAGGATCTAATGCTCCAAATGGACTCTGCCTCGAGCAAGCGATGCAACGGCGCCTCCCGAACAAAGAATCCCAAACAAGATGAATGCCGATCTCGTGCTCTTCAAAAGAAGCGGAAAATATTCAGGCGTAATTTGTGTGTGCCCTATGTGAACGGCAAAGATCAACATGGCGATTCCCATGCTGAGCATCTGCCCTGTTAATCGCATGGTCCCGAGCGTTCCCGAAGCCACTCCGTAAAACCTCTTTTCTATAGAACTCATCACGGCATTCGTATTCGGAGAGGAGAAAAGGGCAAAACCTAACCCGAGAAGGATCAAATCTGCTATGATAAACTCCAAGGTGGTGTCTCCGTGCAAGAAGGTAAGCAGGAAAAGTCCTACCGCCGACAGTCCCATCCCCATGGAGGCTACGACTCGTGGTTCAATTCTGTCTGAAAGTCTTCCCGCAAAAGGCGAACAAACAGCCATCACCACGGGTTGAAACAACAGGATCGTCCCTGCACCCTGGGGATTGAGCTTTTTGATATACTGCAAGTAAAGGCTCAGAAAGAAGGCGACCGCAAAGGTAGCGCTATAATGAATCAACGCTGCCAGATTCGACAAAACAAAGGCTCGGTTCCCTCTAAATAGATCTATATTCAGAATGGGATTTTTCACCTTCATCTCCCAAGCAACGAATGCAAAAATCCCTAAACAACCCAGGAGAATGAGGCCTGCGCTTGCCATTGCTCCCCACTGAGAAAAACTAGAAAAACCGTAGATGATCGCGATCAGGCCAAGGCAGTAAATAATGGAGCCGGACAGATCAAACTTCTCACCCTTTGCTTCAGCCCACTCTTCTCTCAACTTGAAGGAAACCAACGCCATCGCAATCAACCCCAAAGGGACATTAACCAAGAAAATGCTTCTCCAGCCAAAGTGCGATGTCAAAAGTCCTCCCAAGAAAGGGCCTACGGATAAGCCCAGATAAACGGCAGCGACGTTTATACCCAGGGCTTTACCTCTCTCTTGGGCAGGAAAGACCGAGATCAAAAGAGCGACCCCGGTGCCAAAGATCATTGCAGATCCGAAGCCTTGAACAATCCGAAGGCAAATGAGCATTGCACCCGACCTGCAAAGTACCATAGAAAAGGACGCCGCGGTAAATACAAGTATTCCGATGGTAAAAATCTTTTTCCTTCCATAGATATCCGCAACCCTCCCGAACGGAACAAGAAACATAGCGGAGGCTAAGAGATACGCCGTGGCAACCCAGCCCAGAGATATGGCATCCATTGAAAATTCCTTGCCGATGGAAGGAAGTGCGATATTGACAGCCGATCCATCAAAGGGTGTGAGGAAAGCCGCCAGGGTGACGACAAATAAGGTGATTCTTTTAGTCAGTCGATCTTCCATTTCGATTGTCTTCTTGCGGCTTACGACCGGGAAGATAAAATAGGCACCCTCTCAAATCATCGAGGCTTGTCATTGCGAAAACGAAACCATGCACAGTCCCGCGTTTCGGAGAATTCAGGGCGAGGCCGTGGCAGGCTCATGATTGGTTTCGCCGCCCCCGGTCCTCTCAATGGCCTGCCGTGATCAACGCAGGCTCTCGCCGGCTCCGAGTCATAATTCTTTTACAGAGGTTTTCCCACCAGCCTCTCGTAAGCTTCCAGGTATTTTTCTCGTGTCTTTCTAACGATTTCTTCCGGCAATTGAGGAGCGGGCGGGCTTTTGTCCCAGCGGATTGAAAGAAGGTAATCCCTTAGATATTGCTTGTCAAAACTCTTTTGGGGGCCGCCGGGCCGATAATCGTCCTTGGGCCAGAACCGGGAGGAATCCGGAGTGAGGAGCTCATCGATCAAAATAAGTTTTTCAGCTTTCATCTCCAAATTCCATTTTCGTATCGGCGATCAGGATTCCCCTTTGCTCCGCAAAATCTCTTGCCTTCTTATAGATGGCCAGTGAAATGGACCTCACTTTCCGGGCAAGATCCCTGCCGATTGTTTCCTCGACTTTTTCAAAAGTAATATTCTCATCATGGAGTCCCATCTCTGCTTTCGTAGCAGGGGTAAAGATGGGTTCTTCCAACTTTGAAGACTCAAGCAATCCCTTGGGCAATTTGATGCCACAGACCTCCCCTGTCTTTTGATATTCCTCCCAGCCCGAACCCGAAAGGTAACCCCTGACCACACACTCGACGGGAAGGACCTCCGTCTTCACAACCAGCATGGAGCGACCCCTCAACATCTCCTGATAAGGCTGACACTCTTTCGGATAATCTCCAACTTCGGTGGAGAGGACATGATTGGGAACAAGGTCCTTCGTCAGATCAAACCAAAATCTAGATAATTGGGTCAGTATCCTTCCTTTATCCGGAATCGGATTGGGCATCACCACATCGAAAGCCGATATTCGATCTGTAGCGACGATAAGAAGTCGATCCCCCAGATCATAAATGTCCCTCACCTTTCCCCTTCCTTTCAATTTCAAGGTCTTAAACTCTGTTGTAGAAATCACGTGTGATATCATACTCCCTCCCTTCCAAGAACAAGTTATGCGTTCGGAGTCGTTTTATCTAAGCTCTTGTCCCCAAACTCATTCCTCCGAACTTACTTCATTGACTTTTCTCCGAAAAATGTTATGTTCTCTGTCAAAAACTTCCTCTTGCCCAGCCCCTCCCCCTTGCCTGCCCCGCCTGCCGCGGGCAGGGCCGCGCAGGAGCGAACGGGCGCTTGCAGGGAGCGGAGAGGAAAAGGTTTTCAAGCAAAGATGATTGGCAATAAAATCGGACATCGGCTCGACCCTTACCTCTACTGTCTCCTTAAGAACATTCCGGGAAAACATACTCATCCAAATCTCTTCACCTTAATGGGTTTTTTTGCAACCCTTGTCGCCTCCGTTCTTATCCTTAAAGGGTTTTGGTTCCTTGCAGGACTGGCGATCATCCTTTCAGGCCTCTTTGACCTTTTTGATGGCGTCGCCGCCAGAAAACTGGGAAAGGTGACGATCTTCGGGGGTTTCTTAGATTCAGTCTTAGATCGATATTCGGATCTCCTCCTCCTACTTGCTCTCCTGATCGATTGCTTAAGAAAAGGAGACTCCGGTCTCGTCATCCTTACTTCTTTTGCCAGTATGGGTACGGTGCTTATCCCTTACGTCAGAGCCAAGGCAGAGGCTTTGGGGGTTCCGTGCACCGTGGGGCTCATGGAAAGGGCAGAACGCATCATCCTTCTCTCTATAGGAACCCTCTTCCAATGGATGGGACCCGTTCTCTGGATTCTGGCCATCCTCACCCACTTCACTGTGCTTCAGCGAATCTATTATGTGTGGAAGAAACTGAACTCCTCAAAAATCTGAATTGCGAGATAAACCCTTCACCCCTCTTTCGTAAAGAAGAAAAGGGGGGATTATTTTTCTTCTTTTGTCATCTCATAGATTTCTTTTAGCAATACTGAAACAAAATCCTTTTCTTTCAGTTTCCTGACCACCTTTCCTTTTTTAAAAAAGACTCCTACTCCCTTTCCACCCGCAATACCGATGTCTGCTTCTTTGGCCTCTCCCGGCCCATTCACGACGCAGCCCATCATCGCAACCGTGAGAGGGGTGGAGATCGTCTTAACCCCTCGCTCAACCCTTGCCACAAGGGGTGCCAGGTCAATCTCGCAGCGACCACAGGTGGGACAGGAAACAATCTCAACGCCCCGTTTACGAATGCCCAAGGCCCTCAATATTCCATAGCCAACGCGGACCTCTTCCACAGGGTCCCCGGTTAATGAAACTCGGAGCGTATCTCCGATGCCCTCGCCGAGCAAAAGTCCGATGCCGATAGAGGATTTAACTATCGCCGCAGACCCTTTCCCCGCCTCTGTCACACCCAGATGGAGCGGATAGTCTGACTTTTTTGAAAACAGGCGGTAGGCTTCCACCGTTCGCAAAACGTCCGAAGCCTTCAAAGAGACTTTAATCAGATGAAAACCGAGATCCTCCATCCATTCAATCGTGCGCAAAGCGCTCGAAACCATCGCTTCCGGAGTGGTTCCCCCAAATCGTTTTAAGAGGTCTTTCTCTAAAGAACCGGAATTCACTCCGATACGGATTGCAATGGAACGATTTTTTGCCGCCGTGACAAGCGACCTCAGACGATCTTTTCCCCCAATATTTCCGGGGTTGATACGGAGACCATCCGCTCCTGACTCAATGGCCCTCAGAGCCAAGTGTGCATGGAAGTGAATATCTGCAATGAGGGGAATCCGAATCCTTTTCTTTATCTCGGTGATCGCCCGGGCCGCTTCTTCATCCACAACAGCGACCCGAATGATTTCGCAGCCTGCTTCTTCGAGAAGCCGAATTTGACGGACAGTCCTTCCGATATCCCTTGTATCCGTTTTGGTCATCGATTGGACAGGGATCGGTGCGTCCCCTCCAATCTTCACAGGGCCGATACAAATCTGACGTGTCTTTCTGCGTTGAATCATAGCATTCAATTTCAAGTTTGAGATCTTAGATCCTATACTTTTCAATCTGAAATCTGAAAACCGCTGTCTGAAATCTCTCTTCGGGAGGCTCTCCAACTCTCAACGATGAAATAGAGTGTCGGTACGAAGACCAGCGTGAGGACCGTGGAAACCGATAGTCCTCCGATCACTGCGATCGCCAAAGAGGCATTCGCTTCGGCCCCTTCCCCAATCCCAGGGCCATCGGAATCAGTCCACAAATGGTTGTGAGGGTTGTCATCAAGATCGGTCTGAGACGGATTCTGCCGGCCCGGATAATGGCATCTTGCAATTCGGCCCCCTCCTCCCTCCGGAGGCGGTTGATGTAGTCGATCAAGATGATGGCATTGCTCACCACGATCCCAACCATCATGATGATTCCGATAAAAGAAACGACACTCAGCGTATTACCTGTAAGATAGAGAGCCCAGATGACCCCGATGAACCCTAATGGAACCGAGAACATGATCAGGAAGGGGTGGAGGAGAGAGGCAAACTGGGAGGCAAGGACCATATAGACCAGGAGGATGGCAAGGGCCAGGGCAAAGACGAGATTCCTGAAGGCCTCTTGCTGCTCAAGACGGGCCCCCTTAAGACTCACGGAGAATTCTTCCGGGATCTTCATCTGGGAAATCTTTTTTTCGATCTCGGCCGCGATGGAGCCGAGATCCCTTCCACTCGTATTGGCTGTCACATGAATGATCCGCTGCTGATATTTCCGCTCCAACTGAATGGGAGAAAGGATATGTTTCACTTCAACGACATTTTCGAGAGCGGCAACCCTGTTCCCTGAAACAGGCAAGGGGAGCCGCGCCAGATCCTCTGGACGTTTTCTGTCCTCTTCTCTGAGACGGACCCTGACATAGTGCTCCCGGCCCGTCTTGGGATCGACAAAGATGGCCGATTCATCGCCCTCAATGGCATGTCTGACCACCGCTGCCACCCGTGAGGTTGTCAAACCCAGCGCTGCCGCACGGTCCTGACGGATTCGGACCTGGTACTCCGGTAGGCCATCCTCCCGGCCCACCTGGATATCGGTAACCCCCCGGACCTCTTTAAGGTAACCTTCGACCTCCCGGGCTAAACGGCTTCCTGTTGCCAGATCGTACCCAAGAATCTCCACATCAATCGGGTCATCATTTCCGAAGGTGATAATCCGCGTAACAAGACCACCCGGATAGATCGAAAAAATCGCCCCCGGAATCTGCCTTATTTTCTCCCTTAAGGAGCGGGCAATCATCTCCGATGAGCGGCTCCTCTCCGATTGGTCGAACAGCATCAGCGATGCGTTGGCGGTATGGGAGCCAGCAAATCGGCCGCTGAAGATGACGTTCCCTCCCCTGCCTGAACCCGACCTGGACCAGAGAGACTTCAGCTCCGGGACCTCCTCAAAGACAATTCCTTCAACCTTGTTGACCACCTTTACCGTTTCATTAAGAGAGACGCCGACAGGAAGACGGATGGCCATCCGGAGCTGTCCCTCGTCCGTCGCAGGGAAAAATTCGGTTCCAAGTAACGGGATGAGAAAAAGAGTCCCGATAAAAATCCCAATGACCCCGGTGATCACCGTCTTTCGATGGGACAGGGATAGGTTGAGAAGGAATTGGTAATGCTGGTCCACCCAGAGGAAGAAGGGCCGTGTTTTCTGGAAGACCTTCTGGGTCCATGGGACTTTCTTCGATTCTTTTCTGGGCCGGAGGAATTTGGCCGTTAGAACAGGCACAAGCGTCAGCGAATCGAAAAGGGAAGCGAGAAGCGAAAAGGCAACCGTGTAGGCCATCTGGAGAAAGAGTAACGCAGCAACCCCCTTTACAAAGGCCAGAGGGATAAAGACGATGATACTGGTGATGGTCGCCGCAATGACCGGTGTGCTCACTTCCCTTGCCCCTTTGTAAGAAGCCTCTTCAGGGGGTTCCCCCAGCTCAATATGACGGTTGATATTCTCCAGAACGACGATGGCATCATCCACCAAGCGGCCGACACCCAGCGCCAGGCCTCCGAGGGTCATGATGTTTAATGAGAAATTTCCAAAATGGAGAAGCACAAAGGTGGAGACGATGGAGATGGGAATCGAGTGGGCGATGATCAAGGTGCTCGTCCCGCTCCCGAGGAAGATGAGGATAATCGCCACGGCCAGAAGAGCTCCCATGATCGCTTCGTGCTGGAGGTTCTTAATCGATTTTCGAATAAACGTGGATTGGTCTGAGATGACTTCAATGGTGATCCCCTTAGGAAGTTCCTTCTGAATCTGGGGCAGCGCCTTTAAAACATTATCGACCGTGGCAACCGTGTTACCCCCGATCTGCTTCAAGATATTGATGATGACCCCTCTTGTCCCGTTGACATGGACCTCGGTTTCGGAATCCTCAAATCCATCTACCACCTTCCCGACATCTCTGATGCGGACAGGAACCCCATTATGCTGCTGAACCACAATCTCCTCGATATCTTTAAATTCCGAAGTGCGACCGAGGGTCCGGACCATGTAATCCCTTTTCTCTCCCTTGAGGCTTCCTCCTGGAAGGTCCTTGTGGCCCGTCTTTACAGCTTCCGATACCTTGTCGATGGAAAGGTTCAACCCTTCCAGTTTTCTACGGTCGAGATCGACTTGTATCTCACGGATCTTTCCGCCCCCGACATTGGCAGAAGCTACCCCCTTGAGGCTCTCCAACCTTGGGGCAATGAAGTCTTCCGCCAGCTCCCTTAACCGATATTCATCCATGGGACCCTTGACAGAAAGGGAGATGACGGAGATGGAGGAAGGGTCAAATTTGTAGATCACGGACTCCTTGACCTCTTCAGGGAAGTTATGCTTGATTTGGCTCAGGGCCTGTTGGATATCGGTAGCAGCGACATCGAGGTTTGCCCCCCAGTAGAATTCAACAATCACGTTAGAAAAACCTTCTCTGGACCGGGATGAGATGTAACGGACATTCTGGATTCGACTTAACCGTTTCTCAATGGGCCTCGAGAGGGTAATCTCAATGTCCTCAGGACTTGCTCCCTCATACTCGGTCGAAACGGAAACAATGGGGTAGGAAATGTCGGGGAATAGATCGATGGCGAGATGCTGGAAGGCAATCACTCCAAGAAGGATGATCCCGATGGCCATCATGAACCGGGCGACGGGATTCTTCAGAGAGCCTTTGATCAGATCCATATGATCTTAACTCCCTTCAACGACCCGGACGGCCGAACCCTCTTTGATCAATTGTTGCCCCTTGATAATGACCTGGTCTCCTTGATTCAAGCCTTTCAGGACTTCTACCATATGGTCCTGTTCGTAGCCAATCGTGATGGGCCTCCGGACCGCTTGCTTCCCTTCAACCACAAAAACGGACATCTCGTTCTTCGCTTCTAGGATTGCTTCTCTCGGGATGACCAGGGTCTGAGGCTTTTCCAGAAGGACAACCTCCACGCTGGCAAACATCCCCGGTTTGAGAGACCGATCCGCGTTGTGGATATAGACCTCGGCCTGAAGCGTTCGGGTAGAAAGATCGAGCGCTGAATTGATCTTCTCCACCCTTCCCTCAAAGACCCTCCCCGGATAAGATTCGGTTCGAATCTTTGCTTTCATCCCGGCTTTTAAGAGGGGTATATCCTTTTCCAGAACATTGGCCACTATCTTTAAGGTCTCTGTGTGGACAAGGCTCACCAGGGGAGTGGAAGGAGAGACCAGGGCTCCGGCATCCATATACTTCCGGCTGACTTCTCCCCGGAAGGGCGCGACGATCTTTGCGTTCTGAAGGCGAGTTCTCTCCTGTTCTAAGATCGCCTCCATTTCCCTCAACTTTGCCTGGCTTCCCTCTCTCACTTCCTGGCGGGCTCCCTCCCGGAGAAGCTTTAAATTTTGCTGACTCGATGCCAACTGGGCTTCGGCAACCGTAAAGTCCATGTCCGCAATATCACGTTCCTTTTTCGAAATCACCTCTCTCTTGTAAAGAGCTTCTATTCTTTCACGCTGGATTTTGGCATTTTCGAATCGGGATTGAGCCTGCTTGACCGCTTCCTCTGCCTGGCGCAATTCTTCTATTCTTGTCCCAGTTTCGAGCTCTGATAGTTGGGCCTTTGCCTGAGCCACCTTGGCTTCGATTTCCCTCACCTTCTGCAAAAAATCGGTCCGGTCGACCTGGGCGATCACCTGCCCCTGCTTCACGATATCACCGATATGCACGTCGATCCGTTCCAGATATCCTGACACCTTTGGGAAAGAGATCAACCTGCATGAGAGGCAGAATGTCGCCGGTGACCTTGATGGAATAAGTGAGAGGTTTACTCACGACGGGGGTAACTTGTACGGGGACCTCCATCCGGGCGGCTCGCTGGGTTCCCGTTCGCTTCTGTGTGAAACCCCATCCCCGATAAAGTGTCAATCCAGCCAACATAATGACTATTGCCAGAAGAACCCATTTCCAGTGTCCTCTTCTTTCTTTCAATGGGGCCTGGAGAGGCATTTTGTTCTTCACGTTCCTTGTTCCCAAGAGGCCAAGTACTTTGCTTGTTCCTTGGTCAGTTGATCGATCTGGATGCCCATCGAAAGAAGCTTGATCCGGGCGATCCCCTGGTCAATCTCAAGAGGAACGGGATAGACTTTTTTCTCCAGAGTTCGATGATACTTCACCAAGTATTCCGAGGCAAGCGCTTGGTTGGCAAAACTCATATCCATGACACTCGACGGATGGCCCTCTGCCGAGGCGAGGTTGATCAACCTCCCTTCCCCCAACAGATAGACTCTCCGTCCCTGCTTGAGCTGGAACTCCTCTACAAAATCACGAACTTTTCGTCGAGAGAGCGTCACTTCACGGAGCCCGTCCAAATCGAGTTCCACGTTAAAGTGTCCTGAATTGGCGATAATGGCTCCCTCTTTCATCTTCAAGAAATGTTCCTTCCGGATGACGTTCACATTCCCAGAGACGGTGCAAAAGATATCCCCGATATCAGCCGCCTCGGCAATCGGCATGACCCGATACCCATCCATGACCGCTTCCAGGGCCCTGAGGGGACTCACCTCGGTGACGATGACGTTGGCCCCCATCCCTTTTGCCCTCATCGCCAACCCCTTCCCGCACATCCCATATCCTGCGACGACAAAAATCGCCCCGGCCATCAAACGATTGGTGGCCCGGATGATCCCGTCGATCGTCGACTGCCCTGTCCCATACCGGTTATCAAAAAAGTGTTTGGTCTCTGCATCGTTCACTGCGATGATTGGGAAATGCAATACTCCGGTACTTTCCATGGATCGTAGTCGAATCACACCGGTCGTCGTCTCCTCGGTCCCGCCGATCACCCCCTTGATCATTTCCTCCCTTTTAGAGGAAGAGAGCCCTTCCGCCCATTTTCGAACGGAAGGAGAAAGTTCCCTCCACTTCTTCAGAGCGATGAAGTGGAGAGAAGAGACCAGATCTGCCCCATCGTCCATCGTAAGATTCGGAAAGTGAGCTAACGCCTTCTGGATGTGCGTATAATAGGTTTTACTGTCCTCCCCTTTGATAGCAAAGACAGGAATATTTAATTCCTTCACCAGGTAAGCGGCCACATCATCCTGAGTGCTTAAAGGGTTGGAAGCACAAAGGGCGAGCTTCGCCCCGCCCGCTAAGAGGGCCCTCATCAATACCGCTGTCTCGGTGGTCACGTGAAGGCAGGCTGAAAGACGGACCCCCTTCAGAGGTTTCTCTTTCTCAAAACGACTCCGGATCAATTTCGAAACAGGCATGGCCATCTCTGCCCACTCCATCCTAAGTCGCCCCTTCTTGGCTAACCCAATATCCTTAATGTCGTAATCCATGTCTCCCCTTTAATCGCCAGGAGTTCGGAGTTTATAGTTCGGAGATTTGATACAAATCCTCCGAACCCCGAACTCATTACTCTGAACTTACTAACTTACTATAATTGTTTACAGGCCCGCGGCTTTCCTCAACTCTTCTGCTCGATGGGTCTTCTCCCATGTAAACCCAGGTTCCTCTCGACCGAAATGGCCATAACAGGCCGTCCTTTTGTAGATCGGCTTGAGAAGGTCGAGATACTTGATGAGCGCCTTGGGTCTCATGTCAAAATGTTCACGAATAATCTTCGCTATCTTGTCCGGAGATATCTTTGAGGTTCTTGAGGTATCGATCATGACCGAGACAGGCTCTGCTCTCCCGATGGTGTAGGCAATTTGAACTTCACATTTTTCGGCCAGGCCCCCTGCGACCACATTCTTAGCAATATGCCTGGCCATATAGGAGGCACCTCGGTCCATCTTCGAAGGGTCTTTCCCTGAAAAACAACCTCCCCCATGACTCCCTACTCCCCCATAGGTATCCACTATGATTTTTCTTCCGGTCAGGCCACAATCGGCCTTCGGCCCTCCCACCACAAAGCGTCCTGTCGTATTGACATAGTATTTGGTGTTCTTATCGCGAAGGCTCTCAGGAATGATTTTGAAAATGACCTCTTCGATAATCCCTTCCTTAAGCCTTTCATAGGGAACGCTTTCTGAGTGCTGAGCTGCAATGACGACCGAATCCACACGAGTTGGCTTTCCTTTAATATACTGGATCGTCACCTGAGACTTTCCGTCAGGCCTCAGAAAGTCAAGGATCTTGTTCTTCCGCACCTCGGCCAATCGGCGGGTCAGACGGTGGGCAAAGATGATGGGCATCGGCATGAGCTCCGGGGTTTCATTGCAGGCATAGCCGAACATCAACCCCTGATCCCCGGCTCCCTGTTCGTGGTCTCCGGATTCATCCACTCCTTGCTTGATGTCGACGGATTGCTCATCAATGGAAGTGATCACCGCACAGGTCTCCCAATCGAAGCCCATCCCTGAGTTGTTGTATCCGATCTCTTTGATCGTCTCACGGACGATGGACGGCATATGGACATAGCAGGAAGTGCTGATCTCTCCCGCAATAATGGCCATTCCTGTGGTGACCATCGTTTCACAGGCAACCCGTGCCCGAGGATCTTGAGCAATGATCGCATCCAGGATGGAATCCGAAATCTGATCGGCCACCTTATCGGGATGACCCTCGGTAACCGATTCTGAGGTGAACAAAAAGTCTGTCATTGCCATGGAATATTTCCTCCTTTTCTTCCCCCACCTCCTCCCTCTCCCTCAAGGGGAGAGGGGAGGGTGAGGGCTTTTAGGTTTTACTCTCCTCTGGATAGCATTCGATAAAATCTTCAGGAAATTTTTTGGCCATCCAGTCTCGTACGAAACATTCAATCTCTGAGGCCGTCGCGAATTGGAACAACTGTTCGACTAAGGAACGGGCCTCCTCAAATCTGGCCTTTCGGAGCACCTTCTTGACTTTGGGGATGGATACCGGGTTCATGCTGAATTCATCCAGGCCCAATCCCAAAAGGACGACGGCATAGACGGGCTCTGCCGCCATCTCTCCGCAAATCGCTACCGGGATCCCAGCCTCATGACCCGACCGGACGACCCATCGGATGATTCTCAGAACGGCCGGATGAAGAGGCTCGTAGAGGTAGGACACGTGCTCATTGATCCGATCGACGGCCAACGCATACTGGATCAGGTCATTCGTTCCGATGCTGAAGAAATTCACCTCTCTGGCCAAAATATCGGCGATGTCCGAGGCAGAAGGAATCTCAATCATGGCCCCGATCGGGATTTCCTCATCAAAGGGTATTTTGGCCCTGGCCAAACTCTTCTTCACCTCTTCCAAGATGGCCTTTGCCTGTCGGACTTCTTCAATCCCAGAGATCATGGGGAGAAGGATTTTCAGTTTTCCGTAAACGCTGGCCCGCAAAATCCCCTTCAGCTGAGTTTTAAAAATTTCGGTCTCCTTGAGACTGAACCGGATGGCCCTCAACCCTAAGGCTGGATTCAACTCATTGTTTTTCGAATAATTGGGAAGAAATTTATCGCCACCGATGTCTAACGTGCGAATCGTCGCTGTGGCAGGGGTAATACTCTCCAACAGAGCTCGGTAAGTTTCGAAATGCTCTTCTTCCGTGGGGAGGTCTTTCCGATTGAGATAGAGGATCTCCGTGCGATAAAGCCCGATCCCTTCAGCGCCATGCATCTTGGCGGAAGGGATCTCTTCCACCATTTCAATATTGGCCTGGAGATGGACACGAAATCCATCACGGGTCTCTGCCGCCAGAGAGGCATACTTAAGGATCTCACGCCCGATCGGCCTGGTCCGGCGTTTCCGCTCGATAAAGGATTGGGAGACTTCCTCCGTGGGATTGATAACCACCTCACCCGTTTCTCCATTGATGATTAAGGGGTCTCCTCCATTGATGAGGGAAGTCGCCATTTCGACCCCTACGACAGCCGGGATGCCCAGAGATCGGGAGAGGATGGCGGTATGGGAAACCTTGCCACCGATATCCGTGATGAACCCGGCCACATGCTCCAGGTTCATCTGAAGGGTATCCGCTGGAGAGAGGTCATGGGCGACGACAATCACTTTTCCTTTGATCTTGGTGATATCGTCATGTTTCTTCCCTAAAAGGTTTCGAAAAATCCTCGCCGCCACATAATGAAGGTCGCTGCGCCGCTCCCGCAAGTATTCGTCTTCGATGGCCTTAAAGGCCGTGTCGAGCTTCTCCAGGGTGAGATCCAGAGCCCATTCCGCATTCACATTTTTCTTTCGGATCGTATCCACCGTATCCTGAAGCAGCATCTCATCTTTTAAGATCATCGAGTGGACGTCCAGGATAAAAGAATGCTTACGCACTTCAGGGTCCAAAATCTTTTCTTTGATCTCCTGTAACTGATCCTCCGATTCTTGGATCGCACTGAGAAACCGCTTCACTTCTTCTTCGACTTTTCCTCGATCGATTCGCTTCTGAGGAAGACGAACTTTGAATCGTTCAAGCAAATAGGCTTTTCCGATGACGATCCCAGGAGAAGCCCCGATTCCTTGGATAAACTTATTGATCTGTTGCTGAACAGCCATTCCTATTCTTCACCGAATTTATTCTGAATCAATTCACCCAGGGTCTGGATCGCCTGGACCGCATCTTTTCCTTCTGCCTTCAGCGTGATCTTCGACCCCTTTGAAGCGGCTAACATCAGAATGCCCATGATCGACTTCCCATTGACCTCCAGGCCATCTTTCTCGATAGTAATCTCGGAGGCAAACCGATTGGCAGTTTTAACCAAGAGAGCCGCTGCCCTTGCATGAAGCCCCAGGCGATTTCGAATCGTAAAGGTCTGCACTTCCATCTCAATTTTTATGAAAACTGCGCAAAGCGCCCGCGTGCCGAAGAACTTCCCCGCCTTCCATCGTCATTCCATGACGGGGGAAGGTTCGCCGGGCAGGCACACCGCAAGGCCGTTATTACTTTTCATTCTCGACGCTCAGTAAATTACCCCGCAGCAGAGCTGCGGGGCATTAAGATTCAAAACCTATTTCCATGTCGTCATTCCTGCGCAAGCAGGAATCCAGTTTATGTTGATCCCCTGTTTTCCAAGGAACAAGCCTGGATTCCCACTTTCGTGGGAATGACAGATGAGGTAACCCTGTACCAAGCTACATGGAATTATCAATTTAAAACTCTAAAACATTTCGTCTTCGGCGAACCTGTTTTCATCCGCCCAGCAGAGCTGGGCGGTATTCAACAGGTGTCTTTTATAAATTACTCCGAACTCCCGTAGGGAACGGTCTCAAACCCTGCCTACCGGATAGGCAGGCGTTCCCTGGCGAACGCCTAACTCTTCTTCTTATCCACTCGTTTCTTAAGCACCTCACTTGCCCGATTGATGTTTCTTTGACCGTAATCGGTGATAAAAGCGGCCAGGCCTTCAAGATCCATATCGTTCTGATAGGTCGCTAACTTCAGCAGCATGGGGAGGTTGACTCCTGTAATCACTTCTATCTTCTTATCTTCCAAGAAGGAGAGGCTGATATTGGACGGGGTCCCTCCATACATATCCGTCAAGATGAGGACTCCTCGTCCGATATCTACTTTTCGGATGGCGGCGATGATTTTTTCCCGGATCTCCTCGGATCCTTCCTTTGGATCGATCGAAACAGGTTGAAACTGTTTTAACTCTTCCCCCACCACCAGCTGAGCCGCGCAGATCATCTCCTCAGCCAAGTGGCAATGTGTCACCACAACCACTCCCACCATCTCTTCTCATCCCTTCTCCGCATCGCGGTGTTGCACAGACAGAAATACTCCTCGCTTCGTCACTTCGTCCCGGAGCCTTTCTGCTAATTGGTTGACGATGACGATGGACCGATGCCTCCCACCGGTACATCCCACGGCAATCGTTAAATGAGTCTTTCTCTCCCTTTCATACAGGGGGAGAAGAAATCGAATCAGTTCTTGAATATGTCGCAAGAATTCCCTTGTCTCCTCCCACTGGAGGACATATTCCGCCACCTTCGGATGATCCCCTTGCAATCGTTTCAGTTCTTCCACAAAATAAGGATTGGGTAAGAAGCGGACATCCATCAACAGGTCCGCTTCGAAAGGAATCCCAAAGCTATATCCGAAGGAAAGGAGGGTGACCGTCATCTGGCCTGTAGGTCCTCCCTCTTGGGCAAATTGTTGGATTTTCTCTTTCAGTTGATGGACATTGAGTTGGGAGGTATCAATCACCTGATGAGCCATATCCCGAATGGCTTGAAGTCGTTCTCGTTCCAAACGAAGCCCTTCTCGGATAGATCCGCCAACGGCCAAAGGGTGCTGACGACGAGTCTCGCTGAAACGCCTCATCAATATGGGGTTGGAAGACTCCAGAAAGAGGATTTCGATCGGATACCCCTCCCTCTTTAAATCTTGGATGATCCTTCTCGAATCCTTCAAAAAATCCTTCTCCTCTCCGGCACCCCCGGCCTGCCCGGAGCCAGTCCCGCCGCTGGCGGGGTTGGGGATCTGGGTGGGGTCAGGATAGGAGGCTTCTCCCCGAATATCCTCCACCACGGCCACCCTGGAGATCTTTCCACCCGATTGTTCACAGAGTTCTATGAATTTAGGCAAAAGGAGAATGGGAAGGTTATCGACACAATAAAAGCCAATATCTTCCAAGGCCTTGATGGCCGTTGTTTTGCCGGACCCGGAAAGACCGCTGATAAGAATCACCCGTATGTTCTTCACTCCACTTCATCCTCGATCTCAAACCTGTCTCCCCCTCTTTCCTCGATCTTGCGAAGAAGTTTCTTCTCAAACTCCAACGCCGAATCGTATCCCATCACCTTCAAGAGATGATTGCGGACAGCGACTTCGATGATGGTCGTCAAATTCCGAGCGGGCGTGACGGGGATTCTCATCATAGGCAGCTCGACCTCCAGGATCGAAAATTTTTCCTCCTCAAACCCCAAGCGGTCATACTCCTGGTGGGTGTCCCATTCCCCCAGTTCCAAGACGAGTTCGATCTTCTTCTTCTCACGGATGGCCTCCACACCGAAAAGGCTTCGAATGTTGATGATCCCCAAGCCCCGGATCTCCATATGGTGCTGGATGACTTCGAAACCGCTTCCGATCACAGAAGAGGCAGACCGCTTCTGGATATGAACCATATCGTCCGCCACCAATCGGTGCCCCCGGAGAATTAAATCCAAAGCACATTCACTTTTCCCGATGCCGCTTTTCCCCAGGATCAAGACACCGACTCCATAAACATCCATGAGCACGCCGTGGAGGCTGCTGGTGGAGGCGAGTTTCTCCTCCAAGAATTTGGTGATCCGCTCGATGAAATCGATAGAACGGAGATTGGTCCGAAAGACGGGGATCCCTCTCTCCTCCGCTTCCCGGAGGAGAAGTTCGGGGATTTCCAACCCCCGAGTGACGACCAAACAGGACAAGGGCAGGCTACAGATCTGATGAATCACCTTCTCCTTCATCTCGGGAGTGAGCGTTTTAAAATAAGTCGCTTCCGTATTGCCGATAATCTGAAGCCGTTCGGGGTTGACGAATTGGATAAACCCCGCCATGGCCAACCCCATCTTTTGGACCTGCGAATGGGTGATCTTTTTCTTGAGCCCCTTTCGCCCGGCCATTAGGGTCAGTTCCAAATGGTGTTCTTGATTCTGCTCCAATTCTTGTGCAAGGAGACCGTCCAAAAAAAACTCCAATGCAATGTCAAAGGCCAAAGCTCCAGGTTAAAAAAGATTGAAAGAATAATTTCGCATGCCAAATTTCCACAGGGATTCAAGTCTTAGCTTTTGGCATTTGAACTTTGACACTTGCCTGCCTGCCCCGTCCTCGGTCGGGCCCGGGACCGGTAGGCAGGGATTTGGTTCATTAATATTTTTCATCCTCTGCGGAAAGGATTTCGAAAAGCTCCCTCTGGGAATGAGCGTCCATCAATCTCTTCTTGAAGGAAGATTCCTTCAGCAGGGTGACAATGCGACTCAATATCTTTAGATTCTCCACGGCCGAATTCTCCGGGGCCATAACTAAAAAGAAGATCTGGCTGGGTTTTCCATCAATGGAATCAAAATCCACACCCTTGAGGGAACGGCCAAAACAGACGAAAAAACCTCTCAACTTTTTCAATCGGCCATGGGGAATGGCAATTCCTTCTCCAATTCCCGTCGATCCCAGCTTTTCTCTTTCCAGGAGGACTTGGAGCAGTTCTTCGACAGAGGTGACTTGGCAGGGCTTCACTAAGACGCTTGATAATTCCCTCAGAATGGATGGTTTGTCCGTCCCCTGCAGGTCGGAAATCACCCGCGCTTCATTTAGATAATCCATGATCTTCATCATTCCCTCTCAAGCGCCTCCCTATTTGGGATAAGGTTCCACCCACTCGTAACCCCCGTCTTTAGACCGATAGACAACGTTCATCTGCCCGGAATCCGAATTGACAAACACCAAAAAATTCTTTTTCGAAAGGCCCAATTGAGAGACCGCTTCTTCAAGAGACATGGGCTTGGCGACCGTCCGTCTTCTCTGGACGAGGGAAGTGAGTTCTCCTTCTTCTTTCTCCTCTCCGGCCTTCCCACTCCGTCCGAGGGGGGCCTTCGGTGAAGAGGAATTCGCCCTTTTTCGTCTTACCTTCTCCCTCCGTTCACGAACCTGTCGCTCCATCTTGTCCACCATCTGATCGATGGCGGCATAGAGATCGTTGTCCCTTCCCTGGCTATTGAAAATCCCGCCATTCCCGACAACGGTGATTTCTGCAATATGCCGGAATTTTTCAACCGCCAGAACGACATGAACTTCCCTAGGGTTCTCAATATATTTCTGAAGCTTCTCCACCTTCTCTTTGACATAGGCCTTGACCCCTTCGTGGGTCTTCATGTGTCGAAATGTCACCGCAACCTGCATCTGTCAGCTCCTTATCGTCATCATCATTTATGGGATGGATGGCACACGGCAATGTGCAAAACTTCTATGCTTATTAAACGATCTTCCTCCGTTCGTTGGAGGAAAGGATTTTCATCATTTCTCGATACTTTGAAACCGTTCTCCGGGCGATATGGATGTTCATCCCTTGGAGAATCTGAACCAATTTTTCATCGCTATAGGGTTTCTTCGGATCTTCTTTAGCGATGATCTCCCGAACCAGAGTCTTGACGCTCTCCGAGGCCATTGTCTCGCCTTGCGTGGAGGTGATCCCTGCGTTGAAGAAGAACTTTAATTCATAAATTCCTTGGGGGGTATGAACATACTTGTTGTGGGTTACTCGGCTGATGGTGGATTCGTGCATCTGGATATCTTCTGCCACATCCCGCAACACCAGGGGTTTGAGAGCCTGAATCCCACTATCTAAAAATCCCCTTTGAAACTTCACGATGCTTTTCGCTACCTTGTAAATCGTCCTTTGTCGTTGGTGAATACTGCGGATCAGCCAAAGGGCGGATCGCATTTTGTCTTGAATATATTTTCGATCCTCTTCCGGAGTGAGACGGCTGCCGTTGAGGACATTTCGGTAAAGAGAATTGATTTTGAGTCTCGGGATCCCGTCATCGTTCAGGTAGATGACATAATCTCCCTCGACCTTATAAACATAGACATCGGGGATGATCTCCTGGACCGCTTCTCCTCCGAAGGCTTTTCCAGGCTTCGGATCCAATTTTGAAATCAGAGCGGCAGCGCGATTCACTCGGTCCAGAGACACTCCCAACCGCTTTGCAATCGCCGGATAATTTCGATTCTTCAAAAGAGAGAGATGTTCGGAAACGATTCTTTCTGCGAGAGAGTCTCGAGGGCTTATCTGCTCCAGCTGGATCAGAAGGCATTCTTTCAAATCTCTCGCCGCCACTCCTACCGGGTCGAATTGTTGAACCTTCCGCACGACTCTCTCCACCACCTCCATCGGAAGATGGGTCTCTGAACAGATATCTTCCAGGGAGATCTTCAGATATCCATCTTCATCCAGATTTCCAATGATCCATGTCCCGGCCTCATGCTCTTCTTCTGTGAAACGTGAGAGTTGGAGTTGCCAGTGAAGATGATCAGTGAGGGTCGTTCTCTTCGAGAGAAAATTCTCAAACGAGGGCCTTTCCTCTCCATCGGAGGAACTCTTCTGGAACGGGGTCAGGTTGGAATTTTCTAAATAGTTTTCCCAATCGAACTCATCCGATCCCTCCCCGGTTCCTTTCACTTCCGGAGTTACCTCGGGTTCTGGAGCAGGTTCGGCTTCCGCCTGTTCAGTTGCCGGGGCTTCGCCTTCTGCAACCTCCCTCCCCTCTTCCGTTTCCTCCAGGAGCGGGTTCTCCTTCATCTCCTGGCTGATCATGTCCACCAGTTCAAGGCGTGTCAATTGGAGAAGGCGAATCGCCTGTTGAAGCTGAGGCGTAATCACCAACTGTTGAACGAGCTTGGGGCTCTGTTTGAGTTCTAAAACCATCTCACTCCTATCATCTCCCCGATGCAGGGGAACCTAGTTCTTTTTTCTCATCCTCTGCGCTGTGGCGTCTTCCCCCTAACTCGAACCCGTCTCCCAAATAGATCTTTCTTGCCCGCTCGCTCTGAGCAATCTTTTCAGGAATTCCTTCTTCCAAGATTCGTCCCTCGTTGAGGATATACGCCCGGTCGCAAACTCCCAATGTTTCTCGAACGTTGTGATCTGTTATTATAATCCCAATTCCTTTTGATTTCAATTGGCGGATAATGGCCTGGATATCCAGCACGGCGATCGGGTCAATCCCGGAAAAAGGCTCATCTAAAAGGATGAAAGAAGGTGAGAGCACCAGAGCTCGTGTAATCTCCACCCGCCTGCGCTCTCCTCCTGAGAGGACATAGGCCTTCCGTTTTCGTAGGGAGGTGAGTCCCAATTCATCCAAAAATTTCTCCAAACGGTTTTTTCGCTCCTCTTTGGAGAGAGGAAGCGTCTCCAAAATCGCCATCAGATTCTCTTCGGTCGTCAGTTTTCTGAAAACCGACGGCTCTTGCGGAAGGTATCCAATCCCTTTTCGCGCCCGTAAATACATGGGGAGGGAAGTAATCTCTTCGTCGTTGAGATAGATCTTCCCGCTGTTAGGCTGATACAGCCCGACGATCATATAAAACGTGGTGGTCTTTCCTGCCCCATTCGGTCCCAAGAGTCCAACGACTTCTCCGCCTTGGATTCTAATATTCACAGAATCCACCACTTTCTTACGACGAAAGGACTTCGTTAAACTCTCACACAAGATGTGCGACATCGTATTTCCCGGCAGATGGCTTATCGCAGATAGCCTATGGCTAAAACCAGAACGATTGAATATTTGCTATCAGCGATTCGCTATAAGCTTATCGCTATTTCTTCCTTCCTTCTTTCGGTTTTTTCTCTTCCCCTTCCTCTTTGGGCGGTGGAGTGATGCTCGTGCTGACACGCCCCCCTTTTCCCGGTTCCACAACGCTTCTTTCCTCTTCCACGTAGAAGGTGATTCGCTCCCCCCGGATCACGTTCGTTCCTTCACGAACCACTGCATCTCCGTCCAGAACCACTTTATTCTTATCCTGATCAAAGGTGGCCTTTTGGCCAGTGGCCCGGCGATCCTGTTGGACAACCTTTACATTGCCGATCGCGATAATCTCCTTCAGTTTTTTCGTGTCAGGGTCGTAAGTGATGACGAGCGTGTTGGCGTAGAGCGTCACGTCTCCCTGTTTGGCTACCACATTTCCCTTATAGGTAATCGTTTTCTGATCTGCCTCAAGCCTATCTGAGTCGATATTGATGGGCGCACCGCTGGCAGTAAATCCAAAGCCCTTATCGGCCTTGAGTGTCCTCTCCCCGCCTCTTCCACCCCCCGACTTTTCCTGCGCCTCTCCAGAAATGAAACTGAGAAAAAGGGAGAATAGAATGACGAGAAGACCGATTCCCCTGCTCCGGTTCATATCTTTTTTCCCCCTCTCAGATGGGTTTTAACCTGGCTGAGAATTTTAAAGGTCTTGGCTTCCACATCGACCAACATACCCTTTCCTGTCAATCGAATCTGTTCCCCGTCGATCTCCACAGGATCGCCGGTACTCACGATCTTCTCCGAATGGCGATAGGAAGCGGAATCGGTCTTTAGCTGATATCCGTCGCTCGAGGTGAGCACCACGTCCCCCGACAAGTCTACATTCTTCGAGTCCTGATAGACCTTTCCATGCTTTCCGGTGAGATAGATGATTCTTCCTTCCTTCGCATAAAAGGTTACCTTCACGTTCTCCAAGACCATCATGTTCTGTCCTTGGTACTGGTTGACAGATTCTGCCTCCAATTCCCAGGTCTTCTGGCCCTGTTTATCCTCCACAAATCGAATCTTTTTCAGTTGCATGTCAGCCCCTCCGGTGGAAACCTTAGGGACCTTCTCCCTGGTTTCCCAAGCTTTTCTCGCCCGAAGGTTTGCCCAAAGACTGACCAGGACGATACCACCGATCAACACAATCAATAATAAAATGACGATCTTCGTTTTTCTCATCATCAACGACCTTGCTCAAGTTTCAAAGTTGAAAGCTCAAGGGGAATGTCTTTCTGCCTTGAGCCTTGAGCCCTGAGCTTTTGCTTCTCACACCACGCCCGCTTTCAGAAGATCATGAAGATGAATAATCCCCGCGGGGACTTTGTCCCCTGCTTTGTCGAAGACAAAGAGGGAAGTAATCGAATACTCCTCCATCCGCTGTACGGCCCCCGCCGCCAATTCACCTTTTTCAATCCATTTCGGATTTTTCGTCATCACCTCAGAGGTCTCTCGATCAAAAAAATCGCTGAATTTTTCCAAAGCCCGCCTCAGATCCCCGTCTGTAATCACGCCCACCAAATGCCCCTCCGCGTTGCAGACTCCCGTCACCCCTAATCTTTTTGAGGTAATCTCAAAGATGGCCTCTTTCATCGGTGTTTTCTCGGACACCATCGGAAGGGCCTTTCCCACGTGCATCAGATCTTCCACCTTCAAGAGAAGCCTCTTCCCCAACGCCCCGCCCGGGTGGAGCATGGCAAAATCTTCTTTTTTGAAATCCCGCTTCCCCATGAGCGCGACAGCTAAAGCATCTCCCAGGGCGAGGGTGGCTGTCGTACTGGCGGTGGGAGCCAAATTCAATGGACAGGCCTCTTCTTTCACATGAATATCGAGATTCACATCTCCGGCCTTTGCCAGAGTAGAGTTTAAATTTCCAGTGAGGGTAATCAATCGATTCCCATACCGTTTTATCAGAGGCAGCACTTCCAAAAGCTCTCGAGTTTCTCCGCTGTTGGAGATAGCGATGATCACATCCTCCTTCGCTAACATCCCAAAATCTCCGTTCAATCCCTCCGCGGGGTGAAGGAAAAAGGATGGGGTCCCTGTGCTCGCAAATGTGGAAGAGATCTTTCGGCCTACGAGTCCCGACTTCCCCATGCCCATGAGAACTACTTTCCCTTTACAGTGATAGAGTAACTCGACCGCCCGTGAGAAATTCTCGTCAATCCGTTCTGCCAAGTCGAGAAGGGATTGGGCCTCTACCTTCAATACTCGCTTTGCCTCTTTCAGGATATCCAATGCCCTCTGTCCTCTCTCTGCCTTTAAATGGCTTTTATCTCTTTCAGCTTTGAGCTTTTTTTCTTTCTCTGGACCTTCGATCTCTTCCCTCGCCGAAGAGAGGCCTTGATGAATTCTCTGAAAAGGGGATGAGGGTCCATGGGTTTCGATCTAAACTCCGGATGGAACTGACATCCAAGAAACCAAGGATGGCTTTTCAGTTCCACAATCTCGACCAGCCCCTTATCAGGAGACACACCGCTAAATACCATCCCTGCTTTTCCTAAAATATCCGTGTAAGTATTATTGAATTCGTAACGATGCCTGTGCCGCTCATTGATCAACCTCTTATTATAAGCCTCCAGGGCCAACCCCCCTTCCTCGAGGCGGCAGGGATAAGACCCCAATCGCATCGTCCCCCCCTTCGGAGTGTCCGAGGACCGTCTTTGAGCGACCTGATCACGATCCATCCACTCCTCCAGCAAATAGATCACCGGATGAGGGGTGTGGACATCGAATTCAGAGCTATTGGCGCCTTTCAGGCCGGCGCAGTGTCTGGCAATTTCAATCACAGCACACTGCATTCCCAAGCAAATTCCAAAGTATGGGATTTGTTTCTCCCTGGCATATTGAATCGCTTTGATCTTCCCTTCAATCCCCCTGGTCCCAAACCCACCGGGGACGAGAATGCCATTGGCCTCCTTGAGAAAATGTTCTGGGCCCTCTTTTTCGACCTGCTCCGAATCAATATATTTGAGATTCACCCGGGCATCATTCGCAATACCTCCGTGGATCAAGGCCTCAGTCAAGCTTTTATAGGATTCGACCAAGCTGACATATTTCCCCACCACCCCGATGGTCGTCTCGAAGCGGGGATGTTTGACTTTCTTTACGACCCGCTCCCAACCTTTTAAATTCGGCCGTCCCGTCCAGATATTGAGTTTCTCAACAATTTTTTCATCCAGCCCTTCTTGATGAAAGGCAACGGGAACCTCATAAACCGTTTCCACGTTCTTCGCTGTGATGACCGCGCTTTTATCCACGTTGCAGAAGAGGGCAATCTTTGCTTTGATATCCGGAGAGAGCATCCGGTCAGTTCGGCAGAGAAGAATATCAGGCTGGATGCCTATTTCTCGAAGTTCCTTCACGCTATGTTGAGTCGGTTTGGTCTTCAGTTCCCCCGCTGTTTGAATGAAAGGAACCAGAGTGAGGTGGATGTAGAGCGTATTCTCCCTGCCCACATCTCCCCGGATCTGTCGGATCGCTTCCAAAAAAGGAAGACTTTCGATGTCACCGACGGTCCCGCCAACCTCGATGATGACAATATCCACATCCTGGCCGAGGTCGAAGACTTTCGATTTGATCTCATCGGTGATATGAGGAATCACCTGGACCGTGCTCCCCAGGTATTCCCCCTTTCTTTCTTTCGAAATGACTGAATCATAGATCTGCCCGGTGGTGAAATTATTCTTCTTCGATGTCTTGACATTGGTGTAGCGCTCGTAGTGTCCTAAATCGAGGTCTGCCTCTGCTCCATCATCGGTCACGTAGACTTCTCCATGCTGAAAAGGATTCATGGTGCCCGGGTCTACGTTGATGTAGGGATCGAACTTGAGAAAATTGACTTTCAGTCCCCTGAGTTCCAGGAGGGATCCCATCGATGAAGACGCCAATCCCTTTCCTAAAGAGGAGACCACCCCTCCTGTAACAAAAATATATTTTGTCCTCGCATTCGCCAAAACAATCCTACCTTTCTCTCAACACGAAGCACGGGGGCCAAAAAATCTTTCGATCAGTTCAAATCCCTTCTCGATGGAGATTCCGGACCGACCTGCAGAAACTTCATCAAATTTCCTTCCATGAGCGGAGAGGGCTCCGTCTTCGTTGGAATAAATGACATATGGAACGGGATCGGCTGTGTGTGATCTGACGGAAAGGGGAGTGGGATGATCGGGGAGAACCAAAACCTTATATCGTTTGAATTCCTTCATCCCTTTCAAGATGGCCCCGACGATCTTCTCGTCAAAAGCCTCGATGGCATCGATCTTCAACCGAAGATCTCCCATGTGGCCTGCTTCGTCCGGGGCTTCTACGTGGACGTATACAAAATCCTTTTCCCTCAACCCTCTCAGGGCATACTGAGCCTTCCCATCATAATTCGTATCAAAGTATCCTGTGATCCCAGGGACCTCCAGCACTTCCAATCCTGCTAACATTCCAATCCCCTTGATCAGGTGGACGGCTGAGATCACGTAGCCATCCCTCCCGAACCGTTCCTTCAGCGTAACCATGTGGGGTGAGCGCCCCTGCCCCCAGAGCCAAATGGAGTTGGCAGGGAGGAGCCCTTTTGCCTCACGGGCCTGATTGACAGGATGATTCTTAAGAAGCCGTTGAGATTCTTTCATCAGAGTCAGGACAGGTTTCTCCGTTTGAGGAAGGAAGGGAGATATCTCTTTGCCGATGATGTCGTGGGGAGGTGTGAGTTCCAGTTTCTCCAGACTTGAAAATCTGGCCGCTCCATTCTTCAAGACCATCAAATGGCGATAGCTTACTCCTGCATAGAATTGAATCTCATTCGTTCCCATCTCTTTGTTTAAGCCGGCGATGATTTTCCTTGCCTCCTCATCCGTGATGTGACCGGCAGAGAAATCTTCCATCACGATTTCATTTCCCTGGAATTTTAGGGTAATCAGATTACATCGAAAGGCGATATCAACAGACGCAAGATTGACACGCAAGCTGGCGGCCTCCAAGGGACCTCTCCCGGTGTAATAGCGGACGGGATTATACCCAAAAATGGAAAGGTTAGCGATCTCACTGCCAGGGTTAAAACCGTCAGGAATGGTCCTGACCAAACCGATCTCGCCCTGGCTAGCCATCCAATCCATGTGGGGGGTTCGGGCTACCATCAATGGCGTCTTCCCTCCTAGACTCCCCACCGGGTAGTCTGCCATCCCATCCCCGACAACAATAACATATTTCATCTTTTCAGGCACTTCCTGCCATCTCCAAGAGTTCTAAATATACTAAAAACTTATAAATGTCAAATGAAAACGGACAATCGGAAGCAAAAGGTATGCCAAATTTCAGGGAAGCGGTTGGAAGATTAGCGTTTAACCTTTGGAAAGACCGTCTCTTTTATATAATGGACTACCCTTTCCATCTCCATTCTGTTCTCCTCATTCTGGCCATGCAGTGGAGTTCTTAGACTCCCCCTCAACTCTCTCTCCTCAACTCCCATTCTTTCTGCTTCTTTAGAAAAGGACTCCGGAAGGCCTTCTTTCAACTCGATCCCGTTCATTACCGCCCATGCCAATGTCCAAGCCCGTGCGACGTTAGAAATATTGTACCCCCCTCCCCCTAACGCGACCCACCTCGGAGCCAGGTCTTTGATCCTCTTAAGAACTCTTTCATACCCCAAAATGGATAAGCGAAGGTTTGTTAAAGGGTCATCATAAAACGTATCGACCCCTAATTGAGTCACCACGACATCCGGTTGGAAGGCATGGATAAGTTCCGGAACAACTTCTTCAAAAGCCCAAACATAGACGTCATCGTCCGTATCATGAGGAAAAGGGAGATTGACCGAATACCCTTCTCCTTCTCCCTTTCCAATCTCATATTCAAAGCCGGTTCCTGGAAAAAGCGTGGATCCGGACTCATGGAGTGAAATGGTCAGAACCCGGTTGGTCTCATAGAATGCCTTTTGAACTCCATCCCCATGATGAGCGTCGATATCAATATAGGCCACTCTCTTCCCGCGGCTCAACAGTCTCATGATTCCAACGACAGGATCGTTGATATAACAGAAACCAGAAGCCCGTGATCGCATCGCATGATGAAGGCCTCCGGCAATGTTGAATGCGATCTCTCCCTTTTCGTCAGCCACAAAATCAACTGCCTGAAGTGTTGCTCCGGCCAGCAGAAGTGAAAAATCATAAAGACCCGGGAAGATGGGGTTATCTCCCGGTCCCAGTCCAAAGGAATAAGCACTCCCCGTCAAACGGCCTTCATTTGCCTGTTTCAATATTTCCAAATATTCCTCACTGTGGAAAGCGGCCAAATCTTTCTCTTCAGCTTTGATCGTGGGAATGAATTGGACGGAAGGGAGGTCGACAAGTCCGTAGGCTTTGATAAGATCGTAGGTCAATTTCAATCGAATGATGCGAAGGGGATGGGTGGGCCCGTAATCATAATCGAGATACGCATCCGTGTAGATGAAAGCGGTCTTCATAAGAACAATTTAAACCATCCTGTAGAATCCTTGCCAATAAGGCCACTCAACTTTATCTTGATCTCAAATTATTTTCAAGGTTGATTTCAAAAATGTTTGGTGAGAAAATATAGGTGCTCAGCTGAAATTAGATTTAAGTGAAAAACCCACCCTGCCACCAAAATTCCTTTTTAAGGTTAGCATTGTTGACACCGGTGGTAAACTTGCAAATGTGATGGGGGGAAATAGAAATGATTTCAAATGAAATTAAATTCCCAGTTTTGCGTTTTTCACAAATGTTAGTTGGAGTTGAAAACAAAGAAGATGATCTTACTACGTGCACCAAGGTTCCTCTTAAAAAAAGGCTTTCTTGATGATATGTTAATAGTTGAAGCGAGCGGAAAAGCATATAAAGTCACAAGTGCTAAAAAGCTCCATGGTGTCGGGCCTTTTTGGGGATACAATATTTTCCTAAACCAAAAGATCAAGGTAGAATTGCTTTTTGAGGGTAAGCCCTTCCAGATTACAGCGGATGAAGTTAAGAAGCGAGTTTTATTGTCTTTTAAGAAATGGCACGGTTGTGCAACGGGGAGATTTTGAGGAACTACAAGATAGTATAAAAAATGCTCAATCGATTTTAGAAATCATTCAACTCTTATCAGAATAGATTGTCCATTGTGGGCTTGGGAACGAGCAGAGGAGATCAGGTGCTTTCCATAAAAAGGTTGGCCCGGAAGGTCATCACATTAGGGGGAGACTTGCTTGTTGACCCTGAAATGAACTCTTTCACAGATGGAGGTATTCTAAAACTTTCTCTTTCTTGGGGGGAAGAGAGACGGGCTTCTGAGAGACCCGAATCGCAATGTCCGGATCCTTGAGGCCATGTCCGGTGAGGGTCAAGACCAACACATCGCCTTTCTTGAAAAACTCTTTGCGATAAAGCTTCATCACGCCCGCCAAAGACGCTGCAGAGGCAGGTTCGCAAAAAATTCCTTCCAGGCTCGCCATCATCCGATATGCCTCGAGAATCTCTTCATCAGTCACCATGTCGATCAGGCCTCCGGATTCATCCCGGGCGGCTACGGCCTGCTTCCAACTGGCAGGGTTCCCAATCCGGGTCGCTGTGGCAACGGTTTCAGGCTGCTCAATGATTTTTCCCCGGACAATGGGCGCTGCCCCTTCGGCCTGAAATCCCAGCATCTTTGGAAGTGTCTCTGCCCTTCCCTTCTCCCAATACTCTTTGTACCCCTTCCAGTAGGCGGTAATATTCCCCGCGTTCCCGACAGGAAGGCAATGATAAGTGGGAGAAAATCCTAAGTGGTCAATCACCTCAAAGGAGGCCGTCTTCTGGTCTTCGATCCGATAGGGGTTGAGGGAGTTGACCAAGGTGACCGGCTCTGTCTCGGAAATCTCTCTGACGATGTGAAGGGCCTCATCAAAGTTTCCTTCGATTTGGATGACCTGGGCACCATGAGCCATGGCCTGGGATAACTTGCCAAGAGCGATTTTCCCCTCAGGAATCAGGACATAAGCCTTCATCCCCGCTTTGGCCGCATAGGCAGCTGCAGAGGCAGACGTGTTTCCAGTGGAAGCACAGATCACCGCCTTGGAGTCCATTTCTTTTGCCATCGAAACAGCAACGGTCATTCCTCAATCTTTGAAAGAACCTGTTGGGTTGAGACCTTCATATTTAAAATAGAGGTCAATTCCCGGAGTCACTTCCTTTTTGATGCGAGAGGAGGGAATGAGCGGAGTATCCCCCTCAAGCAAAGTGATGACACACTCCTCTCGCCTAAGCGGCAAAAAATCCCAATACTCTCGAATCACCCCACGCCACATGGTTTTACTCCAATCTCGTTCCGAGCTCGGAGTCCTGAACTCGGAGAAAGACCTAAAACTAGTATAATACTCCGAACACCGAACTCACAACTCCGAACTATTTATTCCAGTTCATTTTCGACGCGAATAAACACCGTCTTTCCCAAAATCACACCCAGGCGGTTAATCTCCCCCAGGGCTCGATGGACATTCTTTTCTTTAGCCTCATGGGTCATCATGACGACGGACACCGCACCATTGACCTGCCTTCCCTTTTGAATCACGGCAGAAATGCTGATGTCATTCTTCCCCAAGATTCCAGAAATCTTCGAAAGCACTCTGGGTCGATCCAACGCCGAGAATCTCATGTAGAAGGGCATCACGACGTCATCCATCTTCTTGAGGGGAATTTCTTCTATGGCCCATTCCTGAAAGGAGAGCAGGGGCACCCGCCGCCCAAAGGCCTGGGTCAAAACATTCCTCCCCAGTTCGACCAGATCGCCCACCACGGCACTGCCCGTAGGCATCTGCCCTGCCCCCTGACCATAGAAGAGCACAGGTCCGACGGCATCCCCCTTAATATAAATGGCATTGAAAACCCCTTCTACCGTCGAAAGGAGATGTCCCTCGGGAATCATCGTTGGGTGCACATGAGCCTCGATCCTCCCCTTCTCCATTTTGGCAATGGCCAAGAGTTTAATGCGATATCCAAATTCTCGACTGAATTGAATATCCAGAGGCGTGATCTCAGAGATTCCTCCGATGAAGATCTCTTTGAATCGGAGCGGGGTTCCGAAGGCGAGACGAATCAGAATGGCGAGCTTGTGAGCCGCATCGATCCCTTCAATATCATAGGTCGGGTCCGCCTCCGCATATCCTTTCTTCTGGGCTTCTTTTAAAACCTGTCTAAAATCTCCCCCCTCATCCGTCATCTTGGAAAGGATGTAGTTAGAAGTCCCGTTTAGAATTCCGAAGATCGATTGGATTCGGTTGGCAACCAAACCTTCTTTAACCGACCGGATGAGTGGAATGCCTCCACCGACAGAGGCTTCAAAGTTGACATCCACGCCATAGCGGTGGGCTTCCCTAAAGATCTCATCTCCATGAAGGGCGAGGAGGGCTTTGTTGGCCGTGACGATATGCTTTTTATTCCGAATGGCATTCAGGATAAAGGTTTTTGCGGGCTCAATGCCCCCGATCAACTCCATGACGATATCGATCTCAGGATCCTTGATCACATCCTCGGCGCTGCGAGTGAGGACCCCCAGTTTGAGCTTCACTCCGCGGTCCGTCTTTAAATCCACGTCGGCAATTCGTTTCAAGGTGAGCTTGGCGCCCATATGCTTTTCGATCAGCCTGGAGTTCTTCTGCAGGATTCTCACAACACCGGAACCCACCGTCCCGAAACCGATCAGACCCACCTTGATTTCCCTCATATCTTTCGTCCCTTCCTATCCAACGGACTAATCAACTGCTTTTATCCCAAAGAAACTCCAAGCGACAAACACCAAATTCCAAACAAATCCTAAGTACCAAAATCCCACATAAAATAGTCTCGGTCATTGGCCATCAAGGGTTGGAGCTTCTCTTTAATTTGAAATTTTGTATTTGGAATTTATTGCTATACCCCTTTTTTCAGAACCTTCTGAATCCCTTTGACCGCCTGCTTGATGCGAGCTTCGTTCTCCACTAACGCAAACCTCACGAACCCCTCTCCATATTGACCAAAACCGATCCCTGGAGAGACAGCCACTCTGCCTTCTCTTAGTAAGTGCTTTGAAAAGTCGATCGACTCCATCTTCTTGAAGGCTTTTGGAATCTCTGCCCACACGAACATCGTTCCTTTCGGCTTTTCAATCTCCCACCCCACTCGCTTCAATCCATTGACGAGGGCATCCCTCCTCTTCCTGTATTCCTCTACGGTTTGACGAACACAATCCTGGTCTTCATTGAGGGCAATGATGCCTGCAATCTGAATGGGTTGAAACACTCCGTAATCGAGATAACTCTTCAGCCTGGCTAACGCAGCCAGCATCTGGGGGTTTCCCGCGGCAAACCCCACTCGCCAACCGGGCATATTGTAGCTTTTGGAAAGAGAGGTGAACTCCACCCCGACATCCTTCGCCCCTTGAACCTGAAGGAGGCTGGGGGCTTTATACCCATCGAAGACGATATCCCCATAGGCCAAATCGTGAACGATCATCAGATGATGCTCTTTTGCAAAGGCTACCAGATCTTCAAAGAAATTGAGGTCCACCACGACGGTGGTCGGATTATGCGGGAAACTCACAATGATCATCTTCGGGTGAGGCCAAGTCTGTTTGGTTGCCGTCAGTAACTTCTGAAAGAAGTCCCCTCCTCCCACCAAAGGAACCGAACGCAGATCTCCTCCTGCAATCACAACCGAATAGGCATGGATGGGATAGGTCGGATCCGGAACGAGGACGACATCTCCAGGACCAAGGGTCGCTAAAGCCAGATGTCCGAGTCCTTCCTTGGCGCCGATGGTGACCACACTCTCCGTCTCCGGATCGAGATCGACGTCGTAACGTCTTCGGTACCAGTCGGTGATTGCACATCTCAATTTATAAATTCCTTTTGACGCGGAATACCGGTGATTCCTCGGATTTTTTACGGCATCAATCAACTTATTCACGATATGGTTGGGCGTCGGCAGATCAGGGTTTCCCATGCCCAAATCAATGATATCCTCCCCTCTTCGTCTTGCCTCCATCTTCAGTTGATTGACGATTCCGAAGATATAAGGGGGGAGTCTCTCCATTCGATGAAATCCGGAGCCTCCAGGATGAAACATTTCCATAACGCGATTTCCTTCCACTGAAACGGAATAAAGGAGCTTGGTCCCTTGCCCCCCCTTCATAAAAAGGGCGCACAAGGGGTATTTTTTCTTAAAGGGTTAACATAATTTTCTTATCTTTTCAATTCCATCTGCCCTGAACCTCACGTAGGTCAGGGTTTTACCCGATGGTGGCCAGCTCCATCCTGCCTTTCCACCGCTTCATGAACAGATCCCTCAATCCTCCATGGGCAGGATGCACCAGCTCGGGGTCTTCTTGAATGAGTCGAAAGGCTTCCTTTCTCGCCTCAATCAAAATTGGAGTATCCCGGATGACGTGAGCCACCCTGAAATCCGGTAATCCTGATTGTCGGATTCCGAAGAATTCTCCGGGTCCTCTGAGAGCCAAATCTTCCTCAGCAATCTTGAATCCATCGGTCGTTTTCTCCATGGCTTGAAGCCGAACTTTTGCCTCCTCAGAAGACCGGTATTGGGCCAGTAAAATACATTTGGAGGGGTAATGCCCTCGGCCGATCCTGCCCCTCAACTGATGGAGCTGAGAGAGGCCGAATCGTTCCGCATGCTCTACCACCATCACCGAGGCGTTTGGAATATCGATCCCCACTTCAATGACGGTTGTGGCGACGAGGATTTGAATCTTTCCTTCCTGAACCTCCATCATGATGGCCTCTTTCTCATCACTTTTCATCCTGCCATGGAGCAAACCGACCCGAAACTCCGGAAAGATCTCTTTCTGAAGATGTTCCGCCATTCGTGTGGCATCCATGAGATCCAATTTTTCGGACTCCTCCACCAAGGGATAGACGACGAAGGCCTGGCGACCCTCCTTCACTTCCTCCTCAACGATACGATAGACTTTGGACCTTGCTGATTCAGGAAAGACTTTCGTTTCCACGGGCACTCTTCCGGGCGGCATCTCATCAATGAGTGAAACGTCAAGATCTCCATAAAGGGTCATGGCGAGGGTCCTCGGGATGGGGGTGGCTGTCATCACCAGAACGTCAGGGCTTTCCCCCTTTTTTTTCAAAAGTCCTCTTTGAACCACACCGAACTTGTGCTGCTCATCGATGACGGCGAGGCCCAAGCGGTTGAATTCAACCGCTTCCTGAATCACGGCATGGGTTCCGATCACCAGTTGGATATGTCCGGCCCGAATTCTTTGATGAAGATCTTCCCTCTCAGAGCCTTTGACAGTGCTCGTGAGCAGACCCACCTTTATCCCCAGTGGCTCCCCCCACCGATGGAGATTGAGAAAGTGTTGTTCTGCTAAAACCTCAGTCGGCGCCATGATGGCTGCCTGATAGCCACATTCTATCACATTCAGGCAAGTTAAGAAGGCAACAACGGTCTTTCCGCTCCCCACGTCCCCTTGAATCAATCGGTTCATGGGATGCGGTCTTTGCAAATCCCCCTTGATCTCGGCCAAAACCCTCGCCTGGGCGGGGGTTAACTTGAAGTTGAGTTGATTGAGTAGTTTCTGTGAAAGGGACCCCTCGGTTCTAAAAGAGATCCCTGCTTCCAGAGCCACCCCCCTTTTTTTCAACGCCATTCCGAGTTCCAGGAAAAAAAATTCATCGAAGATAATCCGCCGGTGACCGTCCGAGCGCTGGAGGTTAAGGGCATCGATGGATTCTCCTTCAGGGGGGAAATGAACCCTCCGGAAGGCGTCTGAAAAATCAATCAAGTTTTGTCGTCCCGCGATCTCTGATGGAATCGGACTCGAGAGTGCATCCGCATATCCCTCCAAGATGGTGTTCATCAACCTTCTCAAAGTCCTCTGATAAAGTCCTTCGGTTTCGGAATAGACGGGAACGATCCGTTTAAAGTTGAGATAGTCTTTTTCGATATCCCCGTCCACTATTTCCACATCAGGATGATGAATCTCTCTCTGAGAGTTGAACCACCTCACGTCTCCGGAGAAGATCAGCTGGCGTCCTTTCTTAAATCGTTCCCTGAGATATCTCTCATTCCCATGAAACCACTTCAATGTGGTCGTGCCGCTCCCGTCCCCAACCACTACTTCAAAGACCCTTTTCTTCCTATTCTGAAAAAATGCAACTCCCGAGAGCAGAATCTCACCATAGCCTGTCTCCTTTCTCCCGGCTTTGAGTTCCGAGATCTTTTTCAAGTTCCTTCGGTCCTCATAGCATCGCGGAAGAAAGTAGAGTGCATCTTCCACAGTAAGAATCCCCTTTTTCTCGAAGAGCTTAGCCAATTTGGGTCCTACCCCCTTCACATACTGAATGGGGGTGAAAAGACGATTTCCAAAATGCCGGGGTTGGGATCGGTCCATAGGGTTAATGCTGCGTTGGTATTTCTGCCGCCGGCGCGCATGTCCTGCCGGTTGAACCTCTTATCGCCTTGGATAAATCGGGGCGCTTCAGTCAGCTTCTTTTTTCATGAGAATCTGAAAGGACCTTGATATAAATTTTTTTGCACGAGGAACAACGAATTTCATTCTCTCCTACCTTCAAATCGAATTGATCATAAAAGATGGGTTGATCACAATAAGGACAACGATAAGGAAACTTTTGAACCAATTGTTCTTCAAATTCCTTCTTCTTAGGATGTTTATTTCTTCGAATCATTCAGAACCCTGCACCTAGAGCCTCTAATCTAATGTTTTAAGAACTATACTAAAACTCCCCCGAAGAATCAACCCTCCGACGCTCCTCGGTCTAAAACACCCCGGCGGTTCCCCTTCGGCCTGGGCTCAGGTCGAGAGCTCAGCCTGCCTGCCCCGCCCTCGGTCGAGACCGGGGCCGGTAGGAAGGGGTGGATGCTGAGCGAGGCTTTTAGAAGGATGAATTTTCACACCGTCGAAGAATCAAACAACGATTCTTGCTTGCATGAGTGAAGTTGAATGGGTGAAAGTAACCGTTTCAGCTAAACATCTGCTGAGTCGAGGATTTCCCACAGTGGATATGTCTTCTCTCTCGGATGAGAAGGCAACATAGAAAAGCAATGAATGCCATGATCGCAGAACAGATGAATGCTAACCGATAACTCCCTGTTTGATCGAAGATGAAGCCCCCGATATAGGCCCAAAAACCTCCGCCAAGGTGGTGAATCGTTGTGACAAAACCCGAAAGAAGTCCTATATGAGAAAATCCGTAAAGTCTCCCAAGCAGGGTAGTGGTGATGGGCCCTGTGACAAGATACGTGAACCCAAAGATGATGCTGAACAGGTAGAACGAAGTCGGACTCTCATAGGTCAATATCAGAAGAAATGCACCGAATCGAAGCAGAAAGGCGATCGCAATAGGAATTTTGTTCCCGATTAAGTCCGAGGCCGGTCCCGCAATGAGTATTCCAAATAAACTCATCAATCCCAACCAAGCCAGCATATTTCCCGCTTTTGCGGGGTGGATTCCATGATCCGTAACAAAGGGGATGAGGTGGGTCGTCACCAAGAAATCCCCACTACCGCAGACAAACATCACAATGAGAAAGAGCCAGAAAGAATAGGTTTTCATCGCTTCTCTTAAGCTCAGATCCTGAAGGTTCTCGCTCGAAGCAATCTCCCCGTTTCTCCCTTCTTTCTCACCCCTTTTTTCGCGGGCGGAGGTTGTATCGAGATGATTCGAGCTTTCTTTAATAACAAACAGCACCAGAGTCATATTGACCAAGAACATAATGAGTCCGATGGATAGATAGGAGATTCTCCAACCATACCTCAAAGTGGAAAAGGTAAAAAGCGAAACGAGCACGAATTGACCCAGGCAACTTCCAGCCAGAGCTAAACTGATAGCGAGGCCGCGCCACTTTGTGAACCACTTGCTGATCAGAGCTGAAAGGAGAAAGACGGACGTACCACCCAACCCGATGGCTGCAATAACCCCATAAACGATATAAAATTGCCAAAGGGAATTTATAAGGGAAATGAGCGCAAACCCTGCCGAGACAAAAACCGTTGAAATGACCATTACCCATTTAGAACCGTAACGATCGTAAAGCCTCCCTACGGCGACGAGGGAGATAGCAAAGAGAGTCATATTAAGAAAAAAGGCGAAAGAAATAGAACCCCGGCTCCAGTCGAATTCTTTGATCATCGGTTTAAATGCCACCCCAAAAGAATAACGGGCCCCAGAATTGAAGAACAGGATGGCAAAGCAAGAAGCCAAGATATACCAACCATAAAAGAGGCGAACCCTTGAAGGTGTTCGTTTCGAGACGTTCATACCCTTTTCCTTATCCGTTTCGATGTCCAAGAACTTTATCTTTTCCAGCTCAAGCCTGTCAACCTTTCATCTCAACCTGATCATCACAAAAAGGCACCTCCCGAACATGCCAAGAGGCACAGAGTCGGGTTTGCTTAAGAAAGAGAAGACCGGGGTGGGGGATTACTTGAAAGTGAGTCTAGGGCTCGACCTTAAGAGATTGCGATCGGTACAATAGCTTTACGCCTCATGCGCGCGAGTATAAAGGTTAATGCTAAGCCTAAGAAACAGGCTCCGCAGATGGCAAAAAAACCAGGTTTAAACGCGCCGAATCGATCTTTCAGTGCTCCCAAAAGGTAAGCGGCACTGAATCCCCCGATATTCGCAAAGAGATTGCTGAAGCCGATCGAAATGCCTGCTTTAGGCACCCCCAATATTTCGACCGGGATTGAGAACAGCGGCCCAAAATACATCTGCAAAAAGATCGCATTTACGAAAATCAGAGCTACAATCAAAATCATGTTATTCGCGGTGATCAATAGTCCCGTTGTTATCCCTAAGACGCTGAGCGATACACCTATAACGGGGATGGGATTTTTCAGCCGGTCGGAAATATAACCACCTATAACGTTTGACGGCGACATCAGGACGACCTGAATGGCGATAATCAAACCGGCTGACTGCAAAGACAACCCCTTTTCATTAACTAAGAGACTGGGTAGCCAGTAAGTGATGCCCTGCACCACGCCAAATCGGATGTATTGAATGCCGCCACAAACCCACATCACCTTGTACCGAAAGAGATGTAACGCCTCAAGCATATTTCCCTTCTGTCGCTCGCCCGTTTGAGGAGAGTCTTTACCAAACCGGACGAGGAAGAGGATGGCAATGATTCCTACGGACGCGATACTGATAAAGGAAAAACGCCAATCAAACTTGGCAACAAGGAGGGGGCCCACAAGATTGAAGATGACACTGCCCGAATATCCGCCAATCAAATACAACCCTGTGGCAGTGGCTCGTCGGTTTGGGGGAAACCATCCTGTCAATAATGCCATTCCCGGCGTAAAGAGAAGGGCGCGGAAGAATCCGGATAACGTCTGGTTGACGAGAGCCTGCCAGTAATTGGCGACAAGCCCAAAGGTTAAAGCCAGGAGGGTTGATCCGAAAATGCCGATGCAAAACAATCGTTTTGGGCTGAAGCGATCTGACAGATAACCTGCAGGAATCTGCATCAGCGCATAAACTAAGGTGGTTGCCGCTGCCAGGCTCCCCCCTTGCGTGAAGGATAAGCCGAGGTCTTTACGTATGATGGGTAGAAGGAGGGCGATACCTCCCATGGAGAGAGCTTGAAAACTCTGGCACACAACAGTAAGCGAGACAGTCACGATTCTGTCTCTTTCGACCGTTCTGCTGTCTTTCATGTCTCCATTCATAGATTTATCCATATGCTATTGTAACACCATAAAGACGAGTTGAATGTGAAGCTCCCCGCCCACAGGGCGCTGCTTCCCGGAGAGGTATTATCATTCATATTGTGCCCCTTCACCCCGCCTATAAGGCGGGGCTTGCGGGGCACGTTCCGGCCAAACGCAAGGGACTGCAAAGATATGAGGGAGGGATTCGACCACTTATGCCGGAGGGGGTCAAAGACGCCGGCCTGGAGAGCCTATTTGACGGGCTCGGCCAAGGGGTCCGCTCCTAAGCGTTTCAGCGGCCCTAATTTTAAACTTTCAATCTTGAAATTTGAAATTAAGGCTGGGGATATTTCCCGGTTTCAATAACTACTTGATCGACACCTGCCAACTCTTTCAGCTCCACATTAACAGAATCCTGTCTCGAGATCTCTAAGGTCTTCCCGATATAATCGGCACAAATGGGCAATTCTCTGTGGCCCCGATCAATCAATACGGCTAATTCAACACGGCGAGGTCTCCCCAGGTCTAGAAGAGCGTCGATGGCAGCCCGGATGGTCCTCCCGGTGAACAGGACATCATCGATCAGAAGGACATTCTTGTCTTCGATCGAAAAACGAATCTCCGTCTTCTTGACTTCCGGTGTCTGACTCAGCCTGGTCCAATCATCACGATAGAGGGTGATGTCAATAATTCCCATCGGAAGATCGATCCCCCCTTTGAGAAGAATCTTCTGTTTTAGCCGCTCTGCCAGAAAAACCCCTCCTGTTCTTATCCCAACCAAAACCATCTCGTCTAATTTGGGATGGTTGCTGAGCAATCGTTCGCATATCTGATTCAGAGCAACCTCAATTTCCTTTTCGCCCTGCACGACCTGTTTTGAAACCATTTTATAATTCCTCCCCCTTCACTTTCTCCCGAGGCGGGAGGATGAGGGTATCAGAATCATAATAATTTCCTTGCCTTTGGCCGGCGGAACCACCAAAATCCAAACCCAACGACGACGACAACCCCAAAAAGGATTCCAGCAAGGATTGGCCAGGGAGGAATCAGGCTCTTTTCCACATCTGAAGATGCAATGAGATTGACTTCTTTTACTACCTTGCCTTCATTCTGGATAAGCACTTTTGCCGATACCTGATCTTTATGCACAGGAGCAACGATAGACGGCGGCAATTGAGGAACGGCAGAAACCAAATTCTCCTTTCCCTTGGCCACAGTCACCCTCGCATCCTCTGCGGCAGTCAGACCGACCTGATTCAACTTTCCTCTCTTCACCTTTACAGGACCAAAGGTGGCCCCTTTTTTTACCGCTTCAACCGTAGAAAAATTCTTAAAACCATATTCCAACAATTTTTGGGCTTCTGGGCCCCTCTTCCGCATTTTATCGCAACCCATCACCACAGCGATCATCCTCTGTCCATCCCTCTTGGCTGTGGCAGTAAGATGATACCCCGCTTCCTGAACATGCCCTGTCTTTAATCCATCCACCCCAATATTTTTCTGAAGAAGCGTATTTCGATTTCCCTGTCTAATCCCATTGTATTCAAATTCGACTGTGGAATGGTAGACGAGCGCCTCCGGATGGTCCTCGATATAACGTTTCGCCAATGTGGCCATATCAACCGCCGTCGTATATTGGTCCACCGCAGGCATCCCATCGGAGTTTCTGAATTGAGAATCCTTCAGCCCCAGGAGCTTGGCCTTTTCATTCATCTTCGAAACAAAGGCTTCTTCTGATCCAGACACATGTTCTGCCAGGGCGACGCATGCATCATTTCCCGAAGCGATAGCCACACCCTTCAGTAGATCCTCAATCTTAACCCGCTCTCCGACCTTGAGGAACATCGTTGAGCTATTGGTTTTATAAGTCCTTTTCCAGGCCTTCTCACTCACTGTCACCATATCATCCAACTTGAATTGGCCTGTACGAATGGCATCGAGAACAACATAGAGGGTCATGACTTTGACGAAACTGGCAGGGGAAATTCTCAGATTTGAATTTTGTTCGTAAAGGACCTGGCCCGTGAGGCCATCCATCAAAACAACGGATTTGGCATCATAGTGAAGGCCCCTGAAGGTGACTGCTCGCTCTGTGTCGTCCTAATCTTCTCGGGGGTCTTCGCCTTTTGAGAGGTTTTCGGCGCCTTGGAAACCCGGTTCGTCTTGCAAAGGATTTGACTCGGATAAATCATTATAACGATCACCATAAGCAAGAGGATCACCCACACATTTTTATGAAAACGTTTCATCTTTTCTCTCCCTGAACTTATTCATGAATAATGATAGGAGGTTCTTAACAGATTCAATCCTATTTTTCAATGTAAAAAAGGAAAGGACCTCTGCGCGTGGCCAGATTCAGCCTGTCTTAATTTAGCGATGCGGATTCTAGCGAAAGGAAATTTATTCTGTGGTGAGATCAGCTTCTATCTCAATGTGGATTTGAACCTCTTTCCCTACGACCAAACCTCCGCCTTCCATGGGATGGCTCAATGTCATCCCATAAGCTTCGCGATTGACCTTTCCGGTCGCAGAGAAACCAACACATGATTTTCCACTAAATGGGCTTTTGACCGGGCCGAAATACTCAAAGTCCAATGTGACAGACTGCGTGATCCCTCGGATGATTAGATCACCGGTCACTTTACCCCGGTTGCCCCTTTTGGGCTCGACTTTTGCGCTCTTAAAAACAATCTTCGAATATCTTTCTGCATCAAAATAATCAGCACTCTGGAGATGCTCGTCCCGCTCTGCGTGACCGGTCGTCAGGCTTTTGACTTCTATCTCGGCTTCCACAGATAATCGGTCGAGATCGGGTGGATCGAACTCAACCAGACCGGTCACCTTGCTGAAAATACCCTCCACATTGGCAATCATGAAATGTCTTACAGAGAATCTCGCTACCGCATGATCCGGGTCAATCACCCATTTTGCCATCGTTCTGCCCTCCAGCCTTGGATAATTTCAAATAGATCACCCAACAATAGGGTTTAATCAGGATTTAACCAGGATTTAATCATCTCCTTCGTTTCATTTGGCGAATTGACGAAAGGCATTCCAGGAAGCGCGAGGGTCGCCTTTTGCATCGACCAATCCCATCGAACCGAAATAAGCTTCTTTCCGGTCACGGAGAAGCAACCAGTAGACTCTTTCTGCGCCAAGCTCAAACGCCTGCTGATAGGCCTCGTTAAGCCATACCGCCTGTTTTTCATTCGAACCATTATCCATTCGGCCACTGACATCTGTGGGAAGACTCACAAATCCCGTTTCTGTAATCCAGATGGGGCGGTCTCCCAATCCCGATTCCTTCATGAGATCGCGAATATGTTGTAGATAACTTCGAAAAGTAAGCCCGTTTGCAGTGATATCGCTCGGAAAATAGTAGTTATGGACGTTTACCACATCAAATTTCTTAGTAGAAAAGATCTGTTTTAACCAGCCGTCATGCCACTTCCATGCCTTCTCGCCTACCCACCCCGATTGAGAATTTTGAAGAATACCGCACCCCATCGCTGACGGAAGCACTTTGGCATTCGGGTCAGCCTTCTTAATCACATCATAACCGGCTTTTAATAGCTCGAGATACTGTTCCAGCGTCCCCTTCCAGAAAGCTCCTTCATTCACTTCGTTTTCAATTTCGTAATTTACTCCCTGCCCCCGATAGCGATTGGCAAGGGTCTCCACAAAATGAACCCACTCCTTCTTGTCCAACGACTCAGGGCTAATTTCGATAGCACCTCGTTTTCGTTTATGTTTTTTAGTTTCTTTCGAAAAATTTGTCCGTATGGTAAATAGAACTTCTATTTGTTTTGCTTGAACCACTTTTAATAACCGATCGACAGTACTCCAATCATATTCTCCCTTCTGGATCTTGACCAACTGCCATTGTAAGGGCACACGGATTGTACCCACACCCAATTCCTCTATCGATTTTATTTCCTCTCGAAAGGTATGAAAAGTCGTATTTATTCCCAGACGCCTTGCCCCCTCCGCGTGGGCATGGAAGGCCAAAATAGACGATAACAACACCGCACCAATGAGCAACGTGCTCACCCGGATCAACGCGACCCCTCCTTTATATTGAGAGATGGCTTTGCCGAGAGGTAAGATAATTTGCCTCTTCTTCAAGCTCGTCTCAGTTTCTCTTCTCTAACATTTCCTTCATAGGTTTCCAGTAATAATCTCGCCAGCCTTGGCGGATGCCCTGGTAGTGCTGATCTGGAACCCCACTCTGGGTGAAGGTAAGTCGCGCACCATTCTTGACTTTTTTCAGAGAGAAGGTGGCTTTAGAAAAGTGATCTTCCGGCCAGTCATTGCCGCGCCATGATTGGACAATTTTCTTGTCTGGCACAAGATCCAGATGAACTCCCTCAATATATCCGTCATAGGCAGTAAATCTTCCATTCACCTTGCGACTGATCTTTGCCTTAGCGCTAGTGAACCTGGCGTGCTTGCGCGAATCCATCAGCGCTTCGTAAACTGCGTGAGGGCTTGCCTTAAACGTAACGGATTGCCGGATCGTTTTCGTCCTCATCTTTCACCTCCTCGGCCGTAACCGCCATCGGGATTAGTAAACGAACTCTAATACCTGATCCACAGGTCTTCTATCCTTCTGAGGCGACTCGTCAGGATACCCCACCGCAACGAGGCAGACAAGAGCCATCGTCGGTGGCACTTTCAATATTGTTTCGATCTCTTTTTTCGCTTGAATGGGTGAGACAAGCCAAACCGCGCCCAAACCCATCTGATGAAACACAAGCAGCATTGTTGTCACGGCAGCAGCCACACTCTGGATCACTGTCGGTGCTGTTCTTCGAAATCCCATAACCTTTTTTGCTTCAGAATCAACGGACTCCCGGGCGGCCAACAGCTTTTCCATCGGACTTTGATATTCGCTGGTAAACAATCCTATGCAAGCCGGTGCATTCCTGAAGAAAGAGGCATTCTTCTGATACCGTTTGATATCCTCCTCCCAAGACTTCGCTTCCGGCCAGGAGGCCATCTTATCCGCGACGGACTGGACAGCATCAGCCATTTTCCCGATCACTTCTTTGTTCTTAACAACGACGAAGCGCCATCCCTGATAGTTGCCTCCATTGGGAGCCCATGTCGCCAGCTCCACGGCCTTCTCCAACATCTCCTCCGGAACTTCCTGCTTCTTCCACTGCCGGATCGAACGCCTTCCCTTAATCAACTTTTCTAAGTCCTGGATATTCATTTTTAGCCTCCTTTCTTAGAGAAAGAATACCACTATGGCACAACTCATACAAACATTTAATTTTTACACAAGCCCTTCACCCGCCCCTCTCCCCTCCCTCCCGGGGGACAGGTGCGGGGGAAATAGGGTGAGGGGGTTGAGAAAAACCGATGTCAACTCCTTCAGGAAGAAAAGGCATTTCTAAAATCTCTGCGCGTATCGGTGGGCGAGGCTAAAATACGTCTGTGCCCTTTTCAGGGCTTCCTTTTTCTCTCCCTCCGGGATGTGGGGATCATCTAGCCGGAAACTTTCCACCTTCCCACGAACGTAGGCCCGATAGCATTTGTAGAAATCGAGCACCTCCATTAACTCATGGTCTCCTGATCCTCCGACATAGGCGCGAATCAGATGTCCGCTCAGGTCTTCCCTGCCGTGGTAATCGAGATCCATGGCCAGGAAGGCAATGTCTGCAGCCACATCCGTATATCGAAACCGTTCGTTAAACTCGATGCAATCGAGAATGGAAATCTCATCTCCCCAGACGATATGCTCCAACCGGAGGTCCCCGTGGCAGTCCCGAATTCGATCTGAGGCGACCCTTCGCTGAAATATCTTCCCATTCGTTCTAAAAAAATCGTTCGTCTTATTCTTTACTTCTTCATAGAGTTCCCTGGGAATGGTCACATCAATATATCTCTCTGTCTGCTCGAAGTTCTCGTCGGTATCTTGCTTTACGCGATCCGGTTTTGCAAAACTTTTAATAAGATCATTGGTCTCCGCAGCAGAATAGAATTTAACCAATTTCTCTGAAACGGCTTCCATCATCTTGGGAGTGACCTGTTTTTTTTCAAGCAATTTATGCATCAAATTTTTTTCGGGAATCTGTTTCATTTTAACGGCGTATTCCACCGCTTCCCCCTTCCCTTCCAGCAAAATCCGGTTGCCCTCTTTTGTAATCCTGACGACGCCCAGATAGATGGCAGGGGAGAGCCGTCGATTCAGCTTGACCTCCTGTTCGCAAAAAAACTTTCTCTTCTCGAGCGAGGTGAAATCCAGGAAACCAAAATCCACGGGTTTTTTCACCTTGTAAACATGATTTCCCGTCAAGAAGAGAAGGGAAATATGGGTCTCAATAAAGTCTATGACAGCGGGGCGGTCGGGATAAATCTCCGGATTGAGAAGTGCCTTCTGGAGAGAGGAGATGTCCATGGTCAATTCTTTTCGATCATCGTAATCTTCCAATCAGGAAGGCTGTCGTACTCGGTGTCGATGGTGAGGTGAATCATCCGAACCGTTTTAAACCTTTTTTTCAAATCTTTGATATCGACCGGCTGAAACAGTGCTTTATTGTTCAGATAGGCCTCCCGGGTCAGAGCATTCGACTCGTAATTCTCCTTCGTCCTTCTTAAAATTCGCTCAATGGACTTCTTCTCGGTGCAGACACACTCCACAATCACAAACGTACGATTCACCTTTTGAGCCAAATCAGCCGCCCTTGCTCTCAACTCCTGGGTGAAAAAAGTCGCGTCGAGAATCAATCCGTTCGTAGAAGTTTTCAATACCTCCGCCGCCTGCCGGAACATCTCGTCATAGACTTTTCCCCGGTTCTCCGGATCCGAGGCCACCTTATTGTCGAAGACATCAAGCCCCTTCAGGACCTCGAGTCTGATGAGGTCAGACCTTAAAATCTGAAGCCCCTTCCTCTTCGCAATCTCCTCGGTCACCGGACTTTTCCAACTTCCCGGAAGTCCCACGGAGATCAGGACACAGTCCCTTGGAATCTCTGACTCGATAATTTCTAAAAACTCCTTATCCATTGCGGCTCTTTTCTTACAAGGTGAATGGAAAAATGGAATGATCTTTATTAGATTTTGACGTAGGAAATTATGACTAATCTTATCACATCTCCAAGGCTTTAAGAACCGCCTCATGTAAAATTCCGTTGCTCACCAGGATGCCGTGATTTTCTTCCATTTTTATCCCAGATGAAAAATCTAGCCGACGTCCCCTGACATCCGTCACCCTTCCCCCCGCCTCTTCGGCGATGATCGAACCCGCGGCGTGGTCCCAAATGTTTTCCTTGTACCCTGGCTCAGCAGAGGATGGCACTCTTAGATAGAGGGTGACTTCCCCTCTTGCTAAGACCCCGTATTTTGCCTGGCTATCCATTCTGAGGGAGGGCTTTGAAATATTTAGTTTCTGCGCAAGACGTCGATGAGCAAGATGATCGGCATGGTCGGGTTCAACGCTCTCCGTAATGACGGCCTCGGAAGGACTCGTCACTTTGGAGACAAAAATAGACCGTTTGTTTGCACCTCTACGATCCATCTGGAATGAGCCCTTTCCCTTCAGGGCAAGAAAAAGGCATCCCTTTTCTCCAAAAGGGTGGTGGATATCTGCATAGAGATTGGGACAGACTAAAATTCCTAATTTCACCTCACCCTTTTCGATGAGCGCTAAGGCAATCGCATATTGATCCCCTCTGAGAAATCCTTTTGTCCCATCAATGGGGTCTAAAGCCCAGAAGCGGTCGGTGATGGAATTTGAACCAAAATCAATCCAGGAGCACACCTCCTCTGAAGAGGAAACTGGGATGAAGGCGTCGACATAGCCTGTGACCTGTCCAAGGATTTTTGAACGATTCGGTCTCCTTAATTCTCTTGAATCCTCCTCTGCCACGATAGTGTCATTGGGAAATCTTTCCCTGATCAATTTACAAATGATCGCCTGAGCCCCATAATCTGCAATGGTCACAGGGCTCCTGTCGCTTTTTAGGAGGGACTCCCCGCCTGCAAGACCCATCCTTATTTTTTCGCAGAGCACCGATGCTTTGATGGCTGCTTGAATAGCGGTCATCACTTCAGGAGAATTTTGATCCATATCCATAACCACTTCTCAAACCGGAAACCCTAATCTGGAAACGGGAAACTAATTCCAAATCCCTCCCAAACCCTAAGAATCAAATTTCCAAACGAACCTCACTCTTTGCTCCTAAAATTTCATATTTTGGTCATTTGAATTTGTTGAGCTTGCCTGCTCGAAGCCCCGACCTGCGGGATGAAGGGAGGGATTTCGTAATTCGAATCTAGGATTTAAAAAAACAGGAGGAGGGGTATTCTCATCCCTCCTCCTCGAGTTCGTTTGATGGTGCCGAAGGGGGGATTTGAACCCCCACGGGGATTACCCACCACCCCCTCAAGATGGCGTGTCTACCAATTCCACCACTTCGGCAAAATTCTTAATCCCTCCCCGCCCCCTTAGCGAAGGGAGGGAAAATAATTTCCCCCATCAATAAAGAGAGAGGAAGGGGAATTATTTCTTCGGCTCGGGAGCAGGCACCTGAGGTTGAGCCGGCATCTGTGAGGGTGCTGCAGGAGCCGTAGGAGCCGGCTTTTCCTTCATGATTGTGGACCCCTTTCTCGTTGAAGAGAAGGTTAGAAGAAGCGAGGTAATCATAAAAATAACCGCAGCGACGGTGGTCAGTTTGGAAAGAAATCCCATGGCCCCGGCACTCCCGAAAATGGTCTGACTCGCTCCACCGAATGCAGCTCCCATTTCTGCCCCTTTTCCTGCCTGAAGCAGAACGATCAAAATGAGTGCAATGCATACTAAAACATGAACAACAACGATAATCGTCATGAACCCAATCCTTTCTAATTTTCTTATTCTATATCACATTTCTTCAAATCTGACAATCTTCGAGAAGGACTCCGCCTTCAGACTCGCCCCTCCCACCAATGCGCCATCGATATTCGGCTGGCTCATCAATCCTTTGATGTTGTCCGGGGTCACGCTTCCACCGTATTGGATCCGGATTTCCTCCGAGACCTCCCGTGAATAAAGCCTTTCCACTTTTTCCCTGATGAATCGATGCACCTCTTCAGCCTGTTCCGGAGTGGCCGTTTTCCCTGTTCCGATCGCCCAAACGGGTTCGTAGGCAATCGTCATATTTCTCAACTCCTTATCGCCCAATCCTTTCAATCCGCCTTCAATCTGTTTCTCGATCAGCAAAAAGGTCTTCCCATTTTCCCTTTCCCCTAATGTCTCACCGATGCAGAAGATCACTTTCAAACCCTGGGCCAGTGCTGCCTTGATCCTTCGATTCACCGTCTCATCTGACTCCCCAAAAACCTGCCGTCTTTCAGAGTGACCGACGATAACATACTGACAGCCCACTTCCTTGAGCATGAGCGGGGAGATCTCGCCGGTGAAAGCACCCTTTTCTTCCCAGTAAAGGTTCTGAGCAGCGAGACGAATGGAAGAACCTTCAAGCTCCTTATGGACCCCATAGAGTGCTGTAAAAGGAGGGGCCACAGCCACTTCCACTCCTTTCATCCCAGAAATGGCCGTTTTCAATTCCCTGATGAGATCGAGGGCTTCCCCGACCGTTTTATTCATCTTCCAATTTCCCGCGATGAAGGGTAATCTCCCCATCATTCCCTCCTCAGGGCCTCAATGCCTGGCAACTTCTTCCCCTCGAGAAATTCCAGAGAGGCTCCGCCTCCCGTAGAAATATGACTGATTCGATCTGCCACCCCTGCCTTGTTCACCGCCGAGACGGAATCTCCTCCTCCCACAATACTGAAGGCTGAGGAGCCGGCGATCGCCTTGGCAACGGCAAAAGTCCCCTGACTGAATGGCTCCATTTCAAAGACGCCCATGGGACCATTCCACACAACGGTCTTAGCCGATTTGATCTCCTCTGAAAACGTCATCGCGGTTTCCGGACCGATATCCAAACAGACCCAGCCCGAAGGAATTTTATCGTTCTTTACGATCTCTCTCTTCGCCTGCATATCCATTCGCTCGGCGGCGATGTGATCCGAAGGGAGAAGGAACTTGATCTTCCCTTTTGACTTTTCCAAGAGGTTGAGCGAAAAGCCCATCTGGTCCTCTTCGACAAGGGATTTTCCTACCTCAAATCCTTGAGCTTTAAGAAAGGTATACGCCATGCCTCCCCCGATCAGGAGGGTAGTTACTTTATCCAGAAGATTTTGGATCACCCCTATCTTGTCAGAAACCTTTGCTCCGCCGAGAATCGCCACATAAGGTTTTTGAGGGTTCACGAGAGCCTTCTCCAAACTGCCAATCTCTTTCATCATCAAAAACCCCGCTGCCACGGTCTTCACAAATCGGGTCATTCCTTGTGTAGAAGCATGAGCCCGGTGGGCGGCACCAAAAGCATCATCGACGTACACGTCACAGAGAGAGGCCAGGGCCTTTGAAAAAGTCTCTTCATTCTTCTCCTCCTCAGGGTGAAACCTGAGGTTTTCCAGGAGTAGGATTCCTCCTTCTTTCATTTCTCCGATTTGCTTCTGAACCCCTTCTCCAATGCAATCCGGGGCTAAAGCCACTTTTTTCCCCACGAGTTGAGACAGTCTTGCAGCAACCGGAGCCAGACTAAATTTAGGATCCTTCTTCCCTTTGGGTCTTCCCAGATGAGAGGCAAGGATGACCTTCCCACCCGCGTCACTGGCAAACCGAATGGTTGGAAGGGAAAGGAGGATTCGGGTATCATCGGTAATGTTATTCTTCTCGTCCTGAGGAACATTAAAATCGACTCGAATAAATACCCGTTTCCCTTTCAATTCAATCTGGTCTATGGTGCGAATGGCCATCACCTGCTCCTACTCGTGTCATTCTTTTACAATTCAGGTCAAGGTTAGGGATAGGGAGCTGGTTTCGTACAATGAACAATGAACGACGGACAATGAACTATAAACTATAAACAAAAGACCAAAATTTTGAGTTATGAGTTATGAATTTTGAATTTAATCCAAAACTCAAGCTTAAAACTCAAAACTAAATTCTTTTTGTGCATCCTTCATCGTTTAATGTTCATCGTCCCTAAATAACCCGGGCATCTTTACCTTTACTGCTTGACGAACCAGGCCTATTTTTTCCCAAAAAGATACAGAAACAATTCCGCCATGCGATTGGAGAAGCCCCATTCGTTGTCATACCAGGAAACAATCTTCACCATTTTTCCACCGATCACTTTGGTGGACAGACCATCCACAATCGAAGAATGGGGATTTCCGTTGAAGTCAATGGAGACCAGGGGCTCCTCGCAGAAACTTAGGATTCCCTTTAGTTTCCCTTCTGCATACGACTTTAAAACCTTATTCATCTCTTCTGCTGTCGTCTCTTTCTTCAACTCTACTACCAAATCGACGACAGAGACATTCGGCGTAGGCACCCGGATCGCCATGCCATCCATCTTTCCTTTCAATTCCGGGATGACCAGGGAGAGGGCCGTGGCAGCCCCGGTGGTCGTCGGGATCATCGACATCCCGGCTGCCCTTGCCCGACGAAGATCCCGATGCGGAAAGTCGAGAATCACCTGATCGTTCGTATAGGAATGGATGGTGGTCATCAATCCATATTCCACCCCGAACTCGTCTACCAGTATTCTGGCAATAGGAGCCAGGCAGTTCGTCGTGCAGGATCCCATGGAGAGGATGTGATGTTTCGCGGGATTATATTCCTTTTCATTGACTCCCAAGACCAAAGAAATATCCGGGTCTTTTGCCGGGGCGGAAACGACCACTTTTTTTGCACCGGCTTCGATATGCTTTGATCCACCCGCTCGATCTGTAAACCTTCCCGTGCTTTCGAGGACCACATCCACTCCCAAATCTTTCCAGGGGAGCTGACCCGGGTCTTTGATTGCGAAGACTTTAATCTCTTTCCCCTCGACCAAAATGGCATCTTTCTTCGCCTCTACCCGTGCCCCAAGTTTTCCGTGGACGGAATCGTATTTCAAGAGATGGGCCAATGTTTGTGCATCGGTCAGATCATTGACCGCTACAAATTCCAACTCCTTCTTATTCAGACCTGCTCGCAGGACATTTCGCCCGATTCTTCCAAATCCATTAATCCCAACCCTCACTGCCATAGGAATTCCCTCCTTTCAAAAATTAAATGTATTATATAACTTTTTTTCTCCAATTGCGTCAATATTTTTAAGGAAATTTGAGAACTTGGTAGTTGGAGCGAAACCCGGTATATCGGCTAATGCGCACCGAGTACTCTCTTGCCGAATGAATCAGAAAATGTTATCTTAATTTTTAAAGGAGTTACTCAGATGCCTATTTACGAATATCAATGCGATCAATGTGAAAATGAATTTGAAAAATTGGTGTTGAATACCTCCGAAAAAGTCGCTTGCCCCAAATGCAAGACCAAGAAGGTTCATCGAATCATGTCTGCCTTCGCCTTTTCCGTCGGTGGAAAGTTCAAGAGCACTGCCAGTTCCTCCTGCGGAAGCTGCTCTTCCCCCAGTAGCTGCTCCACCTGCGGCTCTAAATAAAGGAAGTTTTGGATTTTGTGGATTTGGGGTCAAAGCTACACGATACACTTTATCATTGTTGGGTCATAACCTCCGTGATGCGCACGCTCTTCGTTCCCCTTCTTGTCTTCTCAGACTTTGAATGCCCCTTCACTGCCGATATACCGCTTCCTCAGTTTTGTTTTCTCTATCTTGCCGGTAGGGTTCCGTGGAACCTCGCCCAAAAAGACCTTCCGGGGCCGCTTGTATTTCGGCAGCTTCTCACAGTATTTGAGAATCTCTTCTTCGGTGAGGGATTTGCCCGGAACTGCGTCCACCACCACGGCAACTAATTCACCCAGTCGCTCGTCAGGGTAACCAATGGCTGCCACATCCTTTACGCTCGGATGCGTATGGACGAAGTTTTCGACCTCGATGGGGAAAACATTCTCACCGCCGGTGATGATCACGTCCTTCTTTCTGTCCACGATATAGATAAAGCCATCTTCATCTTGTCTTGCCATGTCTCCTGTATAGAGCCATCCATCCTTTAAGGCTCGCGCCGTGGCTTCAGGGTTCTTGTAATACTCCCGCATCACCCCGTTGCCGCGAAGAAGAAGCTCGCCGGTCTGTCCCTGGCCGACATCCTTCCCCTCGTCGTCTACAATACGGGTCTCCCAGTTGAATCCCGGCCGTCCAATGGCCCCGACTTTATGGATATTCTCGATCCCCAGGTGCACACAGTTCGGGCCGGTGCTTTCACTCAAACCGAACGTCGTGTCATAGGCCATCTCCGGGAAATACTGCCTCCAGTGAGTAATCAGGGAAGGCGGAACCGGCTGCGCCCCGATGTGCATCAGACGCCATGGGGAAAGCTTGTAATCCTTCAGTTTCAGCTCGCCGCTGTCCAGTTTGACCAGGATATCCTGTGCCCAGGGCACAAGGAGCCAGACAATGGTACCCCCTTCCTCACTCACGGCTTCGAGAATCGATTCCGGAGAGATGCCTTTCAGGATCACCGCGGCCCCTCCGACGATGAAGCTGCCGAGCCAGTGCATCTTCGCTCCTGTGTGATAGAGGGGAGGGATGAGGATGAAGATATCCTTCCTGGTCTGAAAGTGGTGGATGTTCTCGGTGATGCAAGCATTTGCCATGTTCAGGTGGGTCAATAGGATCGGTTTGGGTTGGCCCGTCGTCCCGGAGGTAAAATAGAGCCCGCAGGGGTCGTCAAACGTGATGGATATTCCAGGGGGCGTGGGGGGCGACCCGGCCAGGACTTGAGAAAATGATTCTGCGTAAGGAGGGATTTTATTCCCAACGCAGATAAAATGTTTGACAGTAGAGAGCCCCTCCCGGATAGGCCTTATCCTATCTCCGAATTCTTCACCGAATACAAAGAGGTCCGGCTCTGCCACATCGCAACAATACTCAATGTCATCGCTTGTGAAGCGAAAGTTGAGGGGTACGACCCATGCCCCTGTCCGGATGATACCGAAATAGACGACGAGCCAGTCGATCGAGTTATTCATGAGGTGTATAACTTTGTCGCCTTTCTTGATGCCTTTAGACCGAAGTACGTTTGAAAACCGGTTTGCACGCTCGTCGAATTCACGCCATGTGATCGCGTTCCTCTTCTTTTCCGCCGGTATCCTTTCGATAAGAGCAACGTCATTGGGATACATCCGACCATTCCTCGCCAGCATCTCACCTATGTGGATTTGGATATTAGTCATTTGTCCCTCCTAGGACGATCGTTTGAAAACATTGAAGCTCCACGGCCACCCCGTCGGAACGGGACAGGCACGCCGGGGCTTCCCGGGAAAGAAATACTGTTTTAATTGTGCCCCTTCCTGCCTACCGCTAGGCAGGGATCCGGCCTATCCCGCTCTCGGCGGGACGGGGCACTTGCCGGCCAGACCAGGTCGGGATGCACACCGTGTGACGATTCTGCCTCTTCATCTTTCTAATCTTCTTTTGTGGGTTTCTATGAGCCTCTTTAACCTCTGCACCAAGTGTGGAGTTAAACTGTACAGTATATTCAGATTTCGCTTTTTGCTGTTTTTTGTCCAACTGCCCTACTTTCCTTTACCTCTCAAAAGCCTTTCTTCCTTCATGGAAAGCTTTGATGTTCAGTTCATGGAGTTTCGCCGCCAGGAGTGCCTTGATGGCGTCGGTCCACTCCTCTTCCTTGATTTCCGGAAAAAAATTGGAGAAGGCACCGATAAGAACCACGTTCGCGGCCTGGATATTGCCGAGATTTCTCGCGATCTCCTGCCCGTTGATGATCCGGACATTATCTTTGAAGTATTTCTTGAACGTCTTTTCAACGTCCTTCGGATACTCGATCTGTCCGAGACTGACAGCAGGCGGTAAAATTGCCTGTTGATTGATGATGATCTTTCCCTCCGGCTTCACCCAATTGATGTACCGTAGCGCTTCGAGCAGTTCAAAGGATATGAGAAAATCGACCTCCCCGTACGCGATGAGCGGCGAGTAAACCTTTTTCCCGAAACGAAAATGTGTGGTCACATCTCCGCCCCGCTGGGCCATACCGTGAACCTCAGACTTTTTCACATCGTACCCGGCTTTGAGGAAGACCTCCCCGAGGATATTGCTCGCAAGGATGGTTCCCTGGCCGCCAACCCCCGATAAGAATATGTTTGTCACTTTGCCGTTTTCTTCCATGGCTCCCCTCCTCACTTCGTCCCCGGAACGATCGCTTCGAACTTGCAGATCTGAGCACAGACCTCGCAGCCGACGCACTGATCCTTGTTGACAAATGCGGTTCCTTTCCTCTTGTGGCCGTCTTTTGTCTGGCCCGCACCTTCCTGCCAGCTCATCGCAGGACAGTTGATCTCAAGGCACACCTTGCAGCCCCTGCACTTTTCGGTGTCAATCGCGTACCATGGGCTCTTGAATTTTTCCAACGGTTTGGCCCTGCGAAGCAGGATACATGGGCTATTTTCTGTGATAATGACGGAGGCGTCATCCCTATTCACCTCTTCTCTGATCACCTCCATTGTCTCGTTCACCTTATAGGGATCCACCTTTCTCACGTGCTTAACGCCAACCGCCCTTGCTAACTGTTCATAGCCGATCATGGCCGCAGGCTCGCTTTGTATCGTATATCCTGTTCCCGGGTGCTCCTGTTGTCCTGTCATGGCCGTAATCCCGTTATCCAGAATAATCGTGGTGGAATAGCCTTTGTTGTACGCGGCGTCCATAAGCGGGGTGACGCCGGAATGGAAGAACGTTGAGTCTCCGAGAACGGCACAGATCTTTCCAAGCCCGTCTTTTCCGATCACTTTTCCTGCACCATAGGCACCGCCGATACCGGCACCCATACATGTTGACGCGTGCATGGCCGAAAGCGGCGGCGCAACCGCCAGGGCATAACACCCAATATCACCGAACACATAGAGTCCGAGCTTTTTAAGGGCATAGAACAGCGGCCTGTGAGCACAACCGGCACAGAGGTTCGGCGGTCTTCTCGGCAGGTCTTCCGACTTTATCCGCACCTTCGGCGCCTGATAGCGCTTGCCTTCCACAGCCCTCATTAGTGACTGTTTAACGATACTCGGTGATAACTCTCCTATTGCGGGGATCAAGTTCTTACCATACCGCACTTTGTGACCCATGGCTTTGATCTCCGTTTCCAGGAAAGGGTCAAGCTCCTCCACCACAATCACCTTCTTCACCTTTTTGAAGAATGCCGCAATTATTTTCTTCGGCAGCGGCCATACCATGCCCAGCTTCAGGAAAGAGTACTGCGGGAAAACCTCCTTGGTATAGAGATAGGTGACACCTGACGTGATAAACCCTATCGAGGGATCGTTGATCTCCATCACATTGTACGGGAACTCTGAATCCGCGTAGGCAGCGAGTTTGGCCATCCTTTCTTCGACGGCAACCCGCTTCACTCTGGCATACATGGGTACCATCACATACTTAGGCGTTTCTTTTTGGTCAAGTCCCCTTTGAATTGTCGATTCCTTTCTTTCTCCCAAATCCACAGGAGAATCGCAGTGAGAAACCCTGGTCTCACTCCTCAGGAGCACAGGTGTATCGAATCGTTCACTGATCTCGAAAGCAGTCTTCGTAAAATCCTTACACTCCTCAGAATCAGCCGGTTCAAGCATGGGGACCTTTCCAAAACGGGTCCAGTTTCTGCTATCCTGCTCATTTTGAGAACTATGCTGGCCCGGATCATCGGCCACAACAATGACAAAGCCGCCTTTGACGCCGGTATAGGAAATCGTCATAAAAGGATCGGCGGCCACGTTTAACCCCACGTGTTTCATGCAGGCCATGGCCCTTCCGCCGGCAAGGGAAGCGCCATGGGCGACCTCCACGGCCACCTTCTCGTTGGGAGACCATTCCGTGTAGATTTCCTTGTACTTGGATAATTCAGCCATAATTTCGCTGCTCGGCGTCCCCGGATACGCGCACCCCACAACCACACCCGCCTCCCACGCACCTCTGGCGATCGCCTCATTTCCCTGCAAAATCTTTTTCATTCATTCTCCTTTCCACCTGATCCTAAATGATGACAAGATGGATGTGGTGACTCATCAAAACCCGATGGTATAGTTTGAACCCAAGTTTCTCTTTGCATCTTCTCCATATCTCCACATATTTTTCAAAGTCTTCTCTCTTCTTAAATATCCACTTAGAATTATTTCCGATGCCGCAACATCTTAATAGCCTATTGAATACATTCGTTTATCTGTTTGGAAAATGGATATGAAGGACCTTATTCCAATAGGAATGTACTAAAAGCTCGAGAATCAGTCAATGAACATTTTAAACATGACCACGAGCCACTATTCTTAGAAACAAGTTGCGCCTTCTTAAAAGATAAGGGGTTCCTTTATATTCCTTACTCGATTGTCTTGCCGCATAACCTCTCTTCTCGCACCTTTGACATTTGCTTCCGAAGGTGGTTACGATTATTCTTGTGAAGATCGAACTGATCGTTCCAGCGGTTGAAGAGAATGCCCGTATCCCCCATCTCGCTTTCCCTATTCTTGCAGGTCTTTCTCCTGCCGATGTGAAAATTTCTTTCACCGATGACCTCTTGACTCCGATCGATTTAGGGAAGGATTTGAAGGAGGTTGATCTCGTCGGCATCACGGTTTTATCCAAAACAGCTTTGCGGGCTTATAACATCGCTGACGCTTATCGGAAAAAAGGAATACCCGTTGTTCTCGGTGGCATTCATCCTACCGCCGTTCCGGAGGAAGCCAAAGAACATGCCGATTCGGTTGTCCTTGGAGAGGCTGAAGAAGTCTGGCCTCATCTCATCGAGGATGCCAGAACGGGAAATCACAAGCCCTTTTACCGGCAGGAAGGTTACACAGATTTAGCAAAAATCCCTATGCCCCGGCGAGACATCCTCCCCAGGAAGGGATATCTTCCCGTGGATGTCGTCCAGGTCACACGGGGATGCCCTTTTCGGTGTGAATTCTGTTCCGTTCAGAATTTTTTTGGAGAAGCTTATCGGTTCAGACCCGTCTCGGATGTCGTCGATGAGATTCGCCGCCTCCCACACCGATTGATGATGTTCAACGATGATAATATCATCGGAAATCCTTCCTACTCGAAAGAGTTGCTCAAGGCGCTAATCCCTCTGAAGAAGAAATGGTTCAGCCAGGCTTCCTTAACCGGATTGAAGAAGGTCGAAAATGTGGAATTGCTCGCAAAAAGTGGGTGCACCGGCCTGCTCATTGGGTTTGAATCGCTCTCCAAACCGAACCTGATCCGGTCTCAAAAATACCAGAACGATCCGACAGAATATCGCGAAATCATCCATTCCCTCCATCGGTTCGGCATTGCGATCTCCGGGTCTTTCATCTTTGGATTTGATGAGGATGATCCCTCCGTATTTGAAGAGACGGTCTTTTTCGCCATCCAGACCAAACTCTTTTCAGCGATCTTTATGATCCTCACTCCCTACCCAGGAACAGCCTTTTACCATAGAGTAAAAAATGAGGGACGTCTGGTTCAGGATCAATGGTGGTTATTGGAAAAGCCAGAGGACTCGGCCCCCTACTTCCTTCCAATGAAGATGGGCACTGAGGCACTTCGGGAGGGCTGGAAAAAGGCCTGGAAGGAGTTCAATTCGTTCCCTTCCATTTGGAAACGGTTTCATTGGGATTACTCTCCCACCTTGGCCAACCGATTCGTCTACTTCCCTTTTCAGTGGATGCAGCATCGGTTCACGAAGAAAAAGATCTTTGAGGGCAGGCGAAGATTTCGAATTCGCTCATTCTGAAGCGCGATATCCGCACTCTTTTTGCGAACATCGCTTAGTAACCCCACCCTTCCCTTGCTTTTCAACCAGGAAGGGAAAACCGCACTGGGGACATTTCTCCGGAATGGGTTTATCCCATAAAGCGTAGGTACAATTGGGGTAATTGGCACAGCCGTAAAAAGTTCTTCCCTTACGGGTCCTTCTTTCAACAATCAGTCCACCACACCCTTCCTCAGGACACTGGACCCCTGTATCCAAGGATCGGGTGAATTTGCATGTCGGGTAGTTGGAGCAGGCGAGAAACCTCCCGAACTTTCCATTCTTGATGACCATCGGGCTTCCACATTTTTCACACTTCGCGTCGGTCTCCACTTGATTCTCTCCGTTTCCTTCCACCTCTCTCGTATAACGGCATTCGGGATAACTCGAACAGGCCAAGAAATACCCTCTTTTTCCCCAACGCTTCACCATCTTTGAGCCACATCGTTCGCAGACGGCATCCGTGGGGATGAGTTCTCTCTTCACATCCCTCATGGAGACCTTGGCCATCTCCAGGTCTTTTTCGAAAGGGACATAGAACTCTTTCAACGTTTCCACCCAATCCTTTTCACCCTCTTCAATGTGATCCAGATTCTCTTCCATTTGTGCGGTGAATTCGATGTCAAAAATATCGGGAAAATTAACGACGAGGAGGTCATTCACCAGACACCCCAATTCCGTCGGGAAGAACTTCCCTTTCTCCAACCGAACATACTCCTTTTCTTTGATCGTAGCCAAGATGGCTGCATACGTAGAAGGTCTTCCAATTCCCTTCTCTTCCAGTTCCTTAATCAACGTCGCCTCCGAATACCGGTAAGGCGGTTGAGTAAAATGCTGTTTGGAGGCCAGGCCTAAGAGCTCCAGAACTTGCCCTTCGGTGAGCGATGGAAGTTTCTTCTCTCCATTGCCATTCTCTTGGTCATCCTCCCCTTCCACATAGAGGGCCATGAAACCCTGGAAAACAGGAACCGTCCCGACGGCTGTAAACACGCCATCATCCGCTTTGATCTCGACGGTCGTCTGGAGGAAGTCGGCTGAAGGCATCTGCGAAGCAACGAAGCGGTCCCAAATCAACTTATAAAGGGCCCATTGATCCTTCTCTAAAGAAGACTTCACCTGGTCGGGTTCCAAATCAATCGAAGTGGGTCGGATCGCCTCATGGGCCTCCTGGGCTCCTCTGCGGCTTTTATAGGCATTGGGCTTAGGAGGAAGATAAGAATCCCCAAAGCGGTCTTTGATCCATCCCCGGACCTGTTGAATGGCTTCCGTCGACACCCTGACAGAGTCGGTCCTCATATAAGTAATCAACCCAACCGTGCCGAGTGGACCCAGGTCCACACCCTCGTATAACTTCTGGGCAATCCACATGGTCTTTTTGGCGGGGAAGGAAAGCTTTCGATAGGCGTCTTGTTGAAGCCGGCTGGTAATAAAGGGAGGGAGGGGATGACGCTGTTTTTCCTGCTGAACGATCTTTGAAACCGAATAAGGAACGCTCTCCAGGGTCTTCCGGATGGCCAGGGCTTCAGCCTCGTTGGCCATTTTTACCTTTTTTCCCTTCCATTTCGTCAATTTTGCATCAAAAGAGACCGCTGATTCTTTCCCCTTCAGCGTTGCGGTCAGGCTCCAATACTCCTCTGAGACGAAATCTTGAATCTCCCTTTCCCTCTCACAGACGATTCGAACGGCAACGGATTGGACCCGACCGGCACTCAGCCCTCGCCGGACCTTCTCCCAAAGGACGGGACTCACTTGATAACCGACCAACCGATCCAAGATCCGCCTCGCCTGCTGGGCTTCATATTTGGATTGTTGCAACTTCCCGGGGTGATGAATGGCATCCAAGACTGCCTTTTTGGTTATTTCATTGAAGAGAACCCGGTAAATATTCTTATCCCCGTTTCCGATCTCTTCTGCAATGTGCCAGGCGATTGCTTCCCCCTCGCGATCCGGGTCCGGCCCGAGGTAAATATTCTTCACACCCTTGCTCGCCTTCTTCAATTCCCGAATGATCTTCGCTTTTCCGGAGATGGTGACATATTGGGGTTGGAAATCTTTTTGAAGATCCACCCCCAACTCACCCTCCGGAAGGTCTTTGATATGACCCACGGAGGCCTTGATGACGTAATCTTCGCCCAAGAATTTTTGAAGGGTCTTCACCTTTGCAGGAGATTCTACAATGACCAAACCTTTCGACATCTGATTCCTAATCCTTTCATCTGAATTATGAATTCCTAATTCTGAATTTCTAATTCATAACTCATAATTCTTCATACGTCACATTTTTTTACTGAAGGATTTGCCCGGCCACTGGGAGATCAACCCTTTCAATTCCAAATTCAAAAGCAGGCTGGAGACTTTTCCTGGGTCCAACTGGCTCTCCCGGATGAGGGCATCGATGTGTAACGGGGTCTCTCCCAGAAGCCCGTAAAGAACCTTCTCCCCTCCCACGAGATCACGACCCGGAGTCTCCGTTTTTTGGACGGTCTCCCCTTCTCTTCTCCATTGAGGCAAGACCTCCTCGAGAATGTCCTCACTGGACTCTACCAATTTTGCCCCTTCTTTGATCAATTGATTCGTGCCCCGACTGCCCTCGGCTCCGACATTTCCTGGAACCGCAAAGACTTCTCTCCCCTGCTCCAAGGCATACCCGGCGGTGATAAGGGAACCGCTCCCTGCACTGGCCTGGACGATCACCACTCCAATCGAGAGGCCACTGATGATCCGATTTCGTCTCGGGAAATGTCCCCCTTCGGGAGGCGATCCCATCGGAAATTCGGAAAGCACAGCCCCATGCTCGATGATTTGATAAAAGAGATTTCGATTTTCAGAAGGATAGATCACATCGATTCCACAACCAAGGACTGCGATGGTTCTCCCTCCTCCCTGGAGGGCCCCCTTGTGAGCCAGGGAATCAATCCCCCTCGCCATTCCGCTGACAATGGTGACCCCATGACAGGCAAGATCCTGGCCTATCTTTTCTGTGAACCACCTCCCATAAGGAGAGGTCTTTCGGCTCCCGACAATGGCAACGGCCAGTTCATCCTCTCCTCTGAGTTCTCCCCTCACATAAAGCAGTGCTGGAGGATCGTAGATATCCTTCAAACGGCTCGGATAGGCGTCGTCCTTAAAAGTAATTATCTTTCCTCCCGCCTTCTCCAATAAAGACAACTCCCTTTTCACCGCTTTTTCCAATGGGCCTTTCCGGATTTCACCGGCCACCCTTTCCCCCAATCCTTCAATTTTCATTAAATCCTTCAGCGGTGCGTGGAAGACAGTTTCAGGGGTCTTGAATCGGTCTAAGAGTCGTTTGATGAGAACGCTCCCAACCCCTGGGGTGAGGCTTAAGGCCAACCAATAAAAAATATCTTCGGCCATAAAGATCCTCAGGTGAAAAAGCAGTTTATTGGAAGAAGTTGGGTCAGGTGATAAAAAAAGGCTCAGGAGATAGAGAAGATCTCCAAAGCCCAGGTGAAACTTCTAATCACCACCCGCCTGTCTACGACAGGCAGGTACGGGCAAAAATTTTAGTGACCCCATGACGATGGTGCCTGGAGCCTCGCCCGCGCGAACCTGTTCGCGCCTGCCAAAGAACTTGTTCGGCGAGCAGGTCAGCAGACGGAGGCAGATGGGTCTTTATAACAAATGAATCATCTTCTATTATCTTCCCGAAGAACCCTCCATCTTTTCCTTCGAATAGGGTTGGATATAATCCCCTCTCATGATGGCATCGAAGGATTCAATCACTTTTGCAGTAAAGAAATTGCCGTGCTGATCAATCAGTTGAACATTTCCTATGATGTTATACTTTCTCCCAATCCTTTTTTCAGTAACGGGATGTCTGATCTCCTCCCCAGCGCGAAAGACTGTGTACTTATTTCCGACCGCAATAGGTTCTCCGGTTTTTAAGGTCACGTAAAGGATGTCGCCTTCCGACATCATATTCTTACCCTCTCTGCTCTCTAAGACGATCCCTATTCCCCGATACTCAATATTGCTCATGAACCCTGCGGAGCGAATTTCACGAAAATAAACAGGCTTTTCAACCACGGGAGCGGGTTTAATCTCAGGTTTCACTTCAGCGACTTCCTCTTGCTTTTTCTCGACCGGAAGAGGCGTGGGGGACTCTACTTTTTCAACCTCGGGCTCTTTAACCCCTGGTTTCTCAACCGTTTCTTGAGGCTTCTCCTCGACAGCCTTCTGAGGCTCCGCTTTCTTTTCTGGCTGGGGCTCCTCTTTCTTCACTGCCTCAACGCCAGTCAGTCGGATCGGGTTTCCTGGATAGATCCAATGAGGGTTGGTAATATAAGGATTTCTCTCCCACAATTTCGGCCAAAGGAAAGGGTCATTTAGGAACTTAGAGGAGATATCCCATAACGTATCTCCTTTCTTGATGGTATAAACGCCTTCCGTTTCTTTCGTTTCTTGTGTCAAAGCTGGAAGAACAAAACAGAAGGAGAGCATCAAAATCATGACAAAAAAGAGACTAACGAATCTTTTCATAACTACCTCCTCCTTTTGCAAAAAGCTTTATGAGTTCGATAAGGGCAAAATTTTGTTGAAATTTAGCGCTTTATCCTTATTTTGTCAAGCAAAATATAAAGCAATATCCATACCAAACTGCACACTACCTATTTTAACTATCTAAAAATATTAGAACTTTTTAGAAATTAGAAAAAGAATCTAATTGTCCCACCAAATGGGGGTGGTTAATTTTTGCGCAAACTCTTCATTATTTTGAACAAATTTCAACATTTGTTCCAAATGAGCATTGGAGCTAAAACGATGGAGGACGTACTCCTTGTAACAGATCATCGAAGATCCATTGACAGGTGAACCCTCCCCGTGATAATAGAATTCAACCCTTCAACTCCCCCGGTCTAAGGGCTTGGGCTCGCATTCGACCCAAGTTCAAGCCGAGGGGTTCAACCCTATGATTTAGTCTATGAACCTTCTCCCTTCAGCGGATGAGACATTAGAACCTTTCTTCAATGGAAAGCTCCGAATCATTCAGAAGAAAAAGGGGTACCGATTCTCCGTCGATGCCGTCCTCCTCAGCCAATTCGTCAGAATTCGAAAAAATGAAAGAGTGATGGACCTGGGTACAGGCTGTGGAATTTTGCCGTTGTTATTGTCCCAAAGCGCAAAAGCCCATTCTTTTGTCGGTGTTGAAATTCAAAAGCGATTGGTAGAGTGTGCAGAAAAAAATGTGGTCTTGAATCATCTTGAAGACCGGATATTGATTCTTAAACAGGATTTTAGAGAATTAAAGGCGATCTTCCCTCCGGGCTCTTTCGATGTCGCCCTTTCCAATCCACCCTATCGGGAATATCGGACTGGCAGGATGAACCCCTCGATGGAGAAGGCCATCGCACGCCATGAGATCAAAGGAAAGCTTGATGACCTAATCTCCATTGCCTCCTACCTGCTTCCCCCCAAGGGGAGATGCTACCTGATTTTTCCAGCCTTGAGAACCGTCGACCTGTTCGTTGCATTGAGAAAGGGAAAGTTAGAGCCAAAGCGAATTCAGTTCGTACATCCCCGCGCCGGAGAAGAAGCAAAGTTCATCCTCATCGAATCTCTCAAAGAGAGCGGGGTGGAGTTAAAGATCATGAGACCCCTGATCCTGGAGGAAACCAGCCCCTCCGCGGGTGAGTAGAAGATTCATCGAGAGCCCCCGAGGTCGTTCCGAGAACCGAACAGCGTCACTCTTTCTCTTATTTCGGTTGACAATGATCGGTGAACAAGATAGTATTTTCTTTATGAATCCGTTAGCTGTGGAGCCTTTCCTGTCGGAACAGAGGCATTCTTCGTCTGAGGAGGCTCTCGAATTAATTCGGGATGATTTAGAAAAAGTGGATCAGGAGTTCCGAAAGAACTTGAGGTCCAGTGTCCCTATCATCGCTGCGATCGGAGAACATCTTCTTCGAAGCGGCGGCAAACGATTTCGAGCAAAACTCTTATTGCTTTCAGCGAGACTATGCGGGTATTCTGGAGAGAATCACATCTCCATGGCAGGCCTCATCGAGTTTATTCATACAGCCACTTTGCTGCACGATGATGTTGTGGACAAGGCCAAGTTAAGAAGAGGCATTGAATCCGCCAATTCCAAATGGGGTAATGAAGCCTGCGTCCTTGTCGGAGATTTCCTTTTCACGAAATGCTTCACCCGGATGGTGGAAAGCGGCAATTGGAAGATTCTTCATACCATCTCCAGGGCAACCACCATTATGGCGGAAGGGGAACTGGAGGAGTTGATCAGAACCAATGACCTTTCTCTGACAGAAGAGATTTTCCTTTCGATTATCGCCCGTAAAACGGCCTACCTCATCTCTGCAGCCACACAGATCGGTGCCATCCTTGGAAATGTCTCAGAAGAAAAAGAGGAAGCCTTAGCCCAGTTTGGGATGAATGTGGGAATCGCTTTCCAGTTGATCGATGACAATCTCGATTATACTTCGAATAAATCTGGAAAGAAAATCGGCATCGACCTTCAGGAGGGCAAGATCACCCTTCCATTGATCATCGCCCTGAACCATTGCAGCGAGGAAGAAAGGACTTTTATCCGAAAGTTGACGGATTCTCAACCCTTTACCGATGAAGCATTCTTTAATGTTGTTAAGATTATTGAACAATACCACGGAATTCGTTACGCTTGGGAAAAAGCGAAGGCCTATGTCGAGATGGCGAAGGATCGTCTTCGTCTCTTTCCAGGATCAAAAGAGAAAGAAGCTCTCTATGCCCTGGCCGATTATGTATTGGAAAGAAGGCTATAGGGGATCGCATTCAGATTCCGCCATGCACTTTACGGGGTGCATGGCGGAATCCGTTTTGAATAAGTTATACTGGTGTAAGTAAATTGAAGTCAAGGAGCAGAAAATGGCAGATGAGGTAAGTTTGGTTCACGTCAATGATAAGACTTTTGCGTCTGAGGTCCTCAGTTCGGACGTTCCAGTATTGGTCGATTTTTGGGCAACTTGGTGCGGCCCCTGCCGTAGCATCAGCCCCATCGTTGAGGAGCTGGCAAAAGAGTTTTCTGGTAGGGTGAAGGTGACCAAGCTCAATGTCGACGAGAGCCCCGCTACGCCCACCCAATATGGAGTGAGGGGAATTCCCACTTTGATTCTCTTCAAAGGTGGAAAGATTTTCGATCAGATTGTCGGCGCGGTGCCGAAGGCCCGTTTAAAGGCCCTGATTGAAAAGGCCCTCTAGTCATTTAAAATCCGAAGCACGAATTCTGAAGCCCCGTGAAAGCGTGAGCACATGAAACGAACGTTTCTTACATGTTTTTTGATCTTTAGCCTCTGCACGGGAGGCGTTTTTCTTCTTTCCCGTTGTTCTGAAGGAGAAAAAGAACCTTTTTCAAGTTTGGCGCCGGATTTTTCCCTCAAGTCCTTTGACGGGCGAGAGATCTCTCTTTCCCAACTTAAAGGAAAAGTTGTTCTTCTCGACTTCTGGGCGACCTGGTGTGGACCGTGTAAAGAATCCGTCCCCCATTTAATTCAACTCTATAAGAATTATCGAGAAAGCGGATTTGAGGTGGTTGGAATGAGTATCGATAAAGGCGATGGGGAGACCGTTCGCCGCTTTGTCATGTCCATGGATATCCCCTACCCTGTCGGAATCGCCCCGGAAGATGCGGTCAGGAGTTACCGCGTGACGGGTATCCCGGCAACTTTTCTCATCGATAGGCAAGGTAAGATTCGAGAAAAGGTGGTCGGGTTCAGTGGTGCCATCGCTCGACAGTTAGACACCAAAGTGGCAGACCTCACCTCCGAAAAACCCTAAGCCCCGTCTTTGTCTGGGAAATCCCAAACACGAACTCCTAAATTCGAAACAATTAAAAATAGCAAAAATTCGAACGTTCGAAACAAACAAAGATCTAAGAGATTTGCATTTGGAAAATTCGGATTTGCTTCGCCTGCCTGCGTGTAGCCCCGCCTTGCGGGACGAAGTCAGCGATTTCGATATTCGGATTTCGGGCTTAACGAAAGGGGAATGGGATTATTTTTTTTTGGACTCTTCCATGAAACGGATGTATTCTTCAATGACCTTCTGAGAATCCAACCCAAGAGATTGGCCATAGCTTTTCAAGAAACCCTTGAGATAAACCAAAGGCGGAAGTTTTTCAAAGGCTTCTTCTTCAATCCACTCCAACGTCTTGATACTGATCTTCGTCTCTTTCGAGATGGTCTGTCGCTCAACACCCATTCTTTCCCGGACTTCCTTCAGTGCCTTTCCACGATAGAGTTCCCCCTCGGAGTTGAACGAAAGGCCTGTGAAGGAGAGAGAAGTCTTTTTCTCTTCAGAAACCCCTTGGGTTTCAGAAGGCTCTTCCGTTGGCAGCCGATCCACTGCTTGGAAATGGGATTGGTCGTAACTTCTCCGCAATGCCTCGTCTATCAGAATTCGATAGGCCTCTTCGATGGCTTCCTGAATTTCTTTTGCTTCCTCTTCAGAAAAAAGCGAATAGATGGCCAGTGAATCGACATCAAAGGTTTCCTTCGCACGTTCATAGGCCCCTTGGATCTCTTTGGTTGTCGCCGCAGGACTGACTTCCAAGACCTCATAATAAGTCTGGTCTTTAATGCCCTTGATGTTCATCTCCTTTAAATCGAACGGCCATTTTCTGACTATTGGCTAATTTGGAGGCGATCTCCATCACACATTGAGCGGCCCTGGACCTGGGGTTCTCCAAAACCAGAGGTTTCCTCCGCCGGATGGATTGACTCACATCCTGATCGTAGACGACATAGCCCAAATAATGCAGGCGGATGCCAAAATATTTCAGACAGGCACTTCGAATCGAAAACCCCATCTCAATATCTTTCTTTGACCGAACTTGATTCAAAATCAGGCTCGGATGGAAGGTCTTGATTTCCTCGATCATCCTTTGGGCATCCCCTTCGTCCATCCCTCTCGCCACATTAATGAGGTCATAAGGGTTTTGAATTCCCATCTCATTCTTCCGATCCATGGCGCTATCGATCAGGGTCTTCACAGACGATGAAGAAACCGATTGTCTCAGCCTCCGGTAGAAGGCGCTCTTGAGAAACCGATAAGTATTTTCGATGGAAGTAGGTTCGGGGGTAATCACCAGAATCCCTCCATCTGACATCAAGAAGAAATCCAGGACACTTAACGAATTGCCCGCTCCTAAATCCACCAGGGCGGTATCGCTATTCAGACTTTGAATGGAACGGACCAGTTTTTTCTTCTGCACACTCTTTGCATCCGCCGCATTCAGGAGGTCTTGTGCGCCGGTCAGGAGTTGAAGGTTGGGAACGGCTGTTGGGATGAGGACCTCACGAAGATGAGAGACTCTTTTCTTAATGAAATCGGAAAGAGAGAGGACGGGGGGAGAAATCCCAAGAAACGTGTGGAGATTCGCTCCCCCTAAATCAGCATCGATCAGAACCACCCGGACCCCCAACTTGGAAAGACAGATTCCAACGTTCGTCGTGATAAAACTCTTTCCGCTTCCGCCCTTGCCACCTCCGATGGTCCAGATCATTTTCCGATAACTCGTCTGTTCCTTCCCCACCCTATTCCTTCCCATTAAGATTGAAGAATGCAAATTGCAGAATGAAGATTGAGAATTTAACTCCAAACCCCATCAATCTTGCCATGGCAATGACGGCATGCTCCATTCACCACATCATTTTTGTTCACTCGAAATCCTGTCCGCTCAATCAATCTTCCGCCACAGTGAGGGCAGAAGGTGTCCTCGCCTTCCTCGCCAGGAATGTTTCCACAGTAGACATACCGGAGCCCTGCCCTGATTCCAATCTCTCTGGCTCGATGAAGCGCCGAGGCAGAGGTTCTCGGAAGGTTCAGCATTTTATACGTTGGGTAGAAGGCTGAGATATGCCAGGGCACCTCCGGTCCCAAGGAGAGGATGAACTGGGCGATCTCCTCAAACTCTTGATCTGAGTCGTTCAAGGTAGGAATGACAAGGGTAGTGATCTCCACCCAGATCCCCATCTGTCTCATGCGTTTCAGGTTCTCCAGAATCGGTTTCAATCTTGCGCCACAGACTTCTTTATAAAATTTCTCCTTGAAACTCTTCAAATCCACATTGGCTGCATCTAAATAGGGTTGGATCGTCTCGAGGGCTTCCTCCGTCATATAACCATTGGTGACAAAGACATTTCTAATTCCTTCCTGACTGGCTTGGCGAGCGGTATCGTAAGCATATTCGAAATAGATGGTCGGTTCCGTATACGTGTAGGAAATCGATTGACATCGATTTTGCTTGGCCAACGAAACAACTTTAGAAGGAGAAACCTCCGAACCTTCAATCCGACCCTCCTGATCCCTCGGCAACTGAGAGATCTCATGATTTTGACACTGGAGGCATCGGAAATTGCAGCCCACAGCGGCCATGGAGAAAGAGGTCGATCCTGGAAAGAGATGAAAGAGTGGTTTCTTCTCAATAGGGTCCACATTCAAAGAGATCGCGCGGCCATAGACAAGGGTGTAAAGCTTTCCTTCCCGGTTCTCTCGTACTCCGCAGACTCCCCTTTTTGAAGGTGAGATAATGCATCGATGGTTGCAGAGATAACATTGCACCTTTCTATCCTCTAAGGAACGATAAAACATAGCTTCTTTCATTTCTTCTTCCCTATCCCCGGACAGGATGCACCCCGATGAATATAGAGGCGGCATTTAGAGATCGAAATAAGGAAGTTGTTCGAGAACATATCCGCGTATGGCCTGTGGTTTCGGGAGGTCCAAATGGATCTTTCCGTGTTGGACAAAAGGGATGAGAGGCTCTTTAAACCGACCCCCACATGAGCATCGATCCGCGCCCGGAGTGGATCGTCCGCGGTTCTTTTTATATAGCAGAAATTTACCGAACATGTCTATAAGAATGTTTCCCTCGCCTCTGGATCCCAGCCCCGGTCCCGACCGAGGGCGGGACGGACAGGACATCCTGTTTCCAGTATAAATATCTCCTTAACAACCACCCCATTCTATATGTGATCGTTCGATCATACAAACCAGCCCAAACTTATTCAAATCGAAGTCGGACATGTTCAAAGGGTCTCGGTTATGTCGTTACTTATTGCTCAATGTTATTCTTCTTGGATTGACTGGATTTGCCCACAAGGTCGTTGCTCAAGAGCATACATTCACCTATAATAATTTCTCCTTGACCCTGCCGGAGGGTTGGGTGAAACAAGATATCTCCCAGGGTTCTGAAAAAGAAGTGGTCGGATCTCTAAAATCCGAAAAAACACACGGGACCACTATTTTGGTGCTCTGTTACAAGGGTTGGTGTTATAACTACGGCAACGTGCGTATGGTCTCAAAACCATCGCTTCGGTTTACCCCAAGGGCCAGGAGATGCTCAAGAAGGAGACGAAAGTGGAAACAGAAAGAGGGCTAACAGCGGTCACGGAATTCTGGCGAGGTGCTGTGGCTGCCGGTGGTACAACCGTATTCCTCCAATCGCCCATGGGGATCATGGAGTCCAAAGCAGGTTGGATACTCATGCTTGGATTCACGCCGGCATCTTCGGGACACAATTGGAGGAAGATTTTCTGAAGATGACTAATTCGGCTAAGTAAATTACCCCGCAGCAGAGCTGCGGGGCATTAAGATTCAAAACCTATTTCCATGTCGTCATTCCTGCGCAAGCAGGAATCCAGTTTATGTTGGTCCCCTGTTTTCCAAGGAACAAGCCTGGATTCCCACTTTCGTGGGAATGACAGATGAGGTAACCCTGTACCAAGCTACATGGAATTATCAATTTAAAACTCTAAAACATTTCGTCTTCGGCGAACCTGTTTTCATCCGCCCAGCAGAGCTGGGCGGTATTCAACAGGTGTCTTTTATAAATAACCTGCAAATCACCGGCTAGGGCATTCAGACTTCAACATGATGAAGGCTGGTTCTATTCATAATTGTTCAACAAGATACCCTTTCCTTTTGAGGTTCTCAATGATCCCCCGGTCGCCCACAAGATGGCCTGCGCCGACAATAACGAAATAGGTCTCGTTTGTTCGTAAGAGATCTTCAATTTTCGAGGCCATCTTCCTGTTTCTTTCGTAAACGATCTTTTCCAAAATGGAAGCGAATCTGTTGTCTTCTGAAACACTTCTCGTCAGAATGGATTCCATGCTTTTTGTATCCCCCGATGTCCATGCCTTGGACAATTGTTCCAACTCCTGCTCCAGCAACTTTAAGTCTCTTAATGTATATAATAGGAGCAGCTCCTGGTCTTTATCGGAAAAGCTAGAGAGGAGGTTCAACTGGTAGTCAATACTCTCCAGCTCCAGTATCCTTTTTTTCCCCTCCGCTTTTGAAAGAAAATATTTGTCTATCCCGTAGTTTGGATCAAATCCAAGCTTTAAACTTTCTAATGCCTCCAACGTCATGGCCAGAAACCATGGTCTTTGTTTATTGATAAGCTCAACAGGAATACCAAGCCCGCTTGTCTCTTTTTTAACCAGTTCATAAATCTCCGGGGAAACATGTTTTTCCAGCGTGTCATTTTCCGGATAGAAGGCACGCTCCATTAATTTTTGGACATCCACGTTTCGGATATCATCAACATTTGCCTCTACCACCAAAATCTCCGATTGACCAAAGGCGCTTTCGATTTTCTGATTGAGAGGATAGATCTCTCTCTTAAACAAATGTATTGAACCTAAGACATAAACAGTGTTCGTTTTTGACTGAATTTTCCATAAAAAGCTCTTCCGGGATTGAGAAAGTGCTTCTTGAGCAAAAATAACAAAAGAAACAAAAACAAGAATAACAAATATCGCTAATAATCTGGAAGTTCTATTCTTCATTTTTGAAACACCTCTTCAATTTATATTTGGCGTACATTGGCGCATAAATCTTTCGCATCTGTTCTGATTTCTGCACCAAAATTTCTTACATAGATTAGCCTTTTTCGCTCCATTTCCAAAGTCCTTTTATTTTTGAAACTCATACTGAATCTTTTAGGTCTACCTCATTTCGGGGTCGCAACAGCTTTGATCCAAGAAGAGATGGCGGTCACCACTTCCGCATCCAGTCCCAGAAACCCATGATACGACGTTGCCTCGCATGGATCTAAAACGGAAAGATCACCACCGCTAAAAGTGAGTAGTTCCTTCTTAGGCGCGTGCGTCAGACTTCTCATTAAAGCGACGGCCAATTCGTACGGGGTGATCACACAATCGTCTTTCTTATGGTGAACCACCAATGTTGGCACGCGGATGTCTTTCAATCGAATGGCGTTTACAGTCTCGGTGACTTGTCTGCTCTCCTTCGTTACCGTCGATGTTAGCACAAGCCCATCCGGACCACCCTGCTTGAGTCGGGCTGCCCCATTTGCCGCCGATACAGTGCCCATGCTTATCCCTACCAGCCAGACTGGCACGCCACCAATCTTTCTGAGCTCTGCGATCACATGCTTGATGTCTTCTGCGTGAGCCGCGGTGGTTCTGAAGTTCCAAAGTCCCAGGGGACGGTCGGAGGGTGCATCAACCAACGCGACCCAGAATCCCTCAAGGGCAAATCGGTGGCGGTTTCTCACAAGAAAGTTATTACTCCCCCAGCCAATTCCTTGGGGCGAGAGCTCCAGTCGGCCATGGCCTCCGGCGAAAAGAACTACACTTGCGACTGGCTTATCAACGGGTCGAATAAGAAGAAAAGGCTGGGTCACTTCTGGCCGTGTCGGAAGGATCACTAGCTTTTCCTCCGCCGCGTTGACACAAGGAGTATTCGAGATGAAAAGCAATACCACGGTAATCCATATAAACCGCCCGGACTTCATACTCATCCTCTTTATTCTTCAATCGTGTTACTCTATTTTTTTCCCCGCAAAATGGGCAAACGATTTTCTTATTCGGACTGGTCAATTTTATTCCAACTTTCCAACGATTACAATGGAAGTCTTTTGGCATTTAAATTGCTCATTAACTCATTCAACTTTTGATCCCTTTCAAAACAAAAATTGTAAAACCAAATAAGGTTTGTTTTTCCACTGTTTTTTCTCAAATGCTCGGAAGGGTCCAAAAAAAATGGTTCTGAGAAAAGTTGCAATTTTGTTAACCCTGTTCATTTTTGGGATGATCGTCCGGGCGTGGTGTGATCCAGTCAAATCAATAAACGGCGCTGCCATTCAATTAACGACGATGAAAATGGATGAAAATAGAGCTGCCTTGCAGAAAAAGACAGAACCTGCAAACGAATCTGCTGAGTGGTTCAAAAAGAGCCAGGCCAAACTCAGAAATGTAAACTTCCTGAGAACCCTGGAAGAAAAGAAGAGGTCGCAGTGGGTGGAATCGTCGGACAAAGTGATTTACTCCCGTGAGTTTCTTGAGAATGTCTGGAGAAATAAATTCTTCAGTCCTCGACAAGTAAGGGAAACCAAATCTTCAAGCTCAGATTTTGGACAATCTATTTTAAAACCCTCTCCAGATGAAAATGGCTATTTTGAAGAAGGAAAAATCTTGAAAACCTTAAAACTTCTACAATCGAAGGAAGAAACACTCAAAGAAATATTTATGGGATTCCGTTTTTCATTGGACCTAACGAATGGGCATGTGCTTTTAGAGATGAATGTAACCCCTTCATCTGAGAAAAAGTCAGGTCTTACTATTCGATTTTGACCTGTAGGCGCCCTGCATGGACCACCCTAAAGGCGGGCTCCCTGTTTGCGGCAGTCCCTGAACCGCGATGGTATGGGGCAGGCAGGGGGCTCAAAGAAAGGGACAAGGATTTCTTCATGGATAAAGGATACATTAATATTCTCGTCTTCGGTCACACCACCTTCGGTACCAGGCGTCTGAGGATAAAAAAAGAAAGTTTTCGGATGGCCACTTATCTCCTCGTCTTTTTTCAATTCTCTATTACATTCTTCTTCTGCGACTACGTCCAAGTCAGGAAGAAAACCTTTCTCCTGAATCAATTGCGCCAGGAGTCGCAGATTCAGAAATCGCACATTCAACTCTTCTCAACCAAGATCGAAGAACTGGAGGAAAAACTCTCCAGATTGAAGGATATTGACCAGAAGATCCGCATCATGGCCAATCTGGACAGAGGTCCGGAGACCCTCCCCTTTATCGGCATGGGAGGCTCTTCGCTTTCTGTGACGCGGGGAAGATCAGTGACTCAGAGAAAATCAATAGAAGAACCGAAACAAATTGAGGAAAAACCAATAGAAGAACCCAAAGAAAGTGAATTAACCAAGGAGGGTGATGTGAACCTCTACTCAAATGACCTTCCAATAGGGACTACCCCAGAGCGGCAATAACATGTCCTACGGTCTTCTCTTCGAGAGATACTTCTCTGTAGATGTTCTTCACCTCCGCTCCGTCAAGCCGTTCGAAATCCTTTTCCACGGGGGTGATCAGAAGGCCTCCCATATCGATCACCCCAGGGCTTACTACTACCCGGGCATCCCCTTCTCTGAAAAAGGCTTCGGGACGGTGCTTCCGGCGTGGAAAGATCACAAGACACCATTTCCCCTCTTTTTTAAAACCAGCAATATTCATCATGGGTTCCTCGTTCATAAGAAGAACCTTTTTCAGGGCGTTCAAGAACACCCTGAAAGTACTTCCCAGGGCCATCCGGTCATCCCCCTCCAGGATGATGACTTCCCGCCCCAGATCTCTCAAGCGATAGAGTAGAACATCGTCAACCCGTTTCGTAAGAAGGAGGGTGTTTTCCCTCCTCATTTCTTTCTCGATGGGCATCTGTCCCGACGGGATCGCATGGAAATGAAGGTGGTCCGGTGCGGAAGCACCACACGTTGGCCCGTTGTAAAGCACCATCCAGTCGGAACCAAAATCACCCATGAGCCGGAGAAAGAGATCGATATGTTCAGCGATGGCCTGGAGACGATGGTCTAAATGGGAGACGATGAAGTGATAAGGGAAAACAGGCATAGGGTTGCAGAGGATCAGATATTCGCTTCGGTAGAGGATCCCTTTCTGGCTTTCAGGCAGACGATCCAGACAGAGAAAACATCGTAGCTCGTGTGCTTTTCTTTCGCCTACGTCGGCCAGACTACTTTTGATTCTTCCTGGGTTGTACTGGAGGCGGACGGAAAATCTGCCACAGGGTAAATCCCTCTCTCTGACGTTCTTCAGTGATTCGTAACCTTCCCGAAGGTCCTGCCAGCTCTTCTTCTGCTTCGACAAGAGCTCAAGACAAATCCCTGGAAGACCCTTCTCCCCCTCATCAAAGGCCGCATAAGTCTTCTGACGAAGCAGTGTGCTTCTTCCTATTTTCTTCCAACCGATGAGATGCCTTACCGTCGTCTTCCCCATTGTGAAAGGTTCTTCCCGGATAAATTGAAATCCCACCTTTCTGTAAAAATCGAGGGCTTGACTGTTTTTTACCATCACGCCGATCCACAATTCGTCCAGGCCCTTATCTCTGGCATACCCTTCCGCTGCTTCGAGGAGCCGACTGCCCATTCCTTGTCCCTGAAAGTCCGGGAGAAAATAGAGCGAAGAGACATATAGGCGATCCTCGTCGTGGTTGAAGAAAAGTCGTGCATAGCCAGCGACCTGACCATCCATCGCCGCGATGAAACTATGCATGGATGGATCATCGAACATGCTGAGAAGGGATTCCTCTGTATAGTGAATATCGAAGTAGGATTTAAGGTCCCTTTCAGGAATGAACTTCAAATACGTGGAAATCCAGGACTCCCAGGTTATTCTGCGGATGGATGCGAGATCATTCTTTTCCCAGGGCCGGATAACAATTCCCATGGCTGCTGATTAACCTCCGAACGAAAAATGGCATAGCCCATGGAGCATAGTGCATAGCATCACATCTAATAGCATTGTTGTTGGGGCAATGGGTCGATTCTCCATAAACCCTGCGGCCTTCGGCCAAGGTTCAAATTGAATCATGCCGGAGGAGTGTCATCAACAAACTAAACTTTCTCCGGGTATTGGCAGTTACGCTATGCCCCATGCGCTATGCCCTCTGCGATTTTTTTCCGGTCGAGAATTTCGTCGGTCCGAATCTTGTCCTTAAAGGTATTGTTTCGGTTTTCCTCTTCAATGCTGAGGGCAGCATCGGTGTTACCCGACCAGCGCCTGCAGAGATAGAGGCTCTCATAGATCCTCCCGATCGGGTATTCCCGGGAGATCCGGAGCGCTGCGGCGTAATCCTCGCCGTAGCTTACGTTAAGAAATCCGATGCTGCGCATCAGGCTGGTGTTGAAAGCCCGTGGTGCACCCAAGCCATTGATGCGCAACGCATTGTTGTGACCGTTCTCATCGGTCCATTCGCGGTGATCGACGAGCCCCGGCGGGATCTCCCCTAGTCTGGAATCAACGAGCGTGTAAGACCCGATCACCATGGCATATTTGCCGTGGCGTAACATGTCGACCATGTTCTGCAAGGTGTGGCTACTGCTGTAAAGATCGTCCGAATCGAATTGAACGGCATAGCGGCCACAGGCTTCGTCTTGAATAGCCTCATTCCAGCAACCGCCAATTCCAAGGTCAGTCCTTTTCGGGACGATGTGCTTCAGTCTGGAATACTGACTGCCGAGATCGGACAGAACAGTCGTTGTTCCGTCTGTCGAATGGTTGTCCACGACGATGACGTTGAACGGAAAATCCGTTTCCTGTGACAGGGCGCTTTTCACGGCCTGGGCTATCGTTTCTTTCCGGTTCAGCACAGGAATGATGACAGAGGCCTCTACCGGAAAGGATCTTGTTGTCTCCTCAACTTCCTTGGAGTGATGAGGCGGTAGATAAGCCCCGATTTCCTTCAAATAACCCGTGAAGACGGTTTCCATTTCTTTCTGGGCAACTTCGTTTCGGGGATCAACGTACGCAAATATCTTTTCCTGGAGGGGCAATTCTTGAATTGCCCCTACGTTTCTGATCATGGAATAGAGTGGTTCCTGCAGATGATACACCGGGTGGTCTATGGAAACCTTCAGGCGAAGATCGTAGAGGCCAGCAAATCTAACGTCGTGTATTGCCCCGTATTTTTTGAGGGCCTCTCGGATGGCGGTGACCGAAAAGAGCATCATGGCGCCGAAGTCAAAATCATCGCGAACACTCCCCAATTGATAATCACAGAGTGGGTGGAGGGCTTTTCCGTGTTTGCTTTCGTCATAAAAATCAGAATAAACCAAGCCCGCTTTTCTTGACTCAGCCTTCTCCAGGAATCTCTCCAGGGCTTCAGGCTCGACGGAAATTTGTTGGGGTCCCGGCAAGAGAAGAAGGTACTTTGTTCGGATTCCACCCAAAATCTGGCTGAGTGTTTCGTATGAATGGATGGGTCCGGCGACAAGAACACTGCACTTAGGGATTTTCGGATGAACTGGTTCCTGAGTTACGATCACGACACCTTCAATCAAACTTAACTTCGTTAGAGAAAGCAGTGTCTTCTCAAGAAAAAGTGCCGGCGTGTAATGGGTTACTACAATGATAGGCTTCATAACAAAGAAAGTCGGAATGATTACCGATCATCAATTTTGATTTGCATTGTACAATACGTCCAGACTTTTGGGAAGTGAGAATTTCGGAAATGAGCAGTTCTTTGAGGGCCGAGCATCGTAGAGAGAACGGGTAGAAGTACGATGCTCAAATAATTCTGAGAACAACGATCTGCGGTTTCTTGAAATCATAAGTCAGGTTTTTTCCGAAAACCGGGAAAGGGTTTCATAATTGACAAAGACGGGTGAGATGTGCTTTAGTCTTGATACCGGAGCATAGCAAATAAGAACAGCTCTACCGGATCTACACAAAGGAAAACAACAAATGAATAAACCAGTGGCTGTCGTCACCGGGGGAACCCGGGGCATTGGCTTGGCGATCGCCGAGCGGTTGGTACAGCGGGGCTTTTCTCTAACGATCACTTATGTAAGCGATGAAAAATCGGCTGAAAATGCTTTTCAACACTTGGATCGTCTTAAGGGGGAAGACCAACGAATCCTAACGCTCCAAGGAGATGCCGGAGATGCGAAGGTTGTCGCTGAACACCATCGCACGATTCGCAAGGAATTGGGACCGGTCAGCGTTCTTGTCAACAACGCCGGTATCATGCCGGCAAAATCATTTGAAGAAATCTCTGTGAAAGACTGGGATGAGACGATTCGAGTTAACCTAAATAGCACTTTTTACTGGTGCCGAGAGGTCGTGCCGGCCATGAAGGAGATGAAATTTGGCCGCATCGTAAACATCTCTTCCCTTGCAGCCCGGGGGGGCGGCGTAGTCGGGCCGCACTATGCAGCATCCAAAGCGGGAATGTTAGGATTGACGCGCTATGCCGCCAGAGAGTTGGGTCCATATGGCATTACCGTCAATTGCATTGCGCCCGCCTTCATCGCAGATGCCGGAATATTTGCGGAGTGGCCGGAAGAAAAGAAGGCCGTACTGAAAGAAAAGGTTATCGTGCCCCGCCTGGGTACTGCCAACGATGTCGCCCGTGCCTTTGAATACCTGCTCGATTCACCTTTCGTAACCGGAGTGACATTGGACGTCAACGGAGGCGCATTTATGATCTAACCGGAACGGTTTCGCACTAATTTATCAAAGGAGAATCAACATGATTAAAGGGATTGGGCATCTGGGTATTGTCGTTAAAGATATGGAAAAAAGCTTAAAGGGATTATCGCAAATCATTGAATTTGAAAGACCTGCAATCAAAGAGTTCCCGGAAAAGAAGATGAAATGTGCTGTTGTGGAAGTAAAGGGCGTTGCGCTGGAGTTTCTTCAAGATGACAGCGACAATGGTTCCATGGCACATTTTAACCGGGAAAAAGGAGATGCCATTCATCATTTTTGTTTGGTATCAGACAACATCGAAGAAGAAGTAGAGGCGTTGAAGAAAAGAGGCGTTGAGATGATGGACCAAAAACCTCGAATAGGTTTGCGGGGAAAAAAGATCGCGATGACCATGCCCAGCGCCTTGAACGGTATTACGGTAGAGCTTTCAGAACCGTAGTGGACCAGTTTCCAGTCTATGATTTCTTGAGATTTCTACCAGAAGAAGCGACAGGTATGGAAAGGTCTGTGTGATTAGAAAATCATTCCAGGTTATCGACATGAAATGTATCTCCCGTGCTGTCATTTCGTGGAGATGGATGCGATCTAAACCGGGAAGCCCTTATCCTCTCGAAGTTGATTAAATTCGTTGTCACAAACGAAGTCAATTTGAGGATTTCGAACTCACGTTCCGCCCGGAGATAACATATCACATCGTCTATGTTATGGCTCCTGGTGACAAAGTCCTGTGGTATCCACCGACCAAAGTACATTAAACATTGCATCAGTTCTTCATTTTCTATCACAGTACACCTCTCTTCCACAAAGATTCGTGAAGGTCCTCTCAATGCAGATACAGATATGGCTAGCCTTCTTTCTCCCGATGAGCTTCCCGAGACGATACTGGAATGACAGGATCTTATTGATTATTGTACTTCTCACCGCATCTACTCCATTGCCCTCGAATTGAAAAACCGGATTGCCTCTTTTTTGACGCCACGGCAATCCGGTTCCTGTCTGATTTGACTTCGGCAACCCGGCAGTCCCGGTGGGACCCGTGGCTTTCCCCGGCTGCTCCATCTTTGAAGCAGTGGACCCCCCGTCGGTTACGGCGGGCGGGCGTCCCACGATTACTCGTGGTTTGGCTTTATCGGCAAATTTGATTCAAGAATTCTTGTATTATTATGGGCAATTTCGGTGCCAACAACAATCAATCCATATAACGCTTTGATATTTAATTGTTTTTAAAAGAAATAAATATCCAGGGGAGGAAAAAATCTTATGACGTTTTTTGACTTAAGAGCTGATAATCGATCAGGTGAGCCTCCCACCTGTGGGGCAGGAAATTTCAACGTGAGAAGTGATGCATAGGTCGCATATGGACCTAAGTTAATTCTTCAAATTCACCGGATTCCTTATTTTTTCTCACATTATTCCACAAGAAAATCTTCCCATTCATTGTGATATAAACTCCTGGTTGCAGTGCTTGAACGGCAGAAAATGCGCAACCCAAGTTGAACAATGCGTCGGAGGCGCCAAAGGCGTAGGGAATCATCGCACCTACCAAAACAACCGTTTTACCTTTCACATTTTTGCCAAGAAATCGTGCCGTTTCGACCATCGTATCCGTTCCGTGTGTTATGACAACTCTATTCTGCGAACAATCCGTACACTTTTTCAAGATCCCTTCTCTATCCTTATCCCTCATTTCGAGACTGTCTTTAAGCATCATTTCTTCTAAAACAAACCTTACCTTGCATCTAACTTGATTTAACATATTCGATAAATGGGACTTGGGAAAGGTCAACTCACCGGCAAGCGGATCATATTCTTTATCAATCGTCCCACCCGTAATTAGGATTCTAATGGTATTCTCCCTTTTCATATCGACCTTCCTTGGGAACCCTCAGTCGATGAAAACTTCTACAAAGCTATCCCAATGCCTTCTCGTGAACGTTTCAATGCAGAGGCCGTCATCGCGAGCCCAAAGAACAACTTAATTTAATTCTCATCAACCTCTCAGAGCTATCCAGATCAGAATATTCAAAACCAAGCTTCTTGTAGAGCTTAATGGCTATGAAGTTTGATACGTTGACTGTCAGCCAGATAGAGTCATAGCCGAGTTGCCTGGACCTTCCCAGGGCGAACCGCGTCAGCTCCGTCCCGATTCCGAGATTTCTGTGCTTTTGATCAACGAAGATCACAAATTCACACGATTTGCTTTGTCTATCGGGGACCAGTGAGACGTGCCCGATAACGCTTTCTCCTCTCCAAGCAAGAAAGTTCTCACCTATTTCGAGAAGATTCTTCACCCAACTCTGACAGATCTCAGGGTCTTCAGGCGGCAGCCCCTGAGAGGCAGGTTTCGGACAGAAGTTGTCATACATCTTCAAAAGAAATGGGAAATCTTCAGAGCAACACCTCCCCATTCCGAAGGAGCATCCAGATTTGTCAGTTCTGGTGGTCCGCTTTGGTTTCATCTTAAGAAAGAATTCTGAAAAGGAGTAATCTTTTCCCCACCCGATTGCCTTCCCTCCGAATATACCTCAACCCTTGATGAAACACAACCTCAAACATCCAACAGTCCGTCATCCCTCAGGTTCTAGCTCGCACTTTGCAAAATCCGACAGGTTGCCGGAAAAAATTTTACAACCGAGGGATTACGAATACCCCAAACCAAGTCTTTTTGCTATCCAGATGCAATCTGTATTATAAATAACCCAAAAAGCAGGGGGTCATAAATTGGGAAAGGACTCATAAGAATCCGTGTTGATCCTCATTCATCCTCCTGTTGCGAAGCCATGTGAACCTCCAGCGGGTATAGCAAAACTCTGCGGCGCCCTGGATCATCACGGAATCGGGCACAGGGTTTTGGACGCAAATCTAGAAGGTCTCCTCAGCCTCCTGAACGCTTCGCCTGTACCATCGGATACCTGGACCTCCCGGGCATTCCGTCACCTTTCCAAACATCTCGCCTCTTTGAGTAGCTGGGAGGCTTATCAGGATAATGACCGTTATCGCCGGGCGATAAAGGATCTGAACCGGGTCCTTGAGGTATCGGCACGTCCCAGCCGCGTACGCCTGGGTTTGGCGAACTATGAGCATGAAGAACTCTCTCCAGTAAGGAGTGGAGATCTTGTCAGGGCTGCTGAAAGTCCTGAGAGCAATCCCTTCTATTCCTATTTTAAGGAACGATTGGCCAAACTTCTTGAGAGCAAACAGCCTTCTGTTATTGGATTTTCACTGAACTATCTAAGCCAGGCCCTGTGTACGTTTGCAATGATCGGTTTTCTTAGACGGGAGTGCCCCGGGGTAAAATTGGTTTTGGGTGGAGGGCTTGTAACTTCATGGATGAAAAGGCCTCATTGGAAAAACCCATTTAAGGGACTGGTGGATCATCTTGTCGCCGGGCCAGGAGAATCCGCTTTACTATCTCTCATGGGGGTAATGCAGTCTGGAGATAATCATTATAGCCCCAATTATGATTCCCTCCCTGTAAGAGACTACTTTGCCCCCGGACCCATTCTCCCCTACAGCTCTTCAAGCGGATGCTACTGGAACAGGTGTTCTTTTTGTCCGGAAAGGGCTGAAGGAAATCCGTATACTGCCATTCCTGCTGAGGAGGTAATCGTTGATCTTCTTCGCCTGGTTGATAAGCAAAAACCGGTTCTCATCCATTTAGTCGATAACGCTATCAGCCCTTCAGTGATGAAGTCAATTTCTGAGCATCCTCTCGGTGTCCCATGGTATGGCTTTGCCAGGATTACCCGTCATCTTACAGACCTGGATTTCTGTTTGGCATTGAGGCGATCAGGATGTGTGATGTTAAAACTCGGTCTGGAATCAGGAGATCAGACGGTCCTTGATTCTTTGCAAAAGGGGATCAATCTTCAGGAGGCTTCGTCAGCTTTAAAGAATCTAAAAAAGGCAGGGATTGCCACTTATGTCTATCTTCTTTTTGGAACTCCACTAGAAGGCCTGATAGAGGCACGAAGGACCCTTGAGTTTGTTGTGAACCATCAGGATAGCATTGGTTTCTTGAATCTTGCCATATTCAATATGCCGATCTATGGACCACAAACCGAGCAGATGGAAACAAAATCCTTCTACGAAGGGGACCTTTCTCTTTATACGGATTTCGATCATCCGAAGGGGTGGAGCAGGCCATTGATCAGGCAATTCTTAGACAAGGAATTCAAGAGACATCCTGCCATTGCGCAGATTCTGAGAAAAGACCCACCTGTATTTACCTCGAATCATGCCCCGTTCTTTGTCATGGATAAGGCCTTGATGAGACGCGGAGATAAAGGGAGGGAAAGACGCGGGGACGCGCAGATGGGGTGATAGGGAGATTGGGAAATTTTAAGCACGGAATTCGGAATGCTGAAAGCCATGACATTTTCTTAATAAACGCATAGAAAAGAAGAAAGAGATTTTTTGGAGGAAATAACTTATAATATTTGCATGGATTTCTCCGGGAGGTTCCTCGCTTCTTTTTAAGACCACCTTGGAAGACAAGCAGATTTCTAAAATAATCTCATGAAAAACATACGTAACTTCAGCATCATCGCACATATTGATCACGGAAAATCGACCCTTGCCGACCGCCTCATCCAATATTACCGGTATGGTCGATGAACGAAACTTCAAAGACCAGATCCTGGATAATATGGACATTGAACGCGAGCGGGGAATCACCATCAAGAGCCAGGCCATCGCCCTTCCCTATCGTGCCCAGGACGGAGAGGAGTATGTTCTCAATCTGATCGACACGCCGGGTCATGTCGACTTTTCTTATGAGGTCTCTCGCTCCCTGGCATCTTGCGAAGGTGTCCTTCTTCTGATCGACGCCGCCCAGGGCGTGCAGGCCCAGACGATTGCCAATCTTTATCTGGCCATGGAGAATAACCTGGAAATCATCCCGGTCATCAATAAGATCGATCTTCCCACGGCAGACGTGGAGCGGGTGGTCGAACAGATCGACTCGGAATTGGGGCTGGACCCTTTCAGTTATCTAAAATGTTCCGCTAAAGAAGGCATCGGTATCGAAGAGATTCTGGAGGCCATTGTAAAGCGAATACCTCCTCCGAAAGGGGATCCGGAAGGACCGCTGGCCGCATTGATCTTTGATGCCCAGTACGATCCCTTTCGTGGAACGGTCATCCACTGCCGGGTCTTCGATGGAACCGTCAAGAGCGGAGACATCATCCGCTTGATGTTTAATCAGGCAACCTATAAGGTCGAGGAGGTTGGACGGTTCCTTCTTTCCAGAGAAAAGCGAGACAAGATCTCTGCGGGAGAGGTGGGTTACATCTTTGCAGGGGTCAAGACGGTCTCGGACGTGCACATCGGCGATACGATTACACTCGACGACCGGCCCTGTGACAAGCCCCTACCCGGCTTCAAGGAATTCAAGCCCGTGGTATTTTCTTCCATCTATCCGATCGCCCCAGAGGACTATGGAGACTTAGTCGTTGCCCTTGAAAAATATAAGTTGAATGATGCGGCCCTGGTCTATCAGAAAGATTCGTCCGTTGCCCTGGGACATGGCTTCCATTGCGGATTCCTGGGCCTCCTTCATCTCGAAATCGTCCAGGAAAGGCTCGAGCGTGAATATGATTTATCCATCATCCTGTCTGTTCCTAGCGTTCGCTACCGGTTTACACTGAAAGACGGAAGCATTGTTTTCGTTGACAATCCCGCCCACTACCCGGATCCTGTTTACATTGAAAAAGGAGAAGAGCCCTACATTCGTGCCACCCTGCTGATGCCTGAAAGATATCTGGGCTCCGTGATAAAACTCTGCCTGGAAAGAAGGGGTGAAAACTCAAAGCTGAACTACCTGAGTCCAGGCCGTGTTGAGTTGATTTACGAGATGCCTCTGGCCGAGGTGATTTATGATTTTTATGATCGTTTCAAATCCATCACCCAGGGATACGGGTCCTTTGATTACGATGTTCTTGACTACAGGGAAAGCACCTTGGTCTTGGTGGACATCCTGGTCAACGGCGAGAAGGTGGATGCCCTGTCGCAAATCGTCCATCGAGATCAAGCCCGCCCCCGTGCCCTGCGGGCCTGCGAAAAATTGAAGGAAGAAATTCCTCGGCAGATGTTTAAAATAGCGATCCAAGGGGCGATCGGAGGAGAAATCATCTCCCGTACCACGATCTCTCCTTTCCGTAAGGATGTGACGGCAAAGTGCTACGGAGGAGATATTACCCGTAAGCGAAAGCTTCTGGAGAAACAGAAGAAAGGCAAAAAGAGGATGAAGACGATCGGGTCGGTCTCCATTCCTCAAAGCGCCTTTCTCGCGGTGTTGAAAACGGACACAGACAACTAAACGCATCGGGCATGGCGTAGGAGCTTCCTAACTCAGCCCTATAGGGCTGATAGCTTGGCGTTTCAACCTAAGAAACTCAACTAACTCAATGAACTCAGAAAAGACTCCTGGTCTTTACATTCACATTCCCTTTTGTCTGAGCAAATGTCTTTATTGTGACTTCTATTCGTCAACATCCCTCTCCGCGCTTCCCTTTTTTCTGGATGCCCTCTTCAATGAGATGGCGATGTACCGAAATCACTTCAACTCCTTTGATACGGTCTACGTTGGAGGCGGAACGCCTTCTCTTCTCAGCCCCCAACAATTGGAAACCATCCTGGTAAGGATTCGGGAAAACTTCGATCTCAAATCGAACTCTGAAATAACTGTCGAAACTAACCCTGCTGACCTCAATCAATCTTATCTTGAATCGATACGTGAGATCGGAATCAATCGAATCAATATCGGGGTCCAATCTTTTGACCAAAAAGTGCTGAACTTTCTGGGAAGAAGGCATTCTTTAACGCAGGCCATTTTAGCTGTAGAGGCCTCAAGAAAAGCAGGGTTTCACAACATAGGGTTGGACTTAATTTACGGAGTCCCTGGCCAGACAATAGATTCATGGTTGGATACCTTGAAGCAGGCTGTCGGCTTTTCACCGGAACATCTTTCCTGTTATCAATTAACTCTCGAGACCAAAACGCCCTTAGGAAAAAGATATCAGGCAGGAGAGTTTTCCATTCCCGGGGAGGAATTGCAGTATGAATTCTTCATGAAGACGTCTCAATTCCTGGAAGATGCGGGGTATATTCATTATGAGGTATCGAACTTCGCAAGGGGAACCGAGTTAGTCTCCCGGCACAATCAAAAATACTGGGACCACTCCCCTTATCTTGGTCTGGGTCCTGCTGCCCACTCCTTCCGAGACAATCGGCGCTGGTGGAACCATCGCTCCGTTGATCAATACATCACTTCGATCAACGGGGGGAACCTTCCTGTTGAGGAAACAGAAATTCTAACGATGGAGCAGCTCCGACTGGAGGCGCTCTACCTTGGCCTCAGGACAAAAAAAGGGGTTTACCTCGAAGACTTCAAGAACCAGTATGACTGCGATCTCTTCACCGAAAAAAAGAAAATGTTGGATAAGCTTCAAGAAGAAGGATTGATCTCCATCCAGGATGGCCATGTATACCCTACCCCAACCGGCCTGGCCGTCGCCGACAGCCTTTCGCAGATTTAGGGAAAGCAGTATTTTTTCGAACGGGTTGCCCGATCTCATTTGCATTATCTGCGATTGTGTGTTATATAAAATGCGTTCTCGTGTTTTCAATTTATTCCCGCCTCAATTACCCCTAATTGATTACGCGTAAACAGATCCACAAATAAAACCAAATATTTGAAAGGAAAATTATGCAAACAGAGAAGTTTGATGCTCTCGCAATTTCTACAGAATTGCGCAGAGCCGTAAAGGGAATCGGTTATGAAGCCATGACCCCCATTCAGGCAAAGGCTATCCCTCTGATCCTTCAGGGGAAAGATATTATCGGACAGGCACAGACAGGGACAGGAAAAACGCTCGCTTTCGGCCTTCCTCTGCTGAATTCGATACAACCTTCCAACAGGAAGACCCAGGCAATCGTTCTATGTCCCACCCGTGAGCTGGCTGTTCAGGTGGCAGACGAGCTCAAAAGAGTTCTCATCCACAAGAGAGAAATTAAAGTACTGCCTATTTACGGAGGACAGCCGATCGCACAGCAGATCCATGGACTCAGGGCCGGTGCCCATGTCATCATCGGGACGCCCGGTCGCACCATAGACCATATCAACAGGGGTACCTTGAAACTCGATAAGGTGAAAACCGTTGTCCTGGACGAAGCGGACAAGATGCTCGATATGGGTTTTGTTGACGATGTGGAGAAGATCCTTCGGAGGATCCCCGCGGAGAGACAGACCCTGCTCTTTTCTGCGACCATGTCCAAACCGATCCTCGACTTGACCCGGAAATATCAGCGGGAGCCGGAGTTTGTCAAAGTGGTCCAGAAACAATTGACCGTCCCTCATGTAGAGCAGTATTACCTTGGGGTCAAAGAGGGCATCAAGCTGGATGTGCTGTGCCGCCTCATCGATCTGCACAGTTTAAGGTCTTCCCTCGTTTTCTGCAACAGGAAAAGGAGCGTGGACGAAGTGGTCAGGAAGCTTGGGGCAAGAGGATATCCTGCTCAAGGTCTCCACGGAGACATGACCCAGCCTCAGCGGGTGCGTGCCATGGACAGGTTCAAGAAGAATATCTCCGAGATCCTCGTGGCTACGGACGTCGCAGCAAGAGGCATCAATGTGCAGGACATTCAGGCCGTTTTCAATTACGACCTTCCCATGGACAAAGAATACTATGTTCACCGAATCGGCAGGACCGCGCGTGCAGGGAAGAAGGGACATGCTTTTTCCTTCGTGGTGGGGAGAGAAATCGGAAAGCTCCGGGCGATCGAAGCCTATGCTGCAACAAAAATTGCCTCCATGCCTGTCCCTTCCATTGCGAATGTGGATAAGGTAAGAACCATCCCTGCTCAAAAGGGCAAAGATATGGGTCGATACAGGCAACACCAAACGATATACACATGATATGGAGCAACTCTGACTGGAAACGCTCTTTCTTGGTCTTAGGACCAAAAAGGGGCTTTTCCTGCAGGATTTCAAGAACCAGTATCAATACGATCTCTTCGCCGGAAAAAAGATGATGCTGGGCAACTCCAGAAAGAAGGGCTCATCTCCATCTAGCATGGCCACCTCTGCCCTACCCCAACCGGTCTCGCCGTCGCCGACAGCCTATCATTAATTTAGATTTCACCGAAGCAGTACTAGAGATTCCTCTTCACGCGGGTTGCTTCACTTTTTACAAAGAACTAAGCAGAATATGCAGAGCCTTCGGAACTTCACTCTTCAAAAAGGAGACAGAATTATTGTGTTCTTTAGTAAACTTTCTGACTGGCAGTTGGAAGAGACATTTTTTTACCTGGCAGGCAATGTCAAATATAGTGTTTACTTCTTTCTGTAATCGCGTTTTGCTCCGTTCCCTTTTAAATACAATGTTTCATATCGAAATCAATAAAAATGAGTGGGAACCCTTTTAGATACTTTTAGGAAGAGGTTCAGGACTTGTAAGAAAAAACCTTCCACTATTGCGTTTCCTAAAAATAGCTGGTTGTTCAGATTTGTCTCAAATTATCATCTACTTACAGCAATTGGAAGCATCTGGCATTTAAATTGCAAACTTTTAACTGAGGATAGCCTGATGATGTTAAGCAAAAAATTGGGGGGGGGATACCATTCTAACTGTATTTAAACTTTGCTCAAAGGAGGAAGGCCGATGAAACACATGATGAAGTACGCTCTTTTGGCTGCGATGGCCATGGCCATCGCGGGCAATGCTAGCGCTCTGAACCTGCTGCCGCCCGTGTCCGGGCTTCAGGTACTCGATTTGGCCGGAGGCGCGGTCGACACCAGTTACCATCAGTACACTGCAAACTTCGTGGCCTCGAGCACCGCATCCACGGTGACGTTCACGTTCCGCCACGATCCCGGCTTCTTCGCCTTCGATGACGCATCGGTAGTGAACCTCACGAACCCCGCCGGGAACCTGCTGGTTAACGGCGGTTTCGAGACCGGCGGCCAAACCGGGTACGGCGGCGGGTCGCCCGGATGGACCTACTTCCAGCAGGTCGGCGTTACCTGGCTTGGCGGACAGTTCACTTCGCCCGCGCAGGGGCTCTCATCTCACGGCGGCAACCAGCTCTGGCTCGACGGTGCGACTGAGGGCTACGATGGCATCGACCAGACCTTTGCGACTACGGTCGGCGACACGTATCAGATCAGCTTCTGGCTGAATCAGCTTGACCAGACAGGATACAGCAGCGGCTTCTACCAGCAACTCAGCAATAACGGCAATTCGGGCGTTAATGGTAACGGCATCGACCTGGTGGTCTATGCCGGCAACGGCCTGCCGCCGACTGGCGGCCCTGTCCCCGAGCCCACCACCATGCTCCTTCTTGGCTCTGGATTGATCGGCTTGGCAGGATATGGGAGGAAGAAGTTCTTTAAGAAATAAATCAATATTCAAATTAAGGAGGAAAAAGGCAGAGTCAGAGATGGCGAGCCGATCGCTTAACGTGTTGAAAACTGCTTAACATTTGTCCCCCTACCGGAGTAAAATCTGGTAGGGGGACTTTTTTGCTCAAAGGAGCCAACCAGCTCGATGAACGGGTGCCGGTGCAAGTCGGCACGATTCAGGTCAACTTCTGTAAGAATCCACAGTGCCAGAATTTCGGGATCCCGGCGAGTACGGAGAAACAGCCCAGAGGCAAGGGAGCAGAGGAGCGTGGTCGGGACACCTATACGATAGGAGGTTCAGGTCGAGGCACGCCCATGCTTCACTGCGGTTTTTGCGGACAGTATCCGACGATAAAGAGCAATAAGGCCATACACGAAGAACTGAGGCGCTTTTGGAAGCCCTTCGATGCCAGAGCGCATCCGACCTGCTCCAACCAGGACTGTCCTAATCACCACAGAGAGGACAAGACTTGTTACTACTTGTTTGGACGGACAAAGGCAGGATCTACCCGCTATCGATGCAAGACCTGCGGGAGAACATTTGTAGTCGCCTCGTCACCTACCATCCGACACAGAAAGCCTCACAAGAATGCGGCAATCTTCCGTCTGCTCGTGAACAAGGTGCCTTTCCGCCGTATCTGCGAGGTGGAGGGAATCACCCTGTCCACACTCTACCGAAAGATCGATTTTGTTCATAGGCAATGCATCGCCTTTGCCGCTGAGAGGGAGCGCAATCTTCCCTCCATGCCAGTAGCGCGCCTCTATATCGGCGTCGATCGGCAGGACTATATGATCAACTGGTCTGATGCCGACGACCGGAGAAACATCATTTTCCGCGCGGTCGGCAGCGCTGACAACGCAACCGGTTATGTTCTCGGTCTCCATCTCAACTTCGATCCCTCACTGGATCCGGATAGTATAGAAAGTGATGCGATTGCCTCGGGTGATTACGAGGTAAAGCCAGCCTATAGACGGTATGCCCGTCTCTGGCTCCGGCGGGATTACATCGACGCCATCAAGAAGGCCAGAGCCCAAAGGTTTGGCGCCCATACAGGATCCTTGAGGGATAGCATAGCTGCCACCTATCAGGATGCTGACGCCAGGGACGATGTCGAAGTGCCCGACATCCTGGATGCTGATCTCACCCTACCGAGGGATGGCATGCAGGTGCGCGGAGAATACACCATGTACGGGCACTTTTTCTTCCTGAGAAGACTTCTCGATGCTACAGAGAAGGTTCGTTTCTTTCTCGACCAGGATTCAGCCTTTCGGGCTGCCTGCCTGTCAGCATTCCCGGACAGGATCAAAGAGGGTCGATGCGACGCGTTTTACGTGCGGATCAACTCTGAAGCAACCATCGACCAAAAACGCCAGATTCTGGCAGACAACCACCGTCGTATGAAGGCAATGAAGCAAGCGCACCCAGACCTGAAGGATGGGCAGCTAAAACTGCTCATGCTCAAGGAGAAGATGGCTCAGGTGGTCAACATCGGCACGTGGCAGGATCGCTGGGTCGAGCATCCTTTTCCGAACATGGGGGAGCCCGAAAAAGCTATGTGTTACCTGACGGATATCCAGAACTATGATGAGGACCATCTTGCTTGGCTTTACAACAAGGCCAGCCTCCATGCTATTGACCGCTTCTTTATGCAGGTCCGCAGGAGATTGTCCTTACTGGAAAGACCGATCAGCAGCTCGGCCAGTCCGGGTCGCCGCTGGTTTGGCTACGGTCCCTATAAGCCGGTTATGGTCGGCAAGCTGCTGGATATCTTTCGTGTTTTCTATAACTTTGTGGAGGTGGGAAAGAACAAGCAAACCCCAGCTATGCGGCTGGGGCTGGCAAAGGGCAGGATTACGGTCGAGGATATTGTCTATTATCAGTACGAAAGCTGACTACGATTACTCACTATGCCTGCTGCGGAAGATATCTTCCCCAGAAAAAAGGACTGCCAACTGAATGTCAGCAGTCCTTTTCCACTTTTCTTCAACACGT
>CAVQFR010000005.1:0-155650 GCA_963711845.1 uncultured delta proteobacterium
AGAAATCATTTGGAACTTTTAGGAAAATCTCTTCCCTTTTGATCCTTCTCTAATGGCTATAGGAATTTTAAACATATTTATTCGAATTATCATGAATTATCGTGCAGTCTCAACAATTGAAACGAATAGGGGTTTTCACACTCGTAGGCATTAAAATTGCTTTAATATATTGAAGAGGGATGTCGAAAAGAATCACTATTGACATAGACTTCATCTTTGAAATCATCTTTAAGATGATCGCAGGACTAATCTTGTTTTGGTTCATTTTAGTTAGCTTTGAGATGACTTAAATGATCATGTTCCAGAAGAAGTTCAAAAAATGACGGGTGAACCTTTTGATCCAAGCTTTCTTTCATGTCGGCTTAGCGAGTAAGAACTTTAATTTGTAATAACAAAGGATTAAGGAGCAAATCGCCGCCGCTCCTGATCTGTTACAGGCTTGCAAGGTTGCACTTACGGTATTTGAAAGCGTAGAAATGAATGGAACGTACATTAAAGTTTTAAAGGATGCAATCCCCAAAGCGGAGGCCAATTAAATGGGATACCTAATCAACTCATCAATCATCCTGATAGTATTGTTGTTCTGGATGGGATAAAGAGAGAGAAAACACGAGAAAAGCAAGAACCTAGGTGTCAGGGCCATACTCTTCACGGATTGTCGCAGCACCACGGGGATGGTCTTAAGTTATTTGAGTAACCTTGATAAGGCTTTTTGAATTCTTGGAGCACTCTCGGGTCAGGTTTGCAATATTACAATTCAGGGACCGGCTTCTAATAAACTCCTCATCCTCTCCGCTAAATCCAAGTGAGTTTTAAACCTTATCCGTAACCGCCTCGCTGCTGAACTTGGTCATTGGTTCGGGCCGTCCCAAGCCACAGCATTTCCCAAAATTTTACAGGCTCCCCGCGCAGGAGTAGTTCCTGAAATTCACGATCCAGCAATTGGCAAATTATACTTGATTTGAATTGGTAATTATAAATGTTCTTTTTTCTTGACTCACTCCCCCGCTTTCTCGTATATTCAATTCATTCCAAAGCTAGTTCTTATCACTTTGCTGTCACATATTACTTGGATACTGACATTTCTGCAAAAATATCACAATTTTCGTCCCATTTTGAATACCGTTAATCCAAATCAGTCTTCTTCGCTACCTAAAATACATATGTAGTCCCAAAGAGTTAGAGGTTATTATGTTCAAGATGGCATGGAAAATGCTGTCATTTCCACCGATTATAAAGTTTACAACGTATTTAAGGTCAATGATCAAATAGAATCGGATGTGGAAAGACATAGGAAGGCTTCTCTCTGGATAGGAGGTTCATAAGTTTGGGTAGGTCTAATATAATGAGCCTCCTTCTAGGGAGGGATTATTTGGACAAGTTAAAAGAATTGGCATACTGGGAAAGGAAAACCATTAAGGAAGTAATTGATGAGGCTTTGAGAGCTTATCTTAGGTTAAGGAATTGAGCCAACGGGCGGAACGAGAGGAGAGAGAAATGAAAAAACTGATTGCGTTGATGGCGATGGTGTTTGTTTTGACAAGTTTTGGGCTTTCTTATGCCGAGGAAGATAATATCGTTCTTGTTCCTGCGGGTGAATTTATCTTTGGGCCTCCAGGTTCAGAAAAAAATGTCTACTTAAAAAGTTATTTCATTGATAAATATGAAGTAACAGTAGGTCAGTTTAAAAAGTTTGTAAAGGCAACAGGTTACGTTACCTCCGCCGAAAAATTAGGATACACATTCGATGGGAGAGCAAAGTATCATGGGTATACTTGGAAGGATACTCATTATAAGTACTATTATGATAATTACCCGGTAACTTGCCTTTCAGCGGCAGACGCTGAGGCTCGAATGGGGGAAATCGTCTATTGGGTGTATCTGCTTACCCACGGGAGAAAATGGGCTGGGGGCAGGAGAAAGTGTCTCCGGCCTTTGTCACAAATTGAAAAAAAAAGAGGAAAGGGGGTAGCGGAGGACTCCTGGATTAGCGGCCAAACTGTTTCACCGCTGCAAAAAGGGACTGCTCGGCTTCCTTTGATACTTTGTTTTTTCCATGTTTGGGATTCTGGGAGAGTTGCCACAATCGGAAGACTTTTACCCTTCCCAGGAGCGGAAACAGAATGGCCGTAGGAGTAAACTCGCCTGATCCTGCCCACTGATTGAAAAGCCTCGCTTCAAATTGCATTGAAGATTCCCATTCACGGCGTTTGGACCAGTTCAGGATAACTGAGCAGGCTTCAAGGCGAGGTAGAATCTTTTCCTCTATGTGATCCTTCCAGTTTGAACTATCCGAGTAAACAAACAAGATGACTTTTCCCTTTCTCCCATGCCGGACCCAAAAGCGGACCTTGAGCCCAAATCTGAGAGCGAAGGGACCCAATGATTTCAGTACCGTCATACCGAGCAGAAGGCCAATGAGCAGTGAGCCGATTCCTACCCAATTCATGAGAATTCACTCTGATCTATTTTTTTGACTATTAAAATCGAGATGGCCGCGTCGTCCTACGAGCCCGGAAATACGATATGGGGCCAAGCTTTGAAGCAGTCCTTTAAGGTGCATATCTTGCGGGTAAGAGCCCCGTCCCCCAAATTGCCTACTTATATGGATAGTTATATCCAACTTAGGAGGAAGTGACAAGTTCTATGGGGAAAAACTTGGGTCTACACTCTCGACGGATTGTGGCAGAAGCGTGGGGCATTGTTAAGTTATTTGAGTAACCTTAATAAGGCTTCTTGGGGCGCTCTCGGGTCAAGGTTGCAATATCGCAATTCAGGGAAGGGCTTTTATCAACTTTCCCATTCTCTCCGCTATATCCAGGTCCTTTTTAAACCTTATCTGAAACCACGTCGCAGCTGAACTTAATCATTGGTTCGGGCCGTCCCAAGGCAGAGCATTTCCCAAAATTTTACCAGGATCCCTTGCAAGGGTACTTCGTGAAAGAGTGATTTTGAATTATCCTCCTCCATACGTATAGCATCTGGTAATCCTTACCTTCCCTTGTCGTCCCAGAGTCAAGACTTGTACTTCTCAATTTAGGGTGTCTCCAAAGATCTTCATCTCCCTCGTCCGGTTAAAATCCCCTTCTCGATTTTCATTGACTCTTCGCCCATCATTTGATATATATCAACCAGTTCTAATCAGGTTGAAGCTATTTTTCCTTAACCTCTAACCAGTGGGTGGGAATATGGCTCGGAGATAAAAGCAAGACCCCATCTCGAAAAAGGGAATGGGGTTTTTTGTTTTGTCCTAAGAGGATAAGAATTTCAGTGAAGAAAATGGAACTAATAGGTTCACAGAATTATAGACTTGCAACATAGCATTTCGTTTTGAACAAATTATTCCGATATGGAAGAGCGTAGGATTACAATAATCAAATGAATTCAAGGGGAGTCACTGTAAGGAAAGAACATGAGATTTCTGATTTTCATTGAGGAAATACTTAAATGGATAGGATTTTAGAAATTGGTTCTTGCAGCATAATTATTGTTCGGCGGCTCTATTGAGACTCGTCAGTTTACACACGGCAGCGAACGGATGTTCACACTAACCCTTGGAGGCGTGTCATGAAGGGTGATTTTCAGGTTGAGGGCGGGAACGGTGCGGCGCTGTTCACGCTCAAACTGCACCGCGGCGACGGCATGACCCTCGTCGCGATGAATTGGAAGAACGGAAAGCCGCCGCGGGACTTCGTCGGCTTCGCCATCGAGTACAAGGAGCCGGGCGGCGACAGGTTCTTCGCCTTGAAGAACCGCCTCTCGTTCCCCAGTGCCGGCGGTGATGACGACGCAAACCGTCTGTCGACCAGACTCTCGCCGATCCAGAAGTTCCGCTGGGTGCATTTCCCGCGCAACGCCGAACTCCCCGGCGAATTCGTCTACCGGGTCACCCCGGTCTTCATGAACGACGCCGACGAACTGAGTTACGGCGAAGCGCAGGAGGCCGCCATCGAGCTGCGCCGCGAGACCTATCCCGGAGCAGCTCAACGTCACCTTCACGCGCGGCTTCGTGTCGTCGCAGGCGTTCGTCGATCGGTACGAATCCGACGGGGTCGATTTCGACACTGCTCCCGGCCAAGGCGACCGAGGGCCTGGACTTCGTTCCGACCCATCCCAAGGCGGACGAGGCCTGGCGTGGATGGGCTTCGAGGCGCGGAGCGCGATCCTCGAAGTGCTCGACCAGGCCATCGCCGACAAGAAGGCACAGGTCCGCGTGGTGGCCTACGATCTTAGCGAACCCGAAGTCGTGTCGCGCCTCGAGAAGCTCAAGCGGCGTCTGAAGGTCATCATCGACGACAGCAAGGACCATGGCGAGCCGGAATCGGGCGAGACCGCAGGCGGCGAAGCGACTCGCCGCTCTCGGCCGGCGCGGACAACGTGAAGCGCCAGCACATGCTGAGCCTCCAGCACAACAAGACCATCGTGGTCGACGGCCCGAAGGTGCAGGCGGTCGTGTGCGGCTCAACCAATTTCAGCTGGCGCGGGTTCTTCGTGCAGTCCAACAACGCCGTGATTCTGCGGGGGGCGAGCGCTGTCAAACCATTTCTCGCTGCGTTTGAAGACTATTGGGCGAACGATCGCCGAAGAGCTTCGGCGACACTCGACTCGGCAGAATGGAGCGATCTCAAACTGAAGGGCATCAAGGCTCAGGTCACGTTTTCTCCGCACGGGGCGTCGAATGCACTGTTGCGCACCGATCGCCGACGACATCGGGGATAAGACACCTCGTCCCTGTTCTATTCGCTCGCATTCCTGTACCAGACGCCGGGCCCAATTCAGGATGCGATCAAGAAGGTATCGAAGAATGACAAGATCTTCGTCTATGGCATCTCCGACAGAAAGTCGGCGGCCTCGACCTGCAGAAAGCCGGATGGAAATATCTCCCCGTCTTTCCCGCGGCACTGAGCGAAGAACGTCCCGAAACCATTCAATCCGAGGAACCAACCGGCGGCGGCGGCATCCGCATGCACCACAAATTCGTCGTCATCGATTTCGACAAACCCACCGCGCGCGTCTATCTCGGCTCGTACAACTTCTCTTCGCCAGCGGACATCAAGAACGGAGAAAACCTGCTTCTCATCCGTGACCGCCGGATCGCAGTCTCCTACGACGTCGAGGCGCTGCGCATGTTCGACCACTACCATTTCAGAGTAGCTCAGCAGGAGGCGAAGAAGGCCAAGAAGAGGCTCGTGCTCGCCAGGCCCCCGCGAAGTCCGGGGGAAAAGCCTTGGTGGGACGAGGATTATACGAATGCTCGGAAGATTCGTGATCGCGAACTCTTCGCATAGACGGGTGGCCAACTTGCTGTAACGGCTACCAGCGTAGTTGACCGAATGCCCCGAAGCAAGGATGCAGCTGACCGGGCCGGCATCTTGGTTCTCCCAAAGGTAAAGTCAATTCAGCCGGCCCGGCAACTGATCTTGCAATTGAGTCAATGGGTGACCCCCTGGCCTTTCGTATGACCCGTCATTATCGTCCCATCCCGCCGCACGCGATTCGTGTGCCTATCCCAGATACCAGCCAGCAGACTGACTACTCCTGCGGAGCGTCTTGCCTGCAGGGTGTTGCCAGGTACTACGGGGTCGGTCCTGATGACGAGTGGGAATTGGTACGGGAGCTACGCATGGACCGCCGCGTGGGATCTCATCCGGACCAGATTCGTCGTCTTGCCGAAAAATATGGCCTCGACTGTCGTGAGTATGAGAAGATGAACCTTACCCAGTTGAAGGCGGAGCTTCGGAAGAGGCATCCGGTTCTTTTGATGATTCAAGCGTGGGGGAGGCGGAAGCGCCGAGGCCGCATGAGGCCACGCCTCGACTATCGAAATGACTGGAAGGACGGCCACTGGGTAGTTGCGATCGGCTACGACTCCGGGGCCATTTTCATCGAAGATCCGTCGCTCGCGGCTGTTCGCGGCTATCTCCGCGACGATGAACTCGACCTTCGGTGGCGGGATACGGCGCGACACGGGAAGCGCAAGGACCATTACGGAATTGCGATCTGGCATCCCCGCAAACAGGGCTCTGCCTATACCACCCGAGCCCAACGGATTGAGTAGCCTGGCGCGGGCTAGCTTTGGCAGAAACGCCTCACTTCAGTCACATGTGACTCATAAGTCAAGAAGGAAGTGCGGGAGCGTTCTTAAACTAATTAAACAACCTTGGTGAAAGTTTTTAAATTTGTTAGGGGGGCGCTCCAAGGGAAGGCTTCCAAGTCTGCAATTTAGGGAAGGGCTATTCATAACTTCCTCATTCTCTCCGCTAAAACCACGTCCCTTTTAAACCTTGTCTGTAACCGCTTCGCTGCTGAACTTAATCATTGGTTCGGGACGTCCCAAGCTGCAGCATTTCCCCAAAGTTTACTTGGCTCCCCGCGCAAGAGTACTTCCTGAAACCGAGTATCTGCCTTTACCCCGTTAGAAATAATGCCCCGCTGCTCTGCAGCGGGGTTAGGTTTTAGAATAGTTCCGGCGGGGTTTAATGCCCTGCTGGAATTTCTAACGGGGTTTACTTATCGACGTACAGGATTTCAATCGATAATGAATAGCGGCTTGGATATTTTTTTCTTGAAAGTCAGCCAGAATTACGGGAGAATCATTTCATGGGCGCGGGGCTACAGAACGCAGAAGCGGGAAAACCGGCAAAGCCGCAAACAGGATTGTCTGTCGCATTCATCAGATCGATCCCTGTATATAGAAGATACCGGAATACTTTGAATAATAATCAAAAGGAGGAAAATGATGTTAAAAAATAAAGGCTATCGTAAAAATATAGAGCTGTTAGGGTATCACGATCTTAAAGATAGGCCTGGATTTCAAATGGCGATGCAAGTGGTAGGGGGTCGATACTATTTGTATCTATCTCATTTTAGACATTCTGGTTGGACAATTATGGAAGTCACTGATCCTGAAAACCCTAGATTTGTAAAATTCATTGAAGGACCTCCGTTGTCAGGACAAGTTACAAACAAGATTCAAGTTGCCGATGGACTGATGCTCGGTGCTCTTGGAACGGGAATTCCATTCTTGCACAAGATTGGATGGGATGATCCTTATATTGCAGGTTTAAATATTTTTGATGTTAAAGAAGATCCAGAAAATCCTAAATTGCTTTCATTTTGGAATGCTGGGGAACCAAAACCATGTGATAATATTTGTTTAGGAGTACATCGATTCTTTTATAACGGAGGAAGATATGTTCATCTTTCATCCACTTGTGATGGTTTTTCAAATATGATTTATCGTGTTTTAGATATTGAAGATCCCACAAACCCAGTGGAAGCAGGTCGATGGTGGATGCCAGAACAATGGGAACAGGGTATCCTTGATAAAGATAAGCCGTCCAATGATTTCCCACTGTCAAACGCAGGAATGCATGGACCTCCCTATATCAAAGGAAATTATGCATATTGTGGATACAATGGCGCAGGGATGGTCATATTGGATATTTCTAATATTAAGTTACCAAAGCTTGTGGGACAGCTTAAGACCTATCCAGTTTTAGGGGGTAAGTTTTCAGGCGCAAGATGTCATACGGTATTACCCCTTTCACAGAAACCCTTTGCCATCTTTACGAATGAGGGAGAAAGATTCCCTTGCTTATCGAAAGAGGTTATTAAAAATCAAGCGCAACCCATAAATATTTTAGGGATGGTAGATTGTTCCGATGTAACCGATCCTACACTTGTTGCTATATTTCCGTATCCAGAAGTTCCCGGGAACTTCCCTTATAAAAACTTCAATGAATGTGGATTGGGGTGTCAGGGGCCATTCGGCCCACACAACATTCATGAGCCACATGATCATCCGGCATTAGAGGATCGTAACGACCGCTTATATTGCTGTTACTTCCATGCTGGATTAAGGATCTATGATATCGGGGATCCATATGTGCCAAAAGAAATTGGTTATTTCATACCCCCAAACCCAACAAAGTGGTGTTTTGAAAATACTTATCCTGGGCAAATGCTTGCTACAACGGAGGATGTGCTTGTTGATAATCGAGGATATATCTATATGGATACCTTCCATGATGGATTATATATATTAAAATGTAGTGTATGACCAGTAATTACGAAGGGAGTGGGAAGGAATTGAGGGACGTCGATAAATTTATAAGCTCCTTCGCATTAGGTTTCATCCATGAGAAAGTGGTCCCATAGGCTTTGGGTCAGGCTCGCGATATTGCAATTTAGGGAAGGGCTATTCATAACTTCCTCATTCTTTCCCTCTCCGCTAAATCCAACTCCTTCTTAAGCCTTATCTGTAACCGCTTCGCCTCTTCATTTGATCATTGGTTCGGGCCATGGCAAGCCGCAGCCTCCCCCCCCAATTTTACCAGGATTCCCACACAAGCATAGTTGCTGAAAGTTAGAACTTAAAACTTTTTTTTCTAATACAGGATTTCGAATGGACTCAATAAAAGCGAGAAACCTTATTTAAATTCTTAGAGAAATAATTTAGAGCTTTTAGGAAAATCTCTTCCACTTTGGACCTTCTCTAATGACAATAGGAATTCCAAAAAAGCTTATTTGAATTGTCATGAATTATTGTGCAGTTTCAACAATTGACACGAATCGAGGTGTTGACACTTTTAGGCATAAAAATTGCCCTAATTAAGGGGGGATGGAACGCACCCTATCGAAGAAAAATCCACATTTCTGTGGAACATACGGATGAAAAACCGAAGACGTCGGCGAATGCACCATCATCATTTGCGAAACCCAATAATATGGATGGGTCTGATAATCACCCCTTTCTTGATGCTCCTTCTGTGGGATGACGCGGAGAATCTTATCGAGAATTTCCAATTTAAGGAAAACGGGGCGAAACAAGGGATCAACCTCACTCCTATGCAAGAGCCTTTGTATGTCGAGGACGTCAACGGGCCAATGGTCAATACGGATCCCCTCACGAAGAAACAAAAGGATGGCGACTTGCGGCGTCAGGTCTATCCCTACTCGGTGGTGGACGGAGGGGTCCACTGTGTTCAAGAGCTGCGATCAGCCATATGGCAGGATCCGGTTGTTGCCGAACATTATTCGAATTTCGAACTGGACAGAGCAAAAATAATCGAAGCCAAGGCAGACAGGGACTTTCATGTTTCGTATCGGATGGGCCGGGAAATTTTCTGGACGAAAAAGAGGTTGAAGGTTGCAAAGGGTGAAAGATTGATCACAGATGGCACACATTTCGCGAGAACTCGGTGCGCTAATGAGTTGTCTGAAGTGCCACGGGGGAAAACATCACCGGATGAGCCAGCCCCTAAGGTTCTCGATACACCTTTGAATCCTCCGTCGGACCCCGCACCGTTCATACCACCTATTGTCATTGGAGGAGGGCCTCTAGATCCTCCGTCGGGATCCACACCCTTCATGCCACCTGGTGTCATTGGAGGAGGACCGCTAGATCCAGCGGACGGAGGTAGGGATAGGGACGGAGAGGGAGATGGCGGAGGAAATTCCCCGGTTCCCGCTCCCGTTCCCGAACCCACCACCATGCTCCTTCTCGGCTCGGGTCTGCTGGGTCTTTGGGGACTGAGAAAGAAGTTTATAAAATAAATCTATATATTTGAGGAGGGAAGAAGCGGATGGAAATCAGTGAAGTACCTCCAGCAGAGCTCAGAGCTAGGGGGTATTCTGGCACATTTTAATAAAAGTAAGAAACCTTATTTAAATTGTTCGAGAAATCATTTGGAACTTTTAGGAAAATCTCTTCCGTTTTGAGGCTTCTGTAGGGGCAATAGGAATCTTAGAAAGATTTGTATGAAATATCATGAATTATTGTGCAGAATCAACAATTGACAGGAATAGGGGTTTTGACATTCGTAGGCATTAAAATTGCTTAAATTGGAGAGGGATGCCGAAAAGAAACATTATTGACATAAACATTATCTTTGACATCATCTTTAAGATGATCGCAGGACTAATTTTGTTTTGGTTCATTTTAGTTAGCCTTGAGATGATTTAAATGATGATGTTACGGAAGAAGTTTAGAAATTGAGTAAAAGGATGACAGCTTTTATAACCTTCTTAGCCAAACGATAAGCGGAGTAAGTATCAGTAGAGATACATCCTCTACCAGAGGAAGGGCAGGGGGCAGTCCCCTGACTCCGCTCCAATTTATTTCGATTTTCTGTAATTGCGAACTATTAAATTTGGCATGTCATAGGTCTTTCCCGGGGCGGGCGGTTGATTCCGCTTATCTTCATGTATCTCCTCCTTTCAAAACACCTTCGGGGGGTGGATTAGGGAAACCCCCCGCCCATTATGTTAAACGGGCAGAAGAACCTCGGGGACGTTCTTATGTTATTTAAGTAACCTTCATTAGACTTCTTGAATTTATGACGGGGCCCTGGGGTGGGAGACCTTCTTCACATTCTTAGGGAAGTAACTCGAGACTTTGGTGTAAGTCTCTTCCCCTCTCGAGCTCTATTAGAATATCGAAGTTTGAGAAAGATAGAGTGGATATAGGAGCTTATGATGATAGTCGAGGCTTGGCATCGAAAATGCTATTAAGAATGTGTCCAGCAAGAAGCCTAAGAAGTGATTAAAGGATTAAGTTGTGGTAGGTTACAGACTTTATAAACCGAGAGTTGAAGGGAGGCGAAAGGATAAGAGTTAAGGCAACAACGAGAAGCACTTGACGTCGGAGAATTAAGATGGATTATAGGTTACTTAACGGAAAACCAAGAGCCACCCTGATTCAGAGGTTCGACGGTTCCGCCGTTCTGGTTGGCCCGAAAGCAAAAAAGCTTGAGTTTGATTTCGGTGCAACATTACATGAGATTCAGGCTAAAGCTGACCAGGTCGGGTGGGTGGTTGCGATAGAACATCTACACAAGGAAAGAGAGGGCGTACCTGAATAGGTTCTCTTCACTCTGGGATAGATAGCGATCCTGCCTGCTAAAGCCGTTCCCTGATCTGGAGTTGTCCCTTAGATGGGGTAATACACCGGGATCTCGACCTCCCCTTCATTTTTCCCGGCTTTGATTCCTCCCATGCGAAGGGGTGCGTTCCCTTACTGAGTACGAAGCGCAGAAGGTAAGGTTGCTCTTTAGCTCCCCTGAAAGGCTCCTCCCTGAACTCCACATTTCAAAAATTCAAGGAAGAGAGATTCGCCGCTCAATTTAGTGTCCTAACATCACGTTTTGTCCCTTTGCTCCGTTCCCCAAGTGATAAGACTTTTGGACGAGATATCCGTCACAGATAAGATATTTCTTTTGTGCTCAGAAAGATGTTAAAATTAAAAAGTGGGCAGTTAGGCCCGAGCAAGAAGGAGGCATTTGACTAGGAGCAAACATGTATGAACAGGGAGTGATCAGACCGCCGAGTGAGGCATCGAGCCTTCTCATCCGTGTCACGCGCAACTGCCCTTGGAACCAGTGTCTTTTTTGTCCTGCTTATAAAGGCGTGAAGTTCTCGAAAAGGACTGTGGAAGAAGTAAAGAAGGATATTGACAGCATGGCCGATGAGCTCAGCGGATACTCGGGCGCCAGAACGGCTTTTCTGCAGGATGCGGATAGTCTGATCCTACCCGTGAATGACCTCGTAACCATTCTGAATTACCTTAAGGAGAAATTCCCTAAGATCGACCGGATCACAACTTACGCCCGTGCGCGCACGCTGAGTCACAAGAGTGTCGATGACCTCAAGCGCCTTAAGCACGCAGGCCTGACAAGGATTCATTCAGGCATGGAGAGCGGATCCGAAAGGGTACTGCAAATGATCAAAAAGGGAATGACACCCGAGGAAGTGGTGACCGGGGGCAGGCATGTGATGGATGCGGGGATCGAGCTTTCTGAATATATTATGCCGGGCGTCGCAGGCCAAGCCCTAAGTGAAGAACATGCGATAAAAACAGCAGAGCTGCTTAACCTCGTCCGCCCTCATTTTATAAGGGTGAGAACCTTTGCCATGCATCCCCAATCGCCCATGCAGAAGATGGTTACGGAAGGGACGTTCGTGCCGCTGACGGACGACCAAATTGTTGCTGAAATACGCCTTCTCGTTCATCACCTCGACAGTATGCATAGCTATTTCTCGTGTAACGATTTCAGCCTGAACCTCCTCATGCAAGTGGACGGCTTTTTAGATGAGAAAAAAGAGGATATGCTGAAAGAACTCGATGCCTATCTGTCCATGACAAAGAGACAGAGACAAGTCTATACCTTACTCCACTATGCTGGTTACAGTCGTTATCCATTAAGCGTTGTCAACGATCAGCATGTCCTGGATCAGGTCGTTCCGGAGATAGAAAGATTGGAGAAGGGCGGTGGGGAACACGGGTTCGACGAATATATAAGAATGCTCAAGACCTGCCAGCTCCCCCAGCCTCAGACCGACCATTGGTGTTAGTGATACTGGGATCGGTCAAGTTGTTTAGGAAACTTGGAGTTAGACTTGCCATATTGCAATTTAGGGAACGGCTTCTCAAAAGTTCCTCATTCTCCCGCTAAATCCGAATCCGTTTTGGACCTTACCTGTGACCGCTTCGCTGCTGAATTTAATCGTTCGTTCGGACCGGACCAGACTAAGTTGTTAGGGTTTTTGTTTGTCAATCTGCTGGCGATGCGTGTACAATAGATCATTGTGCCGATTATATCCGGAAAGGAGAACCGTCATGCCCTATGTCAATATCAGAGTCACGAGGGAGGGTGTTACCCCCGAGCAGAAATCCCGCCTGATCAAAGGCGCCACCGACCTCCTGAAGGAAGTGCTGGGCAAGGACCCCAAAACGACGTTTGTGGTGATCGACGAGGTTGAGACCGACAACTGGGGTGTGGGAGGGGAGCAGGTCACCGCGATAAGGAAAAGACAGCGGTAGACCGCCGCGCCACCGCCACCCAACCTGCAGGCGTCCTTAAATAAGCGAATGAGTCGGAGAAGGATGTTATTTCCCTGCGGGCGCTGTCTTTTTCATCAGCTGCCGTGCCATTCCGTATTCCTCGGCCATCATCTTCTTGAACTCCCCGCCCGGGACAAAGTCCTCGATGGCCCCCATATTCTGGATCGCATTCACAACCTCGGGTGCTTTAATCGCTGTCTGGATGGCGGGGACGAGAACCTTTTTCACGGAATCGGAGAGACCTGCTGGAACATAGAAGGCAAACCGGACAGACATGATGTCCTGCTTGTAGCCGAGTTGCTTGAGAGTGGGAATATCAGGAAACTCAGGAGCCTTCTGTGAAATCAACAGAATCCGAAGCTTTCCGGCCTTAACATGAGGGGCGATCAGACTCAGCGAAAGCGTGGAGGTCTCTACGTGCCCGCCCAAAAGAGCGGTCATCGCGGGCGATGCTCCTTTGTAGGGAATCATATTGATGGCATTTCCCGTTTCAATCTGGATCACCTCGAAATTGAAGTGTCCTACGGAGCCGACGCCTGAAGAGCTACCCCGGATTTTTCCCGGGTTCTGTTTCATATAGGTCATCAAATCCTGGAAGGTCTTCCAGGGAGAGTCAGCCTGCACCGGGATCGTCAGAGGAACAGAAACGGCCAGACATAACGGTTCGAGATCCGTAAGAGGATTATAGGGAACGGTCTCCGGATCCATGGCGGGAGCGTAATAGATATTCGAATTGGCAAACAGTATGGTATAGCCGTCCTTCTTGGCTTTGGCTACAAAATTGGCTCCGATGGTCGAGCCTCCCCCGGGTTTATTGACTGTAATGACTGAAGTTTTCAGAATCTTCGCCATCTCAGTCGCGAGGGCTCTTCCTGAGAGGTCCACGGTGTCCCCGGGGGCCATGGGAATGACCATTTGAATGGGTTGGGTGGGATAGGTTTGAGCCTCTAAGGGCTGGCACCAAACGACAAAACAAAACGCGAAAACAACCCCGATCAAAAACGCTGCACTCTTCTTCATCATCCTTCCTCCTTAAGTTTGTTCTTTTTGTCCAGTCAATACCCTTACAAGGTGTTCTCCTGGTGAGCAGATCGAACGTTCATCAAGACCAGAATATTATAGTGGATTATGGAGAAATAGTAAAATGTATTTTCCAGTGATTCAAGCAGTAAGACTATAGACCTAAGACTCTGAATTGCAGATGTCTCTCGCTAAGAACCTTGACAAACGATTATAGAAATGTCAACTATATCACACCAAAAGGTTTTTGGGAGGCTGTTATGAAAATAATCGATCTTGAGGCACATTTCTATACCGACGATTATATCAAGTACCTGCGTTTCCGGAAAGATTTTCCGAGAGAAGAGGTCCGACAGTCAAACATCTGGCTCTGGATGGGCCCGAACCTGAGGGTCCCTCGCAGCTTTCCGCTTGAGGAGAAACTGCTTGACATGGGACCCAAGCGAATTGAAGAGATGGACGCCGCAGGAGTTGACATCCAGGTCCTCAGCCTGTGTGTTCCAGGATGCGAGCAGTTCGACGCTGCGGACGGTGCAGCCATGGCCAGGCAGACCAACGATGAGCTGGCTGAAGTCATCAAAAAATACCCGGACCGGTATATCGGCCTGGCAGCCCTTGCCCCTCAGAATCCTTCCGAAGCAGCGAAGGAGCTAGAGCGTTCAATAACGAAGCTCAAGCTGAAGGGCGCGAAGCTAAACTCCCATGTGAGAGGCGAGTATCTCGACGACCGGAAATACTGGGTCCTTTTCGAGGCGGCTGAAAGCCTCGATGTCCCTATCTATCTTCATCCCACCCTCCCTTCGCCTTCTATTCTAAAGCCCTATGCAGATTATGGCTTCCCCCTGGCGGGTCCTCCGTTTGGGTTTGGAGCTGAAACAGCACTTCATTCGATGCGCTTGATCTACAGCGGCCTCTTTGATAAGTTTCCCAAGTTGAAGATCGTCATCGGCCACATGGGAGAGGGGTTGCCATTCTGGCTCTACCGTATCGACTTCTACTGGCTGAAGCCGTGGGTGGACCCGGAGCTGGCGCCCAAGATCCTGAGAAAACCCAGTGACTATGTGAAGGACAATTTCCTCATGACCTCCAGCGGTATGCATTACCTGCCTGCCTTCATCTGCGCCTACATGGCCTTAGGGGGAGATCGAATTGCCTTTGGAGCCGATCATCCCTTTGAGAGCAGCAAAGAGTCTCTCGACGCGTTGGGAACGTTGCCGATCTGTGATACGGATCTTGAAAAATTCTATCACGGGAATGCCGAGAAGCTCTTTAAAATGGGTTGATGGTCCGCAGGAGGGAAGAGTAGGTTTTGTCGAAGTGGAGTGGCAGAGACGGCTTTCTTAATCAAGAAGGCGGGAAACCCAAAGTCGGTCAAACCCTACAAGCCCCAATGTGAGGTGGGCTATTCCGAGATAGTACTCTTCCTGGGCCTCTTCCAGCATACGTTCGCAGAAGACCGGGACCCAGAGGGCGATGTGGTCCTCAAGAAAAGACTTCTCCGCTTCGACCGCTTTTCGGAGGGCACTCTGTTCCCCATCGTTTCGGAGGCGCCATTCCTTATCGCAAAGGAATCGCATGAAATCGAGTTCCACTCCGATGTAATCCGAAGGCTGGTGCCATTCCTCAGGGACTTGAATTCCCATTTTCGAAAATAACCGATTGATCTCCTGAGCGGGTTTTTTCTGTAGTCTCTTTGGCCGGTAGAGTGATTCATAGGGAGGAAGAATCCCATCCCGGACTACCCCTCTGAAGAGGCGTGTCCAATCCCTGGAAAGGTTCGTCAGAACCTCCTCATCGATCCGATCTTTCTTCGAACCATAAGGCTTGAACAGATTCAGGCCTTTCTGGATCTGCTTCAAAATTTTTTCACTTCCTTCTTGAAGATATTCGAGCAATTCAACAGCAGGTTCCCATTTCAGTTCGAAAATCTTCCTCTCCGGGATCTGGATGTAGACAGAGGAAAGTAAACCGTAGAGGTCTCTGCGAATCTTGGTAAGAGCGTGAAGTGTTTCTAATGCAGGTTGGTGAGGTTTGGCCATCAGCGGAATTACCTATCCCCCTCACCTTCATCCTCTCCCCCGCATCCGGGGGAGAGGGGAAGAGGATGGATTGATTCGAGTGCACCGGCCGCGCTTACAAGCACTTCTGCAAGCCATTCCTAGTAGTTGACTTTGTCTTTGCCTTTCAGGCCAAGTATCTTTCTGGCTTCGTCCGGCGTGGCGATTTCTCGACCAAGCTCTTTGGCGATTCTTACCACTTTTTCTACCAGGTCAGCATTGCTCTTACAAAGGACTCCCTTTTCGACAAAAATATTGTCTTCCATGCCGACCCTGGCATGTCCGCCCATCATAATGGCCAAGGTTGCCAGGTTGAATTCTGCAGGGTATCCGGCGCCGATGACGGACCATACGTAATTCTCCGAACCGAACAGCCGGTCGGCCGTCTGCTTCATATGGACAACCTCCTCTACGTTGGCGCCGATGCCGCCCAGAATCCCCGTCACAAATTGCAGCCAGATGGGGAACTTGATCACTTTCCTTCTGACGAGGAAGTTAATATTGTAGAGGTGGCCGACATCGTACACCTCGAACTCCGACTTGGTGTTGTTCTCCTGCATAATCTGAATGAGTTTCTCGATATCGCCGAAGGTGTTTCTGAAGATAAAGTCCTTGGTGCCTGCGGCAAATTCCTTCTCCCACGGATATTTGTAGTCCTCGTCCTTGTACCGGTCGGCGATCGGATGGATGGAGAAGTTGATCGACCCCATGTTAAAGGTGGCCAGCTCCGGTTTGAGGGCGGGGACAACCTGTGCCCTCTGGGCCGGTGTCATATCTGCCGTGCCGCCGGTGGTGACGCAGACGATCACATTGCTCCTGGCCTTAATGCCGGAGGCGATTTCCTTGTACACCGCCGGCTCGGTCGTGGGCCTGGCCGTTTTTGGGTCCCTGCCATGGATATGTACGGAGGCGGCTCCTGCATTCGCCGCTCGCACTGCATCGTCGATGATCTGTTGTGGCGTCAACGGGAGATGGGGTGTCTGCACCGGCAGGGTAATATTTCCCGTGATCGCCGCAGTGATAATCAATTTTTCCATTTCGATGTTCCTCCTTTTCCAAAAATATTTTTATGATTTTGAGAAATGTCTCAACCTTGTTTCTTCTGTGTGTAATCGATCAGGTACTTTAGAAGATTTCCCCTGACACGGGTGATATCTTCCTGGGTCCATTTGTCATAGAACCCCTTACCGGATTTGAAACCAAGTTCTCCCTTCTTGACCTTTTCCTGTAAAAGAGGTGAGGGATTGGGGGAAGCCTCCAAATCCTTTAAAACCGTATTGTGAATGGCCAGGGTCAGGTCTAATCCGACCATATCGGCGTTTTCAACAGGGCCCAAAACGGCGAGCCGGATACCAATGCTGTTCTTAATGGCTTCGTCGACCGTGGCAGCATCGGCAATGCCGTGTTCTACGATGGAGATCGCCTCTCTCCACAAGGCATGCTGCAGACGATTCGCTACAAATCCGGGCACGTCTTTCAAACATCGGATCGGGTGCTTTCCGGCCTTTTTCATGAACTGATAGGTCAGCTCCATCACCTCATCAGAAGTGTCTTTCCCCTTGATTACTTCAACCAGGGGTATCAGATAAGGTGGAAACCAGAAGTGAGTCCCCAGGATTCTGGTCCTGTTTTTAGACTTACTGGCTATCTCCGTGATGCTGATGACGGACGTGTTCGTAGCCAGAATCGTTTCTCGAGGGCAGATCTCGTCCAGTTCTTTAAATAAGTCTTGCTTGATCTTCAGGTTTTCGGCTACGGATTCGATAATGATCGGGGCATTCGCGACGGCCTTCTTCATGTCCGTGGTCGTTTTTATCCGACCCACGATTGTTTCTATTTCCTTTGAGCCGGCCGGTTTTTGTAATAACAACGAGAGATTGGATCTGGTACTTTCAATCGCCTTGTCTATCGTTTGTTGAGTCCTGGAATATAGGCAGACCTCATAACCCGCCTTGGCGAAATGTAACGCCAGACCGTTGCCGATCATGCCCGCTCCGAGCAAAGTGATATTCTTAATGTCCTCTGCTTTCATCGAGTCCCTCCTCCCTGTTTATTTTGAACCTCGTCTCTTTCAACAAACCACGGATACAGGCCATTCCTGCGCTCCGAGGTCGAACGTCCGCAGACACCCTTCGTCATCGGAAAGTGATTGCCGTGATCCGTCAATCCGGCCAACTCATGAATTAACCGGCAGTGCTCCCCCCATCCACATAAAGGATGTCACCTGTAATGAATTCAGAAGCATCCGAGGAGAGAAAGACCAGAGCTCCGATGAAATCCTCCGGCTCCGCTGCTCTGCCCCAGGGAATTCTGGACATAAAGATATTGTAGAGTTTCTCGTCATTCAGAATGGGCGCGGTCAAGGGTGTCCAGAAGATACAAGGAGCAATGGAATTAACATTGATCTTGTATTTAGCCCATTCAATCGCCAACTGCCGGGTCAGGAGGTGAACCGCTCCTTTGCTGGTGCCATAGGCTGCGTAACCACCGGGGTGGCCTAGAAGCCCGCGGATAGAGGATACGGTAATGACTTTTCCACCTCCGCCCTGTTTGATCATCACCTTGCCGGCTGCCTGACAGCAGAGAAAGGTCCCTTTCACGTTGGTATCCATGACCTTTTGCCAGTCTTCTATCGGAAAATCTTCGGCTGGTGAGCGCATGGCAATTCCTGCGCTGGTGACCAGGATATTGACCTTCCCGAATTCCTTCACCGTCTGATTCACCATCTTCTCGACACTTTTCGGATCGGTCACATCGCAAGAGATCGGCAGGGCTTTCTTTCCCTGTTTCTTAATCTCCTTAGCGGTCTCCTCAAGACTTGAAAGGGTTCGACTCGTTACGGCCACGTCCGCTCCATGAACGGCCAGCCCGATCGCGGCAGCCCTCCCGAATCCTCCGGATCCACCGGTCACGATCGCCACTTTACCCTTCAGATCAAAAAGATTCTTAATCTCTTCAATCCCCTTCTTAACTCTCATTTTCCACCTCCGTCAAATGAACCGTCCTCTGAACTCCTTCTGAGAACCATTTCAGTTCGGATAGTTGATTATTACGAGCATGCTTGCGGGAACTTTCCCCGGGTTGATCACAGACCGCCCCTCGTTCGGAGCCAGGTAAACGGAATCGAGGGGATTGAGCGTCTGCTCTTCCTTCTCGGTTTTTACGGTAACCTGTCCGCTCAATACGATATAGACTTTTTCAGTAGGGGATGCATCAAATTCTGCCCCTCCGCCCGGAAGAAAATGGGAGAGTCCCACCCAGAATTTCTGAATGCCGGTCTCTTCCTTCCCCTGGAGTCGCATGGCGGACATCTTGAAGTGCTTGGCTGCTTGGTATTCCTTTAGGTCATTGAGTCTCATCACTTTCATTTTCATTCCCTCCTTTTACCCGTTTTTGTTGAACCTCATAAAAATCACCTCTATCATCAAGGTATTGATCATACTCCAGTTCCCTATCTTTTGTCACGCCATTCCATTCGAACTTTCCCATTTTCCCGACGAATGGTGAGGAATTTATCCTGTAATAATGGGTTCGTGAAAGGGTAGTCGGGCCTAACATGAAGCCCTCGGGTCTCTTTTCTCTCCAACGCGGTCAAAAAAATTGCTTCTCCGCATTCCATCAGGTCGAGGGTTTCCAGACCTCGCATCAGGGTATGAGAATTATCTGCTATCAATGTGGCCGTCACCTTTGTTTTAAGGTCTCTCAAATATTTCAATCCGGCTTTGAGCAATGTCTCGGACCTCACCGTGATGCCCGCATAATCGTTCATGATCTGTTGTAAGGCTAAGTTCGCCTCTTTCCACGAGGGCCCGGAACCTCTCTGAAGGATTTCAGAATAGAGCTTCGACAGATCCTGGACAAGGCTGCTCTCTTCCGCCTTCTGAAAACCTTTGATTCGTTTTGCCCTCTCTGAGGCGCTTTTACCGGCAATCCAACCGAAGGTGGCTGCCCCTGCAATATCGGCCCGAAAGTTGCCCACTTCATCACCGGCTGCATATAAGCCTTTAATATTGGTCTCAGCGTTCTGGTCTATTTCGATGCCCCTGCTCCCGATGAGAAAGGGCTCGTACTTCATAAACTCTATCCTGTGCTTTCTCAGGTCGATTCCTTCTGTTTCCATATAGTTCAGCATGGCGGTGTTGCCTTCATGCTGTAGCCCCCAGATCATGTATTCGAGGTCTTCCTTGGAGGTTTCGGTGCAGTCGATGTAGACCGGCCCCTTGCCCGATTTGTGGTAATCGGGAAACACCGAATTCCAAACGTCTGCAGTGATATCCCCCAATTCTCTCGTCGGCTTTGTGACAAAGGGACCGACCGGCTTTCCAGAAGGGTCTTTATAAACCCCAATCCAGGTGGCTTTGCCGCACCGGGCAAGATATTTCGGCCCGGCATGTGTATTGGGAATCTCCATATTGATCAGTTTCGCCCCTGCCCGAAAGGCCATGGCTCGACCGCCTCCGGTGTTGCTCGGGCAAAAAGCCGTATTGAACATCCAGCCGGGACTCGGGGCAGGGTAGAGCCGGTTCGCGGTACCGGTGGTCAGGACAACACATTTCGTGCGAAAGATCTTCGTCACGGGTCTTTCGTCCTTAATGCTGACCCCAATGGCGCCGATGACTTCTCCATCTTTTGTGATGATTTCAGTCAGGGGCAAATGATTCTCGATTCGAACACCCCGTTTTTTTGCTTCATCGGTCAACACCTGTTTTTGATTCGATCCTGCGTACTTGAGAAAGATGCGAGGTCGTCCCGGGTAGGCGTGACCGGTAAACTCCCAGACCCCATGGGGTTTCATGTCGATCCCCCATTGATGCCAATCCTTCACCCGGTCAAACGATTGCAGGAAGAAGGTTCTGGCCAAGGTGACATCCTGATAACCGCCGAGCAAGCTGTTGAAGAGCTCTTTAACGATAAGGTTGACATCATCGCCATGCACTTCGGGGATGTAGCACGTAAAATGATCGTTTCCCGTTGCACCGGATCCACTCCGTTTGGTATTGGCCTTTTCAGCAATGATCACGCTCGCTCCCTGATCCGCCGCGCTGATGCCGGCCATTAAGCCGCCGATCCCACCTCCTGCGATGAGTACATCCACCTCGATGGGTTTCTTGTCGATGTCGATCATGGTACGGTTCCTCTCTTTATTCACGCTGTCAGATCAAAAAATGTTATCCAACCATTTTATCATTGGCTTCGACATGAAGCATCATCGCCGGAAGGGGAATGCGCAAGGTGATTGCTGATTGCTTACAGTCCAGGACACAGGCATTGCAATGCCAGCATTCCTCCGGGTACTTAATCTCCGGGAATTTCTTTTCGGCCTGCGGCTCTAAAGACATCCGTAGGGCAAATATCGGCACAAACCCCACAGGCATTACATTTTTCTTTATCGATGATCGGTGGCATAACTCCTCCTTCTTAAATGAGCCTTCACGCTATGCGCTATGCTCTATGCACCATGCGACCTTCATCCACGCATGGTTCTCGGAAGCCATAGAGCAAGCTCCGGAAAGATCATGACCAGAATGGTTGCGATGAAGATCGCGATAATCATTATGCTTGTTCCCCGGTAGACCGTGACCAGGTCAACATTGGCCGTCGCACTGACCACAAAGGCAATCATCCCCACAGGGGGAAAGACGAGCCCCATGGCAACCATCATGATCGAAAGGACGCCGAACCAGATCGGGTCAAATCCAACAGAGGTAACGAGCGGGAAGGTGAGGGGGAGTGTGATCAGCAATAACGGAATTTCATCCATGACCATGCTGATGAGAAAGTAAACGACGGTAATACCGATGACGATGACCCAGCGATTCAGATTCATGGCCATGACCGATTCGACGACGTGGTTGGGAACCCTGCTCATGGTCATGAAGTATCCAAAGATATTTGCCCCGATCATAATCAAAAAAATCATGGTGGATGTACGGATCGTCTCTCTGAGGGCGTGTAATGCCCCGTGCCAGGTGAGACGCTTCATGACGACCCCGATCAAAGCCGCCATAAAGGCGCCAAGGGCACCCACCTCCGTCGGAGTGGCTACGCCTGAGTAGAGAAGCAAGAGCACAATGAGAATGAGCAACAGGCTGGGCCAGATGTTCCTCAAGCTTCGCCAACGCTCGGCCGAGGGCACCCGGATTGTTTTTGGCGCATGAGAAGGACTAATGGTGACCCAGACGAGGATACACAGGGTCGAGCAGAATCCCCAAAATGATTCCCGGTATGACTCCAGCAACGAGCAGCCTTCCAATGGATGTCTGCGTCGCTAATCCGTAAATGACCATCGGAACACTGGGGGGAATCAGAATGTCGAGCGTCGCTCCAACGCTCACCGAGCCGGCTGCCAGAACCTCGGAATAACCCAGGCGGCGCATGTTGGTCATGGCAAGGGGCGCCATCACGGCAGCCGCGGCAACACTCGCCCCGGACATGGCGCCAAAAATACCACAGGCGAAGACCGTCGCAATGGCAAGGCCGCCGCGGATATGGGATAGCCAGTTCGATGCAGCCGTGTATAGAGGTCTCGGGCAAGGCCGCTCGACGAAGAGAAAAAGGCCATTAGAATGAACATGGGAATGGTGGTCAGGTTGTAATCGCCGACGAAAAGCAATGAGTTTTTCAGAACTTCCAGGACAATACTCCAATCTCCCTTTACTAGCCAGATGCCAAAGATACCGGTGCCGGCAAGGGCGAAAGCGATTGGGACGCCAAGAAGAAGAGTCACGAATGAGGGCGATAAAGGGCAGCGCGATCATTGCCGGGCACCTGCCTCTCCGGAGGTGTCTTCCGCCATGACATCCGATGACCCTCCCTCACGGAAAAGGGCGGATCCTCCTGATCGAACCCGGGGGAGGTCACGAAGCATAAACAGAGACATCAAGAGGAGCCCGATCGGAATAGCCGTAAAGGGCACCCACAACGGAAGCTGAGGAGAGCTCAAGGTTAGTTTCTGGTCGTAGACTCGGAGAACAGCCTGGACAGCGGGAACAACCAGGAAAAAACCATAACAGATCGAAAAAACCTGGGCAAAGAGGTGTAAAATCATTTTGACCTTGCGAGGCAGGCGGTCCACAAGAAGGGTGATCCGGATCGTGGAACCTCCCCGGTACGTGTAGCTTGCCCCCAGGTAAACGGCGATGACCATGAGGTATTTTTCAGTAACCTCGTAAGCTCCTGGAAGCGGGAAACTGAAGAGGTACCGGCCGATGGCATCTGCTGTGGTCAAAAGCATCATAATGAAGATTGACAGCACAGCCACGTGCGTCGACCATTTCTCAAAACGGCTAAGGACTTTTTCCATTCCCTTTTCCCGCCCCCCCGCCCCTGTCCTCCCCTATCGAAGGGAGGACAGGGGTGAGAAAGTTATCAACTGGCAATCAGATCAATGTAATGACTTCTCACATGTCCTGATGCTACTTCTTTGCTCCAAACTTCCTCAATTCCTCAAGAATCTTCTTTCCCGGCAGTTTCTTGGACTCCAGATCCGCGGCATATTCCTCCTGGATAGGAGCCAGGAGTTTTCTCCATCTGGCTATTTCCTGGGGCGAGAGAGAAATATACTCTATACCTTTGGCCTTGGCCTGATTTTCCGCATCCGATTCAAACTTATCCCATTCCTTGCCGGTAAAATCGACGGCCCAGTCCCCTGACAGTTTGTCAAATACCTTCTGGGCATCGGGTGGAAGTTTGTTGAAAGTGTTCTGGTTCATGGCGATGAAGAAGAGGTCGTGCCCGAGATCGACATCGATCGCATACTTGGTCACCTCATGGAAACTCCGGGAAATCAGGAGCTCAGAGGGCCGGATATGGCCGTCGATCACACCCTTGTCCTGGGCCACATAGATGTCCGCTGTCGGCATGGTGACCGGAGCGAATCCCAGGGCCTTTGCCACCTTCACCCCCACATCCCCCGAGACTGCAATCTTGAGTCCCTTGAGATCCTCCAGGGAGCGGACCGGCTTCTTCTTCATCATCAGTTTCATGGCCGGCGTGGTGTGAAGCCAGAGGACCTTCGCCCCTTTGTACTCTACTTTCATTTCAGGAAAGGTCTTGTAGATGTGCCACAACGCGCGGGAAGCGCTGATGCTCGTGCTGAACCCTGTTTCCGGCATCGTCAGGCTGTTCGTCATTAGGAATTTTCCCGGAGGGTCGAACGTGTAGCTTTCGGAGATATCGGCAAGGCCCTTGACGGTCGCATCAAACAACTGGTTGGCAGGAGCCAGCGTCATGTTAAAGTTAGGGTTGATCTTGACCGCACCCTTGGTCTGTTCCTCGATCATCTTCATCCAGGGCTCAATGACATGGAGATACCGTAGGTGTTTCGGGGGGACGATCAGACCGAGACTCAATTCAGTGGGTTTGGCTGATGCAACCGTTGTACAGAAAAGCATCCCTCCAAGAACCAGCGCCATCAGGATAGACATACTTTTTAATGTTTTCATTTTTTTCTCCTCTCCTCTATTTTGGTTTTTTTCTAATCAATCTCTCTTCAGGACGGCAATGACATCGATCTCCACCAGGAACTCCGGTCTTGCAAGAGAAGCAGGCTGCATGAAAGTGCTGGCCGGAGGCTCCTCCACCAGGCGGGGAGCGTGCTTTTGATAATACTCCAATTCCGTCTTCCTCATCATCTGGTAGTCCTTCACATCTTTGAGAAGGATCAGGGTCTTGACGATGTTTTCCATACGACTGCCGACTTCCTCCAAAGCGAACTTCACCTTGTCTAAACAGACCCCCATCTGTTCGCTGATCGTGTCCGTCAGACAAGCACCTGTCTTCGTATCCTGTGCAGTCATCCCGGATAAGAAAACGAGGTTTCCTACTACCACGGCAGAAGCGTATTTAGGTGTCCCTGGATGAACGTTTGGATAAACTTGTTTTACACCCCCAATATAAAATGGATAGTGTTTCACTTTGTCTCCCATTCGATTGCCTCCTGAAGAAGTTTTACCGTCCGATCCTGCCGAAAGAGATATTATTGATTACTTCTCATCCACAATGGCGACAATCCGGACAATAGACCCGTCTCCCTTCATCCAGCGGATGGGGAAGCCGGCAAAGGTGCATCTCTTACCCGTTACCTTGTCCAGGTCGCCCCCGACGTTCTCATAGCCCATGACGTCGTTGCGAAGCAGCAGGTTATGGCAGGGCTCCCACTCGGGAAAGTCTTGGATTACGTCGTGCCCTGTCACTTTCTTGTACTCGGCGCAGACATCCGGTCTCAGCGGGCCGGGTCCATGAGGACCGATGGCCGTGGCCAGGGGGTGGTCGAGGGCCTGCTGGTCAACTCCCACACACTTGACTCCCTTTGCCACCAACCACTCTCCGGCCTCTCTGTAAAGGCCTGGAGAATAGCAGAAGTACTCGGTGCTATCGGAGTATTTGTGGTGCCATCCGGTATTGATCATAACGATATCACCCTTTTCAATCTTGGGACGGGCCTTCTCCAGGTCTTCCGGCATGATCTTTTCCCATTTTTTCTTGGGAATAGACACGGCAACTCCGGTGCCATAGTACTTGTCCAGCGGGATCTCATCAGTAAACATGCCGCCCTCAAACACATGGGCGGGTGAATCCGCATGGGTCGTGCAGTGCATCGTGGTTGTAATCACCTGCGAGAGCACACCGGATTTGGCATGATAGTGCATACGCTCAATCTTGACATCGGCAAAATACGGCCATAGAGGAACCTTGTCACCAAAAGGATGACTCAAATCATAAAGTTTGACCTTTCCCATAATGATCTCCTCCTTCTTTATTGATGAATTGTTTCACAAATTGTTTAAACTTTTTCGTTTATAATGTCAAATACTGAATCAGCCAAAAAAATATGAGCATTTGCCTCGAAGGTACTATTCCCTCTGCTTCGGTATGATCGGCAAAAGAAGGTGAGATGGATATTGCTGACAACGATAGATTTTATGCACCGTCGTTTTGCTGGAGCAAATATGATACGAGACGTACTCCACGGCACTGTCCCCCGCAACACCCGTCGGTATATCCAGGGATGCGATTTCCACGCAAATCCGGTGATCTCTTTTAAATAGATTCGAGGTCGGAGCAATTTCTACATCATACCCGTTGATTTCTCCCGGCACGATCGGTTTCTGGGTACTTCGTTTATATGGATGAAAGGGTTGGCCGGGTAGGGACTTCTTCTCATCGATTGCCTTGTGCGAAGCCTTGAGCCACCCCCGGGTCACCTCTCTCTCAAATACTTCGGGACGCTCCATCTCTCCCTCTCTCGCTGTCTGAACCGAGACATCCGGTCCTACATCCTTGATGATAATGATCCAGTTGGTATCCTCTTGGTCAATCTCTGCCCAGAAATGGAGCGAGAGCGGACCCGTGACTTCAGTGTCTTCAGGAAGAGGATCGGTCATGTATCTCAATTTCTGCGCCGTTCTTGTTTGGGTAAGAGGCATCTGGGCAAAACAATCCGGGGCATCGATCCCATCTCTGCTCGACGGCGTGAAGGGCTCCCATCTTAACCGCTCCCAACTGTCCAGATAGAGTTTCGTCCACTGGGTCTCTTTCAAAGGCCATTCCTCCGAATAACGCCAGCGGTTCGCTCCCATGACCCAAATTTTCACCCTGGGCTCGTCCTTGATCCCGTTATCGATTCCCTTCAACCAGTAATCATACCAGCGGAGAAGCTCATCATGAAAAGCAATCCATGGTCTGGGAATGTGGGCAGGTCCATTGAGCAGAAGTTTCTTGAAAGGGGTGTTCTTACACTTCTGCCAGTATCGGAAGGTACCGAAAAGGTGACACTTGTATGTGTAGGCATACCATCCCGTCCCAATGTACATCGGGATGTCAACCTTTTCCATCTCTTTTTCGAGTTCTTCAATGTCCTCCGGTTCATAAGGATCAATCAGGTGTTTAAAGAAGAGACCGCCCAGCTTTCCCTTTCTTTCGAGGACGTTGAACATGGCCGTATACATCCGGTAATCGGGATTATTGTAGGCCTCCTTCCAGCACTTCTCCTCTTCGGGAGTCAACTTGACCTCATGGGCAATCTCCGCACTGAATTTCCCGAGATGAAAGAGCATCGCATGGATCATTCCCCCGGGATACATGTCTTTAAAAGAAAACCAGCACGGATCGTAGGGGAAAATGGCCTTCAGGTGGGGCGGTTTCTTCATGGCGGCAATCAGCTGTTTTCTTCCGAACCAGGAGATGCCGATCATTCCCACATTCCCGTCGCACCATGGCTGTTGAGCGATCCACTCGATGAGATCATAGAGGTCGTTTCGGGTCTCATCCGTAAAGGGATCACCGGGGTCCGAGTTACCAAACCCCCGGAGGTTCCCAATGACGTGAGCATATCCTCTTGAGGTTAAGAACGTCGTGTCACCCCCCTCTGCCGGGCCACACCAGAGGGGCGCCCACGCCGGCTGGTTCCGACAGGCATCGCTGACTTCCGGCCTTTGAAGGAACTTGTTATGAGGAGCAATGGCGAGCAGAGCAGGAAAGCGTCCCTTTGCATCAGGGCGGAAGACGTCGACGGCCAAACGGGTACCGTCCCTCATGGGGATCATCATATCGAGGCCCTCAACCTTAGTGCCGTAAATGGGCTTAGAAGGTTCTTGTCTTGCCATAGGTTCTTCCCTCCTATATTGGGTTTGTTCAGCTTCAAAGATACATTGAAACGGCAGCTGAGTATGCTTCCGAACCTTAATAGTGCTTTGCCTATTCACGATGAGGAGACAGGATTCGAAAACCGATCTTTTCCTGAAAGGTTCCCACGATCCCCTTCGGCGTAAGGAGGATGACCGCGATGGCAATCGCCCCCAACATGATCATGCTGACCGAGAAATATTCCGCCAGGTACTGAGAAAGAAAGACATAAATCAACGCTCCCACGATCGGCCCTTCAATCGTGCCGATTCCCCCGATAATAGTGATAAAGATAAATTTAACCGACCAGCCGATGGAAAAAGCCTCATGGGGTTGAATGAAGACCACGAAGTTGTAGTAGATGGCCCCTGCGAGTCCGGTCACCAATGCTGAGACCAGAAAGCAATAGACCTTGAATCGAAAGGTTTCGACACCCATCGTATTCGCTACCTCTTCATTGTCCCGCATCGCCATCAGGCCCAAGCCCAGATTAGAGCGGAGGATGAGATAAACGGACGCAACCGCACCGACCCCGATGACAAAAGCCATGTAGTAAATCGCTGTAACGGAAATGGGAGGCTGGGGTTTAATGAACATCCCCTGTGCATATCGGAGATATTCCCAATTACTGCACAGCAACAGCATCGATTCGGGGAAGATCAACGTGATGATACCATAATAGATCCCCCGAACTCTGAAGATGAAAAGCGACATAAACAGGGCAAAAAGAACAGAGAGCAATCCAGCTAAAACGACACTCGTCCAGGCAGAGAGACCAAAGTGGTGGGTCGCAACCGCCACCGTATACCCGCCCAGGCCGATAAAGGCTGGTTGGCCGAGTGAAAACAGACCGGAGAAACCAGTCAGCAGATTCCACATCTGGGACATGGCCAGGTAGACACAAAAAAGAAGGCAAAAAAAGACCATATACTTCGAGCCCCAGACCGGGACGGTGGCAAGCACCAATACCAGAAACCCTAAGAGGTGCCATTTGAATTGATGGATGATTTTGTTCATAAGCTTACTACACCGTACCGAAGATTCCCTTCGGTTTCACCAACAGAACGATCAACAGGATGATATGACCACTCACCATCTGATACCCCGGACCAAGAAAGTGGCCTCCAAAGAGTTGGGCCACAGCCAGAATGATTCCTGCAACAAAGGTCCCCTTCATACTGCCCAATCCGGCAATGATGGCAACTCCGAAAGCAATGAAAAGGTACTCGGAGCCCGTATGGGGATAGAAGGTGAAGGTCATTCCAACCAGGATACCCGCAACCGCGGCAGTCATATTCGAGATCCCCATGGCATGGGCATAAACCGTTTTGGTGTTCACCCCCATCAGCCTTGCCGCGATTTCATCATCGGAGGAGGCCCGGATGGCCCGGCCCAAGTAGGTCTTTTGAAAAAAAATGTAAAGGAAGAAGATGACACTTAGGCCAATCACGAAATCCAGCAGGTAGTTTACCGGAATCTTCAGATCGGGTGTCAACGAAATGGTTTTCATGCCGAGGCCTGTCATCAAGGTTCGTGCATCTGGCGTAAAGATGAGAAGCAGAAGATTCTGTAAAATGATTCCTACACCAAAAGCCACAATCAGAGGAGGGTCCATTTCTTTCCCTAAGACTCGATTGATCAGCCTCCGCTGATAAAAATAACCGATAAAATAGGCGAGGGGGACTATGACAAAAAAGCTCCAGAAAGGACTCAGGCCAAGCCAGGAGACAAAAACCAGGGAGAGGTAACTGCTGAGGATCATTAAATCCCCGTGAGCAAAGTTCATCACTTTGACAATACCCATGATGGTGGAGAGTCCGATCGCGATGATCGCATAAAGACCTCCTAATAAGATTCCGTTCAAAATGGGTTGAAGCAAGTCTTTCATAGGAGTTCTATCTACACGCCAAAATAGGCCTTCTTTATCGCTTCTTCATTGAGGGAAGAAGGTTTTCCCTCCAAAACGACCTTGCCCTGAAGCAAAATATAGGCATAACCTGCCGCCTTGAGGCTTCTCGTGATATCCTGTTCCACCAGAACGATGGTGATCCCTAGTTCATTGATCCGTTTCAATTCTTTATAGATCCCTTTGATGATCACCGGGGCCAATCCGAGGGAGATCTCGTCACACAGAACAAGTCTTGGATCGGACATGAGGGCCCGGCCAATGGCCAGCATCTGCTGTTCTCCGCCACTCAGCGTGTTGCCCATCTGATCGCTCCGGGCCTTGAGGACAGGAAAGAGCTCAAGGATTTTGTCCAAAGCCCGATTCCGCACGGCCCTCGATCTGGGTGAGTAGGAACCCATCACCAGGTTTTCGTAGACCGTCAGCCGTGGAAAAATCCGTCTTCCCTCTGGAACCATGGACAAGCCACGGGCAACTGTCTCATGGGGAGGAAGTCCGTCAATCCTCTCTCCAAAAAACTCGATCGTTCCGGCAGTGGGCGCCAGAATCCCCGAGACCGTGCTCAAGAGAGTTGATTTCCCCGATCCATTGGCGCCAATAACCGAGGTAATTTCCCCCTCCTGGGTCTCAAGGGACACGTTCCAGAGGGCCTGAAAATCCTTGTAGTGGACATCGATGCCGGCAACTTTGAGAGCTAAGCCCTTTGACACTACTCCTCCTCGGCCCCGAGGTAACATTTAAGAACTTCCTCTGAACCCATGACCACCTTCGGATCGCCACAGTGCAACCAGCGACCCTCCGCGATGACTAAGAGCCGATTGACTCCCTCAGACATCATCATGAGGATGTGCTCAATCCAGACAATGGAGACTCCCCTCTTTGAAATCTTTTTGACAATTTCGAGAAGCTGTTTTACCTCACCTTCGGTTAACCCTCCCGCCACCTCATCGAGCAAAATAAGACTCGGCTGCGTCGCCAGGGCTCTACCTATCTCCAATCTCTTCCGGTTCAACAAAGATAGTTCCCCTGACACATGGTTTTTCATGGGAGTCATCCCGGTCAATTCCAGGATAGCATGTGCTTCTTCTCTCGCCCGTTTTTCACTCAGTCTCCCTCCGTGCACCGCACCCACAAGAAGGTTTTCAAAGACCGTCATCTTTTCGAATGGACAAGGGACCTGATACGTCCGGCCAATACCCAAATGGCATCGTTTAGCGGGTGAGGCATGGGTAACGTCTTTCCCCTTAAACACGATCGTTCCATTGTCCGGTTTGACAACCCCTGTCAGGAGGTTAAAAACGGTCGTCTTGCCAGCTCCATTGGGACCCATCATCCCCAGGATTTCTCCATCTCTCACTTCAAAAGACAGGTCATCAACGGCCTTCAATTGGCCGAAATTCTTCTGCAAATGATTTACGGTGAGGATATCAGCCATCCATGGTCCCTTTGCAACCCTTTCGAGCCTCTTCCAGACTCTACCTCATTCATCATCCGGTACAGATGAAGTGACTCACAACATAGGATTTTTCGGATTTGTCATGATGTCGATCAGGGGTGTGAAGAGGTATGAATGAGACAGAAGAGGACCTTTGGCATCAGTTTTTACGCGCTCCACCAAAGGTCCTCTTCCACCATCTGTTTCATTGTGCCGTCAAGTCCACTCCCCAATAGTTCCGTGTCCGTTGGCTATTTTTTATAACCAGGAAGCGGGAAGATCATCTTGGCGGTGACCGGTATCGCCGGGAAGTCTTTGTTATTGATGATGACCGGCTCCCAGGGCCAATTTTTCCCTTTCACCCATTGGCCTGTAACCAGGGGGGTGTGGTAGTGATGTAGTTGGGGATTAAACTTGACACGGCCAATCAAGGTTTCAACGTCCGTCTTTGCAATCGCATCCAGGACCTTGTTTTTATCGACGCTCCTGGCCCTCTTAAAGATATCGATCGCCAATTCCATCCCTGCATACTTGAAGCCGATGACCTGGGTCCATTGCTTTTTCACTTCTTTATCCCAGGCGTCCACGGCCTGCTGGCCAGTCTCACCGGTTAGAGCCGACTTGAAGGGATATTGTGGACTCCAATGGATGTCCACGACCAGCCCTTGAGGGAGATCCCCTCCGATGGCATTGACGCCAGAGGGGAATAAGGCTGCTCTTCCAACGGAGGCGATTTTCGGGACGACCCCCTGCTGGTGCATCTGCCTAAAAGCCGAGGAAAAATCAGGGGGAGCCATGGAACCGGTTAGGATCTCCACCTCTCCTTCCTTTAGCCGCTTGATCACCGACGTCCAATCCTGCAGACCTGACGGATATCTTCCGGGATCGACTGCCTTCCAACCCTTGGCCTGGAACATCTCGGTCTGCTTCTTTGACATGGCGATCCCGTCCGCGTCGTTCGGGCACATGATCCCAAAGGTCTTGTTGGTTTGGTCGATCTTCTCTTCCCAAACATTCATGAAAGACTGTGTGGCCGCTTTGAAACTGATCCCTGCGTGATAACACCACTTGTAAGGCCCCCCGGCCATCCATGCCTCGTACGGATGTTCCACGACAAGACACGGTGTCTGGTTCCTCTCGCAGATGGAGGAGATGGCTTCACTGAACTGGAAAGGCATCATCAGGTCCACTTTGTCGTGAAGAATGAGCCGGGAAGCAATCTCTGCTGCCTTGGTTCCGCTGCTCTCGCAGTCAACCATCACGAATTTTACAGGAACTTTCTTGCCGTACTCTTCGATGAAGATTCCGCCTTCTTTCTTGTGAAAGAGGTCGAGCACCCTGTTATCCGCCCAGGGAGAGGGCTCACCGAATCCGGCAGCGGGTCCCGTTGCAGTTTCGGGGCGGCCAATCAGGATGAAATCCCTTGTTGCGGCCTTGGCCGGCCTGACCATTCGCGGTGCAATGGAGGCCATTCCGGCCACTGCTGCACCTTGACCAACCTTCTTCATGAAATCACGGCGCGTCAATTTCTTCTTACTTTCTTGATCCATATTCATGCCCCCTTTCGAATTTTGTAAATCCAATTCTTAGTCGTTTGCTGATGAAGCCTTTTTCCAGCTGCCTGCCTAAGCCAATCCGCCGCCTTCCATAATAATTGTCTGCCCTGTAACGTAGCTGGAAACGTCCGAGGCCAGGAAGAGGGCCGCCTGGGCAATATCTTCCGGTTCACCCATCCGCCCCAGGGGCAGGGAAGCCTCTATCTCCTTCAATAACTTCGTATTGGTCCACGTCAGCCGGCTGAATTCTGTCCTGGTCAGACCCGGGGCAATGCCATTGGCACGTATACCGTAGCTGCTCAGTTCCCGGGCAAGGACACGGGTCAGCATGACCACACCTGCCTTGACAACGCCGTAAGGGCCAAACCCGGGCGACGCCTTGAAAGCATGTTGGGTTGAAATATTGATGATATTCCCTCTCTTCTGTTTCACCATGACTCTGCCAGCTGCTTGAGCGCACAGGATGTAGGCCTTGAGGTCAATGCCAAGAAGTTTGTCCAAGTCCTCTTCAGAAATGTCAAGAAGAGACGATCGGACCAGTATGCCTGCGTTATTCACCAGAATATCGATGGTTCCCAACTCAGCGACGGTCTTCTCCACCATCTTGTCTACATCGGCCTTACGACTGGTATCCGCCTGGAACCATAAAGAGCGCCGTCCGAGATTCTTAATCTCACTGGCCACAGCTTCCAGCTCACCGTCTTCAACCCCACGACTGCAAATCGCCACGTCAGCCCCTGCCTCGGCAAAAGCGAGGGCGATAGACTTGCCGATCCCGCGTTTCCCTCCGGTCACGAGGGCCACCTTCCCCGCCAAAGAAAAAATCGGCACTGTCATCGGTTGTTCTCTAGGTTCGCTCACTCGTAACGTTTTTCCAATTCATTAGGAAACCGTTCGTCATCATAGTCAATCGATCTAGCTTTGTCAATAGCTTTTGGGATGCCGTTTGCCCTGTTGTCTTAGTGATATCCTCCCAAACTCCCCGATCTAACGTTGCTTACTCACCTTCGGCCGTAGGCTTACTATTCAAAAGGTCCCGCGACGGGTTTTTTCAGTCTCCCGGGCGAATCTGTTTGGAGTCGTTTCCTGCATGTTGAGGTAAGGAACCTTCGGACAACAGATTTATCGAAGCTCTGAACTATGATTGGCAACAACAACCCTTCGCTTTTTTTCGGTTTAGATATTCATATTCATCTTGAAGATGCAGAAATCCCTCTGCGCCTGTTTTTCGGCTTTTGTAACCTTGCCGGAAGCGACCGAGATGACCTCTTCGAAAATCCGCTTCCCCGCCGAGCTTACCTTCTCCTTTCCTTCAAGAATCCTGCTTACGTCAATATCCATGTTGTCTTTCATTCTGAGATATGTGTTTCGGTTGCCTGTAATCTTGATGACCGGTGCAATGGGTGATCCTAAGGGTGTCCCTCTGCCCGTGGTAAAGAGAACGATTTGCACGCCTCCGGCCACCATGCCCGTAAGCTGCTCTATATCATGGGCTGGGGTATCCATATAGACCAACCCTTTTTTCGTTGGGTGAGACGCATAGGAGATGACCTCTTCGAGGGGACCCGTCCCTGCTTTGTAAATGCAGCCGAGGGATTTCTCCTCAAGGGTCGTGATCCCTCCGGCGATATTTCCCGGAGCAGGATTGGCCTTCCGGATGTTCTCTCCTGCTGCCATCGCCTTTTGTTCCCACCAAGCCACTGCGTCAAGAACCTGGTTCGCCAATTCCGGTGTTCTCGCTCTTTTGGCAAGAAGGTGTTCAGCTCCGATCAGTTCAGGGGTCTCCGAGAGGATGACTGTTCCACCCTCAGTCACCAGCATGTCGCAGGCAGCCCCCACCGCCGGGTTTGAGGCTAGGCCGGAGGTGTAATCCGACCCGCCGCATTCCGTGCCGAGAATCAGCTCGTTCAGGGGAATCGACTCACGATTCAGTTTTGCGGCACCTTCACGCATTTCCTTTACAATTCTCTTACCTAGGGCGACTGTTTTCCTCGACCCACCGATATCTTGGATCACGATCACTTCCACCCGTTTTCCGCTGGGGGCGATCCCTTCCTCTATTTCCTGGGGAGAAAGCTGCTCGCACCCGTTACCAACGATCAAGACCGAAAAGACGTTCGGGTGTGTGCCGAACCCAACTAGCGTCTTTTTGACCAGCATGCGGTCTTCCCCTACCTGGCCGCAGCCTAAAATGTTGGGTAGATAGACGACCCCTTTTAAGCCCTGGGCAATGTCCCGAGCAACCCCCTGGGAGCAACCGACGCTGGGGATGACAAGCACGTTATTCCTTGTTCCCGCTTTTCCGTCTGGCCTGCGATAACCCTGAAAATTCATTGTCGGCCTCCCCGGGGTTGACTCACTACATTATGGACATGGACATGTTCTCCACGGGTAATTTTAGCCGTGCTCTGTCCGATAGGTTCCCCATATTTGATAACAGCCTCTCCTTCCTCCATATCCTTCAAGGCAAACTTATGGCCCATCGGAATGTCTGATAGGAGTGTTATTTTCTGAATGCGGCCTTGAAATTCCACAGAGACTTGAACGCCTGCAGTGAGCCCTTTGAGGGCTGTGGCGACATTATCTTTTTCGTTGATGATAATGACCTGTGTTGTACTCGCCATCTGTACTTCTTTCCGGTGAGTCTTTTGGTATTCCGTTGGTACTAAAAGTTGACACAAAAGGGTTACTGAAATCTGTCATTGCGGGGAGTGAAACGACGAAGCAAGGTGGTGGAACTTTCAGAGCGAGATTGCTCGCAACGACAATGTAATAGTACTTAATGCATCTGTACTTGGAGGTCGTCAGCCTTGGTATTTCGTAATTTCTTTACGTTAGAAAGTGATATGCTGACCGCAACTGACCGAGATTGTCTGCCCCGTAACAGCACTTGATTCATCGGATGCAAGAAAAACTGCAACCGCCGCCACCTCTGATTCTTCAGACGATTCTCTTAAGTGAAGAGTTTGCAGCAAGGTTTTCCATGATCTCTTCGAAGGGGATGTTCGTTGCTTTGGCCTTGGCTCTCATCGCATTGGTGATGTGTTCTCCCTTGACAGGGCCCGGACTGACCGCGTTGACCCGGATATTAAATTCTCCTACCTCAACGGACAATGTCTCGGTGAGACCGATCACCCCCATCTTCGAAGAGCAGTAGGCACCCCTGAGGGGAAAACCTGACCTGCCGTCGCCCGATCTCCCGGCTTCAGATGCAATGTTGATAATGTTGCCGCTCTTCCGCGGGATCATGTACTTCAAAACCTCTCTGGCGCAGAGCATGCTCCCCGTCAGATCGATAGCGATTGTTTCATTCCATTTGCTTAGATTCATATCGGCAACCCTGATGGTGACTCCGGCAATGCCGCTGTTATTGACGAGGATATCCACCTTGCCGAATTCCTTGATTGTTTCCGATACCATCCGTACGACCTGTTCTTCAACAGAGACATCTGTCTGGATCGGCTTTGCTTTTCCCCCTTTACTCCTTATCTCATCGCACGTCTCCTGCAAAGCTGAGAGAGTCCTTCCTGCTGCCACGACAATGGCGCCTTCCCGGGAGAAGGCGAGAGAGATTGCCTTGCCAATCCCTTTACCTCCGCCAGTAACAATAGCCACTCTGTCTTTTAACCTGCTAAACCCTCGTTCCATAGCAATCCTTCTCCGTTTTCAGACATCTTACAAAGGCGACCTGGGGTGACATGGAGTGTCACCCGTAAAATTTATAACAAACCGCCGCGCTTACCTCTCCCAGGAAGTGATGGGAACAATAAGGCCGCCTGACGGAAATATGGCAACCTTGGCATTGGGGTAAAGTTTCCCGAGTAATTTGATCCCTTCTTCAATGGAGGACGAATGCTCTAAACCCATGGTCTCTGCCTCTTTCCGGGAAATGTGAGGAGACACAAGGATGGTCCTTATCTTTGGCCTCAGGAACACGGTGGACATGGCCATATTAAAATCGATCGATTTATCCGGCAAAAAGGCCTCTCCTTTCGACAAACTCTCCTTTATATAGGCGGCAGAATTGTTGTGGGACTTCTCTTCTATCACATGAAATGAGTTGAGGAAGTCGGCAGGGATGGGTGCGACAACGGGAGCGACAAGCAAGATAGCCCCCGTATTTTTTGTTATAACATCAGGGGCGCTCAACCCTTTGAAGAGCTGGTGACCATGGGTATGCGGGTAGGTCGAGGTAATCGTCACATCAACCTTCTCCTCAAATTTGTGGCTGAGTTTCTGAAAACATAGATCGACTGCCTCTCGAAAGGCGTTCTCCAGACTGCCGCCTATGATGCGGATAATCTGTCCCTTCTGGTTGTATACACAGTTTAGGGAAAAATCGAGCCGGATGGCCCGGACGACTCTCATGCAGTCCTCGTGGAAGGGATTTCCCTTCGTCACGCCTGCTGTCGATCGACGATGCCCCACATGCTTCATGTGGTGGTCCCGGATAAACTCAAAATTGCATATCCCGGGCATTACAATTTTTGGGCCACCGCCATATCCCGCCATGGGATGGGGTAAAACCGAGCTAATCCCCACCCTCAGATCTGCCTGAGCGACCTCCGGACTGATCTTCACCACTCTCCCATCCTCGGGTATTTGAACGGGTACGAGATCGCTCTGCCGGGCATTGTGCTGGACTACTTTGTAGCGTGACAGCACATCCGCGCCCAGTCTCGTTTCAAGGGCCTCCTTTTCCATGGTTTCATGGGTTCCGATGGCCACGACAATAGTGATCTTTTCACGTGAGAACCCGCTCTCCGCTAAATGAGAGAGCAGAGCCCCAAGGATTTTTGCCACGGGTGTGGGGCGAGTTGCGTCATCCACGATAATGGCAATGCTTTTCGCCCGTGATAGTAACGCTTGAAAGGGGAGGGGACCTGCTGGCTTTGAGAGGGCCTCACGGGTCATCTGCTCAATCGAAGGAATCGTTGTTCCATCTTCAGTTTCTACAAAATGAAGCGGCTCCCATCCTTCGGGCAGAGTGAAATATTCTTTCTTGTCCTGGGCCAGATAAAGATAGTAGTCTTTTCTCATTCTTTCCTCCTCACATCGACCATCTTCTATCTTTATTTCTTAATGTATCGATCCAACTTAGTCAACCCTTGGGCAAGCTTGCTACTCGGTCCGAGGTGAGGCGGGCTATACTTCTACGGCCAAGTACTTGACCTGGATTTCCTTACTGTTCTTTAACTCCTCAGGTGTAGACTGGTAGACGATTTCGCCTTTGCTTACCAGATAAACATAACCGCTGACTCTTAAAGCCATCGGCAGGTTCTGTTCTACCAAAAGGATAGAAACACCTCCCTCTTTCAATTGGAGAATAATCTCGGCAATTCGTCGGATGATCAGAGGGGCAAGCCCTTCTGAGGGTTCATCCATCAAAAGGAAATTGGGATTCGTTAGCAAAGCCCGCGCAATGCACAACATCTGCTGCTCCCCACCACTCAGCAGATTACCTTTATGTCTTGCTCGCGTCTTTAGTATGGGGAAAAAGGAGTACGCCCTTTCTAAAGACCAACCCTTACCGCGGGCACCTATAAAAAGGTTTTCTTCTACGCTTAACGAAGGGAAAATGCCTCGTCCTTGCGGAACCAAAGCGAGACCCATCTGGCAAATCTTATAAGGCGGGAGACCCTGAATTTCGTTCCCCTGGAAGCGAACCATCCCGGAGCGCGGCGGGGTAAAGCCAATGATGGAACGAACGGTCGTTGTCTTGCCCATCCCGTTGCGTCCCAGGAGAGCGACCACAGAACCTGCTTTAACCTCTAAAGAAATACCATGGAGGATAGGGACTTCACCGTAGTAAGTATGAACATTCGTCAAGTCAAGCATTTTTTGCTTCTTCCTCGATCCCCAAATAAATCTCCCTTACCCTCGGGTCAGTTTGGACCTCTCTCGGTGTTCCTTGCACGATCGTTTGCCCGTAATAGAGCACGATCACCCGGTCAGCCAGAGAAAATACCAGGTCTAAGTCATGGGCGCAGAAAAAAACCGTAGTGTCTCCCATTAAATTACGGATCATATGGATGAGGCTTCCGGTCTCACCGCTTGTCAGTCCGGCACTCGGCTCATCCAACAATAATAGCCTGGGTTTTGACGCTATCGCCAAAATGATTTCTACCTGCCGTTGCTGCCCATGACCCAAAGCAGCGACGGGAGATTCTTTCTCTCCCCATAAATCTACAAGTTCCAACAGTTCCTGGGCTTTTGCAAGATTATCCTTATAGGCCGTTATTGGACGGATCATTCGGTAACGGGTAGCTTGAATCCCCTGGATTGCCAGCAAGACATTGGTCAGTAGACTCAGGCGAGGAAACAGGGTATTTATTTGGAACGATCGAGCTAAGCCAAGAGAGACACGCCTGTGGGAAGGCATGTCCGTAACGTCACGATCAAGCAGATATATCCGACCGGTGATGGGAGGTATAAACCCGCTCAGAACATTCAGAAGTGTGGTCTTTCCCGCTCCATTCGGACCGATCAGGGCCACCTTCTCTCCGGTTTCCAGGCTGAAAGAAAGGTTATTCAGTACTTGTAGACCGCCGTAACTTTGCGATAGGTCTTTAACCTTTAGGACATCCATAACGATTCATCTTTTTCCAGAGATGAGTGAGCCGAGGGAGAATTCCCCCTCGATAAAACATAATCACTCCAACAAAGCAGACGCCTAAAATTAAAGGCCACCGCTCCGGTGTAAAACTACCTACAAAGTATTGGAGGGATAATATCACCCCACTCCCGATGAGACCTCCCCACAGCGTTCCCGTACCCCCGATGATGAGCATAACCCACAGTAAACCGGAGGCGCCTATCCCCACGCCTTCGGGGGAGATAAACCCATTGTAATAGATGTACAGTACCCCGGCGACGCCGGCGAAGAAACCGCCGATAATAAATGCAATATATTGATAGAGCCATGTGTTATAACCCAAGGCCCGGGCTCGAATGTCACTTTCCCGAATCCCCTGCAAGCTGCACCCAAAAGGAGATTTTGTGATCCAATACAACAACAAGCTACATACGGCGAAGGCAGCGAACGCAAAATAGTAATAGGTCTCGGCGACAAAGGAAAAGCCGAAGATTTCGGGATACGGTACGCCCCCTATACCGTCGCTGGCTCCCGTTAGTTTTCCCAGCGGCCCAACGCTGGTGTGGACAATTCCATAGACCAATTGACCCATGGCGAGAGTTATTAGCAAGAAATAAATTCCGGACACTCGGAGTGCAACGAGACCAAAGATGCAGGCAGCGAATACCGCCATGATAACACCAGCGGGTGCTGCCAGCCAGAAGCTTGTGATGTCATAATGTTTGGTGAGGATGGCGGTCGTATAAGCTGAGATGCCAAAAAAGGCGGCGTGACCGAAGGCCAAAAGCCCTGTATAGCCAACGAGAAGGTCCAGACTCATGACAAGGAGTCCGAAAATGAGAATCTTCGTAAACAAGCTTATATACGCCAAGTCTACGAAAATGGGCAACGCTATAAGGAACAGTATAACGACAGATGCGGGAGCAAGGCGAAATACACGCTCTTTATGTTCTCGAGATAGGACCATGGTTAAAGTTTCTACTCACCTCACAATTTTCTGCCCAGGAGTCCGGAAGGCCTGGCCACCAGGACGAGTATCAAGACCAGATACATCGTGTACTGTGCGATGGCCGGGAAATAGACCCTGCTAAAGGTATCGATGATTCCTACTAACAGGGCGCCCACGAGAGATCCCTGCACAGAACCCACCCCGCCAACAATAACCACTGCGATTGCCACAAGCAGCATGTCCATGCCGTCGCCAAAATTGACGCTGCCGAAAAGCTGCACTCCAATCACGCAACTCGCCCCCGCGATGGCTGAGCCGAAAAAAAAGGCTCCGACGTTAATCGGGGTAAGGTTAATTCCTAATCCACCCACCATTTCTGCGTTGTCCATTCCCGCGCGGATAATGGCACCCATTCTCGTCTTTTCCTGCAGCCACCACAGGATGGCGCAAATCGCGGCCCCGATCGCAATGATCGCAAAGCGATGAAACGGAAAGGAGACGCCGGCGATCACAACGGAGCCGGCAAAATAGGAGGGGACGAAGGCGGACCGGGGATGGGGTCCGCAAATCCATAGCATCAGGTTGGTGATAATATAGACAAAACCGAAAGTCACCAGAACTTGTGGAAGATCTTGTTTATAAAGGAAGCGGAGAAATCCTCGCTCTATTGCCAGACCCGCGACTCCGCTGGCAGCAGCACCGGCTAAAATAGCGAGCAGGAAACTCCCTGTCCACTTGGCTATAGCCAAACCAACAAATCCGCCCAGAATGAATATGACCCCATGGGCTAAGTTGACGATTCCCATGAGCCCCAGGGTGAACGACAGTCCGGAGGCTATCAGGAACAATACCGCCCCGTATGAAATGCCGTTCAAAAGCGTTGCTATGACTATGCCCATCTATCCGCCGGAGAGAGCTGATCCTTTGCAGCTGTCCTCTTCATGCCCCTGCTTGGTTAGAAAATAATTTTCAATTCCCTCTTGCCCCCCTCTCGTAAGGGGGGGGCAAGGGGGAATTTGAGGCTTTCACAGTCACCCAGCAAAACACTTACTTGATCACGCTTTGCACGAGCTTATTCCCGACCTTGCTCGTTTTTACCGTGTACTTGGTAATCACCTGTGTCCTATACTCGTTCCCGACCTTGATGACCTTGTGTATGAGGTAGTCATTGATCCCCACCTTTGCATCACCGAAGCGGATGGGTCCCGTGAACCCTTCGATGTTGGTAGCATCCAGCGCTTTGGCGAGGGCCTGAGATGAGGTATCGCCTTTTGTTTTGTTCAACGCCTGGAACGCTATCTGCATGACAGTGTACACGCCGCCTGCATTACCCGAAGGCAACTCCCCCCACCTCTTCTGATAGGCTTCGACGAACTTCTTGTTTTTTGGCGTGTCGATCGTCCAGACGTAGGCTTCAGGGGCGATCATGCCGATGCCGTCATCTCCTATTTGAACAATCTGCTTCGGATGAGCGGGAAACTGGCTTTGGGGAAATACGACAGGCATCTTGACCTTGAATTCCCGGATTTGTTTAACACCAACGGTAGCCGTGACACCGGCAAACCAGGGGACAAGCACGTCGGCTTCCTTCAGCGCAGTGATGTAGGGAGCAATATCCTTGGTGCCCATCGGGATCCACTGTTCCTGAATGACCTTTCCCCCCCGCTCGGTAAACGCCGTCACAAAGCCACCCGTGAACGTGTGGCCGGCCAAGTAGTCAATGGCCATTGTCGTCGCTGTCTTGTAGCCCAATACCTCCGCGGCATAGACTCCTGCGGCATAGGAGACAGCCTCGTTTGTCCCGAAAGGCATCCATGTCCAGGGTGCCTTCAACTGTGCATCATTCGCCATATTGTACCAGGGCCCAATGTTCGGCGTCCTGGTCCTGGCATAATAATCCGCTGTTGCAGCAGCGCAGGCGGCATTAATTGTCCCGACGACCAGGGCCACCTTATCGGTTTCCACCAATTTTCTGGCTCTATCCATAGCGACAGCAGGGTCACTTGCCTCATCCTCCACAATCAGTTTTGCCGGAATGCCGGCGATCTTGTAGCCGATTTCCTCCATCGCCAGAATAGCGGCCTGCCTCATTGGGATGCCGTTGATACTTAGCATGCTGGTCAAATCTGTCATAAAACCGATCCTTATCTCCTTTTCTGCGGCTCGTGCTCCTGCGGTAAAGAAGACCATCAACATCAACATCACCATAGCCAAAACAATGCACAGACCTTTACTTTTCATTTCGACCTCCTTCTCCGTTCCTAAATTTCTTCCTTGTTTTTGATTTTAATTCTCCCTTCTTATGCCATTTCTCACCTCCCCCCACCAAGAGTGCGGCGCCATCCAGGACTTCTTCTCTCTTATCCACCCAAGACATCTAAATACTACGAATAAATCTCAGTCAAGTTTCATCCTTATTAGGAATTAGGACTGGGCCTCCCTTCCTTCTTCCCCTTTTAGCTTTGCCCGCAGGGCCTTTGTCTCCTCATCGTCCACTTCGAACGTCTTTGGATCTATAACAACTCCGTAGACGTCCCTCGCTGCCTGAATCGAAATATATTCATTAAGCGCGTCCCACCGAACCTTCTCAACCTCCCTATCCAGAGGGTCGCCGACTCCACCCCCTCCTCCCGAGTAGGAGACAAGTATATCACCTGGCTCAAGATAGGTCAGATCAAAAGTGCGAAAATGTGCCCGTTTTCCTTTTCTTTCAATCTCGAGCTTGGTCTTTGTCCCCCCCTTACCTCCCAAGAGGCCTACTGATCCAAATCGTTCGCCATCGGCATTCCCGGACATCGTAAGACAGTCGAGGGGCTGCCAGACCTCCGGATTATAGACGTTCTGTGCCTCGACATGAGTGCCCAGACCTCCCCGCCACTGTCCGGCGCCGCCGGAGTCGGTCAAAAACTCGTAATGGAGCCACTGGTAGGGGATCATCCACTCCTCAACCTCTATCGGCGCCCGTATCATGGCGCCGCCCAGCGGGCTGGAACCATTCCCATCTACAGCATCAAACCCCCATGCCGCGCCACTCGACGCAACGGCATGAAAGGTATGCGCCGTGTATTCCATGATCGACCCGGTCCTCGGGTCTATCTTATCACGACGCTTTCCACAGTAAAGAGGATTGACATGCCTGCCCCACGTCGCCGGAGCTTCCTTGGGAGCCACTTGGGCTATCGCAAGCTGGACGCACTCCGTGATTTCTAGGCCGAGTGTGACAGCTTGTGACGCACACGTCGCCGGGTATACGGGGCTGAGCACGGTGCCTTCCTTGGTGATGATGTCCATACAGTCAAAGAAACCCTCATTGCGAGGGAGTCCGGGTGGCAGACACCATAGCAGCCCACTGGTGACCGCTGACCAGACCTGACCCAGAGGGACGTTGATGAAGTCTGCCTGCGGATCACTCTCTGAAAAGTCAAATATCAGCATACCTTTATCTGGTTTAATGGTGAGGGCCAATCTTACCCATACCGGTCTGTCAGTGGTTCCATCCCAATCCGCTGCCCGTTCTGCATAATACGTCCCGGCCGGCCACTTCGAGATGACGTTTTTCACTGCTTTCCGAGCTCTAACGATCAGTTCGTCCAACGCGGCCATCACGGTCTCTTTTCCATACTCTTTGAGCAATCCGATAATCCTCTTTTCAATCTGCTTCATTGATCCGTATACCAACATATTGTCGGCACGCACCAGAGGCGATCCTCTTAAATTCCGTAGAATGATGGAGTAGGCCTTTTCGTCGACCTTTCCTCCTTCTATGATTTTCACAGGAGGGATCATCAAACCCTCCCCATGACAATCATAGCTGCGGGGAAAATAGCAGCCCGGGTATGCGCCACCACTATCGTATTGATGCGTCCGCGCAAAATGGTAGAACACAAGCTCACCTTTGTAAAAGATAGGACGCAGAAACGACCAATCTGCCACATGACCAAACCGCACAATAAAGGGGTCGTTTCCTATAATGAAGTCGTCCGGATGGATATTTTCACGGCCTATCCAATCCAGCATCCCTTTGAGTGAAATATCACTTCCTCCCGTGTGAACGGGCATGAAATTCCCTATGGCCAGCGTTCGCTCATCTTTATCAAACAGGACGGTACCCAGATCACGGATATGCGATGTGGGGACAGAAAAACACTGGCGGAACATCCGCGCGCCCAGCTCCAGGTTGAGTGCATTGATCCTGGCCTCAACGACCGCTAACGTTAAATGGTCTATGCTCTTGCGTTTTTTCATCTTCCTTTTCCTCCTTTAAGAAAGGGTGACAAGGTAGTTTTCGTATGCATCAACCGTCACTTTAGACCGAGGCGGTACCACGACCGTTGTCTTTTTCTCCTCTATGATGGCGGGACCCTTAATGACATTGCCGTGTCGCAGCTTGTCTCCATCATAGCATGGGGTCACGACAAACCCGCCCGATTCCTTGAAATAAACCCGGCGTTTGCGTTTCAGGGCTCCCGAGGGGTTTTTCCCAGAGAAGCTCTGCTTGGTCAGCCTAAAGGGACGCCTCTTTCCAATCACCCGCAGTTTGAGGAGCGCAATCGTTGCTGGCAAGGCCGGATCTCCCCAGCCATAGAGAGCCCGATGCCTCGCATGAAAAGTTGCAACTAATTCTTTGAGCGTTGCCTTGGTAAACTTTGATCTTAACTTCGTCTCCGGGAGGACGACATCGATATCGCGGAGCTGGCCAAAGTACCGCATCTCGGCGCCATGCACTACAGCCATATCCTTCTCTCTTATTCCCTGGCGTGCAAAAATAGACACAGCTTCTTCTTCCATGGCACCATAAAGCGCTTTCATCTTTTCAATATCTGCTTCGTCATCCCTCTGGTAGAGAAAGCGATTGAGGACGTATCCATAATCAGCCACCACTCCACCCAAGGCAGAAAAGACAGCGGCTTGTTTTGGAATATACACCTTCTTCATACCCAACCTGGCAGCCATGGCCACCGCATGAACCGGACCGGCCCCACCCCCAACAACCAGTACAAAATCCCGGGGATCATATCCCTTTTCAACCACACTTAGAAACACCCTTTCTCCCATAACGGCTTCTTCCAACGACGCGATGGTATAAGCGGCCTCCACCGTAGCCATCCGCGAGGGTTTGCCAACCTTCTCATCGATGGCTTTTTCTGCCAAACTTTGGTTGAGCAAGATCGTACCGCCCAAAAAGTAATCCGTTGGAATATACCCTAAGACCACATCCGCATCCGTTACGGTAGGCAACTGCCCACCTTTGCCGTAACAGGCTGGACCCGGATCAGCACCGGCGCTTGCAGGTCCGACACGGAGCACCCCAAGTCTGTCAAGCCAGCCGATCGAACCACCCCCCGCACCGATGCTGGTGATATCCATGCTCTCAATCGCATTCTTCTGATCCCCTATGACCATCTCGCTCGTGGTGGCAATCGTTCGCCCTTGAAGTACACCGATATCGAGACTCGTTCCTCCCATGTCATACGTGACGACGTTATCAAACCCACACAGTTCAGCCAAAAAACGCCCTAGTAAGGCTCCGGTGGCCAGACCTGACCCGATCACGGTCCCGGGATTCTCCAGTGCCAGGTCAGCCGTGGTGACGTCACCTAAACCCGTGCTAAAAAGCAAGGTTCCCTTGAAATCAGCATCCTTCAATCGGGTCTTCAGGGTGTCCACAAAGCGGGTAAGCAGAGGTTTCACATATGCTGCATAGGTTGCCGTGCTTGCGCGGTCGTACTCTATCCATCGCCGGAGGATGTGTGAAGATACGACCACGTTGGGATAGTCGGCCTTGATGATTTCGGCTGCTCTTTCCTCATGGGCAGGGTTGACGTAGGAGTGCAGGAAACAGATGATTGGAACTTCAACTCCGTACTCTTTGGCCTTTTTTACAGCCTCCACGACGTCATTTTCATTCAGCGGTGTAACGACCTGACCGCCAAACTGGATACGCTCTTCAACCCCAAAACGCAGATACCGGGGAATCAATACTTTCGGGGCATTCACCTTTAAGTTGTAGATATCGGTCTTCGGGATGGTCCGACCCAACTCAAACACATCCCTGAACCCTTTGGTATGGATCAGACAACACTTAGCTCCTTTTCCTTCTAATATGCAGTTTGTCGGCAGCGTTGTACCGATCGACACGGTCGTGGTCTTCCGCAACAAATCTCGCTCTGTCACACTACGCTCTTCCGCCAGACGGGCAATGCAATTCATGATGCCTTTGGCCGGGTCTGCGGGGTCGGTTTCAGCTTTGGCGACGTCTATCCTTCCCTGACCATCGATTAACACACCATCCGTGAAGGTCCCACCGGTATCGATCATGATCTCGAACATGTTACCGTTCAATTTTGCTTTCGATTTGGGAACCGATTTAGGTTTTGCACTCATGAAAGTTTCCCCCGCTTTCCACTCAAAGCACTCCATGTGCTGAGAGTTTTTTTAATTCCGCAAAAAATGTTTTCCCATAACGGTTCTACTCATCTTCCTTCAACCCCCCACGAATATCACCTCCTTCAAGATGCTTTCAATGGCTCATTGAACCCTCCTCGGCAGGAACGTGAGGAGGTTAGTGTTAATGTCTAAAGTGCCTTTGGATTAGTTTCCAGAATGGAAACACCCCGTTTGGAAAATTACCGGCGTTTATAGGAATAGATAACCGCCAGGATCTTGGCTTTTTTCTTCCCAAGACTTCTACCATTATGGGGAACGATAGAATCGAAATAGATACTGTCTCCCGCATTGAGCAAATATTGTTTGCCGTCATAAGAGAATTCGTACGGTCCTTCGAGAACATAGATGAATTCTTCACCTTCATGGGAAAAGATGCCCTTTTCACGAAAAACCGGCAAAATGATATACGGCTCCATATTCTTTCCGATCTTCTTATGAGCGAGTGCTTCGTAATGGAGCCCATAAAGCGTCCCCCTTGATACGACTTCCTTTCTTTCATCTTTTTTTACAATGCAGAGGCTTAAGTTCTCAGGAGCCTCTGATTCATCAGCAAGCAAGAGGCTGATATCGGTATCCAGGGCGCTGGCAATTTTGCTTAAGGTCGAAAAGGGAGGGGCCTTATCAGAATTTTCTATCTTGGAAACATAGCCTTTCGTCAAGCCACAAAGTTTCGCTAATCGCATCAGAGACATTTTTTTGTTTTGGCGAATTCTCTTTATGTTCTTGACGATCTGTTTTTCATCCATAGAGGCAGTTGCTTTTTTACCCCACCGAGGGTTCCTGTTGAGTATCATAATAGGAAACCCCTGTCAAGATAAAAATCATGGTCAGAAAAAAAGGAGGGATTCGTTTTAATCCCCGATGCTCCACTCCAGACATTTCTTATTTTTTGGATTAGGCCGGATGTTGAACAACCCTATTACCGGATGAAACCAACCGGGAGGGGAGGGGGGAGGGGTGTGAATTTAGAAAAATATGATTGTGGGTTATACTGAATAATATGGGGGTTAGCCCCTACACGTGCTTCCAGGCCAGATTAAGAGTGCCTTCAAGGCTGACAGAGAGGCATAAGCCATGTCAAAAGTCATGATCCATCCTGCATCTTACGAGAGCATAGGCGAGGCCGTAGACCGGGCCTTTGAGCTCTTTCCCTTCAATTTGAAGGCGAAAAAAGTCTTGATAAAACCAAACGTCCTTCGGGCTTCAGGAGGTAAAGGAAGGCATCGTTACCCATCCGGCAGTGCTTCGTGCCGTGGTGGAAAAGGTAGAAACCATGCACCCTGCGTCCATCGTTGTGGGCGACAATCCGGGCGTCATGGGCTACGGGGCAAACGAAGGAAGTTTTAGAAAAACAGGCTTAATGGACGCGGCCAGGGGCTACTACCAGAATATCGGAAACGATTCCCAGAAAGTCGATTTCAATCCCGATTTCATGCCCACAGTGGGCCTCTCCCGGGCTGTAATGGAAGCCGATATTATCATCAGTCTGCCCAAGTTCAAGACCCACGGTCTAACCGTCATCACCGGTGCAATCAAAAACAGTTACGGATTTCTGCCCGGCGCCCAGAAGGCCAAATTGCACAAGGCGGCGAAGAGCCCGGAACGCTTCCATGAAATGTTGGTCGATGTCTTCCGGCTCCGGGTCCCTGATCTGTTCCTTGTGGACGCTGTCGTCGGCATGGAGGGCAATGGTCCGGTTTCATCCGATCTTAGAAACATCGGTCTGATCCTGGCCTCAGACAACGGCGTGGCCTTGGATGCCGTCATCGCAGCAATGATGGGATGCGAACCGGGTCGGCTCCGATTCCTTCAAAAGGCGAAAGAAGTGGGTTTAGGGGATTACGACCTCAGTACGATTGAAGTGATCGGCGAGTTGAAGCCGCTGCCCGATTTCAAGCTTCCTCCGTTAAGCGGTGAAAGGGATTTCCACAACAAGAACATTCAGGAGGTGCTCCACAGTCGGACGATCTTGCGGCCGTACGCTGATCCTGATTTATGCACAGGCTGCGGCACCTGCGTCGAGCAGTGTCCGGTGTCGGCCTTGTCGATGAATCATCAGCTCCCTCAGGTCGACGGTGACCTTTGTATCACGTGTTTTTGCTGCCAGGAGATCTGCCCTGAGAAAGCCATGACATTGAAGTAAGGAATCCCGCCAATAGGGCAGGGGTTTAGACCGCAAGGTCTCTGAACCAAAAACCGAGATCCCGAATGAAGTTCGGGATGACAAAACACTGCGGAGCAAACCCTGTTGTCATGCTTCTATGTTGCATCATGGGAGAGGTAGAAGGGTGTCCAAACCTTTGCTAGTAAGACGCCTAAGCCAAGGCACCTCCATCTACCAGAATGGTATGGCCTGTGATGTAAGAGGAGGCGTCAGAAGCCAACAAGAATGATATAATCGAACAGGTCAGATGGTGTCCAAACCTTTAGCGATAGGTGCACCTAAGCCAAGGCACCTCCATCTACCAGAATGGTATGGCCTGTGATGTAAGAGGAAGCGTCAGAAGCCAACAAGAGAACGGCCCCGACCAGATCAGTCGTTTCGGCCACTCGTCCAAGCGGCAAGGAAGTCTCGACCTGCTTTAAGTTCTCCGTGTCACTCCACGCATGCCGACTGAACTCTGTTCTTACCATGGCGGGGGCGACGGAATTCGTCCTTATCCCGAACCTACCCAGCTCGTGGGCGAGCACCCGGGTGAGCATCACGACTCCTGCCTTCGCAACGGAGGTAAGCCCCCATGCCTGCAACCACCTTGAAAGCAAACTGAGATGCAATATTAATAATAACCCCCTTCTTTCGGTCAACCATTTTTCTGCCTACTGCTTGGGCAAAAGGAAATACCCCTTGAGATCAACATCCAAAAGCCTATCCCAGTCCCTCTCGGGCATCTCCAGTATCGGTGATCGGATAAGGATAAAATGCTTTCTTCGAAAGAATCCCATATATCCTTAATAAAATTATCTGTATTGCACTTTATCCTCTTGCCGTGAAATTGTTTGAATGGGTTATTATTTTCCTTTGTTCTTATGTCCTCCAGTCCTATCTTTTTTTCATTAGAATGCTCCAGCAATATTATCTCTTTTGCCTGCCTTATTTACTAAAATATCAATGCCTCCGTATTGATCCATCACTTTTTGCACCATACGATCCACATCCTCTTTTTGGCTCGTATCTGCCTGGACAGTCAGGGCCCGTCGACCCAGCTTCTGGATTTCTTGAGCTACAGCTTTAAGCTGGTAATCATCCGCAACGAGGTCGCAAATGGCAACATCCGCACCGGCCTCTGCAAGCGCTAAGGCGATCGTCTTCCCGATTCCCTGTCTGGCCCCGGTCACAAGAGCTACTTTCCCCGCCAAGGAAAAATCTGGTGTACTCATCGCTACGCCTCCTCTCTATCTCTTTGATCTCTCTATTTCTCCGGATATCCAGCTATTTTTTGAATTGGATTTTTATTCTAGCTATGCCTCAACCGTTTGCAAATTTTGTACTTACTCGTAAGCATTTTTTCCCGCGACAACGGTAAGACATCCCCCTCACCCTATCCCTCTCCCTTGCCTTCGCCGAAGGCGGGACTACGCGCAGGCACGCGCAAGGGGAGAGGCGAGGGAGGGTCGGCATTCACTCCTTATGCTCTGCAGTAACTATGCCGACTGCTTCGATATGATCGGCAAAAGAAGGTGAGATGGATATTTTTGACAGCGATAAATCTTATGAACCACCGTTTTGCTTGAACAGATATGATAAGGAATGTACTCGACAGCACTGTCTCCGGCAACACCTGTTGGGACATCAAGCGAAGTAACTTCTACACAGATACGATGATCTCTCTTAAATAGATTCGAAGTCGGTGCAATCTCCACATCATACCTGTCGACTTCCCCCGGCTTCACAGGTTTCTGCGTGCTCCGCTTTAACGGATGAAACGGACGGCCCGGCAGAGATTTCTTTTCGTCAACCGCTCTATGTGAAGCCTTCAGCCACCCCCTTGTTATTTCTCTCTCGGGCACTTGTGGACGCTCCATCTCTCCTTCTCTCGCCGTCTGAACCGATACATCCGGGCCGACATCCTTGAGGATGATGATCCAGTTCGTATCCTCTTGGTCAATCGCTGCCCAGAAATGGAGCGAAAGCGGACCCGTGACTTCAATGTCTTCGGCAAGAGGATCGGTCATGTATCTCAGTTTCTGCACCGTTCTCGTTTGGGTAAGGGGCATCTGGGCAAAACAATCCGGGGCATCGATCCCGTCTCTGCTCGATGGCGTGAAGGGCTCCCATCTTAACCGCTCCCAACTGTCTAAATATAATTTCGTCCACTGAGTTTCCTTCAAAGGCCAATCATCCGAATAGCGCCAGCGGTTCGCTCCCATGACCCAAATTTTCACCCTCGGTTCATCCTTTATTCCGGTATCAATCCCCTTGAGCCAATAATCGTACCAGCGCAGTATCTCATCGTGAAAAGCGGTCCAGGGTCGGGGCAAATGAGCCGGTCCAGTAAACATCAGTTTTCTGAAGGGTGCATTTTTGCATTTCTCCCAATACCTAAAAGCGCCAAAAAGGTGGCCCTTGTAGGTATAAGCATACCAACCCGATCCGATATAAAAGGGGATGTTTACTTTTGTTAGCTCTTCTTCCAATTTTTCTACGTCTTCTGGCTCATAAGGATTGATTAAAAGTCTGAAAAACCTTGTAGCCAATTTGCCCCTTCTCTCCAGGAGATTAAAAATGGCGGTGTACATCCTGTAATCCGGGTTGTTATAAGCCTCTTTCCAGAGGTCCTCTTCCCTGGGGGTTAGCTTTATCTCTTTTGGATTGTCTGCGCTGAACTTGAGCAGGTGAAACCACATCGTGTGAATGACCCCTCCGGGGGCGGTATCTCTAAAGGTGAAATTAGATGGGTCATAGGGGAAGATCGCCTTCAGGTGAGGGGGCTGAGTCATGGCGGCTTCGATCTGCCTTCTTCCATAATCCGATATGCCGATCATTCCAACATTGCCGTCACACCAGGGCTGCTGTGCAATCCACTCAACCAGATCATAGGTATCTGTTTTCCCTTCTATCCATGGATCACCCGGGTCAGAATGACCGGAACCCCTCAGGTTACCAACCACGTGGACATAGCCTCTTGAGGTAAGAAACGTGGTGTCCCCCCCTTCTGCCGGGCCACACCATAGAGGAGCCCAGGCGGGCTGGTTATTGCATGCTTGCGCCACCTGAGGACTTTGCAAGAACTTGTTGTGAACAGCAAAGGCCAGCAAGGCCGGGAACCGGCCTTCCGCATCGGGCCGGTAGACATCTACAGCCAATCTCGCGCCGTCCCGCATAGGGACCAGGATATCGATGCCTTGGACTTTTGTTGAATATACGGGCTGAGAAAGTTCCTTTTTCTTCATTACGACTATCCTCCTTTTTTATTGGAAAAGCTCCTGCACTCGTCGAGGGCCCTTTGATTTGAGAGTCATTTCGCCGGAATGATCTCGCCGATCTGGCCCGCGTCATGCTGGGAAAAAAAGGCTCGTCCATCGGGAATGACGATGATGGCCCGCGGTCCGCTCTGCTTCGTTGGAAGCGGATATTCGGCCAGGATCTCGCCAGTCGGACTCATCCGGGCAACCCTATTGACAGCATTCTCCGTAATCCAAAAATCCCCGTTTGGGGCGAGTGCAATCCCCCGTGGACTGGCCCCCGCACGGGGGAGGGCAAAGGCGACAGCATTCCCCTGGAGGTCCATGCGACCGATAGCGTTGCCCAAGCTCTCGACGAACCAGAGATTTCCGTCAGGCCCCAGGGTAATGATGTAGGGCTTGCTAGCGGGTGTCGGTATGCGGTGCTCCCGAATCAAGGGTTTGGCTTTCACCGCAGGCAGAGTCACCATAACGACGGCTCCAAGGGTATCGAGTCCAGATGGCCTTCGAGAGTTTTGCCTTGCATGATCACCGTCTGGCGACCGCCTCCTTTTACACTAGAACCCTGATGGTCCTTCAGCATCTTTCCTGCTACTCTTCTAAAGTTGAGAGCTTCTTTCGCTGAGTGATGATAGGCGCAATCAATAAAAGCGCTGCGACAATTAAGAAACCAAGCGATATGGGCCGGGAAACAAAAATGGAAAAGTCCCCTCGAGATAAAATCAGTGATTGACGAAGGGTTGTCTCGAGCATCTTCCCCAAAACCAATGCGAGCACCAGAGGTGCGCCTTCGTAATGAAACTTCTTCATCAGGTATCCAACAATCCCAAAGATGAGCATGATCATGACGTCTCCGACGTTGTTCTCAATGCTGTAAGATCCGACCAGACAAAAGAGAAAGATCAATGGGTAAAGGAGAAAATAGGGAACCTTCAGCACCTGTACCCAAAGTGGAATCAAAGGAAGATTGAGAACAAGAAGCATGCCATTGCCGATATACATGCTCACAATGGTCCCCCAGAAAACGTCCGGGGCTTTACTCAACAGCATTGGACCCGGCTGCAAACCATGAATAATCAGAGATCCCAATAAGACGGCGACAACCGGATTCGCAGGAATCCCGAGGGTAAGAAGCGGAATGAAGGCTCCTCCAGCCGCTGCGTTGTTAGCTGCTTCGGGCCCGGCCACCCCCTGAATAGCACCTTTCCCAAACTCCTCCGGATGCTTGGAGACTTTTTTCTCAATCGCATAGGACGCGAATGAAGCGATCACAGCCCCGCCCCCTGGAATAATGCCCAGGAAAAAGCCCAGAACCGTTCCCCGAATAATGGACCCTATAGAGTCTGCCCAGTCTTTAAGGGTTGGGAGAAGGTTCTTGACTCGATTCGTAAGAAGGTCTCGCCTGATTTGAGTTTCCAAATTCAGGAGAACTTCGGAGATTCCGAAAAGACCCATGACCGTTGGGACCATGGGAATACCATCTAACAACATCCTGATGCCGTAAGTAAATCGGAATTCTCCGCCGATGGTATCCATTCCAACTCCGCTGAGGATGAGGCCAAACCCCGCCATCATCAGCGCCTTGATCATTGAACCGCTGCTGAGATAGGTGAGAAGTAGGATGCCTACAACCATCATGGAGAAATATTCCGGAGGCCCGAATTTCAGTGCCATGCCGGCCAATGGAGGAGCCACAAAGGTGAGTGCAATGACAGCAAACGTCCCGGCGATGAAAGAGCTAAAGGCTGCCATTCCAAGGGCCGGACCTGCTCTCCCTTTCAAGGCCATCTGGTGCCCATCCAAGCAGGTAACCACGGATGCCGCCTCACCAGGGATGTTGACTAAAATGGAAGTTGTGGATCCGCCATACATCGCTCCATAATAGATTCCAGCAAGCATGATGAACGAGGCAACCGGGGTTACCTTGAAAGTTGTAGGAAGAAGTATGGCCATCGCTGAGGCCGGTCCGAGACCCGGCAAAACCCCAACCAGAGTCCCGATAAGCACCCCAAAGAAGCAATACATCAGATGGGTGGGCTGTAATGCCACCTGAAACCCATAGATTAGGCTTTGGATCGTCTCCACCGTTTCGCCCTAACGCTGTTCAGAACCTTAGGAACCCTAACAGCCCCTTTGGCAATTGGGACTTGAGCCAGATCTCAAAAACCAAATAGGAAATTCCCGTCACCGCAACGCTTACAGAGATCGTCAACCCCCACGTTTTCTTCTCGATCAATTTCAAGAGGAAAATAAAGATCAGCAGGGTGACGGGTATGAAACCCAACCATTCCATGAAGAAAGCATAGAGAAAGAGGGAAAGCAGGACGAGAATGATTTTCAAGACATTCTCCTTCCCGAAGATAGGGCCTCCGGGTTCCTCTGCTTTCCTCCCCGTCCATGCCCGGACGATGACCGCGATCGAAAGGATCCCCATGGCGGCGGCTGTCCAGAAAAAGAGAAATCCCGGGCCCGGTTGATGCAGGCTTCCCAGGCCCAGGCGATAGGATTCGATGCAGATAAGCCCTGAAAAAAGGAGCCAAAAGATCCCGCTGATTCGATCTGCCTTGCTCATCCCCAATACTCCTGAGTAGGCTACTGAAAAACGCCCGCCTGCGGCGTTACCCGGCCGCCTCACCATCTCCGCGGCGTGGCAAGAGGTCGCTCCTTATTCATCGCAGCGACTTTACTCGCGAGCCATTCATTTAATTCCACAAAAATGGCGAGTCCTTATCTACAGATTATTTCTTAATACCTAATTTTTCGGCTATCGCACTGGCTCTCTGGTACTCTTCTGCCAGCATCCTCTTAAACTCCTCAGGAGATTTATAATCAACAGAGAATTCAAGCTTCTCGATCTTAGCCTTTAATTCAGGGTTCTTGAAGGCTTTTTCGATGGCTGGGACCAGCACTTTCTTTACGTCATCCGGGATTCCGGCGGGTGAAAAAAATGCGAACCACCCCGTGAAGAGATCTTGTTTGTAGCCGTACTCCCTGATGGTGGAAACATTAGGGAACTGAGCCAATTTAGTCGATAGTAAAAGGAGCCTCAATTTTCCCGCCTGGACATACTGGGAGACCTCAGTGATAGGGCTAAAGGTCAACTCCACGTGCCCTCCTAATAAGGCTATGGCCGGCCCGCTTGACATTGGAACATGAGTAAACTGCGCACCTGTCAACGCTTGAACCACCTGCACATTGAAATTGTCAGTGCTTAAGACGCCTGGTGTGGCCACCCGGAGTTTGCCGGGGTTCTTCTTGGCATAGTCCACCAGTTCCGGAAAGGTCTTCCACGGAGCACCTTCCTGGACTGTAACGGTAAAAGGAAAAACGGCTTCCCCACCTAAAGGCTCTAAGTCCTTTAATGGGTCGTACGGAACGATCTTTGGATTAGTGACCGGGGCATAGACAAAAGGTGTGGCACTGGCGTAAAGAATCGTATACCCATCTTTCTTACTCCTGGCCGCAGCATCCGTGGCCAATGTCATGGATGCACCGGGTTTGTTCATCACGACAATTTGAGTGTTCAGTATTTTCCCCACCTCATCACCAAGAAGTCTGCAGGTGACATCCTGCATGAGCCCTGGCGTCCCTGGAGTTAAGAGTTGAATGGGGTGGTTGGGGTAAGGCTGGGCGTGAACACCAGGATTCCCGATGTTTAATTGATAGACCACCAAGAATAAAGCCACGACAAAAATAAAACGTTTCATGATCCTCCTCCTTTCGAATAAGTTTTGTTCAAGTGATTTCCATTCTTCAAGGGACCATCTCTTCTCTCTTCATCCAAAAAGGTTGCGTTGGGTTTGGAAACCCATCCGCCTGCCCTTATTAAGTTACTTGTTCGGGATAACAGGCAGCAGCAAATGTGACGGGTATTTCCCGTTATGATAGACTTTATGGAGTACTGTTTTGCTGCTGCAGATGTGGTACGGTATGTATTCAACGTTCGTTGCGCATGCTGTCCCCGTGGGCAAGTCCAGACTCGTGATATCCAGGCAGATGCGGTGTCCTTTCTCAAAGAGGTTCGCGGTGGACAAGATTTCAATTACATATTCATTTATTTCCCGGGGGACGACTGGGTTCCACGCCTCCCTGGTATGGGGATGCCATGGGCTCCAGGGCTTCGACCTCTTAGGATCAAGAGCTCTATGGGAGGCCTTAAGCCAGCCCCTGGTCAATTCCCTCTCTGGAAGGTTAGCTGGAACCTCGGTTTCGCCTTCTCTTGCGGTACGTACTGAGACATCTGGGCCCACGTCCTTCAGTATGACGATCCAATTCGTATCTTTTTGATCTATTGAAGCATACAGATACAAAACGGCTGGTCCAGCGATCAATGTGTCTTCAGGCAGGGGATCGGTCATATACCTGAGCCGTTCTATCCTCCTCGTATGGGTGGGGGGCATCTGAACGAAGGCATCGGGTTCATCGTAGCCATCACGGCCGGATGGGGTAAAGGGCTCAATTCTCATGCGTTCCCAGCTATGCAGATAGTATTTTGTCCATTTAGTTTCTGGGAGGGGCCAATCTTTTCCATAACGCCATTTATTCTCCCCCATCACCCAATACTTTACTGAAGGCTCCTTCATGATGCCGTTGTCGATGCCTTTGAGCCAGTAGTCGTACCATCTCACGATCTCGTCGTGGAATGAATGGAATGGGCGTTCGAGGTGCGCCGGGCCATTGAACAACATTTTCTTGGGCACTTTGACCACATAGTACCAGTGTTGCGCTCCCTGCAGGTGCATCTTATACGTGTAGGCGTACCAGCCCGCTCCCGTGTAAACAGGAATCTTAATCTTCTTGAAATTCTCTTCAGCCGCTTTCACGATTTCTTCCTTGTCGAAGGGGTCAACGAGTGCGTCAAAGACCAATGGACTGTGCTGTCCTCTCATCGTAAGCACGTTGTACATATTTGAGTATATTTTGTAGTCCGGGTTGTTCATCGCTTCCTTCCATCGTTTTTCCACTTCAGGGGGTAGCTTGCCGGGCCTTCCCTTCACTCCGTGGATGACGCCTAATTGGTCTATAAGATATGTAAAAGGATGGAGAACCCCACCTGGATACAGATCCCGGAAACCAAATATGTCTCCGTACGCATTACAGGCATCGTACGGGAAAACGGCCTTTAGATGGGGTGGCTGCTGCAGAGCCACGCGCCATTGCATGCCGGCAAAAGCGGATATGCCGATCATCCCTATATTCCCATCACACCAGGGCTGCTTTGCAATCCACTCGATAAGGTCATAGGCGTCCCACTCAGGAGACCCTCCATCCTCGGATTTTCCGACTCCTCTGGGATTGCCGATCACATGCACATAGCCTCTGGACACGAGGTACTTTGTGTCTCCGGCTTCCATGCCCCCCTGCCACAGGGGGGACCAAGCAGGCTGAGGGGGAATAGCCTCGGCAATGTCAGGAGTCTGCAGGTCCTTATTGTGAACCGCAAAAGCCAAAATAGCCGGGAATTTCCCTGAGGCTTCAGGACGGTAAATATCGACGCATACCTGGACTCCATCACGCATGGGAACCAAGACATCTCTCTCTTGCTTCATTTTTTCGTAGAATGGTTGTGAAGCCTTCGAACTGGAAGATTTCATTTTCTTACTCATTCTTTCCTCCTCATTCTTCGATTAGGACTCGCATTCCTCGGTTCGTCTAACTTATTTAACGGCTCGCGGTTTACAGAAGGAGGGTTGTTGCCGAGGAGGGATGACATCGGTCAAGAGGGGCGCCAAGCCCCTCTTGCCTAAGAATAGCTAAGTTTTCTTCCTTTTTAACTCTTGTGTCGTGGGCTGCCCTTCGATCACTTGATCCCGCGTAACTCATGAATGGAGACCATTTTCGCCTCTTTGGGTAGCATTTTGTAATTTCCATTTGAAACAAGAACGGGATCGAAGGGGAACTTCTTTCCCTTGATCCATTGAAGCCCCCCAGAAGGCACAATGGAAATATTCTTCTCATTGAATTTGATCTGCCCCTGTATCGTACTTAAGTTAGTCGCAGCAAAAGCTTTCCGAACAGTTTCCTTGTCAAGCGTCTGCGCCCGTTTAAGCACATCGGCCAAAATTTCATACCCCCCATACAATCCACCCAGAGGTGCAGTCCATTGTTTACTCGTGGCAGATTCATAGGCATCGGCCAATTGCTTTCCAGACTCGCCGGTGAGAGAAGACTTGAAGGGGTAGGAGGGGTGCCATACGGCTTCCGTAGAGGTTCCTATTCCCAGATCACCGCCAATGGCTTCGACCGCAGTGGGGAACATCAATGCTCTTCCAACAGTGCAGATTTTTGGGATGAAGTTCTCACGGAAACATTGCCTCCACACCCTGGTGAAATCGGGGGGTGACATGTTTGCGAACATGATTTCTACATTCTCTTTTTTCCACCCACTGATAATCGTGCCGTAATCCATGGTTCCGGGTGGAAATCGACCGATATCAATGACCTTATACCCAGCGGTTCCAAAGGCGCTTTTTGCCCCGTCTGCCCAGGCCACTCCATCGGGATCGTTCTGAGCCAGGAGACCAACGACCTTGTTGGTCTTAACGTCGTCCCACATCGGCAAGAAAGAGGCATTATAGTCTCTTACGCTAAAAGAAGCATCGAAAGTCCAAGTGAAAGGTCCCCCTAATAAAAACATTTCGACTGGCATCATGGTACTGACGCAGGGCACCTTAAACCTCTCACAGGCAGCGGCCACCGGGCTCACCGTTGCTGGAGTTGCAGAAACGTACATGATGTCTACGCTGTCATTAAGGATAAGCTTGGAGCCGGCATCTCCCGCTTTCGAGGGATCGCTCTCTGTATCCACAATTTTCACTTTCACCGGAAGCTTTTTCCCGGCTTCTTTAATGAAGATACCCCCACCCTTGTTGATGTCAGCGATCGCCTTATTGTCGATCCATGGCGACACAGTGGTAAATGCGGACACAGGTCCTGTGACCGGAAGGGGCCGGCCGATCAGGATGTGATCTCTAACGGCTGCCCGTGCTGGCTTGAGAAGCTTGGGGATAGAAGAAGATACGCCAACGGCGGCTGCTGTAAACCCTATCTTCTTAATAAATTCCCTTCGACTGATATCCTTTTTCTTTTTCATTTCAACCTCCTTGTTCTTATTTTTGAAGAATTTCAGGATCACACTCTTTTAGAGCGGCTATAAACTTTCTTGAGTAGTCCCTTTGAATCAATCATAGATTGATATTACTATGTGATCGTTTTGTCAAGAGAAAAGTTGTTTGCTTATTGACATAACCCTGGGTTAATATTAGAAGCGAAAACGAAGTTTATCTAAGGCGATTCTATTTAAGACAAGTCCTACCCCATGATCTGAATTAAGCTGATGCGCTTAAAGCAAGGCAAGAAGGGAGGAAAAAGCTGAGATGTACGATGGCGGATATACAGGAAAGATTCTGCGGATCAATCTTACGGATCAAACCGCAAAGAAAGAAAAGTTGCCCTTAAAGGTTGCCAAAGATTTCATCGGAGGAGCTGGTTTTGGAGTAAAGGTTCTCTTTGACGAAGTCAAGGCAGGGACAGATCCGTTAAGTCCGGAGAATAAGCTCATTTTTGCTCCCGGGCCTTTTACAGGAACTGCCGTCCCCTGTACCAGCCGTTTGACGGTTACAGCCAAATCTCCTTTGACGAACCTGGTGGGGATGGGCTTGTCCGGTGGGTTTTTCCCCGCGGAGTTGAAGTTTGCGGGGTATGACATCATCATCGTCGAGGGCAAGGCGGAAAAGCCGACGTATATCACGATCAAAGACGGGGAAGTCCGTTTTCGCGATGCCAGCAAGATCTGGGGAACTCAAACCTTCGATTGCCAGCAGATCCTCAAAGATACGCTCAATGACCAGAACTTCCGGATTTCTTGTATTGGCCCTGCCGGGGAGCGGTTGAGCAGAATTGCCTGCATTATGAATGAGAGAAGGGCTGTCGGCCGCAAAGGGCTTGGGGCTGTGATGGGATCCAAAAACCTCAAGGCCATTGCGATTCGGGGAAGTGGTTCTTTAAATATTTCCTCCCAGGAAAAATTCAAGGCAGCAAGGGGTCAGATGTTAAAAGCGATGAAGGAGAGTCCGGTCCTTTATCCTGAATTCTCTATGACGGGTACTCCGACCAATGTCGATAATACCTGCGCCCTGGGTATTTTCCCGGCCAAGAACTGGTCAGCCACCGGGACATTCGCACCTGCGGATCAAATCGGGATAGAGGCTCTGCAGACTCGGCGTATCGGAAAGGAACCTTGCTATGGGTGTCCGGTCGGCTGCAGTCAGTTGAGACTGGCTCGAACAGGCCCCTATGCCGGTATCTTGTCGGAAGGACCGGAATTCGAGACGCTCTACTCCCTGGGCGGGCAGACCGGTGTGGATGACATGGACAGCATTATTGCTGCCGACCGCCTGTGCGACGAGTTAGGGGTAGACAGCATCTCAGCAGGGGTAACGGTCGGCTTTGCTATGGAATTGTTTGAAAAAGGAATCCTGACCCTTGCGGATACAGGGGGCTTGAAGCTTAACTTCGGCAATCACGAAGCGATGAACGCCTTGATTCGGCTGATGGCTCTTCGGGAAGGGATCGGTGACCTCCTGTCCGATGGAGTAAAGATTGCCTCAAAAAAGATAGGAAAAGGGTCAGAAAGGTTCGCCATGCACATCAAAGGGCTCGAACTTCCCGGCTACGATGTCCGGGGCGCAAAGGCTCATGGCTTGAATTATGCCACGTCCTATACAGGAGCGGATCATAATCGCGGGTATGCCTTCCAGGAGATATTCGGGATTCCCGTTCCTTACCCGGTAGATCGACTGAGCGCAGAAGGGAAGGGGAAGCTTACCAAGTGGAACCAGGATGTGAGGACAGCAACTGCTGATTGTCCAACCCTTTGTGTCTTTATTTTTGACATGGCCCTCGCAGGCACTTCACTCAAGAATACAGCTTCTTTAATGGAGGCTGTGACAGGTATCGATTTTACACCCGAGGAAGTTGAACAGGTCGGCGAACGGGTCAATAACTTGGCAAGAGCCTTTAATGTAAGGGAAGGGTTTACAAGGGCAGATGACAGATTTCCCGAGAGATTGATGACCGAGCCTTTGAAAAGCGGTGCGTCCAAGGGCCAGATGATCAGCGAAGAGGATCTCAAGGTGATGCTCGATGAGTATTATACCGTGAGGGGCTGGAATCTTGATACGGGTGTCCCGAGCAGGGAAAAGCTTGTTGAATTAGGTCTTGAGTATGTGGCAGATCAATTAGGTGTGAAGTAATTCGGTCCGGTAGTGATCAAGATCAAAGTCTACACAATTATGGAACTAAAAAAGATCTGCGGTCAGAGGGAATTTGAATTGTCCGTTCCACAGGGAAGCACTGTCAAGGATCTCCTTTCGCTGATGATTAACAAGTGGGGAGACCAACTGTCCACCCACTTGTATAAACCAGGCACTGACTCAGTTTTCCCACACATCCGATTAATGGTTAACGGCCGGTCCATAGAATTCCTGAAAGGGATGGAAACTGTTCTTCAAGATGGAGATGAATTCTTAATGCTCCCTCTTGTTGCGGGTGGATAGAGGTCAGGCAAATTTTAGAAACAACATTAACTTTAATTTTCAAGTCCAACTCATTGAAATAACATAATTAATAGTGAATTTATCCCTCGCTGAATCTCCCTGAAATTTCGATTGACAAAGTGCAACCAAACCTCTAAAATCTCACCAAAATAGAAGGTTCGGGTTAATTATCGCATCTATCATGCCGTGGGCGCTGATTCGCGCGACAAGAACAAGGGAATTCGAGCAGAAATCTCCTAAGCTATTAGCCAGGGAATTCAGCTCACCTCCACGTTAGTGATAAATAACTAGAGTTTTGGAGATTTTATGTTTTGCCCGAGGTGTAGAACTGAATATCGTGAAGGGTTTTATGTAGTTTGATAGTGCAATACTGATTTGGTATTATGAGTTGTCGCGAAATGAGAGCTGATATTAAGATTTGCGATTTTGTTTGGAAAAATTACAAAAAAAAGAAATTATTCATAACACACAATCATCCTGCAAATGAACTTTATTTTGAGATAACCAGACAGATAAACGATCTGACTGGACTTCCATAAAATATTAAGTCATCCGCTGTGATGGGCATGCCAAATCTGCCTAACACCAATTGCCCAGTAACACCATACGATATAAAAGCACACGGTTATGAATTCTCTGCGGATGAAGATTGGGCGGAAAAGGGTATATCTCTAATTGAGCTGATCATTGACCATTGGCTTATCGAGCGAGGTGAAGCGCCGGCCAGCGACCTCGCTAAGCTCAATTACTCGAGGTGATTTTGTATGTCGGGCAGAAGGTGAAGCGGTATTCGAAGCTCAAGATTGTCGCAAATCAGTACGATTCAGACAAGATAACCAATCGTTATTCGAGTGGTATGATCCAATTTTTGAACCCTGGGTCGATAGGAATATCACTCTTCTTGAAATTGGAGTTTATAAAGGGGGCTCTCTCTTCCTATGGCGAGATTACTTTCCTTCTGGGAAGATTGTGGGCATCGATATCAAACTCCCCGAGAATTTTGAACCCACTGATCGCATTCACCTTTTCGAAGGTGGCCAAACCGACCTTCCATTCCTATCGCGTGTTGCAAACGAAGTTGCACCGAATGGGTTTGACATCATCATAGATGATGCTTCTCACTTTGGTGAATCAACAAAAATAGCGTTTTGGCATCTATTCGATAATCACCTCAAACCTAACGGACTTTATGCGATTGAAGATTGGGGTACCGGCTATTGGGATGACTGGCCTGATGGTAAAAGTCTCGACCTTGAATCCTACCGGCGACCACAGCCTGGGCGTCGTTTGTCCTGGTCGAGGACAGCAAGGAAATTGCGCCCGAAGGCGCCTTTACGGTGCCATAGTTATGGAATGGTTGGTTTTATCAAGCAGCTCGTAGACGAACAGGGGGCGCATGCTGTCACACGAAGACGGTTGAAGGGCAAATCGAAGAGAGGGTCAAAATTTGAAAATATGCTTATTACCCCTTCTATCGTCTTTATTAGAAAAGCCGACTATCAATTGTCTCGCGCTAGTCAATCAGATGGTGGTGATTCTTAACGGGTGACCCCGAATTGCTGCATGGCGCTGAATCGCTTTCAGATATTGGGAATAGCAAGAAATATAGGAGAAATGGATCGTGGAATTTAATAGGAGAAGAAGCATTTTTGCGAGCGTGATCATTGTCGCTATCGTCTAGCTAATGCATCCCACGGTGATTGCGCAGCCGCAGGAACAGCACAAAAGTGCTTGCGAAAAGAGCAAAGGGTTGGTTATTCTCGTGGAGTTGCCGGATGTCATCTGTCCGGTTGGTGAGGGCTTCGTCAGGGAGCGTTTCAAGAAACTTGACTTCTAAAGAAAACGCCATCGAGATCCGGATTGTCGAAAAGATAGGTGACTCGTACAGGACCCGTATCAGCAAGATAAGATAGAAGGGTTTTTCGCGTTCCGTTTCCGAGGATTAATGGGAGATAAAGCTTTATTCCTATAATAGTAGTGAGCGAGTTTCAATGGTTAACTTTAAAAGGCAACCCCAAGTCCATGGAAGTGCAGTAAGCGCGCGTCGAATTGAAAAGGACGGGGGCAATGAAAATTCTTGCCATCAATGCCAGTCATAGGGGGGACAAAGGCCATACGCACTTCCTGATCGACAAGCTCTTTCAGGGGGCCACAGCAGCCGGGGCCGAATGCGAAACGATCACACTCGCCAAGCTCAAGATCAATCGTTGTCTGGCTTGTGGCCAGTGTCATACAGACGACCACCCTCTTCAGTGCGTTTATGATGATAAGGACGACGTCAGAGCAGTCTTCCAGAAGATGGCCGGCGCAGACATTCTTATCTACGCGACGCCCGTTTATGTATTTGGTATGACAGGGTTGCTCAAGACGTTCATCGACCGGATGAACGCGACGGGTGACACATTCGACCTGAGGATGTCAGACACAGGATTGATGTTTCATCACATCGATCGCGCAATCTGCTCGAAACCCTTTGTTGTGCTTGTCTGTTGTGATAATCTGGAGACGGAGACTCCGAAGAATGTGCTTTCTTACTTCCGGACTTTCTCCAGGTTTATGGATGCGCCCCAGGTTGGCATGCTTGTGCGTAATGGTGGGCGCATGTCAGGATACGGGAACGATCCCGATCGGCAAAAAAAGTTCCCTAAGATACTTGAGGTATATGCTGCCTACGAACAAGCTGGTCGGGAACTGGCAATGGAAGGGCGGATCCGACATGGGACACAACGTCGGGCCAACCAGGAAATCATCCCGGTCCCGTTCTTTGGTCTCCTGAAGCGTTTGCCTTTTAAGCCCCTGAAGAGGCGATTCATACAAGAGGCGCGGAAGATGGGGTTTTGATTGCGTGGAAGATTCAGGATGGGTCAATCCGGAAATCCGGGTGTAGGAGGATGTTATGAAGAAATGGAAACCAGCTCCGCCGAGAGGCGGTTTCGGCGTTTGAGGCGGCAACGTCTGGGTTGGCCGGGGTCGAGCCGAGGAAGATGTTTGGGTACTCCTGTGTCTTTGCAAAGGGAAACATGTTTGCCGGTTTGCACGAAGCAGGCATGGTCCTTCGACTTCCCGATGAGCACCGTGCCGAGTTTCTTCGATTGAAAGGTGCAGAACAGTTCGAGCCAATGCCCGGAAGGGTGATGCGGGAGTATGTGGTTGTGCCGAAGGTGTTGCTGAAGGCGCCGGAGCAGCTCCGGGAGTGGGTCGAAAAGTCGTTAGCCTATGTTTCGTCTTTGCCGACCAAGCCGAAGAAGGGTCCTGGTGGCAGCAAGAGGTCTAAAAGCGCAAAGAAGTGAGGTTGGGGGCTTGATCTAAAAAGTCGCCCCGAGGGAAGAGCATGGAGAAGATACTGATAAAGAAACTAAAATCCCTCTCTAATCCAGATGCCGTAGCAGGGATGGCACGTTTCGGAATTAACCCGAAGAACACATATGGGGTATCCATTCCTGTTCTGAGAAAGATGGCTAAGGAAATTGGCAAAAATCATCTACTTGCTCAAAGACTTTGGAACTCAGGTGTCCATGAAGCCCGGATTCTTGCCGGCATGATCGATCTTCCCGAAGAGGTGACCGAGAAGCAGATGGAGAGATGGGTGATGGATTTCGACTCCTGGGACGTGTGTGATCAGGTTTGCAGTAATCTCTTTGACCGAACGAAGTTTGCTCATAAAAAGGCAATGGATTGGAGTAAAAGAGCAGAGGAGTTTGTCAAAAGGGCAGGGTTCGTCCTGATGGCGACATTGGCCGTTCATGATAAGGAAGCGGGGGACAAAGACTTTTTGAAATTTCTTCCCATCATTAAAAGGGAAGCGCGGGATGAGAGGAATTTTGTCAAAAAGGCTGTAAACTGGGCGTTAAGACAGATCGGGAAAAGAAACCTACACTTGAATCAGAAGGCTATTAAGACAGCAAAGGAGATTCGAGGAATCGAATCAAAATCTGCGAAGTGGATTGCCTCCGATGCTATTCGGGAACTGACTTCCGAAGCGGTTCAAAAAAGATTGCGGATGAGATGAGAAATCCCTACAAAAAGTGAGCCATGCCATTTATTACTGTTCGTGACCTCCGGATGTATTTTGAGATCCATGGCAAAGGCCCACGCTTGCTCGTTATCAGTGGCACAGGGGGCGACTTGCGGCGCTCACCGAGTATCTTTGAAATGCCCATCGCCCACCACTTTGAGATCCTCGCCTATGATCAACGCGGTCTCGGCCAAACTTCACGTCCGGATATCCCCTATACCATGGTCGATTATGCCGATGATGCCAACGCACTGCTCGAGGCGGTGGGGTGGGATCGTTGCTTGGTCATGGGCATTTCGTTCGGAGGGATGGTGGCACAAGAGTTCGCCCTTCGCTTTCCGCACCGGGTGCAACGTCTGGTTCTAGCCTCCACCAGCAGCGGTGGTGCGGGAGGGGCCTCGTATCCATTGCATGAGCTCGCTCACCTACCAGTCGAGGAGTATGCGCGCAAAATCCTTTACCAGAGTGACACGCGGCGGGACGCTGTCTGGCAGGCGGCCAACCCCGCCCAATTCCAATTGCTGTTGGACCAGACCTTAGCGAGGGCTGCAAGTGGGAGCAGACGAACCGGGGCGCCAAATGGGTGCCCGGCGGCAGTTGGAGGCCCGCGCACTTCACGATACGTACGATCGGCTCTCAAATCTACGGATGCCGGTCTACATTTGTGGGGGCCGGTATGACGGCATTGCAACGCCTGCCAATCTCGAAGCAATGCAGAAGCAGATACCTGGGGCACGGTTGGAGCTGTTTGAGGGGGGCCATCTGTTTTTTATCCAAGATCCCCGGGCGTTCGAGCGCATTGTGGCGTTTCTGAAAGGGAATTTCAAGGGTTAATCCCTCAAGAATAGACAGTTTTTAGACCAGATCCTTTATGCCTATATTGTAGAAAGATGACGGTTGTATTCCTATAGACACTTACGCTCTTATTTAGCCTTTTGGACTTTGATGAAGATAAGGAGTAGCACAAGGCTGCTGATCTTGATCATGGCCATCATGAAGCAGGATTCCTTCAGGCCCAAAATGGGTAATAAGAGAATCCCTCCAAAAAGACCTCCTAAGAAGCCTCCCAGGAGATCTGCTCCGTAGAGTAGGCCAGCGGTGTGGCCGAGCGTTCCCTTTTTTCCGGGCAACGCGAGATATATTTTGCTCGCAAGAGGGAATTGAAGCCCGATACACGCGCCAGAGAAAAAGGACATGATCAGAAACAGCGGATAGACCAGAAGGGAGAGAACTGTTTTTTCGAGGTATTGAGACGGGATGGAAAACACAAAGGGAAAAAGGAACGCGAAAAAGATGATATAAATTTCTATTTTCAAAAAGAGATGAGAATCCCTTTCTATTCTCTCTAAATACCGCGTCATGTAGAAGCTGCTCAGCGCAACGCCAAACATAAAGATGGCAATGAGGAGGCCGATTTGGTGGTAAAGGTAGCCATAAAATGTTTGAAAGGTGAAGATGACAGCCAAATTGAAGATCATCCCCACTAATCCAGTAGTGAAGATGGCATAGGGAATGGACTGTCTTGAAAGAGAGGGCCTCTTCACAAAAACAAGCGACATCAGGAGAGTAAAGAGGATTATAAAGGCAATCGATATCCGAAGGCTGAATCCTTCAAACCATTTGAAGATTCCTGCGAGGGAGGGGGAGAAGAGGGCATTCCAGTAAGAAAGGCTGAGGAAGACCCCCATGGGACGAAAATCGGAATTGATCTGAACCTCTTTTCTCTCCATAGATTCTAAGAACCATTTCAGCCATCTTTCGTGCAGTCGGAATTCCAAATAGCTTTTGGTGAACAAGCTCGTTTTGATTTTCCTATCTTCAAGTCTTTTGACTATATCTGCAGATGTAACCCTCTCAAGCTTGCTGGAATCAGAGGCCAGGTAGTGATTAGTGTCACCGGGGATGATCCTCACTGAACGAAAAACGGTCTTTAACGTCTCTAAAATACACCTGTTCAAGTCTCTCAATTCAGGACTGATATAGGTCAACGACCCCGGAAGGGTTAAGACAATGATTCCATCAGGATTCATCTTCCCCTTGACGATGGAGAAGAATTCAGATGAAAAAAGTCTATTGGTCTGTAATTCCTGAGGAGCCGGGAGTCCGATGAAGATGAGATCGAATCGATCCCGCGTTCTTTTTGTAAAGAACCGACCGTCCGTATAATGGATCCTTACCCTCGGGTCTGAAAGCTCGGATTGAGTGAGGGGAGTTGAGAATTTCTGAACTAATCTCAGGAGAAGGGGATCGAGTTCAACATAATCCACACGCCTCACAGGATATTTCAAAGTTTCATGGATCATTCCTCCAGCGCCACCGCTCAAGACTAACACCGATTCAGGTTTTTCATGAAAGAGCATGGAGAAATGAACAAAATCTTCGACGGAGGCGATATTCGGGATAGGAGTGGTGATGGACGGGACGCCGTTAGTAAAGAACGTGAATTGCTCACCTTTCTTCGTGACAGTGATATTCCCGTAGATAGAATTTTCATTGTGAATAACATTTAGATCTCTCCACTGTGAATGGATGGAGGATTCGTTGATTGCGCTTGAGGTTTGGGGCAAAAGGCCATAGGCGAAGACGAAGAATAGAAGAATCGACAAAATCCAAAGAACCCTTTGGAAAACGCAATGGAAGGATCTTGGCTTTGGCCAAAGAAGGAATATCGAAATGAGGGTATTCATTAGGGAGATGATAAATGCGATCTCAAAAGAATTGAGATATTGAATAAGAAAAAAAGTGATGAGTATTCCACCGACGATGGACCCGATGCTTTCAAGGACATAGACCTTTCCGATGGAGGAGACGTCCTTTCGGATGCATTGGAAATAGATTCTACACCCGTAGGTGAAAAGAGCACCCTGGGGAAGTGTTACGGGGAGGAGGATCAGGAAGGAGGAATAAAAGATTGGCCCGAAGCCAAGACCCTCTCCAGGAGTGGAGAGAAGGATGTTTCTGAAACTTCGGGAGAGATAGATGGCCATTGGAAGGGCTACCGCAAAAAACAGTTGGAAGAGCGCAAAGACTTCTATTTTACTTTCTACTTTTTCTACGGTTTTTCCAATGATAAAAGAACCAATTGCTACCAGGATGAGCCAGTTGGCGAGAATGATCCCGAGGGTGAGCTCGTTGCCATGAAAAGAGACGAGGAGTTCCCGCATCAAAATGACTTGGGCGATGATACCGCTCAGTCCCTTAATGAGGAGAGAGGCTTTAAAAGATCGAGTGCCCATCTCAGCCTTTAAAAGCTAAAGTTCGGGGTTCGGGGTCAGGAGTTCGGAGTTTAGGGTCTGAAGCTATCGCCAGTGCATTCAATAAGTCGATATCTCATTTTGGTTAGAACGGCTTCAGCCGCCATTTTAGTGAGTTCAGAAGGTCGTTTGGAAGGGTTGATCTATGTATCCGAACTCTGAACGAAACACCCCGAACTATTTCCTTGAATTCCATCGAAGCGGAGAAGCATAGGTGGCGCGGTTCCCGAGTTCTTCTTCAATTCGAAGAAGTTGATTGTATTTGGCCACCCGATCTGTCCTGGAGGGGGCGCCGGTCTTGATCTGACCGGCATGGGTGCCCACGGCCAAATCAGAAATGGTCGTATCCTCTGTCTCGCCTGAGCGATGAGAGATGACTGTCCGATAGCCGGCTCTTTTGGCGACCTCAATCACATCTAGGGTTTCGGTCAATGTCCCGATCTGGTTGAGTTTAATGAGGATCGCATTTCCCACTCCTTCTCGAATCCCCTTCATGAGTCGATTGGGGTTGGTAACAAAAAGGTCGTCCCCGACCAATTGGATCTTTTTCCCAAGACGGGCGGTCATCGCTTTCCACCCCTTCCAGTCATCCTCGGCAAGACCGTCTTCAATGGAGATGATAGGAAACTTCTTGATCAGAGCTTCGTAGTAGTCGACCATCTCAGCAGAAGTCCTCTTCGACTTCTTTTCAGCCTTGAGAAGATAAGCCCTATTCTGGTAGAACTCAGTCGCCGCGGCATCGATGCCAAGGGCCACCTCTTTTCCGGGTTGATAGCCCGATTTTCGAATGGCCTCCACGATCAATGAAAAAGCTTCCTCATTAGAACGAAGGTCGGGGGCAAATCCTCCCTCGTCCCCCACGGAGGTTTTATAACCCCTTGAATTCAAAATAGCCTTAAGACTGTGAAAAACCTCCACCCCCATTCTGAGAGCCTCCTTGAAACTTTTGGCTCCCGCGGGAATGATCATGCATTCCTGAAGGTCTAGATTATTATCGGCGTGTGCGCCACCATTGAGAATGTTCATCATGGGGAGAGGAAGTTGGGTGGCGGAAAGACCTCCGAGATGCTGATAGAGAGGAAGTCCCAGGTGATTGGCGGCTGCCTTGGCACAAGCCAGAGAGACACCCAGAATCGCATTGGCGCCTAACCGGCTTTTATTCGGAGTTCCATCCCATTGAAGCATGGCTGTGTCGATGGCCTTTTGATCGAGGACATCCATTCCCAAGAGTTTGGGTGCCATTATGCGATGGATGTTTTGAACTGCTTTCTGGACCCCTTTGCCCAGAAAGCGTTTGGGATCCTTGTCTCTTAATTCCAAGGCTTCATGCTTTCCGGTAGAAGCTCCTGAAGGAACGGAGGCTCTGCCACTGAAACCGTTTTCCAAGAAGACTTCCACTTCCACGGTCGGGTTTCCTCTGGAATCCAGAATCTCTCTTCCCGTGACATCAACGATGATTGCCATAACCAGCCCTCCCTTCAATGACGGATGATTATTTTTTCCCATTTAGAATTCGTGCACCAATATAGACATATTGGGTTCCAGAGAGAACTGTGATGATGGCAGTTCCGTAATAGGCGAGCATGGATAGTTGTTTAAAGGCTGGGAAGAGCCCTGCCAATAAAGCAAAGAGGATGGTGACAATCTGAAAAGTGGTTGTCATCTTGCTCAAAAGACTGGGGCTGATCTTGGGATGATAATTCGTGAGAAACATGACAAGGAAACCTACCAAGATGATGATATCCCGGGTGATGACGATGACGACCAGCCAGCTGGGAACCATTTCAATGATGGCGAGGGAAATGAAAGCAGCGAAGGTCAGGAGTTTGTCGGCAATGGGGTCGAGGTAGGCGCCCAATTCGGTCCGTTGGTGAGTCAGGCGTGCGATGAGACCGTCCAATCCATCTGTGATCCCTGCAATCGCAAAAGTGAGAAGAGCCCATTGAAAATATTTGTTGATGATGAGAATGACGAAGACTGGAGCCAGCAGGACCCTTATCAACGTGAGGATATTAGGCAGGTTCATCGCTTGCATTCAAGTGCCGAGTCCGAAGTTTTGAGTTCGGAGCTGATCGGCTGAAAGTTCAAAGCTCAAGGCTGAATGGTGATGCTTTCCGCTTTGAGCTTTCAGCTATTGCATACTCCGAACGACTCTATGATCACCCTCCGTACGTATTTTCAGTGTCCCCTTTGTAGAGGTCTTTAAAGGTCGTAAATTTATCTAAAAAAGCCAGGTCGATCTTGCCGATAGGACCGTTCCGCTGTTTTCCGATGATCACCTCTGCCTTACCCCGATTCGGGTTATCTTCTGATCTGTTATAGACTTCGTCGCGATAGATGAAAAGGATCAGGTCCGCATCCTGCTCGATCGCGCCCGACTCCCGGAGATCTGACAGCTGAGGCCTGTTTCCCGTTCGCTCCTCGGTCTTCCGGCTGAGCTGCGAGACGGCGATCACCGGGATATTGAGTTCCTTCGAAAGCGCTTTTAATGATCGGGAGATTTCTGAGATCTCCTGCTGTCGGCTTTCGACTCTTGATCTCCCTTTCATCAATTGAAGGTAGTCAACGATGACCATGCCCAAGCCGTGGTCGGATTTAAGACGACGGGCCTTGGCTCTCAACTCCAAAACGGAGAGAGCTGCCGTATCGTCGATGTAGATGGGCGACTCCGATAGACTCCCCGCCGCAATGGTCAGCTTGGGCCAATCGCTCTCATTGAGATAGCCTGTCCTGAGACGGGTCCCTTCCACATGGGCCTGGGAACAGAGCATACGGATGACCAATTGTTCCTTTGACATCTCCAGCGAAAAAATGGCCACAGGTATTTTATTGTCGATGGCGGCATATTCGGCAACATCGAGGCAAAAAGCCGTCTTGCCCATGCTGGGCCTTCCGGCAATGATGACCAGGTCAGAGGGCTGAAAACCAGCCGTCATGCGATCCAGTTCTTTAAACCCTGAGGGAACGCCGGTGACGGCCTCCTTCTTTTTGAAGAGTTTTTCAATGGTAGCAAAACTCTCTTTGACAATTTCCCGGATGGGGTAAAAAGAGGGTCTCACTCTTTTTTCCGAAATGTCAAAGATGGCCCGCTCCGCCTCGTCCAGAAACCCCTCCACATCCCCTCGATCCTCATAACTTTGGGTGATGATCTCCGTGGAAGTCTGAATCAACTTCCGAAGGATGGCCTTTTCTTTGACGATCCTGGCGTAGTATTGAATATTGGCGGCGGTAGGGACGGAATCAACCAGAGAAGCGAGGTAGGAAGCTCCTCCGATGGAATCGAGCTGGTCAATTTTCCGAAGTTCATTGGTCAGGGTGATCAGATCGGCGGGTTCATCACGTTCCGAAAGGTTGATGAGGGCATTAAAGATCTTGCGATGGGTATCTCGATAAAAGTCCTCGGCATCGAGGATTTCCGTTACCCGATTGATCGCCTCGTTTTCAATGAGGATTCCTCCCAGAATGGATTGTTCCGCTTCGATGTGCTGAGGGGGAAGTTTGCGGGAGGAGAAGTCCGCCTCGTTCATGAAACGTCACTCCTGGACCACCCAAACCTTAAGGTGGGCGGTCACCTCGGCACTGAGCTTGATCGGTACGGTAAACATCCCCAAGTTCTTGATGGGTTCCTCCAAGGAAATCTTTTTACGGTCCACGTCAATTCCATTTTCTTTCAGATAATTCTCAATATCCATGGAAGTCACGGAACCGAAAAGTTTTCCACTTTCTCCAACCGTTTTTGGGAAGGTGCAGGAGAGCTTTTCGATTTCCACGCCCAGCTTCTCCGCATCTTTTTTCCCTTTTTCCAAACGTTGCTGCACCTGACGCCTTTGATGTTCGATCACCTTAAGGCTTTTTTCTGTGGCGAGAAGGGCTTTCTTCTGAGGGATGAGATAATTTCTTCCGTATCCATCTGAGACCTTCACCAGGTCTCCGGCCTTTCCCAAAGAAGGCACGTTCTCTAACAAAATAACCTGCATGGATCACCTCCGATAAAGCATAGCGCATAGAGCTAAGCGCATAGCGTAATCACTGATTATTTACCTTGAACCTTGGGTTTCAAACTGTCTCCAAACCAGACTTGTTCCCTGTTTAACGGACGGCTGTGGTAAAGGGAAGAATAGCGATGTTGCGTGCCCTTTTAAGGGCGACCGTCACCTGTCTTTGGTGCTTTGCGCAGTTCCCTGAGATCCTCCGGGGAATAATCTTTCCCCGTTCCGTGATGAAATAGCGAAGGATCTTCGGGTTTTTATAATCGATATCCAATTTTCTATCCGTACAGAATCGGCAGACCTTTCTCCTCATGAAAGGTTTTTTCTTCCTGTCGGGACCTGTTTTTTCTGGGGGTCTCTTCATTCTATTCTCCTTGTTTCTTCGACCCGTTCGGCAGTGGCAAGCCCCGCCTCTGAAGACCGGACTTGCCGCTGCTCAGGGTCAACTCTGAGCAACCATCGGCTTTCAGGTCGGTGAGTCGAAGGGTTGACTTTTCCGTTTGGTTCTTCTCTTCGATCGTCTGAAGGGCTGTCGCGATCACTTCCGTGCGAGTTCGATTCCTCCCTTCAGGTGTTTGCCAGCTTCGTTGATTGAGTCTCCCGGTGACCATCAGGTGTTGGCCACTTTGGAGGAGATCAAGCTTAAACTCAGCCAATTTCCCAAAGGCTACGATGTCGATCCGATTTGGACCTCTCTGTCCTGTACCCTTACGGTCCAGAGGCTGCCCCGTAAGGTCCTCTGAGTCATTTAATTCAAGAGGAAATTGGATCACGGGAGACCCGTCCGGACGAAAATGACGTCGAGGAGGGGTGACCACCTTTCCCGTGAGAACGACACGATTCAAAAAAGTCATGTCTTCACCACGGCCTCGGGTTCCTCCTCTGAAGCTTCATCCAGGATTGGACCTTCGGAAGAGGATACCTGTCGTTCGCCCAATCGAACGGATTGGTATTTGATGACGGCATCCATGACTCGAAAATTTCTCTCCAGTTCAGAGAGCAAAGCGGGCGATCCCAAGAAGTGAATCAGGATATAATGGCCTTTGGGCTTCTTTTTGACTTCGTAGGCAAGTTTTCTTTTTCCCCAATCTTCAACCTTTAAGATTTCTCCGTTGGCCTGCGTGATGATTCCCTTGGCTTTTTCGATTGCCGATAGGGCCTGCGCTTCCTCAAGATCGGGGTCCAAAATAAAGATCGTTTCATACTTCTTCATACGTCACCTCCTCACGGATTATAGCCCTAAAACAAAGTTCAGAGCAAGGAGCATTCCAATGGTTGATTGCAGATTTCAAATCTTAAATTGCAAATCGGAGAAATTTGGTACTTCAATCTGAAATCTAAAATCTGAAATTTGAAATCAGACTTAGTCTGCCTTCAATACATCCTGTTTTACCACTCCTGCAATGTGGCCTCTGCTGACTTTTACTCTCACCTTATCCGAGATCTCAACGGTGACTTTGTCATCTTTGAGACCGGTCACCCGGCCGTAGATCCCTCCGGCGGTTAAAACGTTATCTCCCACCTTGAGGCTTGCCAAGAGGTTCTGATGTTCCTTTTTCTGCTTCTGTTGAGGTCGAATGAGCAAGAAATAAAAGATGACGAAGATGAAAATAATGGGCAAAAAAGTCATGAGTGAAGACCCTTGACCTCCGCCCCCCCCGGGTTGTGTTCCCATCGCATAAGCCAAATCAATCCCCATAAAATCCTCCTTTTAAATTTTTACCCTGTCCTCAGTTCGATTGAAAATGGGTCGAAAATTCTGTTCCCAATCCGTGTGGTGAGGTATAGGATTTATAAAGATCGAGGAGGCGGCCCTTTTGGATTGCCTCTCTAATCTTTCTTATAAGATTTATATAATAATACAAATTATGAATAGTATTCAACCTTGAAGACAAAATTTCTTTCGAGAGATAGAGATGTCGAAGGTAGGCCCTGGAATAGTTGCGGCAGGTGTAACAACCACATGTTTCATCCACAGGCCTTTGATCCTCGGCATATTGCGCCTGTTTGATCGATATCTTTCCTGAAGAAGTAAAAAGTGTTCCGTTTCGTGCATTCCTTGTCGGAAGGACACAATCGAAGAAGTCCACTCCAAGTATCACGGCATTGATAATATCTTCGGGTGTTCCAACCCCCATTAAATATCGAGGGATATTCTCCGGCAAGAGGGGGGTTGTCCACTCCAGGACATCCAACATCATTGATTTTGGTTCACCCACACTGAGACCGCCAATGGCGTATCCCTGAAACCCCATCTCCACTAGTGTCTGAGCACTTTTCTCCCTTAAATCCCGATACACTCCCCCCTGAACAATGGCGAAGAGAGCAGGATCTCTCTCTCGCTTTACCTGAAGACATCTTTTTGCCCAACGGGCTGTTTGCTCTGTTGAGGCCTTCACGTATTCATAAGGAGAAGGGTAGGGGACACATTCGTCTAAAACCATGGCAATATCCGTCCTGAGGACCCTCTGAATTTCCATCACCTTTTCCGGTGTGAGGAAGTGAGAAGAGCCATCCAAGTGTGACTGAAAAGTCACTCCTTCTTCTGAAACCTTCCGAAGACTTCCGAGACTAAAGATCTGGAATCCACCGCTATCGGTTAAAATGGGTCTTTCCCAATGGATGAAGGCGTGAAGCCCTCCCAATCTCCCAATCGTCTCGTGCCCTGGCCGGAGATAAAGGTGGTACGTATTACTCAGGATCGCCTCAACACCTATCTCCACTAATTCTTCGGGGGTAAGGGATTTCACCGACCCTTGTGTTCCCACAGGGAGAAAAGCAGGGGTGGTAAAAGAGCCGTGGTCTGTTTCAATCTTCCCCAGCCTTGCCTTGGAAAAGGTATCTTTTTTAATGATCTCGAAGCGAAAAGCCATAATTCTAAGAAACGTTTTCCGTGTCCGTTATCCGTGACCGTAAGTAATCCTTTTTTGGATTATTTTTCGGACACGCGACACGGGCAACGGTCACGTTATTTTCTATAGGATCAGCATGACATCGCCATAACTATAAAATCGATATTTTCTGTGGACGGCTTCTTGATAGGCCCTCACTAATAAGTCTTTTCCTGCAAAGGCGGATACCAGCATGATCAACGTCGATTTGGGCAGATGAAAGTTTGTGACCAACCCATCGATGACTCGAAAACGATAGGGAGGATAGATAAATAAAGAAGTCGTCCCTTTACCGGATTTCACCCCTCCATTCCCATCGGAAAAGGATTCAAGGGCACGTGTTGTGGTCGTTCCAACAGAAATAATCCTTCCGCCCCCGGCTTTCGTAGCTTTGATTTCTCTCGCCGTCTCCTCCGAAATCTCGATCCATTCCGCTTCCATGGCGTGGTCTTCGATGTCGCGGGCCTTGACCGGAGTGAAAGTTCCGGTTCCAATGTGGAGAGTGATCATTGTCGTTCGCACCCCGTTTTCTTTAAGCGATTGAAGCAAAGGATGAGTGAAATGGAGACCTGCTGTGGGTGCGGCGATCGATCCGTCTCTCTCTGCGAAGACAGTCTGATAACGCTCCCTGTCCAAGGGCTCGTCCCCTCGCTTGATGTAAGGAGGGAGAGGGATATGGCCGATCTTCTGAAGGAGTTCCGTGACTTCACCTTGATAGGAAAAGGTGACTCTCCCTTTTCCGTCCTTCAGCTCTTCTATCTCTCCTTGAAATGCCTGCTCAAATCGGATTCGAGCCCCCCGTTTTACCTTTCCTGTGCCCTTGATCAATGCCTTCCATTCTCCTTTTCTTCCATTCCACGAAGGGATGAGAAGCATCTCTATCCTTCCCCCTGTTTCCTTTTTCCCGATGAGTCGAGCCGGAAGAACACGAGTATTATTCATGACCAGGAGGTCGCCAGCATGAAGGTATTTAGCAATATCTTGAAAGGCTTGGTGCTCGATCGCGCCCGTCTGACGGCGAAGGACCATTAAGGAAGTCTCTCCCCTTTGTGAGGATGGGTATTGAGCGATCAAGGATAGGGGAAGGTGGTAATCGAACTCTTCAATTCTCATATTCAGTCGCGTGAAATACAGCTAAAACTCAACAAAACTAACAAAGTCTATCTAAATCTGCAAGCAAAATATTTGACCCCCTCGACAGGACATGTTTCGCACCTCGGGAGGGTCTTTGAAGTGCCGCTCAGGGGCAACCCCTGCCTACACCCCCCGGTCCCGACCGAGGGCGGGGCAGGCAGGTTGAGCCCTCAGTCTTGGTGTTCGGCGAGCTCAGTCGAGCCGCTCAGACTGAAGGTAAACCCAAGCTTTCAGGCCGGGGAGTCAAAAGGTTGACATTTTAGGGGGTATCGATTAATCTAAAACATATTTTCGTTTAGGAAGAGGAAGAGGGTGAAGAGGTTTTCTTACAAAGATGCAGGGGTAGATATTGAGAAGGGGGACACCTTTGTTCAGGCGATCAAACCCATGGTGGAGTCTACGTTCCGACCTGAGGTCTTGACGAAAATTGGTGGATTTGCGGGGTGCGTGTCCCTCAATCTGGAACGTTATAAGAAACCGATTCTCGTCTCCTCTACCGATGGCGTAGGGACAAAGCTGAAAATTGCTTTCTTGATGGACCGGCATGATACTATTGGGATTGATCTGGTAGCGATGTGTGTCAATGATATCGTAGTCTGTGGGGCGAAACCTCTCTTCTTTCTGGATTATTTAGCCACTTCCAAGCTTGACCCGGAAAAATCGATCAAGGTGGTTTCGGGGATCGTCAAAGGGTGTATCGAAGCCGACTGTTCCCTCGTCGGCGGTGAGACGGCTGAAATGCCTGGATTCTATAAAAAAGGGGAGTACGATCTGGCTGGATTCGCTGTAGGCATTGTAGAGAATTCTCAACTCATTGACGGATCGGGTGTGACCGTCGGAGACAAAATCATCGGAATTTCCTCCAGCGGTCTGCACAGCAATGGGTATTCGTTAGTAAGAAAGTTGCTCATTGATCAACACAAAATGGAATTGGGGGATCATGTTGAAGAGATCGGAGGAGCATTGGGCGACGTGCTGCTCCGGCCGACTCGGATTTACGTCAAAACCATTCTCAACCTTACACGAGACTTCAATATCGGTGGAATTGCCCATATCACGGGTGGGGGCATTACGGGAAACCTTCCGAGAGTCATTCCAAAGGGCTGTAAAGCGATTGTCCGGAAAGGGACGTGGGAGATTCCGCCTATCTTCTCCTTTTTGAAAGAGAAGGGGAATATTCTTGAGGAAGAGATGCTTCGCACGTTCAATAACGGGATTGGAATGATTCTTGTCGTCAGGTCCAAAGACGTCCAAGAAATTTCAACCAGGCTTCATTCTTTAGGCGAAAAGGCCTTTATCATCGGTGAGGTGGGAAAAACTGAGAGGGAACAAGAGAAAATCGAGCTTGTCTGACCTTTCATTTTTTTAGCGCACGATCCTCTCTATCACTTATCATATCCAGCATTATCATGATCCTTAGCCTATCACCCAGTCCCTCCCTCAGATCGAGCGGACCGAGGTCAAAGGGAAAGAGGCTCAAAGTTCGATGAAGTGGCTAGGAAACGAGCAGGAGGTGATTGTAATAGGTTCTGGCCTGGGAGGACTGGTCGCAGGAACTTTGTTGTCAAAAAATAACCACTCCGTCTTGTTGCTTAGAGAAAAAGGATACCAATCCTCTTGTGCAATAAAAGGATACCATTTTGTTCCATTTTCAAACCTTTCAGAAAAATGTCTGAAACCTAGCCTGATCAGAAAAATCTCTCAGACGTTGGGCATCTCTTTTCTGATGGGGACCCGAGAAGATGGCAAGCGGGCGAAGGTCGTTTTAGACAAGTCGAGGCACAGCTCCACCTTTCAAGTGGTCCTTCCCAAAGCAAGGATTGACATTTTTCCTCAGCGCTCCCAATCCCAAAGGGAATGGAAAAGGGAATTTCCAAGAGAGGTGTCCCAGATTGAAAGATTTTATGATGAGCTGGATCAAATTCAGGATCTTTTTCGAAAAGGGAATGGAAAGAGGAAACCTTCAGGATTTTCTTTCCCCTTTCAGGAACGTTCTTTTGCCAAAAGGATGTTGTCATCGGATCCTTTCCCAAATGAAGAGATGGACAAAAAACTCCTTCCATTTTCGAAAGAGTTCAGGCAATTCATTCAACTCCAACTGATCTCCTGGGGGAATCTCTATTCGGATCGATTTCCCATCTCTTTGGCGGCTCATGTCTTATTTGATGAGACGAATGAATTGAACTCAGAGATGGATGTAGAGAAGTTGGAAATAGAAGTTTTGAATCAATTCACACGATCGGGCGGCAGGATTGAAGAGATCGACAGAGTGAAAGAAATAAAACCATGGCGGCGAAAAGGGTTCACCTTGAATCTCGATGGAAACCCTGAGGTGTTTCGATCTCAATTTCTTATTATTAATTCTCCGCTTCATCGCATTTCATCCTCCCTGGGAAAAAAAGGGAAAGGATTGCTAAAGTGGGGGAAGAGGATCAAGCCTCTCTATGTGATCACTCCTTTATTCTTAGGGATCCATGAAAAAGTCATTCCGGTTGGGATGAAAGATCATCTGATTTCCCTTTTGGATCTTGAAAAGCCCTATGAGGATGGGAATCTCCTCTTCCTTTCGATGAGTCCAAAAGGAGACAAGACCAGGGCACCGGAAGAGCGGAGGGCTCTTACCGTTGAGGGGCTCATTGATGCTGGGAAATGGGATCAGACCCATCTGGTAAATTATCAGCAAAAAGTTATGAAACATTTATGCCATCTTTTTCCTTTTCTTGAGAATTACATTGAATTCGCTGATTTTCAATGGGTCAGTGATCAGTTTCCTAAGTGGTCTTATTCACACTTTCTTTACGAATGCGCTTCGGATTTTTATTGGAGGGAAGGAGTCGTTCCCATCAGAATGTCAAAAAACATTTACTTTATTGGAAAGGAGAATTTCCCCTATTGGGGCGTGGGAGGAGAGGTCTTTAGCGGATTGACCGTAGCCCAACACATTTTGAAGAAATATTCATGAGCCCTATCTCCCCGCTCACCGCAGCAAGAACTTACCCTTTGGCGAAAGATTTTAAGAATCGAAGTCAGAACCGATTCCGTTTTTTTGCAATTCGCGAATAAGCCTTTTTTGAGCCGATCTTTCCTTCGCGGAAATCACGGTCGATCGCTTCCCAATGACCCGAGGTAAAATGATTGACCAGGACATACCCCATATCCCGAACGCTGACCGTTCCGTCAAAATCGCAGAGGATCAGTCTTTTCATAGGAAGGCCTCGCAGATTCCACGGTTTAAGGGTTCAAGTGGCGAGGCACTAAGATTTCTATGCTTGCCCCCATTCAAATCAGTCATTTCACTTTTCAATCCCGCATTCCGAATTCCCCAATCCGAATTCAGATCAGTCGTCCCATCTGATCTGTTTCTTTTTTGTCACGGGAAGCTTGAACTTCTCTTTCAACCGTCTGACGACGAGGTCTGGGACCAATCCCTCAACGCCCCCCCCTAATCTGGCGACCTCTTTGATCGTTCTGGAGGAGACAAAAAAATAGTCCTTACTGGTCATCATGAAAAGGGTATCCAGATGGGTATTGAGGCTTCGGTTCATGGAGGCCATGTGGAATTCGTATTCGAAGTCGGAAGTTGCCCGGAGGCCCCTTAGTATCACGACGGCGTTGGTCTTCGCGACGTAATCCACAAGAAGTCCCTTGAAACTGTCCACGAGGACCTTGGGGGTTTCTTTAAAGAAAGCTTTCACCATTTGAAGACGCTCTTCAACAGAGAAGAGGGGACGTTTTTCTTCATTCTCTGCGATGGCGATGATCACCTTGTCAAAGATCTCGAGAGCCCTTTCAACGACATCGATATGACCATAGGTAATGGGGTCGAAGGAACCCGGATAGATGGCTACTTTTCCCATATCTTTGTCCTCTCCTTTCTTCCTTTTTGTCATTCTGTTACTCCTTTTTATTTACCCGCAGAGGGAGAATGCGCTCAGGATTCTATCTCAGTCTCGGTGGATACATGGTCTTCCTGAGGGGTTAAAAAAGAGACCACCGTTTCTCCCATCTCTCGCCGGCGAATCAGATTCCAGCCATGGATGATGGGGGGGAGGAGTTCCCGCCGATGATGCTCGACGACCAGGATAGAGTCTTTGTCATAAATCTGATGGGATCTCAGTTTCACTAAGGTTTTTTCGACCAAGCCCTTCTCGTAAGGAGGATCCATGAAGATCACGTCGAAGGTTTTCCCCCTCTGTTTAAGAATTCCAATCGCTCGGATTGCGTCTATGGGAAGAACTTCAGACCGTTCCTCCAACCCTAATTGTGCGAGATTTCTTTGAATGAGTCCTAGGGCATGCCTTCCTTTTTCAACAAAGATCACATTCTTCGCCCCTCGGCTCAGGGCTTCAATTCCCAAATTCCCCGTCCCAGCGAAGAGATCGAGGACCACTCCCCCTTCAATCTCCTCGCTAAGGATGTTGAAGATAGATTCCTTGACCCGGTCAGAAGTGGGGCGAAGAGACAGACTCTTCGGTGTGACTAATTTCCGCCCCTTTGACATTCCGCTGATGATGCGCATTGATGATAAACCTCAAGTCCCAAACGACAAACCCCAAATCCCAAACAAATTTCAATCCCCAATTTCCAAATGGCCAAAACAGTAAATTTCCCCTCCCCAGGCGGGAGGGGAGAGGGTGGAAGAATTTCAAATACATTTATTTGTGATTTAGCCTGCCTGCGTGGAGCTCCGCCTTGCAGGACGAAAGCAGGTGCCTGTCATTGGGTGGTTGTTCGTAGTTCATCTATCCTTTTTTTCATATGGTCCTGATGTGAGCCCTGCCAATATATTCTCGAACAATTCGGACATCGAAAAAATTCCTTTTGTTGATAGAAAATGAAATCAGGAACCTTTCCTTCTGCCTCCTCTCGCGGAATTCTATTGAGGAAGTTGTTGCACAGCAGGCACCGGGAAAAAAGGGTCTCCTCGTTTAAGGAGATGACTCTTCCTTGGATAAGTTCTCTCAACTGGTGAGAAGGTTTGTCCTGGACGATTCTCACAATCCGATCCTCTGGTCGTTTCGGGATAAGTTTGGTGCTTCGAGTCAAGATCACCCGACTCTCTTCTCGAGCCATTGTTATCAAAGGATGAGCATTCTCCCCCGGGTAATAGATGGTATCATAACCCAGCATTCTCAATTCTTTGACCAACTTTCCAAGCATTCGGTCTGCGATAAACTTCATTGCTTGAAATTTATGATTCCTGCCTTGGGGAAGGATCCATCAAATAGGCTACTGCTAGGCTTGACTTCATCAGACAGTCGCTATGCTTCACTTTATGTATTTCCCGATGATCGGTTCTAGATCTCTTTTCGTTTTTTGGGGGATAAACTTCTTGCCGGTGATCAGAGCGTATTTCAAAGCATTGGCACAAAGGCAGTCTCTTTCCTCGGGAAGCTGTTTGATCGCGCGTCGAATCGTACTCTTTGCAATTTTTGCGCTCTGAGCGAGAATTCTCAGGACCTCACCGATGGAAACATCTCCTGCGACCTCGTGCCAGCAATCATAATCGGTGGCAAAGGCGATTGTGGAATAACAGATCTCTGCTTCCCGAGCCAGTTTTGCCTCGGGAAGGTTGGTCATCCCGATGATATCCACACCCCATGTCCGGTAAAGTCTCGACTCGGCGCGTGTTGAAAATTGAGGCCCTTCGATACAAATGTAAGTTCCGTCCCGATGAACCGTCGCCCCGGCCTCATTACCGGCCTGGCAAAGGATCTGACTTAGAACGGGACAAACCGGATCCGCAAGGCTGATGTGACCCACGATCCCGTCATTGAAAAAAGTGCTCGGACGCCCCTTTGTCTGATCAATGAACTGGTTCGGGATCACCATGTCACCGGGGTGGATCGATTGTTTCATCGATCCCACAGCACTGACGCCGATAATCCATTGGACGCCCAACTTTTTCATCCCGTAGATGTTTGCCCTGAAATTTAGCGAAGAGGGCTGAATCCGGTGGCCCTTTCCATGACGAGGCAAAAAGGCAACCTTCATCCCTTCGAGACGCCCTACAATAAACGCGTCCGAAGGGTTACCAAAAGGCGTCTTCAAAGAAACGGTTTGAACCTCTTCAAGACCTTCCATTTCATACAACCCCGACCCGCCAATCACCCCAACGACCTTCTCCGACATTCTCATCCTCCCTGATCAAATTAGGGTTTATGTTAACCCCGCCGCAGTGAAAAATCAATCACCCATAATACATTCGCTCTTTATGAAGTCGTTCCGATTCAATGATCATTCTTCTATTTCAATTCAAGCAGCTGACGTGTTACAACCATTGAAGTTCATCTCCGAACCCTATGAGGCAACGGTTTCAAACCGTTCCTTACTCCAAACTTTTCCCCTGAAGTTGACCGCAGGCAGCTGAGATTTCTCGCCCTTTGCTGTTTCGGACGATTGCAGTGAGACCGCCCTCCATTAAGATTTCTTGGAACCGTTTCACTTTCTCTTCCGATGGTTTCTTTAAAAGGATCTCAGGGGCCTCATTGAGGGGGATGAGATTGACCTTGGAGGGGATACCCCGCAATATTTTTAATAGTCTTTGGGCATCCAGGGGAGAATCATTAATTCCTTCCACCATGACATATTCAAAGGTAATTCGAATTCTTCGCCGAAGGGGAAATTCCCTGCATAACGCCAGGACCTTGCTTAGTGGGTAACGACGATTGACGGGCATGAGATAAGTTCGAGTCTCTTCATCCGAGGCATTCAGGGAGATGGCGAGACGAAATGGAGTCTTTTCTTTCAACATTTCTTCCAACTCAGGGAGGAGACCTATGGTTGAGAGAGTGATCCTTCTCGAGGAAAACCTGAAGGCATCTGGGTGCGCCATCAGGGCAGTCGCTTTCAATGTGTTTCTATAATTTGCAAGGGGTTCTCCCATCCCCATCAAGACGATGTTAGTAATGGATGTTTCTCCAGGGAGCATTTTTCTGACCGCCAGAATTTGATTGAGGATCTCTGAGACCGTTAGATCTCGTTTCCATCCTGTTTTTCCGGTCAGGCAGAATCGACACCCGAAGGCACATCCCACCTGAGTGGAAACACAGAGGGTGAGGCGTGCCTTGTCAGGGATCAGAACGCTTTCAATTCGGTTTCCATCTTCAAGCTGAAATAAGAATTTTTTTGTTCCATCCGTTGCTTTTTCCACATGCACGGGGCGAAGGGTGGAGATGAAGCTGATTTGGCTTAACTCTTGACGAAATCTCTTGGACAAATTGGTCATCTCATCAAAGGATTGGACCCCCTGCTGGTAAAGCCATCTTAACATCTGGATGCTTCGATAGCGTTCTTTTCCGAAGGATGCAAGGAATTCAATGAGTTCAGAAGGGCTTAAGTTTTTGAGATCAATTTTTTCTGAATAGTTTTTCAATACTCAAACATCTCCAAGGAATTAAAGAAATACTTCATTTCAAAAGCGGCCGTTTCGGGTGCATCAGACCCGTGAACGACATTCTTCTCGATATTGGCAGCAAACTCATTCCGCAAGGTTCCTTCTTTGGCTTGTTTAGGGTCAGTGGAGCCCATCAATTCCCGTGTCTTTGAAATCGCTCCTTCCCCTTCAAGAACCATGACGACGCAGGGTCCGGAAGACATGAAGGTAGTCAGACTTTCGAAAAAAGGTTTGCCCCGATGAACGGCATAGAATCCCTCCGCCTCTTTTTTACTCATAGAGATCATTTTCACAGCAATCAGCTTCAGACCGCGCCCCTCAAAACGTTTAATCACTTCACCGATCAAATGCTTCTGAACTCCATCCGGCTTCACAATGGATAACGTCCTTTCCATATCTCCCTCCTTTGGACTTAAATTATAAGCGTTTAATCTATCTTTCACAATTCCCAGTTGTCAAGTTAAGCTTCGTCGGCGTAAGCATCTCTTTTCCGTGAAGGCCGTGAAATGTCCCGCTCACCCTCGCCTCTCCCCTTAAGGGAGAAAGATAGGGTAAGGGAAAAATATTGGTAGGATATTGAAAGCTTGACACCTTTTTCAGTCCCATAAATTCACTGGAGGCCATTTTTTTCAATTTCCGTTTTCTTAAAAGCATTGATTACGGATTTGGAAATGCTTCTTTCGTTAGCTGATAGATTGACAACAATAGTGTGTTTGTCCTATTCTGGAACTACCATGAGGATAGGGAGGCCCAGATGGAAGGGGTGAAGAGAGAGATTTATGAGGTGATCATCATCGGAGGAGGACCTGGGGGTTTGACAGCAGGACTCTACACATCAAGAGCCAGACTCAGCACCCTTCTGATCGAAAGCGCTCTCTTCGGGGGACAGATGACCACTACTGAATTGATTGAAAACTATCCAGGATTCCCGCAGGGGGTCACCGGCGATGAGTTGAGCCGTCTCATGGAGGGGCAGGCGAAAAGGTTTGGGATGGAAACTGTCACAGAGGAAGTTGTAAGGGTGAGTTTAGAGGGGGACATGAAGGTTGTCCAGACTTATGAATCAACCTACCGGTGCGAAGCCCTTATTATAAGTACGGGTACAGAATATCGGAAATTAGGGGTTCCCGGAGAGAAGGAATTTGCCGGGAAAGGAGTCTCTTATTGTGCCATTTGCGATGGAGCCTTTTTCCGGGATAGTCAGATCGTTGTCGTAGGAGGAGGGGATTCTGCTCTCACCGAAGCTCTCTTTCTGACAAAGTTTGCCAAGGAGTTGACAATCATCCATCGAAGGGATGCCCTTCGAGGGACGAAAATTTATCAGGAAAGGGCTTTAGCCAACCCTAAGATCAAATTCCTTTGGAATTCGATTGTCCAGGAGATCAAAGGTGATTCGATGATACGTTCGATTATTGTAAAGAATGTAAAGACGGGGGAAATCAAGGAGTTTGAAACCGAAGGTGCTTTCCTTTTTGTGGGGCTGGTACCTAGGACTCAATTTTTGAAGGGTATCGTCCAGATGGATGAAGGAGGATATGTCTTAACGAATGAACACTGTGAAACCTCGGCAAAGGGGATTTTTGCCGTGGGGGATTGCAGGAAGAAGCTATTGCGTCAGATCGCAACCGCAGTAGGGGATGGAGCAACAGCGGCGTTTGCTGCGGAAAAATTCTTGGAGTTAAAAGAATAATTTTGAGAGCCGAAGGTTCGAAGCTAAAAGACAAAAGAAGCAGGATCTGGATATATGTTTCTCTTCTTTTACTCGGAACTCTGGTCATCCCGGTCGTGACGATGGGTCAAGAAGTGAATAGGGAAGGCTGGCCCATCCCGGATTTAAGAGGTCTCATTCCTTATTCCATCCAAGTTAGGAAGGTGAATGGGGTGGAGAAGATCGTTGAAAAATTTCTTGCCCCTGACGGAGGACATGTCGCAAGGATAAGTGGAAATGGCAAAATCTTCGCTTATGCTGTAGATAGTGACAGAGAACCGCCTATTGAATATCTTCTACTAGACCCTGATGGATTAGGAAAATTTACACAGAAGTTTAGATCTAAGGATACCTACAATATTCCTGAATGGATTTCTCGTTAGTCCCTCCAAGGCAAGTAGGTTGACGCCACTCATTTTCTTATTTCCTCTTAACAAAAAAAGGCAGTTTATCTCCTTGTGAAAAACCTGAGATTAATGTCAATCCTTTATAAATCAATTACTTGAATAAATAAACTCCTCTTGGCATTGAAAATGCAAAAGTCAAGAACATGATTTGCAGCCTATAAAGGAGGTGTTTTGGATGGCAATCCCCAGACTCTGTAGGTTTTATCGAGATTTCTGCAAATTGTATGGGGACTCTGGATCTTCTGACATGGGCCAAGGCATTGGTCATTGTGATCTGGATTGTGACCAAACGACCTGCAAGGGAGGTTTGGATTCCTGTCAAAAATCCGACATCTTGAAGAGATATTTTTTTGAACAGATAAAAAGAGAGGGTGGTCTGGAATGGGAGCGGGGAAGAAATGTTCCCTTTTTAGAAGCCCTGAAATCGTAAACATGGGGAGGGAATCGGCTATTATGACATCGACAGCAGCAGCACAACCTGTGAAGAAAATACTAGGGTTTGTGATAGACCTGATGCTTAAGGTTATACTTCCGAGAAATATTAGAGAAATGAGATAAGAAAAAGGATTGTTGCCTTCTCCCCTAAATTAGTTTTCTTTTCCTTCTTCTGCTTATAGCCGCCTAGGACAAAACTAATAAAAACGCCACCTTATAAATTTTCCACCGTCCTTTAGAAAAGTACAAAAGCCAATAAAATCAATAATTTTGTTTGTTAGTAGAGAAGAGTATATGTTATCATATTAAGAGAAAAGGCTCTTATATGAAAATAACAAATAGCCTAGAGGAGGTGAAGACGGAATGAGAGAGAATGTGGAGAAGGCGCTGGATAAGATTCGGCCTGCCCTTCGAGCGGATGGAGGGGATATTGAACTCGTTGACGTGGTGGATGGGGTTGTCAAGGTCAGATTGACCGGTGCTTGCGGTGGCTGCCCAATGTCCCAGATGACTTTAAAAATGGGGGTTGAGAAAGTACTTAAGCAGCAAGTCCCAGAAGTAAAAAGCGTAGAGACCGTTTAAATAGGATGAAGGGAAGTCCACCCTTGGAGGACTTCCCTCAGGGAGCTTGAGATGGAATCAGTTCATCTTTCCGCCCCCGCGATTGCCGTTTTAGAAAAAAGGTATCTGAAAAAAGATGCCCGGGGTCAAGTCGCCGAGTCCCCCGAAGAGATGTTCTGGCGTGTCGCTCGCAATATCGCTGAGGCGGAGCGCGCTTATCATACCCCGACCTCGGTTGAAGAAGTCTCTGAGATCTTTTTTCGGATGATGGCATCCTTAGATTTTCTCCCTAACTCGCCTTGTCTGATGAATGCAGGGAGAAACCTCCAACAGTTAGCTGCCTGTTTTGTTCTTCCCATAGAGGATTCCCTCGACTCCATTTTTGAAACCGTGAAACAGACGGCCCTTATCCATCAAAGTGGAGGAGGAACCGGGTTTTCATTCAGCCGTTTGAGACCGAAAGATGACACGGTTCAATCTACAGGAGGAGGCGCAAGCGGCCCCGCCTCATTCATGAGAGTATTTAACATGGCCACAGAGGTCATCAAACAGGGAGGGACGAGAAGAGGGGCCAACATGGGGGTATTGAGGGTTGATCATCCGGATATCATGGAGTTTGTTTCTCTGAAGAAGAAGCCTGATGAGATGACAAATTTCAACTTATCGGTGGGGTTAACCAAAGAATTCATGGAGGCCCTGGAAAAAGACGGCGAATATCATCTGATGAATCCGAGGACGATGAAAGAGGGGGGTCGGCTGAAAGCGAGAGAGGTATTTGAAGCGATCGTGAGTGCAGCCTGGGAAACAGGGGATCCTGGAGTCTTATTTCTGGACCGGATTAATGACGCCAATCCCACCCCACAAATAGGAGATATGGAAACCACCAATCCATGTGGTGAAGTTCCCCTCCTCCCCTACGAACCGTGTGTATTAGGTTCCATCAACCTTTCTCATATGGTGAAAGAAAGGAATGGAAAGTGGGAGGCAGATTTTGAGAAGATTAGAAAGACGGTAAGGCATGCCGTCCACTTTTTGGATAATGTGATAGATATGAACCAATATCCCTTGCCACAGATCACCCACATGGCAAAAGGGAATCGAAAGATCGGTCTTGGGGTAATGGGATTGGCCCATTTCTTCATCCGATTGGGCATTCCTTATGATTCTCCGAAGGCTTTGGAAGTGGGAAGAGGTTTAATGAGTTTTATTCAGCATCAAGCCAAGGAACGATCTATGGAGCTGGCTGAAGAGAGGGGGGTTTTCCAAAATTTCCTGGGTTCCATCTATAGCCGAGATGGGATGAAGTTGAGGAATGCTACGGTCACAACCATTGCTCCGACAGGAACACTCAGCTTGATCGCCGATTGCTCCAGTGGCATTGAGCCTCTATTTGCCATTCACTATGTGAGAAGGGCTTTAGAGGGAATGGAGTTTGAAATAACCGACCCTCTCTTTCTAGAATTGGGAGAGAAAGAAGGATTTCTAAGCCAAGGTTTGATGAAGGCCCTTTCGGAGGGGGCGATTCTTCGAGATCTGCCCGACGTTCCCCAGACGATTAAGGAACTTTTTATCACCGCTTTTGAGATCCCTCCTCTCTGGCACATCAAGATCCAAGCAGCCTTTCAGGAGTATACGGATAATGCGGTATCGAAAACGATCAACTTTCCACGGGATGCAACAAAGGATGAGGTGAGGGAAGCTTTTCTGACGGCTTATCAAGAGCGATGCAAAGGCATTACCATTTATCGGAGCGGCAGTAAACCGAGCCAGGTGTTATCCTGCGGAACGAAACAGGTCTGTTAACCACCAGCATAGGGCAAAGGGCATGGAGCATAGAGTAAAGGCTTCTTGCTCGTTTTAATTTGGGGCATTTGGAAATTGGAACCTGGAATTTGTTTGAGATTTAGGACTTGGAATTTGGGAAACGAGAACTGAAAGAATTCTAATAATGACGAGCGGACTATGTACCCAGTGGTAGATAGCGAAAAATGTAATGGCTGTGGAAACTGTGCCGAGATCTGTCCCAGTGAAGTCTATGAAGCACAAGAAGATAAATCAAATCCCACCCATCCCGAGGACTGTATTGAGTGCTGGGCCTGCGTAAACCAATGCCCTACCGAGTCCATCCGGCTTGATGAAGATTGATCCATTCGGTGGCGTCAGGCCCCGGTCAGGGTCAACCCTGAGCAAGGGAGTCGAAGGGTTGACATCTGACACCCTTCTCTTATGTTCATCGTTAAAAATCACTTGAAAAAAGAGACCGGCTTTCCTATGATGGAAGGAGGGTTGTTTTTCTTCAAGAAAGTATCACGACTTGTCTTAATTTCCTTTAGACAAATTTGATGGATATGAGCGATTCACTCCATTTCAAATCTCATGCAAAGGTCAACCTGAGACTTGAAATACTGAACAGACGGGAGGACGGGTACCACGAGTTGAGAACCCTTTTCCAGAAGATCAGTCTCCACGATACCCTCCATTTCTCTTTAAAACAGGAGAAGGGTATTTCCATTGTGGCAGATCATCCGAAACTCCCCCTCGGAAAGAAAAATCTGGTATACAAGGCTACTCAATCTATGTTTAAGGTATGCGGCTATAGGGGGGGCGTTCACATTGAGATTGAGAAGAAAATTCCTCTCGGGGCTGGTTTAGGAGGTGGAAGCAGCAATGCTGCCACTACCTTAATGGCTTTAAATCAACTGTTGGGAACGAATCTTTCCCAAAAGGAACTGATGAAGATGGGATTGGGGATCGGAGCAGATGTTCCTTTCTTCTTTTTGAAAGGCGCTGCCATTGGGTCGGGGATTGGTGAGCGACTAAAAAAGGAGGAACTTCCGAGACTATGGTACGTTCTCATCTATCCGAATTTTGAGGTTTCAACCCGTTGGGCTTACCAGCATTTCGTGTTGACAAATCAGCAGTTTCATTTTAATCTTCATAGGTTTTTGAGGACTCCTGAGGGGATTTCTCGCATCCTTTTGAACCATTTAGAAGACGTGGTTTCAAAGAGATATCCCCAGATCGTCCTCATGAAAGAATTACTTCTTTCTGCCGGGGCTTTGGGCACCTTGATGACAGGGAGCGGCCCCACTGTTTTTGGGGTCTTCCCAGAGGCAGAGAGTGCAGCTAAGGGTTATGAAAAGATAAGAAAATCGGTCGGGAAGGAAGGATGGCTTGTCTTTAAAGCACAAGGCATGACTGCCTGACGCCTGGCTGAAATAGGCGAGGTGAGGGGTAACGCCACACATCGGGCACAATGTATGGCAATGGGGGCGTTATGGAAGTAACAGAAGCAAGGGTTTTCCCCTTTGAAAAAGAGAGGATTAAGGCATACGTGGCGATTATTTTCGACCGTTGTTTCGTTCCTCCCCCTTGACAACCAAACCCGATAGATGATCGACTCCATCGTTTTGGCAGAGTATAATAAGGAGAGTCAAAAAAGCAGAAGCCCAATTTCAAATGCCAAAATTTAAATGTCGAAGGAATGTCAAAAACCTTTGACTAATAATTTGAAATTTGGGCTTTCAGATTTGACATTGCTTCAAAGAAGATTGGGGTGTCGTCAAGCGGTAAGACACAGGTCTTTGGAACCTGGATTCGGAGGTTCGAATCCTCCCACCCCAGCCAATAATTTGGAAAGTGGAAAGTGGAGAGTAGATGTAAGAATAAAAATTACAGCTTTCCACGCAATACCGTCCACCTTCCGGATTGAGAGAAGAGGCTCTCATGAGTAAAAAAAGAGTGGTTGTCAATCCAGGACAGGATTTGAGCTGGTTAAGAATTTTCACTGGGAATTCAAACACCCAATTAGTGCAAAAGATTTGCGACCAGTTAGGGACTTCCCTTGGAAAATCCGTGGTGAGCACCTTTAGCGATGGAGAGATTCATGTTGAGATTGATGAAAGCGTGCGAGGAATGGATGTTTTCGTGATCCAGTCCATTTCTTCTCCTGTGAATGACAATCTGATGGAACTTCTGATTTTAATCGACGCCCTGAAAAGAGCTTCTGCGGAGAGGATTAACGCTGTAATGCCCTACTATGGTTATGCCAGACAAGATCGTAAAGTTCTTCCTCGGGCACCCATCTCTGCAAAGCTGGTAGCGGACTTGATCACCACTGCAGGGGCTTCTCGCATTCTCACGGTCGACCTTCACGCCGGCCAAATTCAGGGTTTTTTCAATATTCCGGTGGATCATTTATTTGCCGCCCCGGTGCTGTTGGAGCACCTGAGGCACCTGGGGAACGATATCGTCATCGTCTCGCCGGACGCAGGCGGAGTCGAAAGGGCTCGAGCCTTTGCCAAAAGATTAGACGCTTCCTTGGCGATCATTGACAAACGAAGAGATTCTCCTAATATCTCTCAAGTGATGAATATCATCGGAGATGTAAGTGGCATGACCGCCTTCTTGGTTGACGACATCGTCGATACAGGAGGGACGTTGGTTCGGGCGGCCTATGCCTTGATTGAGAAAGGAGCGAAAGAGGTCTATGCCTGTTGCACCCATGCGATCCTTTCAGGAAAAGCCGTAAAGATGATCTCAGAATCACCCATCGTCGAGATGATCGTCACGGATACCGTCCCCCTCGCAGAGGAAGCCAAAGCGTGTCCAAAGATTAAAGTGGTCTCGATCGCCAGTCTCCTGGCGGATGCCATTCGAAGAATCTATGAGGATGAATCTGTGAGTTGCCTGTTTGTTTGACGTATCCTATTCTTATTGGGTGAATCGTAAAAGTATTCCACTTTAGGTAAATTACGAGTACAAACCACTAAAAGGAGTGACTCATGCAAAGACCCGTATTGACAGCAGAGATTCGAGAAGGGGTTGGAAAGGAGAAGGCAAAGAAACTCCGGTCGAAAGGCCTGATCCCTGCCATTTTTTATGGACCCAGGGCGCAGACGATCCCTCTGGTGATTGATTCTAAGGAATTAGCCAAAGCCCTTCGAACAGAAGCAGGGGAGAATGTCTTGATTGACCTTGACATTCGAAAGGGCCCTCAGTCAGATCGTAAGGTGGTGATGTTGAAAGACATTCAAGTGGATCCTCTCCAAAGGGCAACCCTGCACACCGATTTTTATGAGGTGGCTATGGATGAGATGGTCACCGTGGAAGTTCCCGTTCATCTGGTGGGGAAGCCTGAGGGGACCAAGGTGGGAGGCATCCTTGAGCAAGTCCGGAGGGTGATCCAGATGCAATGTCTCCCCGGAGATATTCCTAAGAGCATTGATATTGACGTGAGTGCTTTAAATATTGGTGATTCGATTCACGTGCAAGAAATTAACGTGGAGAAGGCAAAAATTATTTCAGAAACCAACTTCACCATCGCCACAGTCGTGCCCCCTGTGGTAGAGGAGAAGGTAGCGGAAGCAGTCGCTCCAGAAGCCGTTGAAGGGGCTGAGGTAAAGGAGGAGAAGGAGGAGAAAGAAGAGGAGGAAAAAGAATAAACGAATGTGAAGATCATCGTGGGCCTAGGCAATCCTGGAACCCAGTATCGAAAGAGCAGGCATAATATTGGATTTCAGATCGTGGATCGTGTCGCACAAATAAGCCACATTTCTGTTCGCACCAAACGTTTCAGATCCCTTTACGGAACAGGATGGATCAATCTCCAGCAGGTCGTCCTGTCCAAGCCAATGACGTTCATGAATCGAAGTGGAGAAGCGGTCAAAAAGACAACCGATTTTTTCCACCTGGGGATGGAAGACGTCATCGTCGTTCATGATGATTTGGATCTTCCCTTCGGTAGGCTTCGTTTTAAACAAAGAGGGGGGGATGGAGGACATCAGGGGATCCGTTCCATCATCGAGAGGATGGGCGGAAATAGCTTTTTGAGGCTGAAGGTCGGTATTGGAAGACCTCCCCAGAGCATGGATTCAGCGGACTATGTGTTGGACGCTTTTGATAGAACCGAGCAGTCCCTTTTGGATCAAATTCTTTCTCAGGCTGCAGAATCTCTGAAGGTCGTGCTTCTGGAAGGACTTCAAAAGGCGATGAATCAGTTTCAGAAGAAGGGTTAACGGTGAGATTCACTGTTCTGAATGATTCTGGAATTCGGGGACTGAGGGATTAAACAAGTAAGCTCTCAATTCGTCATTCCTCAATTTTCATTTCTACTCGCCCTTTTCAATTTCCATAAAAATCTTTCCGTGATGGAAAATTCTCACTCCTCCCGTTTCCTCTGAAATGACGATGGCCAGGGCATCGGTCAGGTTGGTAATCCCGGCGGCGGCTCGATGGCGACTTCCAAGACCCAAGGGAATTTCGATATTCTCACCCGATGCATCCAGGTGGCGACCTGCTGCTAAGATGACCCCGTCTTCCCGGAAAATGAATGCCCCGTCAATAGAGGAAAACTCCTTAACGGTTTCTTTCAGTCGAGGGTCCAAAATATTTCGTTCCTCTTCGGGATATCCCTGAAAAGGATTGATGACCATGGGGTGTGAGAACTTGAGGACGTCTTCATGCTTTCCGAGGACGAAAATGGTTCCAACAGGTTTTCTCCCTTCCTTTCCCTGTAGCGAGATTCCTAAGGCAAGGCTGAGAACGGTTTCGAAAACCTCCGGTCTCACGATCTCAGCGATCACTGGAAGATCGGAAGAGGAGAGGACTTCGAACTCTTTTCCAAATTCGAGGATAAGGAGGTTATCCAGGACCTTTGTTTGGGGGATGCCGGAAAGACAGATCCATTTATCTCCTTTCGTAACCAGACCCTTTGAGAGGGCCTGAACGATTGCCATCTTCATTTGGTTCGTTCGACCCAAGGGGACATCCGGAATTCGAAGTACTTTTTTGAAGGCTGAGGCAGCTTCCTGAAAAGAGGCTTCATCCTTAATCGCGAGGATCAGATCGACCTTTTTTTCTTGTCCGATGGCTGCCAGGGCCTCGTAGTCCTCGATAATATCCCCGTAAAGCAAGACCCCTTTCGAACGGGTTTTCTTTGCGATGGCACAGGCCGTCTCCAACATCATGCGGTTCTGTTGCTTCATTCAGACCCCTCCGTCTGTTCCCTGCCTGCGGCAGGCAGGTCACGCAGGATCAAAACATTAAAGCCTTTATTTTCTCCTCGTTTTATTATACAAATATTGTGACAGAAATCTATCGAAAACTTAAACTCAAAATTCGAAGCACCTGACTGCGTATAGCCCCGCCGTGCGGGACGAAGGCAGGAATTTCGGAATTCGGATTTCTGATTTGGCGAATGATCGACCGGGGGGATGAATGGGGTTTCGATGCGGGATTGTCGGTCTTCCAAATGTGGGGAAGTCGACCATATTCAACGCCCTGACGGCAGCCGGGGCAGAGGTGGCGAGTTACCGATTCTGTACGATCGACCCCAATATAGGCATTGTTCCCGTTCCGGATAAAAGGCTGGAAAGTATCGCCAAGTTGATCCATCCTAAAAAGGTGATTTCTACCACCCTCGAATTTTTCGATATTGCCGGATTGGTCAAAGGAGCGAGCAAGGGGGAAGGGCTGGGAAATCAGTTTCTGGATCACATCCGAAATGTGGATGCGATTGCTCACACGGTCCGTTGCTTCATCAACGAAAATGTGGCACATGACTTCGGTTCGATCAACCCCGGGAGGGACATTGAAGTCATCAATACCGAACTCATTTTAGCCGATCTTCAGACCTTAGAAAAGAGAATCGCGAAGACAGATAAGATGCATCGGATAGGTGCCAAGGAGGCGGCCTTGGAGTTGGAGGTCTACCGAGAAGTCGAATCCGTTTTGAATCAAGGGCGAGGGGCAAAGAGCCTCCACATGACCACAGAAAAGGAAACAGTCTTCTTGGATCTCCACCTTCTGACGGCAAAGCCTGTTTTTTATGTAGCCAATGTCGATCAGAGAGAGCTCAAAGGGAAGGCGTTTTGTTTGAAGACCATCACGGAATGGGCAGACAAAGAGGGGAATAAAGTGGTCGCTATCTGTGGTGATCTGGAGGTAGAGCTTGCACAATTGAAAGATGAAGAAAGGGAAGAGTTCAGGAGAGAGTTGGGTCTGGAGGGGTCGGGCTTGGAGCGATTGGTTGAGGTGGGATATGGAACCCTGTCGCTGGTCACATTTTATACGACGGTCAGCTCTGAACTCAAGGCTTGGACGGTCTCAAGCGGCACGCCAGCCCCTAAGGCCGCAGGGAAGATCCACACCGATATGGAAAGAGGATTTATTCGCGCGGAGGTCGTTTCGTTTTCTGATTTCATCGCTTGTGGTTCTGAGCATGTAGCGAGGGAGAGAGGTCTGCTCCATTCTGAGGGGAAGGATTATTTAATCCGAGATGGAGATATCATCCATTTCCGTTTTAACGTATAGAGGAAAACATCATGTCCTGGAGACCATTCCAATTTATTCTTTACATGATTCCTATTCTTTGGATCTTTCTCAAGGATCTCGTTTGGGAAGACCTTTCCTTGGGAGAGATCAGGACCAATTATCTTTTTGGGAAGGCCAATGCCTATGACCGGGCTGATTTCTTAAGGAAAGCGGTCAGGATCTACAAAGAAATACTAAGAAACGATCCGAACCGCATTCCCGTTTTTCTAAATCTCGGGGGGCTTTATTATCGCAGAGACATGTTTGAGACCGCCATCCCCTACTATGAAAAGGTGATCCGTGCAAACCCGAAGCACTACCAAGGACACTACTGGTTAGCCATGTGCTTTTGGAAATTGCAACGGTATCATGCAGCCATCAACACGCTGGAAGAGGTCATCCATTTCTTGCCCACCTTTAAAGATGCCCTCAACCTGATGGGCGAGTGTTACGAGCAAATAGGAGAAGCGGCCAAAGCAGAACATTGTTATCTCAAAGCGATCAGTACCGATCCCGGCGGGATTGTTGTGCATGGCGGTGTTTTGGACAGCTGGGCCCAAGAGAAAAAGAAGGAGGAGAGGTTAAAACACTAAAAGGAGATCTCAAAAGGTCTTTTGGGGAGGAGAGGGAATTTTGGAACAAAAGACAGATAGAGAATGGAAGTCGATCCGCTGCCCCGGAGATAGAGATAAAACAATCATCATGGTAGAATGGGATATTGTTTCAGAAAAGGGGCGGGTTATTAAGAGAAGTTTACGGCAGATCGATTGTCACCACCCTCCATTGACGACATTTGGAGGATGCGATTGCGAGTGGGGATGCGAGGGGGTGATTAGAAAAAGAGAAAGGTAGACTTTTGGGCGTTAATCTTTTTCTTTTTCCGACTTCTTCTTTGCGGCCGTGAATTTTTCCTCATCCTTGATCCGGGGAGAGATGCCCTGAAATCCTCGCTGGGTGGCATCAGGAGGAAGCAGGATCCAGGCAATTCCCAGATCCTCGTCGACTTTGACGATCTCGTCATCGGGTTGTAGCTTTTTCATGAGGCTCCGCTCACAAAAAAATCTGTTTGTTCTTTCTGCCCTCTTATCCCTCATCTGAGAATCAATTTCAAGAGTCAAATGACTCGAGTGGCTAACCGTTTCATGAACCATCAGACCTTAGAGGCGGAAGGGGAGAGGGTCGATGATATCCTGGATGATGAGAGCGAGATTCGGACATTCTCTCTCTTCCGGGCAAGCCTTCACTCGCAAATGACCCTGTCCCGTCCTGTCGGGATGGCCGGTGGACTTCAAACGTTTCGGTCTCCAAAAATGTCAATGTGAGCGACATACTGTTCAAAATCTTCCCATCTTTGGTTCCTCGCTGCGATAAAACATCCTTAGAAATCAACTAATAATACGAAGATCTCTTCTGGCACAAAAAATGCTGCTTTTCTCTCGTGCTGGCTTGACCATAGGCAAACACTTTACCCTTTGCGAGCCGTCAAATGATATATAATTTTGTGGTATCTTTTATAATTGTTTTTCTCTTGTTGGCCGAGGTCATCCTACCGATCATCTTGATACTAGTCCTAGGGTTCTTCATGTGGCGCTTGGTCCGAAAGAAATGGATAGATAGAATTTTTGCAAGCCTTGTTTACCAGAGAAACCTTTTGGTGAGGGAATTTCATAAGCAGGTGGGCCGTTCCGTTGAAGAAAAAAGCAATAAACTTGTAAAACCTATCGCTTACACCGCGCTTATTTTGTGTATTGCCCTCATTTTGAAGACTTTGTGGCCCCATGTATTTCATTATAGCGACACGGTTAACCTATCTCTCATGGACGGACTCCCTTCGATGTTTCTCTATATCGGATTGATTTTTTTGGGTTTTGGGGTCTCGGCTTCCGTCATTTCGTCTTTACTTTTCATAAAGGAGGCCAAAAAATTCAAGGTGTACAACAGGAGCCTCGAAATTTATCTATTAAGCAAATACCTTGAGAACATCCTCTACATAACCCTTGGAATAGCCTTAATCATAGGGGTTGCTTACTTATGGTTCTTTCTCTTGGAAAAGTTGTTACCGATATTCCGTTATTTTGAGAATGAATCTGCATCGTTTGTGGAGTTAAAAGTTAACTACGAAGAGATGTTAAAGATATTGAGGAACTTACTAATAAGTTTTAGAAACCAATTTCAAACCTGGTGTATCACGTCGTTTCTCATCTCTCTGGCAAGCTTTGCCGTACCCTACATGTGGTTCAAAGGGAGGCGATTTACCACGGTATTCCTAGCGCTATTTTTATCTGGCACAGCCTTTTCTTACTTTGTTTCCTTTTTGATCGAGAAGTTTTTTACTTCTGAGCTGACGTTGATATTCATCGCCGTGTGGATTTTTTCCGCATTGATTACATATGTGGTCTCCCACTTAATCAACACGATCTCATTAAACAAAATTTATATCTGCAAATATTGCCGGGCAGAAAATGGCGTCCATTCAAAGTACTGCAATGGGTGTGGCAAGAAACTCATTCCGCTCCCGATGGAATAATCGAAAAATCAAGAAAAGCCCGGAAATATGGAGGTCCCTATCCGAGACGGGTGCTCATGCCCATGGGGGAAGATGAGATCCACGTTTTGAGAGCTCAAAAAAAAGACGGATTGGAAGTGCCTCTCCAAATCCGTCCATCATCAACAACTTGGATGTAACAGGATTCTATTTTATTCGGATTTTTTCTCTCCGGAAGTCGAAACGTCTTCCTTCCCCATCCCCACTCTAGATTTGATCTCGCTGATGAAATAGATGAGCGCACCGACACCGATCAACATCAGCAGGATGGGAACAACTGCCATCAGCCCTTTTATGAACATGCTCCACCAAGTGACCAATAGGATGAACCCAACGATGATGACCACAACTCCGATGATGATCCCCAATATATTCGACACTATCATCACCTCCTTTTAAAAGTCCTCTTGAGAGTGGAAATTATCAAAGGATGAAAAAGAAGTCAAGGCCAATTTTTACTTGTAATATTTTTCGTCCGAACAGAAACTGTTCGTTGAACTGAGGATCCGATCGTTTTTCTTTATTTTGCTCCGGAGAGAATCCCGATCGCAGAATAGGGTTTTTAGATGTAATTTCCCCAAAAATGATTCATTATGGACAGAGTCAATGGATTGAGGTAATATGAGTTGAGCCTTTGTTCCAGTGACGGGATAGGGTATGCTCAATAATAAGATTGTGAGGTGATTTTGAGATGGCTGTGCATCTGAAAGGGAGATCATTGGATAGCCTTTTTCATTTGACCAGAGAGGAGATTGAACAGATATTAAAGACATCGGAATTATTGAAATTCCAACTCCTCCGCGGAGAGGAGCATCTTTTGTTGAAAGGGAAGACACTGGCGATGATCTTTGAGAAGCCCTCCACCCGTACGAGGGTCTCGTTTGAAGTGGGAATGTGGCAACTCGGAGGGTATGCACTTTACCTGAGCGCCAGTGATCTGCAACTTGGGCGCGGAGAAACCATCGCTGATACCGCCCAGGTCCTCTCCCGTTATGTGGATGGAATCATGGCAAGGGTCTTTGCCCATCAGACCATCCTAGATCTTGTGAAATATTCGAGAGTGCCGGTGATTAATGGTCTTTCAGACTTTTCTCACCCCTGTCAAGGTCTGGCTGACCTTTTCACCATCTATGAAAAGAAAGGCAGACTTTCTGGATTGAGACTTGCCTATGTAGGGGATGGGAATAACGTGGCCCACTCCCTTCTCTACGGTTGTTCGAAAGTCGGTATCAACATCACTCTCGCATGTCCCAAAGGATTTGAGCCTGACCCAGAAGTGGTTTCGAAGGCGGAAGAAGAAGGGAAAAAAAGTGGTTGTGAGGTGAGGATAACGAAAGATCCGAAAGAAGCAGTGAAAGGAGCTGATATCGTCTACACCGATGTATGGGCCAGTATGGGTAAAGAAAAGGAGCATGAGAAAAGGATGAAGGTTTTTAAGCCCTATCAAGTGAATGGAAAATTAGTTAAGGAAGCCGAAGAGGATTATATTTTTATGCATTGTCTACCAGCTCATCGTGGGCAAGAAGTCACCGATGAAGTGGCAGATTCGGAAAATAGCGTCATCTTCGATCAAGCAGAGAACAGGCTCCATACCCAAAAAGCTCTCTTGGCACTGATCATGTGATTGGCAAATAGCAAATGGCTGATAGCGCTTAGCAAATAGCTGATCGTCAATGGGAAAAATATATGAGCCATCGTTCGTAAGTTGTATGCGATAAGCCATTAGCAATCATCCATATTAATTCAATTGTCTTGAATAGGGGAAGTCAAAATGGCCAGCCTTAAAGGAAAAGACATCCTTCATGGAAATCAGTTTTCACAAAGGGATATCAATGGGTTGATTAAAGTTGCATCCAATTTTGAGAAGGAACTTAAGAAAAAGGATTGTTTAACTTTATTGAAAGGGAAGATTTTGGCAACTCTTTTCTTTGAGCCAAGCACCCGGACCCGACTCTCCTTTGAGACAGCCATGCAACGGTTAGGCGGGGCGGTGATCAGCATGGCATCGGCAGAGGGCTCCTCGGCAGCAAAAGGCGAAACCGTTGCGGATACAGCCAGAACGGTCTCTCAATACGCGGATGTCATCGTGATTCGTCATCCTCGTGTCGGATCAGCCAAAGAAGCAGCCGATGCGGCATCGATCCCCGTCATCAACGCTGGAGATGGGGCAGGGCAGCACCCCACCCAAGCCCTTCTCGACACCTATACGATTCATAAGGAATTGGGATCCCTTAAAAATTTGGTTATCTCCATGGTCGGCGACTTAAAGAACGGACGGACGGTCCATGCATTAGTTGAACTTTTATCTCTCTATCAGGCACGGCTCTATTTTGTCTCACCTGGGGGTCTCAGAATGCCGGAGGAGATCACCTCCAATCTCAAGAAGAAGGGTATCGAGATTGAAGAGACAGAGAATCTCGAAAAAGCAGCCTCCCAAAGCCATCTGATTTATATGACAAGAATTCAAAAAGAGAGGTTCACCGACCTGACGGAGTATGAAAGAGTCAAGGGCAGTTACGTGATTGATGGGGAGTTTCTCAGAAAACTCAAGAAGAAGATCACGATTCTTCATCCACTTCCAAGAGTGGATGAGATCCGTCCCGAAGTGGATACCTATCCCGGAGCTGCCTATTTCAGGCAGGTGAGAAATGGTGTTTTCGTCCGAATGGCTCTGCTCGCTATGGTCATGGGGAAAAGATAGAGCTGGCAGAGTCAGCGGGCGCTGATCTTTTCATCATCCTTTCCGAAGTTGACCCGGTCTATCTCAATTTTTGGAAAAAAGAGCAGAAGGGTCTCAGGACGCTCCGCCTGGAAGAGGCGAAGAAGTACCTCAAAGAGGGCCAATTTCCAGCTGGAAGCATGGGTCCAAAGATCGAGGCCTGCATCCGCTTTATGGGATATGGCGGGGAAGGGGAGGAACACATATCATCCCTTAATTGAATGACGGAGGAGTTGAGATTCGTAAATTTAGGAACGATGGGGTTGAGGCGCGAGTCACTACGAGTCGCCGCCAGCCTGTTATTGGCTAGGATCGGCTCTCTTCAGTTCAGAGACTATTTCTTTGATTTTACTGAGACGTTCTCGAGCTTTTCTTGATCAGACATCTTGCAGAATAAATTGGCAGCGGATTTACATTCCTTCAATGCAAGCCACGTCATTGCTCCCCCGGGATAACCTTTGTCTCGATCGTGCTTCAGGAGGATAAGATGAAAATGTACATGACCCTCATCAGAGTAACACCCTGCATACACAGTGTCATATTCAAATGGGGGTTGTCTAAGGATAGAGCACCAGTAAGAGATCGTGGCGCCGAGGTAGGCGAGATCATCTTTTGTGCACTCAATCAAGCCTCGCTTGTGCTGCCCGTCTTGCTTCTTTAGCACGACCAGGAGATGATGCTCCACGTGAGATTCCCGCGGGACGATGACATAAGTATATTGGTCTTCGGATACCCGGCGGAATATTCGGTACCCATCATGCTCCAGCCAAGAGTATTGGTTAGAATCACACATCCACAAACAATTTTGTTACAATCCTATGGCTCAACATTATTTTTTAAGTTTATTCTACAGTTGGAAGAATTATATGAACATGGAACAAATGTGTCAAGCTATTTTTGGCTCTAACCCGTTGAATTGAAGGATGTTTTCGATATAATACTTCAAGTTTAATTATTATACAGAATTTTTATAATTTAGGAATATATTATGTTAAGGTTCTATGAACCGGTCTTGACCGAAAACCAACCCTAATTCTTCTTGACTTTCGTGAAAAATTTTAATAAAAGGTGACTCATGATTCTGCGACTTGAAGAGATTGAGCGGAAGGTTTGGGAAGAGGAAAAGCTCTTCCTCATGAAGCAGGTTGGGATCCTCCTGATCAAGAACAATGCCATCAAATTTGGAGATTATATTTTAGCCTCCGGGAAGAAGAGCCCTTACTATATAGATCTGAGGCAGACCATCTCCAGCCCGATCACCATGGACTGGATTGCCAATTCCTTAACCCGAATCATCCTCAATGAGATCGGGAGAGATAAAATCGACAAGATTTTGGGGGTTCCCACGGCAGGGGTTCCTTTTGCCACGGTGGTCAGTCAGAAACTGGGTCTTCCTCTGATCTATTACCGACAGGCGCGAAAGGAGCATGGTGTCAGGAAGAAGATTGAAGGAATTCTCGAACGCAATGATCGGGTTTTGGTTATTGACGATCTTATCACCACGGGGGAGAGTGTCATTGAGACAGCCGAGGTGGTCAGGGATCAAGGAGGTGTAGTGAACGAACTGGTAGTCCTTTTAGATCGGGAGCAAGGAGGGCAGCAGAGGCTTCGCTCGTCCCGAATCGAACCGCATGTCCTATTCAAAATCTCAGATGCGATGACGTGGCTGAACAAAGTCGGCCTCATCGAAGATAAGATCTACGAGACTTTAAGAAAATATATCGAGGAAGAAAGTCAGCCCCCCCAGGGTACCGCAGGATAAACTCATTGGTTTAATGTCAACGAAGGGACCCTTCTTGATTTCCTAAACCACTTGCAACGCCATTTCTGAATCTGTTACCATATTAAGAATTTTTTCCAAGGAAAAGCCTTCACATTCCACAGAATCCCAATTTTCCTTGACAAAAAAGATTTTTTTTATATATTTATTTGTCTAATTTGAGGGTGAAGAGCTGGAACGAAATGTTTACTTTGAAATTGGATGAAGTCCCTGAAGAGGGTCTGGAGCTGAAGTGGAAAGAAGAAAGGGCTTCCTTGTTAGGCTATTTAAAAGACCTTTCGAGAATCGACTTTGATTTTGAGACCCCCCTCCAGTCAGAGGTTAAGATCAAGAAGGCAGGTGGATTGGTGTTCATCACGGGGAAGGTTCAAACCATTCTTCGATTTCAGTGCGTAAGGTGTTTGAAAGAATTCCCGTATCCTCTTTCCACTACCTTTGAACTCACCCTTCACCCCTTAAAAGAGGCTCCTTCTGAGGAGGAGACGGAGTTGGGGAGCGAGGAGATGGAGTTGAACTTTTTCGAGGGAGGAGAAATTCATCTTTCCGAAATCGCCTGCGAGCAGATTTTTTTGGAAATCCCTTATCAACCCCTTTGTCAGGAGGGATGTAAAGGGCTCTGCTCAATATGCGGGAAAGATCTCAATCTCTCTGCCTGTGAATGTGTGAAAGAGGAATTGACATCAGGCTTTTCTGCCCTGAAGAAATTAAAGCTTGATTAATACTGTGATAATCTGTTATGTGGAAAAGATAAGGCCATTCGGCCAAGTTCTTAATTCAACATCTGAGAGCCATTTTCGCGGATGAGAAAGGATACTTTCAAATGGGAGTCCCAAAACGAAGAACATCATCAGCAAGAAGGGATCAACGTCGAGCCCATAAGAGATTAGACACTCCAAACTTCTCTCTATGCCCTCAATGCCATGAGCCCCTGCTTCCTCACCACATTTGTCCCCATTGTGGAACTTACAAAGGGAGAGAGGTCATCAAGGTGGAAGAAGAGAAATAGGTCATCGAGGATGATATTAGGGGAAGGGTGAGATGAAGATCGCAGTTGATGCTATGGGAGGGGATTTTGCTCCTCAAAAGATTGTCGAAGGCGCCTTTTGGGTTGCAAAACAACATGGAGTCAAGGTGGTTTTGGTAGGGGATGAGGATCAAGTCAGTAAAGAATTGGCCAAATACCCCACCTCAAAACTTCCTATCTACATCCATCATGCTCCCTTCGTGGTCGCCATGCATGACTCTCCCTCTGCTGTGATCCGAAGAATGAAAGATACCTCCATTAAAGTAGCCATTGATTTGGCAAAAGGAGGTCAGGTAAGCGGCGTGGTCTCCGCCGGGAATTCGGGAGCGGCCATGGGTTTGGCGATGTATATCTTGAAAAAACTGGAAGGCGTGGAACGACCTGCCATCGCCACGATCCATCCCGCCACGAAAGGAAGCACCGTCCTCATCGACTCGGGTGGCAATGTGGATTGCAAGCCCGCTCATCTGCTCCAGTTTGCGATGATGGGGGATGCCTATGCAAAGTATATTCTGGGGAAGGAAACTCCTCGAATTGGCGTCTTGAGCAATGGAGAGGAGGAAGGGAAGGGAAATGAGCTGACACGGGAGGTTCATGATATTTTATCAGGGACCGATTTGAATTATATCGGTTATGTGGAAGGCCGCGACCTCAATAGCGGAGAGGTGGATGTGATGGTCTGCGACGGTTTCGTGGGCAATGTGGCGTTAAAAATAAGCGAAGGTCTCTGGGAAACCATTCACGCCATTCTCAAGTGGGAAGCGCAGGATAATCTCAGGGCGAAGGCGGCCTATTTTCTGATGAGACGGGCCATTCGCCGCCTTGAAAAGAGGATTGACTATTCAGAAGTTGGAGGAGCTCCTCTCTTGGGGATTAATGGGAACTGCGTTATCTGCCACGGTTCATCGAATGGGAAAGCCATCATGAATGCTATTCTATTAGCCTCGAACCTGGCCAAGAATAGGCTGAATGACCATCTCATCGAGGAGTTCAAAGAGAAACAGGACATGCTCCGGCTGGGACAGAAACGCTCAGAGAAGGTGAACGGAGCAGTGGAATCGATTCATTGATTCTTAAAAAAGGACGAGGAGGAAAGAGGATTGGATTATTTTCTCACACCGGAACAGAAGATGATTCGAGACTTGGCGAGAAAGGTCGCCGAGGAGAAAATGCGACCGGTCCGGGCGGAATTGGACGAGAAGGAAGAGTTCCCGTGGGAGATTGTTAAAGTCAGCGCGGAAGCAGGTCTCATGGGTGTCTCCATGCCGGAAGAGTATGAAGGCTTCGGAGGCGGTATCTTAGAATATTGTTTGGTCGCAGAGGAATTGAGCCGAGTCTGCCTCGGGATCGCAACCAGTGTGGTCGCAAGCGGCCTGGGCGCAATGCCCATCCTGCTTTTTGGAAGCCCTGAGCAGAAGAAAAAGTATCTGCCTCCTATTGCCAAGGGGAAAAAGCTGGCTGCCTTTGGGTTGACGGAGGCGGATGCAGGAAGCGATGCGGGTGCCCTGCGAACGACCGCTACCCGAAAGGGGGAAGGGTACCTTTTAAACGGAACCAAGCAGTGGATCACGAATGGCGGGGAGGCAGAGATCTATTCTATTATCGCCATGACCGATCGTACAAAGGGCCCCAGAGGTGCGAGCGCTTTCATCGTCGAAAAGGGGACCCCCGGCTTCGATTTTGGGAAGAAAGAGAAGAAGATGGGGATCCGGTCGTCTGCCACACGGGAACTGGTCTTCCAGGATTGCTTTGTCCCAAAAGAAAACCTCATTGGAAAAGAAGGAATGGGATTTATCGTGACCATGAGGACGTTTGATCGAACCCGACCCGGGGTGGGTGCCCAGGGCGTTGGGGTGGCCCAAGGGGCCCTCGATGAGGCAGTCCAATATGCACGAGAACGAGAGCAGTTTGGAAAGAAGATCATCTCTTTCCAGGCTGTTCAACACATGCTAGCCGATATGGCCACTCTCGTTGAAGCCGCCAGGGCATTGGTCTATTCTGTTGCCCGCTATGCCGATCAGTCAGAAAACCCTAAGGAAATTTCAAAAGTCTCGGGAATGGCAAAGGTCTTCGCCAGCGATGTCGCCATGAAAGTGACGACCGATGCGGTCCAGATCTTCGGGGGCTATGGGTATATGAGAGATTATCCTGTCGAGAAGATGATGCGGGATGCAAAAATTCTGCAGATCTATGAAGGGACGAATCAGATCCAGCGGAATATCATCGGTTTGGAATTGAGCAAAGAATACGCTGGGAAGAAAGGTACTCGATGAAGCCAACCGCCTTTATTTTCCCGGGGCAAGGATCCCAGTATGTGGGAATGGGAAAAGAACTCTTCGAAAATTTTAGTGTGGCGAAACAGATCTTTCAGGAAGCGGATGATACGCTTCACTTTTCCGTATCCTGCACTCTGTTTCAAGGGGCCTGAAGACGCGTTGAAGCTGACGGAGAATACTCAGCCTGCTATCCTGACGACGAGTATCGGAGCGCTCAAAGTACTCGAGGCGGAGAGAGGGATGACCCCTCAATTCACTGCAGGACATAGCCTCGGAGAATACAGCGCTTTGGTGGCCTCTGGAGCGCTCGCCTTTTCTGAGGCAGTGAAGACTGTCCGTCTCCGGGGGAAATTTATGCAAGAGGCTGTTCCCGTGGGAGAGGGAGCCATGGCAGCTGTCCTGGGTATGGAAAGGGAGCAGATTGAAAAGCTTTGTGAAGAGGTTTCGTCCGGGGAGGTTCTCGCCCCTGCCAATTTTAACTGTCCGGGTCAAATCGTCATCGCCGGTCATTCGAAAGCGGTCGAACGGGTGATTGAGAGGGTGAAACAGGAAGGGAAGAAAGCGGTCCTCCTACCCGTCAGCGCTCCGTTTCATTCTCCCCTCATGAAACCAGCGGGGGAGCGTTTGGAGAAGGCGTTGGAGCAGATCTCTGTTAGCGATCTGAAGATCCCAGTGGTGACAAACGTGGAGGCAGAGGTCAATACCTCGAAAGACAGGGTGAAAGGATTGTTGGTGGCCCAGGTATCGAGTCCTGTTCGCTGGGAAGAATCTATGAGAAAGATGATCGAAAAAGGGGTCGAACAGGTTCTGGAGATAGGACCCGGAAAAGTTCTCTCTGGGTTGATGAAACGAATCGATAACCGCATAGAAACCAGGAATTTAGAAGATCTCCAGACTCTAAAAAGGATTTCTTAAAGACGGAGGATGCATTGAAACTCAAGGGGAAAGTCGCTTTGGTCACCGGGGCGGCTCAGGGCATTGGAAAGGCGGTTGCCCTACTTCTCGCTCGAAACGGCGCCGATATCGTCGTATCGGATATCAATCTTGAAAAAGCTGAAGAGACGGCCAAGGAGATTGAGTCGATCGGCCCAAAGGCTATGGCGGTCAAGGTGGATGTTGCCAATTTAAGCGATGTTGAGCGAATGGTGGCGGCCATCCTAGAAAAGTTTGACAAGATCGATATCTTAGTCAATAATGCCGGGATCACCCGTGATAAGCTGATCCTCAGGATGACAGAAGAGGACTGGGATGTGGTCCTCAATGTCAACCTGAAAGGGACATTCAATTGCACCAAAGCGGTCATCAGGCATATGGCGAAACAGAGGAGCGGGAAGATTGTGAGTATCGCCTCAGTGGTCGGAGAAATGGGGAATGCCGGGCAGGTGAACTATTCCGCTTCGAAAGCCGGGGTGATCGGTTTGACCAAAACCATTGCAAGGGAGTTTGCCCAAAGAGGGATCAATGTCAATGCCATCGCTCCCGGATATATCGAAACCCCGATGACCGAAGTCCTTCCGGAGAAAGTAAAGGAAGAACTAAAGCGCCTCATTCCCATGGAGCGATTGGGGAAACCCGAGGATGTGGCAGAGGCCGCTCTTTTCCTCGTTTCCGAGGAATCGAACTATATTACCGGTCACGTTTTGAGAGTGAATGGCGGCATCTACATGTAAGGAAGGGGATGCTTGGAATAATGGAATGGTGGAACGATAGTTTGAGTTCTTTACGTTTTCCCAGCATTCCAATTTTCCATTATTCCATAAATTTTATAAGGAGGTGATTACATGTCCGTTGAAAAGAGGGTGAAGGAGATTATTGTGGAGCAGTTAGGTGTCAATGAAAATGAAGTGACGCCAGAGGCTAAGTTCGTCGACGACTTAGGAGCGGATTCTCTCGATTTGGTGGAGCTGGTCATGGCTTTGGAGGAGGAGTACAATATAGAGATCTCCGATGAAGAGGCAGAGAAGATCCTAACGGTCGGGGATGCGATTGAGTTTATCCAGTCCCATGTCACCCAGTAAGGGTTCTCGCTCGGTACCGGTTGAAGGAGGTGTACGATTTTGGGAAGAAGAGTTGTTGTTACAGGAATGGGGCTGGTGATCCCCACCGGAATCGGAGTTGCGACAGCGTGGAAAAATGTCTGCGAAGGCAAGTCGGGCATTGGTCCCCTCACGCGCTTCGATACAGATGGATTTGAGACGAAGATTGCAGGGGAAGTGAAGAACTTCAATCCAGAATTATACATCGATAAGAAAGAGATCAAGAAAATGGATCTCTTCATTCATTATGCCATTGCGGCCGCCAAGGAAGCCCTGGAGGACGCCCAGTTGGCCATCACCCCGGAGAACTCCGAACAGATCGGCGTGATCGTGGGGACAGGATTGGGAGGATTGCCCAGCATCGAAAGATATCACAAAATCCTTCTGGAAAAGGGGCCGGGACGAATCAGTCCATTCTTCATCCCGATGCTCATTGCCAATCTGGCTTCCGGACAGATTGCCATCCAATTTGGCGCAAAGGGGCCTAACACTTGCGTGGTCACAGCTTGTGCGACAGGAGCTCATTGTATAGGAGATGCTTTCCGTGCCATTGTTTACGGAGACGCGGAGGCGATGATCGCGGGCGGAACCGAGGCCAATATCACTCCGCTTACCATTGGTGGATTTAATTCGATGAAGGCCCTTTCTACGAGGAATGACGAACCCCAAAAGGCCTGCCGGCCTTTTGAAAAGAATCGGGATGGTTTTGTGGTCGCAGAGGGCGCGGGAATCATTATCTTAGAGGAATTGCAGTTCGCGTTGAAGCGAAAGGCGAAGATCTATGCAGAACTGGTGGGTTACGGCTATACAGGCGATGCTTATCATATTACTGCCCCATCCCCGGACGGCGACGGTGCTGTCCGGTGCATGAGGATGGCCATTAAAGATGCCGGGCTGAAACCCGGGGATGTGGATTATATCAACGCCCATGGAACCTCTACTCCTCTAAATGACTTGACCGAGACAATTGCTATTAAAACGGTATTTGGCGATCATGCCAAAAAGGTTCCCATCAGTGGGACCAAATCGATGACTGGTCATCTTCTCGGGGCAGCCGGGAGCACAGAAGCCATCTTTACGGTCTTATCCATTCGGGAAGGGATCATGCCCCCCACCATCAATTATGAGGAGGCCGATCCACAATGTGATTTAGATTATGTCCCCAATGCGGCCAGACGAACACCTGTGAAGATCGCTATGTCCAACGCTTTCGGATTTGGCGGAACCAATGCCGCTCTCGTCTTTAAGAAGTTTGAAGGGTAAAGGGATGCACGTGGGTTTGGCCTGTGACCATGGAGGTTTCGAGCTCAAAGGGGAACTGAAAGCTTTTTTGAAATCCCTCGGCGTCGAACCCATTGACATGGGTACCTTCAGTGAAGAATCCGTGGACTATCCAGATTTCGGAGTTTTGGTGGCAGAAAAAGTCTCCCGGGGTGAATTGGAAAGGGGGATCCTCATCTGTGGTACCGGCATCGGGATGTCCATGGTGGCGAACAAGTTTCCAAGAATCAGGGCAGCCTTGGCAAACGATCTTTATTCTTCTCGTTGCAGTCGAGAGCATAATGATGCCAATATCTTGATTATTGGGGGCCGAATCGTAGGGAAGGAGTTGGCAAAAGAAATCGTAAAGGTTTGGCTGGAGACCCCTTTTGCGGAGGGGAGACACAAAAGGCGATTAGAAAAAATCGAGGCCCTGGAGAAAGAGAAATTCAAAGAGTGATTTCGGCCGATTGTTTGGTTTGGCGGTAAACCGCATGGTTTTTGATGGGGATCCTTGGTAAATTCGAAATTCGAATAACGGAATCCGAAACAAGTCCAAAATCCAAATGACGAAATGGTCCAACCCCCTTTCCTTCCATGTTTGATTTTTTTGCTTCGGTGATTTGAATTTGTTTCGAGTTTCGCATTTCGTGCTTCGAATTTCATGACTCTCCGAAACCTTTTTCAATCCTGTGAATGGCTTATCCTTGAAAGAGAAAAAGAAAAAAAGGCTTTCCCCCCATCGGCCCTCTTGGGGGGAGTATTTCATGGATATCACTCATCTCGTTGCCAAGCGATCGACCTGTTTGCGAAGGCAGGTTGGAGCTGTGCTCGTCAGGGATAAGAAGATTTTGGCGACGGGTTATAATGGAGCTCCTTCCAGACTGGAACATTGCTTAGAGATTGGTTGCCTCCGGGAGAAACAAGGCATCCCTTCTGGAGAGAGACACGAACTCTGCCGCGGCCTCCATGCTGAGCAGAATGCCATTATTCAAGCCGCTTACCATGGAGTGGAGATTCGCGAAGCCACTCTTTACTGTACAAACCACCCCTGTATTATCTGTTCAAAAATGCTCATCAATGCAGGAATTCAGAAAGTCGTCTTTGAGGACGGCTATGCCGATGCGCTGGCCGAAGAGATGTTGAAGGAATCGCGGATTAAGGTTGAAAAGTTCAATCGAAGAAAATGAATTTAATGTTTACAGCTACAATTTTCAAGTTAAAGACCAAGGTGCAAAAAGGATTTGAAACCCTCAATCTGAAACTTGAAACAGGCGGCGAAGCCCTATGAAATGTCCCTTCTGTACTCATCCCGAGAGTAAAGTCGTCGATTCCCGGCTGGGAAAAGATAAAGACACCATTCGGCGTAGAAGGGAATGCCTTGGCTGCCATAAACGATTTACTACCAGCGAGAGGGCCGAGGATGCCCTTCCATTGATCGTGAAGAAAGATGGCAGAAGAGAATCTTTCAATCGCCTGAAAATCTTCAATGGCTTGAAAAGAGCCTGTGAGAAGAGGCCGATCAGTATCAACATGATTGAAAAGATCCTTAATCGCATCGAATTCCATTTCCAGGAGAGAGGAGAGAGGGAGGTAAAGAGCTCTGAGATTGGAGAGCGAGTGATGGAAGAGCTCCACCGTTTAGACGGAGTGGCTTATGTTCGTTTTGCCTCTGTTTATCGCCAATTCAAAGATATTCAAGAATTTATGGACGAGCTCAAAGACCTCCTCGGAAATAAGGAAGAAGCGAAGAAGAAGTAATCTGGAAATCTGAAGCCCGAATTTCCTTCCCACCGCAGACGAGCGACAGTAAGGGTTTGAAGTCCAAATGTCAAAATCCAAATGTCAAATGAATGTCAAAGTCCGAAATCCAAACGGTTTTTGGCATTTCAGCTTTGGATTTGATTTGACATTTGAGCTTTGGCATTTGACATTTAAGTAACCGGTTTTGTTTGAAACTTGGCTTATGAACGATGAACAGTGGATGAAACGAGCTCTCCATCTTGCTGAGGCAGGAAGGGGAAAGACTTCTCCCAATCCCGTGGTGGGTGCCGTTCTGGTCAAAAGAGGGAAAGTGGTCGGAGAAGGGTACCATGCAAGGGTAGGAGAAGCGCACGCAGAGATTGTCGCGCTTCGTCAGGCAGGGGAGAAAGCCAGAGGAGCCGTCCTTTACCTTAATCTTGAACCCTGCGCGCATTATGGAAGAACGCCTCCCTGCGCCCCCCAGGTCGTTAAAGCGGGCGTGAAACGCGTCGTCATTGGCATGGAAGACCCCAACCCTGTGGTAAATGGGAAGGGGACTGAAGCTCTGAGGAAATCCGGGATTGCCGTTAAACTGGGGGTTTTGGAAAAAGATTGCCAGAGGCTGAATGAGGCCTTTTGTAAGTATATCCTGAAAAAAGAACCTTTTGTTGTACTGAAGGTTGCTGCTACGATGGATGGTAAGATAGCCACACGAAATGGCGGTTCCAAATGGATCTCAGGAGAGGCCTCGCGACGTTTTGCACATCAGTTGAGGGATCAAGTCGATGGAGTACTCGTTGGCATCGGGACGGTATTAAGAGATGACCCCCTCCTCACTGCTCGGAAGAAGGAAGGGAGTGAGCCTTATCGAATCGTTCTGGACAGCCGATTGAAGATTCCGGAGGAAGCCAAAGTGTTTGAGCATTCTCCCTCAAAAGTCATCCTCGCTACGACAGAGTCCGCTCCTCAGGAAAAAATTGAGCGACTGGAAAAGAGAGGGGTCCGGGTCCTAATCGTCGATTCCAAAGAGGGAAGGGTTGATTTAAGGTCATGTCTCAGCAAACTGGGGGAAATCGGGATGATGACCCTTCTGGTAGAGGGAGGGAGCCGAGTGAATGGCTCGTTCCTAGACGAAGGTCTCATTGATAAATTTCTCCTTTTTCTCTCCCCAAAATTGATTGGTGATCCACAAGCCCTTGGAATCTTTAGCGGGAGAGGAGTAGCCAACCTCAAAGACTCAGTTGCTCTGAAAGAAATCAAGACAAAAAGAATCGGAGAAGATATATTTGTAGAAGGCTACTTGGAATGGGGAATGAGGTCATGTTCACCGGGATCGTAGAAGATACAGCGAAGGTCTCAAGGATAGAGCACAGGGGGCAGGAAAAGAGTTTGATCTTAGAATTGCCACCTCATTTGACAGAAGTGCAACTTGGTGATAGTATTAATATAAATGGTGTTTGCCTCACAGTTGTTCAGAAGAACGAACAACGTATCGAAGTTGATTTGTCCTCGGAGACTCTTCAAAAAACTGCATTGAGGGAGTTAAGAGAAGGGGACCAGGTCAATTTGGAAAGAGCCTTGAGGCTGACGGATCGCTTAGGGGGACATATCGTAACAGGGCATGTGGATGGAATTGGGGAGATTGTGGAGAAAAGGAAAGAAGGGGATTTTCTTCAATTGAGAATAAGAGTTCCCGAGTCCGTGTCAAGATATGTTGTGCAAAAAGGATCCATCGCAATTGACGGAATCAGCCTAACAGTGAATGAATATCAGGAAGGGGAGATCCGGATGACCCTGATTCCTTACACGATCGAAAAGACCACTCTCAGACAAAAAAGGGTCGGAGACCGGGTCAATATAGAAGGCGATATTTTAGGAAAATATGTAGAAAAATTCCTGGATCGGGGAGACAGAAAACCCGGACGAGTTGATCTGTCTTTTTTAAAACAGCACGGTTTCATCAAGAGAGATTGAGAGGTTCGAATGATTCATAGAATCGAAGCAGCCTTAGAAGATATCCGCCAAGGGAGGATGGTCATCCTGGTCGATGACGAAGATCGGGAAAATGAAGGCGATCTTACGATGGCCGCGGAGAAGGTGACGCCTGAAGCCATCAATTTTATGGCAAAATACGGAAGGGGACTCATTTGCCTTTCATTAACGGACGAAAGGCTCAATGAGCTCCGTCTTCCCATGATGGTCTCTGAAAATACGTCACGATTTCAGACCGCGTTCACCGTCTCCGTCGATGCCCGTAAAGGGGTGAGCACGGGTATTTCAGCCGCCGACCGGGCAACGACTATTCTGGCTGCGGTGAATGAAAGCACCCAACCCGAAGATTTGGTCTCCCCCGGCCATGTGTTTCCGTTGAGAGCAAGAGCGGGTGGGGTGTTGGTCCGAACTGGCCAGACAGAAGGATCGGTTGACCTGGCTAGATTAGCAGGGCTGAAGCCAGCCGGGGTAATCTGCGAGATCATGAAAGACGATGGGACGATGGCAAGGATGCCTGACCTCCAAGCCTTCGCTGAAGAATTTGGGTTGAAGATTGTAACCATCGCCGATTTGATCAAGTATCGCCTCAATAAAGAGTCCTTAGTCCGAAGAATTGTCACAGCCACTCTTCCTACGAAATACGGTGGCGTGTTTACAGCCATTGCTTATGAAAACGATGTGGATCCCTATCACCATATCGCCTTGGTGAAAGGAGAGATCGAACCGGAAGACACGGTCTTGGTGAGGGTTCATTCGCAATGTCTGACCGGGGATGTATTCGGATCGAGACGATGCGACTGCGAAGAACAGCTTCATAAAGCCATGGCAATGGTAGAGAAAGAAGGGAAAGGTGTTATCGTCTATATGAGGCAGGAAGGAAGAGGGATCGGATTGGTCAATAAACTGAGGGCCTACTGTCTTCAAGATACGGGGAAGGATACCGTGGAGGCCAATGAGGCATTAGGATTTAAAGCCGACATGAGGGATTACGGAATTGGGGCCCAGATTCTAGCGGACCTTGGTCTTCATAAGATTCGCTTGATGACAAACAATCCTCGAAAGATCATCGGTCTGGAGGGATACGGCATTAAGGTGGTCGAAAGGATTCCGATCGAGACAAAGCCCCTTCAAGAGAATATTGAATATCTCAGGGCGAAGGTAAAGAAGATGGGGCACCTGCTCTCCATCAAATCAGGGGAGTGACGTGCACCAAGCAGGCTGCAAGGCAGAGCCCTGAACCTTACATGGTTCAGGGGAAAGGAGAACAAGATGGTGAAAACCTTCGAAGGCAAACTGATGGCCAAGGGACTCAAGTTCGGGATTGTGTTGAGTCGGTTCAATGACTTTATCGGCGAGCGACTTCTGGAAGGGGCAATGGATGCCCTACGGCGAAGTGGAGCAGAGGAAGAGGACTGTGCAGTGGCTCGGGTTCCAGGGGCCTTTGAGATCCCTCTTGTAACAAAAAAGATGGTTAAGAGCGGGCGATACGATGCCGTCATTTGCTTGGGCTCAGTGATCCGAGGGGCCACCCCTCATTTTTCTTATATTGCTAATGAAGTCACCAAGGGAATTGCCAGCCTCACCTTGGAAAGTGAAATTCCCATTTCCTTCGGGGTGCTGATCACCGATACAATTGAACAGGCGATTGAAAGGGCCGGGACAAAAGTCGGGAATAAAGGTTTTGATGCGGCGATGTCAGCCATCGAAATGGCCAATCTCATGAAAGAGATAGGAAAGGGTAAAGGATAATTTGGGAAGGAGAAGAAGATCGAGGGAGTCTGCCCTCCAAGTTCTTTATCAATTGAATATTACAAAACAGGACGCCACGACAGCCCTCACGCGATTTCAGGAACATTTTTTATCCGATGGTGAAACCGATGACTTTTTGAAGCGTCTCGTCCTGGGCGTTTTAGAGCACTTTCCTCAATTGGATCGGCTGATCGAGCAATACTCTGAAAATTGGCGTTTAGATCGTATTAACATGATCGACCGAAATATCCTCCGCATGGCTCTCTTTGAACTCCTCCATTGTGAAGAGATTCCTCCTAAGGTGACCATCAACGAAGCAATCGACCTCGGAAAACGATTCGGGTCCGAGGACTCTGGAAGTTTCATCAATGGCATTTTAGACCGAATCCAGAATGAGGCCGTCAAGAAGCCCATCGAACCAAAGTCCCCTTTACCCTAACCTTCTCCCCCCTGGGGAAAGAAGGAAGGTGAGGGGCAATTTGGTCATTAGGTGTTCGGAAATTGGATTTTGTTTTGGATTTGGAGCTTGTTTATTGGGCTTTAACTGTATGGATATAATTCTTTCCAAAGAGAGGGTTGATGTTCAGGAGTGCGAAGTCCTGGTCACCGGATTTTTTAGGGACGAGAGGCCTCTAAAGGGATCAAGCGGCTGGATTGATTGGAGGTTTAATGGAATGTTATCTCAGCTCTTGATTGAAAATAAGTTGACCGGTGACTGGAAGGAGGTGACGTTAATTCCTTCACGGGAAAGAATCCTTCCCAGAATGATCCTTCTGCTCGGTTTAGGTGAAGTAAAAAGATACAGTTCCCTTCGTCTTCGCGAGCTCTCCCCCTATCTCCTAGACACCCTTCGGAAATTAGGGTGGCCAAATGTCTGCCTTTCATTTCCTTATGGAGCGAGTTACCATGTGGATTGTGGAAAAATAGTAGAGGGCCTCATCGAGGGGATCGCAGATGACTTAGATCATCAAAAAACCCTTTTTGAAGAAGGATGGACCAAGAGACTTCGGCTTTATTTTGCTGAGGGAGATGAGGTTTTCCCGGAAATACTGTCAGGAGTTCAAACTGCCAAGTCCATCTTCGGAGAACGAATTCAAATAAAGATTCCCGTCCCCCCAGAAAGTACTTACCCTTAGAATACCGGAAGCAAAATCTAGTCCACTCCTCCCATTTTTACTTTTCGTAACCGTAGCCATAGCCACCGAGAAAGTTAGGTATCCACCGTCACAATCCCCATGGGCATTTGCACAAGTGGTTAAACTTTTTTTGACAAATGATCTGAAATAAGGTAAGAACTGACACCGTATTGCATTGAATTTATTCCGGGGGAATCGACTGATGCTGCAGAAATTATCGAAGATAGGGATGGATGGAAAACTGATTCCATGGGAAGAAGCCAATGTCCACATCCTGACTCATAGTCTTCATTATGGTTTAGCTGTTTTTGAGGGAATCCGGTGTTATCTCTGTACAGACGGGAAATCAGCGGTTTTCAGATTGAGAGAGCACGTAGACCGACTTTTCGATTCTGCCCGGATCGGGGATATTAAAATCCCTTATTCCAAGAAGGATATTGCAGAGGCCTGCAAAGAGATGTTGCGGGCGAATCAATTGAAGGAAGGCTATATCCGTCCGATCGTCTTCATTGGGGAAGGAGTCATGGGGGTTTATCCTGGAGATAATCCGATCCGAGTAGGCATTATCACCTGGTCCTGGGGAGCCTATTTAGGGGACGAGGCCTTGGAAAAAGGAATTCGGGTGAAGGTCTCGTCTTACAACCGCCATCATGTCAATGTGATGATGACCAAAGCCAAGATATGAGGCAATTATGTCAACTCGGTTCTGGCCAAAAGAGAAGTAATGAGGATGGGGTACGATGAAGCCTTAATGCTTGATACAGAGGGTTATGTTTCAGAGGCCACCGGAGAGAATATTTTTATGGTGAAAAACGGAATCCTTAAACCTACTCCTCTCACCTCGATTCTTCCTGGGATCACGCGGGATTCTGTCATTCAGATCGCTAAGGCAAAAAAGATCACAACGTTGGAGGAACGATTTACTCGTGATGAACTCTATACCGCCCAAGAGGCCTTTTTTACAGGGACAGCCGCTGAGCTGACCCCCATCCGGGAAGTTGACGACCGGATCATCGGTGATGGGAAACCGGGGCCAGTGACGAGAGAACTTCAGGCTGCCTTTTTCGATATCGTGAAAGGGAAAAACTCAGAATACAGAGAATGGCTGGATTACCTCTGATAAACATACTTCGGGAAGCGGAATGCGGATTTCGCATTTTCTAATATCTATGCTGCATTTCGCAATCCCCAATCCGCAATCGAAATGCATCTCATCATTGATGGTTATAACCTCCTCCATGTTAACCGTTCCTTGATCAACCTCAATTCCGTCCAACTTCAATGGGAACGGGAGCGTCTCATTGACCGACTTTCAACTTATCAAAAACTTAAGCCACGTGGGATTACGGTCGTTTTTGACGGGTGGCAGGAAGGTTGGAGCACGGAAACGAGAGAAAAGAAAAAGGGGATTGAAGTCATCTTTTCGAAGTTGGGAGAAAAGGCGGATGAGGTGATTAAACGACTTGCCAAAGAAAAAGGTTCAGGGGCGATCGTGATCACTTCAGATCGAGATATCGCAAGATTTGCTCAGAAAATGGACATTGCTGTCATTCCGTCTGAGGAATTTCGAGAAAAGCTGGAGGAAGGATCTTCTGACATGTTTGAAGAGAGCCCTGAAGAAGAAGAGAGGGGAATGAAGAAAAAGGGGCCCTCAAGAAGACTTTCAAAGAAGGAGAAAAGAGTCAGAGCGGCCTCAAAAAAGCTTTAGTCCATTTTAGATCTAGAACCTAGGTTAATGGAGAACTTAGGAACTTAGGGATTTAGCAATCTTAGATCCTTTCATTCCCCAAATCGTTCACTCCGGTACTCGAAATTCATTTGGCCTTCCACTTACTCTCTGTTCCCTGCAAAAGTCTGGAGATATTGGATTGGTGTCGATAGAGAATTACGGCAGCAATAATCACGCTTGCAATGAAATAGGCCTGAGATTCGTCTCTAAAAAAAGCAATCAGAATTGGGATGGTTATCGCGCAAGTGATGGATCCAAGCGAGATGTACCTCCATTTCCAAACGATCCCTACAAAGATCAAAAATTCAATAAGGACTGGGATCGTTGATATCGGAAGGTAAAAACCCAAAGCAGTGGCAACACCCTTTCCACCTTTAAACCCGAGAAAAATTGAGAAAACGTGACCTAGAAATGAACTCAACCCTGCAAGGGCTATCCATACGTGCCGCGAAAGACCCCATTGATCCGCAGGAACCAGATACATGGCGAGTACCGTAGGGATCGCCCCCTTTAACACATCGCCAATCAGTGTCAAGATACCCAATGCCTTTCCTGCTGTGCGAAAGATATTGGTCGCCCCGATATTTTTGCTTCCTGTTTTTCTTGGGTCGACTTTTGAAAAGAGTTTGGCAAGAATCACTCCGGTCGGGATCGAACCCAAAAGATAACCAAAGAGGGCAATAAAAATTCCGATGGGCATAGAAAAACCTCACATCAATTAACTGCTTTTCTTCTCCAGTTCACCAGGAAAATTCCCGTGGAGACCAAAGGGAGGCCGATCATTAAAGAAACCGTTAACTCTTCATGGAGAAAAAAGACACCAAATAGAACGCCGAAGATAGGGGTTAAGAAGGTGAAAGCGGAGAGCCTGCTCACCGAATATTCGTGGATCAGTTTGAACCACACAAAATAGGTGATAAAGGCAATGATCACCGACTGATAGAAGAGAGAGCCAACGACATAAGGATCAACTTTGTAAATCCACTTCGGTTCAAGGATGATGCTTACTACTAGCAGGATGGGAATCGAGAAGAAAAGCTGATAAAGAAAAGTGTTTATGGGTTCAACCTTTCTTGCCATAAACTTCTTGATATAAAGCGTTGTAGCTCCCCACAAGACACCGGCAGCGATCTGCAGAATATCTCCAAAATACATTCCTGCTTTGGCCGTTCTGGGTCTGCCGCCGAAGACGACAAAGATCCCGGTGAAAGCCAAGGCGAGACCCAGAATTTTCAGAAAAGTCAATCGATCCCCTTTGAGAAAAAAATGAGCTCCAATGGCCACGACAAAAGGGCTCAGGTAGACAAAAAGAACCGAACGAGCGGCATCTGTGTAGAGCAAACCGAAGTAAATACATGCGAATTCGACTCCAAACAAGAGGCCCACCACAACCCCGTGGAAGAGCATGATGTCCTTGTGAAATACCTTTTCTCCCTTCCTAAGACAGTAGATGAGTCCACAAATTGAAGCGACAATAGATCGTAGGGTTGATGCAAAGATCGGCGATACACCCTGATTCGAAATCTTAATAGCAGGATGATTAAAGCCCCAGAACAAAGTCACGATGATCAGGATGACAACGGCCTTTAGGTCTAAATAATCTTTGGTGGTCTCCATTCCTGATGCTTTTTACCCTAAAATTACCGATTTTGCAATATCTTTCGATTTTCCTCTTTGACCTCAAGACGATCACCGTTCGAAGGTTCCGTCTTTCGTTTGAGAAATCGCCACGGAATGAGACATCGGCTTCTGAAGGGAACGAAGGGGGTGTACTATAGAATAGAATAAAGCAAAGAATAAGGAACCGTGTGACTTATTGAAATCATTGGTCGGGGAGAGGAGATTTGAACTCCCGACTTCTTGGTCCCGAACCAAGCGCGCTACCAGGCTGCGCTACTCCCCGAATCAGTTCAATAGCGATTTGCGAGCATCTCGGCCCACCGCAGGCAGCTTTGATTCGCGAATCATGAAATTCTATTCCTTCTTCTAATCAAAGGGCAAAAGAATAATACTATTAAAATACAAGATTCTGCCTGAATTGTCCAGCCTTTTCGGCCTGGACACCCTCGAACAGATCAAACAGATCGAAAAAGCTTTGCCCTTTCCCATGCTTGGCTTTGATTGCGACAATGGCGGAGAGTTTCTCAATTATCACCTCCTAAAACATTTTACCAAAAGAGATCATCCCGTCCACTTTACCCGTAGCCGTGCTTATCACAAAGATGATAACGCCCATGTCGAACAAAAGAACTGGACACACGTCCGCCAATGGCTCGGATATCAACGCCTCGATGATCCCAGAGTCGTCTCTCTTCTTAACGACCTCTATACCAAAGAGTGGAGACTCTCTCAGAATTTCTTCTGCCCTTCCATGAAGCTCATCGCTAAAGAAAGGATCGGTTCCAAAACCATTAAACACCATGACCCTCCTAAAACCCCTTTCCAGAGAACCCTCCTATCTCCCCATGTCCTCCTCTCTGCTAAAAACAGCCTCTCCAAACAACTTGAATCGCTTAACCCTTTTGTGCTAAGAAAGGCCATCGAGAATAAACTTAATAGAATTCTCAAACCCTTCACCAAACACCCCCAAGTCAACGACACTCCCCGGTAACATTTTATTTTGAGGCAACAGGCTGGCCTGCCTCGTCGCACAAATCGCACAAATCTTGTCTTAGGTAGTGGAGCATGTTAAAATGTTTACGACAGTCGTTTTTGGATTACACGACTCTCTCCCCTTTTAGGCAACCACTTCAGTATGGCTCTTGGCGTACGATTTCATGGGGGAGGGAAGAACTTTCGGTAGCGGGCGAGCTTCCGAATGTGTTCATTAGAAAAATTTTTGGAGAAGAGAGGAAGGAATTGTAGGCGTGGGAAAGAACGGATATCAAAAACAAGCGATGGGGATTTACCGATTTATCAGTGAACATCTTTACTTCAACCGTCCAGACATGGTCATTAAAGGGGAGCGTTTTAATTCCACGATCCTCTTGAGCCTTCTGACTGGGTTGAAGAAAGGAAAGGAATTGATCATTGGAGAACCAGGGTTGGGGAAGACGACTTCCGCAGAATACGTTTGTTCGCTCATCTACCAATTTCCATTGGGTGTAATCTGGGGAAGTGAGGTCTCAGGGCATCCGGAACAAACGGAAGAAAAAATTATCGGCAGGCCGGATCTGGGCAAATTGAATCGAGGCGAGGAGGATGTGGTATGGACCAACTTTTCCCAAATCCCGGTGAAAATTGTTGATGAGATCAACCGCCTTCCAGAAACCAAACAGAGCATGATCCTGGACGGCGTGGATCGAGGAAATTGGGAATATCTCAACGAAATGATCATTAACGAAGAATACTGTCTTTTTGCCACTGCCAATTATCAGGATGGAGGGACCAATACCATCATCGCTCCTTTGGTGGATCGATTTGATGTCATGGTAGAATCCAGGCATCCTGGGGCCAACCTCTCTTTTCTCGTTGGGAAGGATAAGCGAAAGGATCATATTTTGAGACATCCCAAGTATGAAAAGGACCTTTATCACGTTTTGAAATCCAAGGTCCCCTATGAGAAGAAAACGCCTAAAATTGAAGAAGTTTGCAATGCCTATGGGGAGTATCTTGATGAGGCAATAGGGGTCAAGTCCTTCCAGAGACAAGATCGTGATCAAATTCGTTCAGAAATGGAACGTTTAGAGTTGGACCTCGATGCCAGTGCCTTTACTCGAATGCTTCTTGCTGAACTGTCTTTCTGTGAATGGTATGGGCAGAAGCGGATTGTTGAAAACTGTGAAGAGGGGTGTCACTATACAGGATATCTTTGCCGGCAAATTAAAAACTGTGCTTCCAATCGGCTCCCTTCCTCCATTAAACAATATGCCCAGGGATTGGCATGGCTGCTGGAAGATTCTGAGATCGATCTCGAACATATCTCTGCAGTCGTCCCTTATGCCTTGGGCCATCGGATCCAGTGGAAAGATGAGATCCTTTCCCAGAAGGAGAGATCGAAAAGAGATGACCCTTTCCCAATTTTTCTCGCTAAAGAGGCGGTGAAAGCTGTTTCTCAGAGATATCGAGAACAGAGCGAACATCTGAAAGATGCTCTGGCGGCTGGATCGAAGATCTTCCTGGGAGGGGATTTGGAGCCATTGGAAGGGGATCATCCCATTTATGTGGAAGTCAAGAAAGACATCGATGCCCGGAAAAGCTAAAGCGAGAACATTTTTTCTGTACTATTATTGAGGGGTTAGATTTAAAGATGAAATCCTCCACCCCGCCTCATAAGAGTTCCATCGTCCCGCCAAACAAAGAGAACCGGATAGCCAAAAATCCATTTGAAGAATTCAAGACGTTTACCGCTTCCACTCCTGATCTTCCCCTGGATCAGATTGTCCAGTCCACCGAGGCAGTCATGGATCGGATCCGCTGCGGATACGAGAAGCTTTTGGAAGAAGAGGCAAAGGAACTTGTCTGGATGGTGCAGTACAACACGATCATCAAGGCTTATGCAGTGGCAGAGAAATATGTAAAGGAAATAAATTATACGGCAGAGGATATTGAGGACTTCTGCTTTGCCTTGGAGAACACTCAAAGGATTCCATATCTCATCCCCGGTCCAGCCGGCATCTACCTTTCTGCATTATGCAACTATGCGAAGGAAGAAGAGATCGTTCTCAAACTTTCCGAATTGAAGACAGAAATCAATCTTGTTGGATTTCGACTCCCGAAGGGGAAGCGATTGATGATCGAAGGAGATACGGGGGATTTTACGGGTATTGGCCTCGAGGGTGGAGAATTGGTCATTGATGGGAATTCAAAGAACTGGACGGGAGCGGGGATGCGAGGAGGAAAGATCCTAATCAAGAAGAACATCGGCCTGCATACGGGTGAGTGGATGATGGGGGGAGAGATTTATGTGGGAGGAAGAGTAAGAGGCCTGGGAAATATTGTCGAGGGGAAGGTCTACGAGAGGGAAAAACTACTTTATCCGGGAAAAGTGCGGTATCCCAATGCCTACTATTAAAGGCTGAGGATGAGATCTGGATGAAATTTGGCGAATAAGCATGGATGACCAGAATTTCCAGTCGATCATTGAAGAGATTTGGCCCAAGTTGAAGAAAAAGCATCTCTACCCTGAGATCCCAATGCCCAGGGTCAGGGAAACCCCTGAGCAGGAAAAAGGCGAGTCTGAAGAGGACGAAGACGTTGGGTTGGAGATGAAGCAGAAGCAATTGACCATCAATGGTGCTTTTGTTTCGCAAATGAAGGAAAAGATGCCTGAAAAAAGGGTCATTGAGGCTCTTCTCGATCATGGGATTACCCACTACACTTTCTGTCCATGGGATTTTCATACGCATCTCAGGCTTTACGCAGCGGCCAAGAAAGTGGTGGGTGATAAAGAACTGGCCAAGCAGGTGTCCAATCACTTCATCGATGTCATTGCAGATACTCACTGTGTAAAGAAGAGGCTTACGGAGATCCCGGAATTACACAGGAACTTGAAAAAAGGGCCCATCGAGGAAGTGATCGCCTCCCTTTACCAAAAGATTTGGGGAATGGATCTGGGAATTCCGCCCTCCAAGATGGGCGTCAAAGGACGCACAGATACTGTCCGGCGCCTTGCACGAATCCCGTACTTGGATCGATCACGTTGGGGAGAGAGCATCCAGAAATTTGCGCGAACTCTCAAACCCCTGCTCATTGAAGAACAGAAAGAACAAGAAGCCCAGGGAGGGAAAGGGGAACGCAATCCTCAAGGGGAACACGATTTGAACCACTATTCGTCCGAAGAGATCGATCAGGGTTTAAGGGATTACGCGAGACAAACCATGACTTTGTCAGAATTTAAAGATGTTGTGGAGGACTTTTCGGATGAACTAAGAGGGGCAGGTTATGGTATGGAAGGGGGGATGGGAAGGGGTCAGGGGAATCCCGTGGATGCAGACGTGCTTTTCTATATGAAATTGGCGGAAAACTATTCCATCCCTTTAAAGAAATTTCCTTTGGAAGAGAAAGGATCCCTCCATCCTTATTCTCATTGTCCATGGGAGATCGGGGCACCTTTTCAAGATGTGGATATGTGGACCAGTTTTGGCAAGATCATGCCAGGCATCACCCAGATTTGGACGAAAAGAGAGGGGAAGGGAAAGGGAAAAATCGAAGGCACTCCAGATTGCTTAATCGTCATCGATTCTTCAGGAAGCATGATCAATCCTCGAAAGAGCCTCTCCTATGCTGTCCTGGGAGCAGCCTGCGCCACCAATGCTTACCTTCACAATAATTCAAAGGTGGCGGTCTATAACTTTAGTGACGCCCCCATGGGAGGAAAAGATATTTTGAATTATACAGACCGACGCGAGGACATCTACCGTGTCCTCTGTAAGTATTTTGGCGGTGGGACGGCACTGGACCTGGAGGATTTGATGCCCTTAATCCAAGGGAAGAAAAAGCTGGATCTCTTCATCATTACCGATATGAAAATTACAAACCTTGAGGCATTGATCGGATTTTTCGGACAGATCCAAAACCGGGTGACGGCCGTTCACATCGGAGACAATCCTTATGCAGCCCGATTTGAAAAGGCGGTTGAGAGAAGGAAAAACATCAGTATCTATACCGTGAAGCGGACCGAAGATATCCCCCACATTGTCCTTGGAAGGATAAGGGATTATTTTAATCCAACCCATACAAAAAATTCTTGACTCTTCTCTTTCAAATCCTGTAATTTATTTCCACGTTGTTTTTCATCCATGAGGAACAGGGCGGCCGAGAGAACCCTCTCGCCTGCCTCATAGGAGTCTATCCATGAAACCGAAGACCCTTGAGGCAAGATATACACATCAGAAAATTATCCGGAAATATAATTGGATCGCACTGATCTACGATTTCTTCGGAATTTTGATGGAGTCAAAAGCACGCCAACGGGCATTGGAGATCGCTCGCATTCAGAATGGAGAAAAAATCTTGGAGGTGGCCCTCGGAAGGGACTCAATTTTGTGGAAATACTGAAAAGGAATCCTAATGGGTGGGTGGACGGAATCGATGTCTCCATGATGATGGTCGAGAAAGCCAAGAAAAGAATCTCCGAAACAGGGCAGCAGGATTGCACGCTCCATCTCTGTGATTCTCGGCGTCACCCGTTTGAAGATGAAATGTTTGATGCCATCATGAATCAATATCTCTTGGACATCCTTCCTGTTGAGATTTCATCCCTATTCTTTCAGAATTCAAGAGAGTTTTAAAGGATGGGGCAGAGTTGTTTTGGCCAACATGACAAGAGGAAAAAGATGGCTAAATCAGATTTACAAAGGGACTTATAGACTAAGACCGCCTTTAATAGCCGAACGCAGATGTATCATGGCTCAGGCTTTTCTCAAGCAGATTGGATTTATAGGTTTTCACAGGGAATTTGTATCCCAGCTTGGATTCCCGTCTGAGGTGGTGCGGGGAGCGAAAATGAACGGGTCGAGTTATTAACTTACTAGAATTATTAGGAGTTGTATTGATTGAAGAATGGGATTTTGCTATGTGATAGGAAAGTGTCGAACGGAGTATCTTCGGTTTAAATGATTAAGGTTTTCAGTGAGCATTCATAAAAGGTCTTTCAAAAGTTTATAACTTATTTATATTGTTACACTAATCTAAAAGGGATCAGTTAGAGGAGGGCTATAACTGATCCCTGCTGGTACATCAACTGGGGGTGAAACAAGGAGGTGATATGGTTTGATGCACCAGCTATAAATAGAATAATACATTAAAATGAGAAAATCAATGACGAAGGAGGCTTTGGCATAAGATTTGCTTTACACTTTACAACCGTGTTGCTAAGAAAGCGAAAGGACGACTATGAAAAGAATTTTATTTATTATTCTACTCACCTTTCTTGTTTCTCAGATGTCTTTTGCCCAGGTTTACAAGTGGGTTGATGAAAAAGGAGTGGCGTACTTCACGGACGATATTAGCCAAGTTCCTGACAAATACCGATCTAGGACTGAAAGATTTGAAGCGCCCCCAGAGAAGGAAGACACAAAGGTCGAAGGAGAATCAGCGCCTAAGAAAAAAGAGGAAACTTACACGGATCGATTGGGAAGGGGGGAAAATTATTGGAAGGGGCGCGTCGAGGAGTGGAGAAGAAAATTAACAGAACCACAGGATAAGCTGGAGGTCCTGAGGGCCAAGTATAATGGATTAACAGAAAGGTTTAACGACTCAAGAGGTACGGCTGAAAGAGCAAATCTTCGTAGAGAAAGAGATCAGGTAAAGATTGAAATGGACCAGTGCAAGGCCCAAATTGAAGAAGCGAGGGGCATGCTGGAGAAAAATATTCCAGAAGAAGCTGAACTTTATAAAGCGAAGCGAGAATGGGTAAAACAGTGAAAACATTTCATGGGCTTTAAAAAAAGTATCTACTGAGAAGAAATCGATTCAAGAGCTTATAACTTCCTTTTATTAAAAGAAAATTCTCTTTGCTCATTCTCAATATCGTTAATCTAGCGGCGATAATCGGACATTTTGTAAGAGAGTTTAGAAAATAATTGAATTGGTATCATTCTTGCCTCAAATCTTATCAGTATAATATTTGGCTAGATACGACAAAAAATTGATCAGAACCCGGAGTAAAAAGGAGGTCTACAAGACAAATAGAGAGAGATGGCATCAAATATCCAAATTCATTCAACTTTGAGATGAAGAGGCCGATCAAAAATGGACAGGGTGAATAGAAATAATCCATCAACTCCGCAGACCAAGATGGGCGTCCTTTCTATTGAGAAGAGGAAGTATCCAAGGTTTAGCGTGGAACTCCCGCTCAATTATTCCCGTGCCGAAGGCAAAGACACCCTGGGAGGCATGGTCGCGAATGCAAGCGAGGGGGGACTCCTTGTCTACCTGCCTGAAAGGATGGAGATAGGAGCTTTAGTGAAAATTGAGATTTTCTATGTGAGAGGTTTGGAATTAGACACAATTAAAGCGGTGGCCAAGGTCGTTTGGTGCGATTTGGCCGCCAGGGAAAGCTGGGGCGAGCACCGATATGGATTGCAGTTTCAATATATTGATCAAAAAGACCTTAGTCGATTAACGATTTTATTAAAAGACGTAGGGAATTAAGGAAATGACTGCAGTGGGAAAGTATTTCCTTTTGAAGAATATTGAACCGGACAAAAAATATCTTGAACTATTTTGAAAAATTATTTACAAATGAGGAGGAAAAGATGAACGCGCCCTATTCGGCTATCGCTGGGAGGGGATCTTAGATTTTTGATCCTTGAAAAGGTGACTAAAGATCTCCCTTGATATGGTTTCAGGAAAAGCCACTCGGCATTAAAGGAACATCATGGTTAGATCAGATCCACGAGAAGGGAGATACAGGGTCCTCCTCATTGCTATCGGAAGTAACACGGAGGCAGAAAAGGACTCTTTCTGCCATAGCATCTCCAGGAATTACAATGTTCCTTTTCCTCAGCTGAGAAAGATTGTTAACCGTTGTCCCGTCATCCTCAAGAAAAATCTCTCTTTCAAAAAAGCCGAATTACTCGTTAAAACCTTCAAGTCTTTCGGGGCGGTAGTTTCTGTCGAAGAAAGAAGAGAGATCCTACCCGTCTCTCTTGAATTTCAGGAATTGGCCCCCCATCGGTTGGCCTTGGAGTCCTCCTCTCTCCGGAAATCGCAAAGAGGAAATTGGAGCGTCACGGGAAGGGCAAAGAATATATCGGATGAGACTTTGAACGATACCTGGGTACTCATTCAACTTTTTGAAGATTTTGAAGAGTTCATTGCTTTTGAGGAAACTCCACTCCCGATTAACCCTCTCCCTTCAGGACAAACTTCTCCCTTTAAGGTGATCTTTGAAGGAGATCTTTCGCTGAAGAAAATTTCCATCGGCTTTAAGAATGCCTCAGGACAACCCATTCCAGCAGTGGATAAAAGGAAGAAGAGGGAGTGGGTGAAAGCCGAAATGGAAGACGAACGTCTTATTTCCTCTCCCGGGATGCCAACCGTGTTCGAAGAGGAGTCTGAGGCCATTGATCTCCTCGGACCTCTGGAAAAAATGATTGTGGAAAAAGAGAATGGAATCCTGGGAGACACCCCCTTCTCATTGGAACAAGAAACCGGGTCTACCTTTGGACAGGAAATAAGAGAGAACCAGGGAGATGCTGAGGGAATCTCGGAGAAATCCATTTCGCTGCCCCTTGAACCTTTGGAAAAAATCATGGAGTCCTCCTCGATTTCGGGAAAAGAGGGGGGCCACCCAGGAGCAGAGGAATCAGAGAGCGCTTCAGGACAAGAGGACTCTCAGGAATCTACTTCATGCGTATCAGGAGAATTGGGAAAAGAGATCGAAGCGGCTTTGGATGGTTTAGAGCGGGCTTCTGATGAGGAGGAGGGGACTGAAGAACCGCGCCTGGACGCTTCGGTATTTCAGGAAGCCACCCAATTGTTTAAGGATATTTCCGAGATCCCGAAAGAAGCAGAGGTAGAAGAAAAGACGGATTCTTCTTTCTCTTGGATAGGATATTTTAGAGATGCAGTGGAAACTTTTTATCAAACCCCTCATGATGTTTTTTCGGTTTGGTTTGAGGAATGCCGGAAGAAGAATGAATTTAAGAATTCTCTTCATGGCCTTTTGACCATCCTGGTATATTCCAGATTCGATCAGGGGAACCAGTCTGTCGCGGCATTGGAAAACACCCGAAAATTGTTCCGATTCATCGTTCAACCGAGTCTTCTCCTTGACGAAATCCCGCCTCTTGACGGGACGTCCTTTGCATCTGGAGAAGTTTGGAGAGACCTATTTCAACGGGCATTTCCTAAGGTCCACCAGATCGGAAATGCTCTTCTCGAAAGAAATAAATGGAACGTTTTCGATCTCGAGCGGTTGATTCAAGTGATTCCCCATATGGGGAGCCAAAATAGCCGGATGGCCATCCGATGGATCAACGAATTGATTCCGGGCACCGTGGAAATTGATTTTTCTGCTGCCCCGATCACGATTGGGGGAAGCCTATACAGAGTTGCCGCTCGCTTAGGGATTGTGGACCCCCACGTCGACTATTATCAAGGTAGGGATTCGATGGCAGATACTAAAATTCAGGCGTTTGCGATAATGGCTTTTCCTCATAACCCTGTGAAGGTAGAGAAACCGATGATCTGGATGGGGGGCGGTGAAGAGCAAGGAGGACATTGTTTCCCTGTTCAACCGTGGTGTGAGGGGTGTCTATTCAAGACCTTTTGTCCAAGACTTTATCTTGACTTTGACCCATCCGCAGAAGGAACGTTGGCGGAAGAATAATGGTCATTTATAAAATTTTCTAAGGAGTAAAGAAATGAGCGGGAAAAGTAGTTTTCCTTACCGTAAATATGATCGAAAGCCTCATCCCCATATCGTCAAGCAAATTCTAGACGACGGCGAATTGATTGAGATGATGAAAGAAGTCCTTATTCAGGAGGGGAGGGCCTGTCCCTTTTGTCATCGAAAATTGAAAGGAGAATCTAAGGCAAAGGAAATTTGGTAAGAAGAAGAGATAAAAAAGAGATGATTCAAAATAAGCGAGAATCATCTCTTTTTTGTTGGCCAGGCAGGGCGGACCGACGACCCCGAAAACAGAGTGTCCCTTCTCAGTTCGCGTGTATTAAATATTCTCATCCGGGAATTCCCGGACAAAGGAGAATTTTAAAGGACTCAGCATGAACATTCTAGCTGAGTCACCTACCGCGTGTGCCGGAGTACCCGAGATGACAGAGACAATATCGACGGCCCCGGTAAAAGGGAGCGCCACAACAAAAACCCCAGTACCGACAACTGCGGCTGCAAACCCAAGCGGCCTGGCGACAAGTAAATCCACGGCACTCCATCCCTGTGCAACAGGATCATCCTTCCCGAAGTATTCTTCTGCCCATACGGTTGAAGAAAGACTGCCCATGACCAATGAGAGAGTAAAGGATAACAGAAGTACCTTTTTGAATCCTTTCATGACAAGTTCCTCCTTTACAGCTTTCTTATTTGATTAAAACCTATCAAAATTAGACAGGATTGTCAAACCCTTTAAGAAAAGTAAAATCTGTTTTTCAAAACAACTGATTAATTTAATGAAACATCTTCACCATCAGGGGAGAAAATTCCTTAATGATGAGTAGTTTGACGATCAGCAAATGAATTATCTCAAGGTATAAACTAGCCACCCCCATTTCTTTTGTCAACTTCATCGTTTGCGTGTTCCTACAGCAAGACGAAGTCTCCAATTTGGAAGAATCAAGCCATCATAGCCAATCCAGTCCATCACTTCATTAGGACTGCAATTTTTCTGCCAATTAAGTAAATTAAACAAGTATGGCATAACATATTGAAATTTATACATAAATAGTGTTAGTGTCACTCAGAAGAATCTCACTTATGTGCCCTAAAAGTGACAAAGGGTGCCATCTGGATAAAAATTGTCCTTCTTGCCAAAAGAGCGGATTGAAGAAGATTCCTCAAAGCGAAAGTGGTAAGGGACCCCGAGGAATTCTTTGGAGCAGTTATAGGGTATTTTATTATCGGCAGGAGAATGGGCTAACGGATAGGCTTGAGATTTATGGTGCAGAGCGAGAGCTGGATTTTTGTCTGAGTATTCTTTAGCGACATCGTCAAGTCCGGTGACGGGAGGGTCGATTTCTCGAGAGCCAATTGGTACACCCCACGCAGGCTGTAAAGCAATTATCAAATCTACTCACTGCGCGTGTTGACATCGTCTTTCCTTTCTGATTATCCTTAAACAATGCAATCCTATGAGGAAGGTTTGATCCATATAGACGGATCCTACGGGGAAGGGGGAGGGGAGATCTTAAGGACGGCCCTTACCCTTTCGGCTATCCTGAAGAGACCGTTCACCATCTCCCACATCAGGTCCAAGAGAAAGAATCCCGGCCTTCAAGCCCAACATCTGGAAGCCATAGAGGCTTTGGCCCGAATCACAGAAGCTCAAACGCAAGGGGTCAAACTTGGTTCGCAAGAAATTACGTTCGTACCCCAAATCATTCATCCGGGAAAGTATCAATTCGAAGTAAGAACAGCAGGGTCTGTGACGCTTCTCCTTCAGGCGATTTTCCTGCCTCTCTGTTTCTCAAAGCAGATTTCCAATGTCACCTTGATCGGCGGCACCCACGTCCAGTGGAGTCCTTCGTTTCATTATCTCTCCGAAGTTCTCTTGCCCACCCTCGAAAGGATCGGGGTTTCTGCCGAGGCCGCTATTGAGAAGTGGGGATTCTATCCCAAAGGAGGGGGCAGGATTCAATTGAAAATCAACCCTGTACAAGAATTAAAGCCGATCTCGTTGGTTGACCGGGGTTCACTGAAGAAGATTCGTGGAATTTCAGCCATCTCGAAACTTCCCGGACATGTAGCGGAAAGACAGAAAGAGCAAGCCCTAAAGAGAATTCAAAGAGAGCTGCAGACCGATGGAGAGATTATTATCCTGGATAATGCCCCTTCGGACGGAACAGGTTCTTTCGTGTTTCTGTTAGCCGAATACGAAAGGGGACTTGCGGGTTTTTCTTCATTAGGCGTCAGAGGAAAGCCAGCGGAGAAAGTGGCTGATGAAGCAGTGGATTCCTTGAAGGATTATGTAGAATCGGATGGATGTGTTGATCCTCACTTAGCTGACCAGCTTGTCCCTTTTATGGCTCTGACAAAGGGGAATTCTTCCTTCACCACCATACGGATGACGGAACATCTTCTCACCAATCTATGGGTCGCTGACCATTTCTTGAAGGTGAAGGTTCGGAAATGGGGGGAAAAAGGAAGCGCCGGAGGAGTTGAATTTCTCAATGAATAGAAATACTTGACTTCAAATTTCCGGCATATTAAAATGGATAAAAAAGGAGAAATAAATTAACAGAGTTTACGGTAATATTTTTGGCCTGAAGCCGAATCAAATCAGAAGAATCGAGCATATTTATCGAAGGAAAATCCCTCCTGAAAAGGTTGTTACGCCTGAAATCGTCCGCCTTCTCATTGAACTCTCAAACGAAATAAGACGCCAAATCGGTATCCTTGTGGGTCGCAGAGGATCTATCGAATTCGTCATCGTGGGAGACCAGAAGGGGATTACGATTCCTGACTTGTCGCGTTTCAGATCCGGAATCCTCAGGCTGAGAGGCCTTCGCCTCATCCATACTCACCTGCAAGGAGAGCCTTTGACAGGAGAGGATTTGACAGATCTTGCTCTTCTCAGACTGGATATGATGGTGGCCCTTAATGTCGACGGGAAGAGTTCCTCGGGGTGGTTCCATTCCGCTCACCTCCTCCCCGATAATCCGGATAAAAAGGTCTGGGAAGTCAGTCCTCCTTCTTCCATGGGTGATTTGGATGTCGATTTTTTTAAATGGATCCAATCTCTCGAAGATGAATTTCAAAGAGGACAAAGATCGATTCCTCTCAGGGGTGCAAAAGAGAAGGGGATTCTAATCAGTGTCAGCAAGGAAAACCGTGAGAAATTGGAAAATTCAATGAAGGAACTAAAGGAACTGGCAGATTCAAGCCGGGTATTTGTCGTGGAATCGATTATACAGCGACCTCAAAATATTTCTCCAACCACTCTGATGGGAGAGGGGAAGCTGAAAGAATTGTTGGTCAAATGTATGCAGTTGGGTGTTGATTTGATTATTTTCGACCAGAATTTATCTCCGGGGCAGATGGCGACCATTTCTGATTTGACCGAGCTGAGAGTTCTTGATCGGACCCAGCTTATTTTAGATATTTTTGCCCAGCGCGCCCATACCTTGGATGGAAAGATTCAAGTGGAACTGGCCCAATTGAAATATTTGCTTCCTCGCCTAGCGAGGAAGACATTGGCCCTTTCCCGGTTGACGGGAGGGATTGGAGGACGGGGACCGGGAGAAACGAAACTGGAGATCGATCGCCGCCGAGTCGGCGATCGAATCCATCTCTTGGAAAAGGAAATAGAAAAATTGAGCAGAAGAAGGGAGCAGAGAAGGTCCCGAAGAGCGAAAACGGGAATCCCTATTCTTTCCATCATTGGATACACCAATGCCGGAAAATCTACCCTTTTCAACCTCCTCACCCGGAGTACGTTTCATGTCGAGGATAAACTCTTTTCCACCCTTGATACGGCGACCCGGAGATTAAGATTTCCTAAGATTCAGAAAGTGGTGATTACGGATACCGTTGGGTTGATCAAAGATTTGCCGAAAGACCTGATGGGGGCCTTTCGACCGACTTTTGATGAGTTAAAAGAATCAAACTTATTGATCCATCTGATTGACATCAGCTATCCTCGTCTTCCAGAACATATCGAGTCTGTCGAAAAAATTCTGTTTGAGTTAAAGCTGGATGCTATCCCAAGATTACTGGTCTTTAATAAAGAAGACAAGCTAAGTCGTGAAGAGGGAGAAGCCGTTTGCGAAAAGTATGGCGGCGTTTCCATTGCTGCCCTTCGCCCGGAGAGTCTTCAGAAGTTTTTCCTGGCGGTCGATAAAAAATTGTGGGAAGTCGGTACTGCCCGGCATCGAGAAAATCATTCCATCGACGGAATGGATAATGCCAGGTTGACAAATAAGGATTCGTTTGATATATCAAATCAAATTGGATGACGGAAGCGAGAGGAAAAGATGGGAAATAATCCGAACGAGATTGAGGAACGCCTGACTTTTGACGATGTGCTGCTCGTCCCAGCATTTTCTGAAGTCTTGCCCAAGGACGTGGATGTCAGCACGCCGTTGACCCGGACGATCCGGTTGAATATTCCTTTGGTGAGTGCTGCCATGGATACAGTGACGGAATCCAGGACGGCCATCTGCATGGCTCAAGAGGGTGGAATTGGATTTATCCACCGGAATATGCCTGTCTCTGAACAAGCCATTGAAGTGGATAAAGTAAAAAAATCCGAAAGCGGGATGATCCTCAATCCCATCACCATGGGCCCCGAGCAGAAAATTTATGAAGCGCTGGAAGTCATGAAAAAATACCGGATTTCAGGGGTTCCCATCACAAAGAACGGAAAGCTGGTTGGGATCCTGACGAACAGGGATTTAAGGTTTGAGAGGCGACTGGACGAAAAAATCTCTGTGGTCATGACAAAAGATCATCTCATTACGGTTCCGGTTGGAACGACCCTCGAGGCATCCAAGGAAATCCTTCATAAGAACAGGATCGAAAAATTATTGGTCGTGGACGACCAAAATAATTTGAAGGGGCTCATTACCATTAAAGACATCGAGAAGATGAGAAAATACCCTTATTCTTGCAAGGATCCTCTGGGCAGACTTCGAGTGGGGGCTGCCATCGGGCCAGGAAAGGACAGAGAGGCGAGGACAGAGGCATTGATTAAGGCAGGTGTGGATGTCTTAGTCCTTGATACGGCCCATGGCCATTCCCGGGATGTATTGGATGCTGTCCGAGATATCAAAGCAAACTTTCCGGATTGTCAACTCATCGGAGGCAATGTGGCCACACGAGAAGGGGCTTTGGATCTCATCAAAGCAGGGGTCGATGCGGTGAAAGTGGGAGTCGGGCCCGGATCGATTTGCACCACGCGGGTCATTGCCGGGGTAGGGATTCCGCAACTCTCTGCTATCATCGAGACGTCTGAAGTTTCGGAAAGATACGAGGTCCCTGTGGTTGCAGACGGTGGAATTAAATTCTCCGGAGATATTACCAAGGCCATCGCTGCCGGAGCGCGTTCGGTCATGATAGGAAATTTGTTTGCGGGAACGGATGAAAGTCCGGGGGAGATTGTCCTCTACCAAGGGAGGAGTTATAAGGTTTATCGAGGCATGGGATCCATAGAGGCGATGAAGGAGGGGAGCAAGGATCGGTACTTCCAAGGGGATGTGGAAAGCGAAACCAAGTTGGTCCCGGAAGGGATTGAGGGAAGGGTTCCATACCGGGGGGTCCTTTCGGATAGTGTCCAGCAACTGATCGGAGGAATGAAAGCAGGGATGGGGTATCTGGGGGCAAAAAATATCCAGGAATTACAGCAGAAGGCCAAATTCATCCGAATTACGTCATCGGGATTAAAGGAGAGCCATGTCCATGATGTCATCATCACCAAGGAGGCCCCCAACTACCGTTTGGAGTAATCCGGTTCTCGCGAGAATGATTGTTTCATGAAAAAAGCCATTGTTGTCTTAATTGTATTAATTCTACCCCTTCTCTACTATATGGGTGTGCTGACGAAGAAGGAAACGCTCCCTTTTTCTAAAGAATTTTTTTCTGTCGAAAGCCCGGCTTCGGCCGATCGTGCGTGGAATCTTGAAAGAAGTGGCAGCCTCAACCAGAAAGAGTTGAATCAACTTTACCAATTGAAGTTGGATAAAGGGTTCCAAAACGTTCCGCTCCTCTCTTTCTTACTGATAAGAGCATCCGAACAGGCAAGGAAGAAGGAGGACAAGGATCAAGCCATCCAGATGGCGACCACTTCCAAAAAGTTTTCGCCCGACTTACCTCACCCCTATTTTGAACTGGCACGAGACCTCTGGCATCAAAACCCTTTCCAGTTCTATAAAATCCTTTCTGAGGTGTTTAAAGGAATGGCCGTAAAGTTTCAATATTACCCCACTTCCGTTAAACTTTTTTTTAACACATTCTATATTCTTTCGAATGCCATCCTTATGACATTCATTATTTTCGGCATCGTTGTCATGATCAAATATCTCCCTCTTTATACCTATGATATTCGGAAACATATGGCCCAAGAGATTTCCGGACTCCTGATCAACAGCCTCAAAATTCTCATTCTCTTCATCCCCTTCTTTTTGCGATTGGATATCCTTTGGTCTATTTTCTACTGGTCCGTTTTATTATGGGGTTACGTATCCAAGAGAGAGAAACAATTCATTCTCATCTTTCTCATCGTCCTAGTTTACATTCCATTTTTCGTCCGTACCTCCTCCTCTTTTCTGGATGGGGCGTCATCGGATATCATTCTAGAAATGAATCAGGTGAATCATGAGGATTGGGGAAGGGGAACGGAAGACAAATTAAGGACCTGGTTGCTGACCCATCCGAATGACCCCGAAGTTCTTTTTTCCCTGGGTTTGGCAGAGAAAAGGCAGGGCCATTATTCGGAAGCGGCGGAATTCTATCGAAGCGCAATTCAACAGGATCCCAGATTTAGCGAGGCACTTTCCAATTTGGGGAATGTCTATCTGGCTCAAAAACAGACCACGTTGGCCATCGCTTCCTATCAACAAGCCACCGGTATCAAACCAGATCGAGGAGCTTATTATTACAACCTTTACCGGGCCTATTCCCAGGAATCCTATCTTTCCGGGAAAATTAATCAAGCCTTGCAACGAGCCCAAGAACTGGACCCAGAACTCATTAGTTATTATTCAATGGTGGACTCCCCCAACCTAAACCGACTGGTGATCGACGAAACCTTGACCTCCCAAAGGCTGTGGGTGAGGTTTCTCGATCAATTCATCGGAAGGGAGGGGTTTTTATTCCCTCTGTTTAGGGCCTGGTTCGAAAAAACTCCTTCGAGAATTCCCTTTTTGACACCCGTCTTATTTTTGGGGTTTTTAATAGTGATGGCGAGGTATTGCAGTGCGAAACGGGTATTGACCCGATGCCCCATGTGCGGCAGTCCGACCTATCGGTTTTATTTAGGAACTTCTGATCAGGAATTTATTTGCTTCAATTGTTATCGTATGTTCGTTCAAAAGGAAAAGCTTCACCCCAGGATTGTCGAAAAGAAATCTTTCCAGGTTCAACAGTTTCAGGCACAGAATCATTTTATCAGCACATCTCTTTCTTTTTTTCTCGTCGGGTTCGGATATCTCTGGAGGGAACAGGTCTTGAAAGGGCTTTTTGTCCTATTCATCTTTTTTATTTTTATTTCACAATTTGTCTATTGGGGTGGAGCGATCCCTTCTCCATTCCCGCGACTGTCCTTGACCTCTTGGAGTTGGATCTTGTGGGGAGGGCTATTCCTTATTTTCTATATCTTTTTCGTCCGACAGATCTATCGCCACAAATCAAGATTTGAAACAGAAAGGGAACGATCGGGAAGCCGCTAGATACGTTTTCCCTGATGAAAAACTCCCAGGATGATTACGTCAATTCTGTTATGTGATCAGGGATGAAGACGAGAAGGGGAAGGCCATGGCCCTACAGGGAACTTTAAAAGACTTCAGCATTACCGAGATCATTCAGCTCATTGGCCAGCAGCTCAAAACAGGCGTCTTAAGAATTCGTCGAGGGAAGGATCTCGTGGAGATCCATTTTGTCGATGGAATGATCGTCCATATCTACTCCAATTATCGCGGGAAGAAAGACCTCATCGGTGAGATACTGGTGAAGGCCGATTTGATCACCCAGGAGCAGTTGGACCGGGTTTTAAAAATTCAAAAAGAGACACTCAAGTACCTCGGTGAGATCCTGGTGGAGCTTCAACTCTTGACGAAGGACGATGTGCTCAAGGTGATTTCAACACAGATCTATGAAACCATTTATGACCTTTTCTGGTGGGAAGATGGCCAATTTAACTTTGATTTGAAATTGGTCGAAAGTTACAAGAAGATCCCCTTTGCCTTGAGCACGGAACAGGTGCTATTGAACATTCTGCGCATGGTAGATGAGTGGTCTGAGATTGAGAAAAAGATTTATTCCCCGCACCTGGTATTCAGAAAAGTTCTTCGGCTCGAAGAGAAATCGGCCGAGGGACTCCCTTCGCAAAGTTACCTGAAAGAGAAACTGACCTCTGAACAAGAATTGATTTACAATCTGGTGGACGGGACCCGGGCGGTTCAGGACATCATTGATCGGAGCCTCCTCGGAAAATTCAATGCGAGTGAGATTTTGGTGGATCTCTCTGGCATGGGTCTCATCGAAACGGCCGGAGTCCAAACTCCCGGCCTCATTCGAAAGGTCAGCATGTTCAATTTCAGAAGGGCTCTAACTTTTACTTACTATGGGGGCTCTTTAATTTTTGTCTTCCTCGTCCTTTTCTATTTTAAACCCAATTTTTTGCGTTATTTTTGGGATTCGACGATAGAGCGAGCGGATATTGACGTCCCTATGCATTTGGTCCATAAGACTCAGTTGGATCGAATCAAGAATGCTTTAGAAATCTACTTCTTGGAAAAGGGACAATATCCTTCTCGCCTTGAAGAATTGATAACAGCAAAACTTCTACAGAAGAGTGACCTCTTTTATCGCAAAGGGGCCTCCTATCAATACGAATTAAAGGACGGAAAATATCTATTGAAACACTGAGTAATTTACCAATCCTCTTTACCCTCTTACCCAATCGTTTTTTGATCTGGATATATAAAAAATGAAGAAGCGGACTCTTTTCGACAAGATTCTCATCCTCGATTTCGGTTCCCAATATACCCAACTCATTGCCAGAAGGGTTAGGGAATGTCAGGTTTATAGTGAAATTCATCCCTACAACATTCCTTTCGAAAGAGTTAAATCCCTGTCTCCAAAGGGAATCATATTGTCGGGAGGGCCGGCAAGTGTGTACGATAAGAAAGCTCCTCTCTGTGATCCTGCCATCCTGAGGTTGGGCATCCCTGTTTTAGGCATTTGTTATGGCATGCAATTGATCGCCCAATTATTGGGAGGGGAAGTCACCCGATCGGATAAAAGGGAGTATGGGAAAGCCAAATTGACTTTAAACCGGAAGGGGGGACTCTTCCGGGGACTCGGGAGAAAAGGAAGTCAGATGGTAGTCTGGATGAGCCACGGGGATACCGTCAAGGCATTGCCTCCCGGATTTCACCCAATCGCTCATTCGAGGAATACTCCTTATGCAGCGATTGAAGAGTCCCAAAAAAGAATTTACGGACTCCAGTTCCATCCAGAGGTAGTTCATACTCAAAGAGGACTCGATCTCATTGAGAATTTTCTCTTTCATATTTGTGAATGTTCGAGCCGTTGGACGATGGAATCCTTCTTAGAGCAAACCAGCCACGGCCTGAAGAAGACGATTGGGAAGGGAAAAGTCATATGTGCCTTGAGTGGTGGGGTCGATTCCACTGTCGTAGCCCTTCTTCTCCATCGGGCGGTCGGGGACCAACTGCGATGCATCTTTGTAAACAACGGCCTGTTGAGAAAAAATGAGGCGTCTCAAGTGGTGAATTTATTCCGTTATCATTTTAAAATACCATTAATCTCTATCAACGCAGGGAACTCCTTCCTTAAAAGGCTGGAAGGGGTAATCGATCCGGAAGATAAAAGAAAAAGGATTGGAAGGCAATTCATTTCCACCTTTGAAAAGGAAGCCCGGAAGATGGGGGGGGTGGAATACCTGGCTCAGGGAACCCTTTATCCTGATGTGATCGAAAGTATTTCCTCAAAAGGCCCTTCGGCGACGATCAAGAGCCATCACAACGTGGGAGGATTACCCGAGAAGATGAAGTTGAGTTTAGTGGAGCCCCTTCGGGAATTATTTAAAGACGAAGTGAGACAACTCGGGAAGGTCTTGGGACTGCCTGATGAAATTATAAAACGCCAACCCTTTCCGGGACCGGGCCTGGCTATCCGGATTATCGGTGAAGTGAATAAAGAGAGATTAGAAATTTTAAGAGCCGCTGACGAAATTGTTATGAGCGAGATAGAGGGAAGCGACGTTTCCGATCAGATTTGGCAATCTTTCGCGGTATTACTTCCTGTGAAGACCGTGGGGGTAATGGGGGACGAAAGGACATATGAAAATGTGATTGCCTTAAGGGTGGTGGGAAGCCAGGATGGCATGACGGCGGATTGGACCAGACTCCCCTATAAAATATTAGAGCACCTTTCCAATCGGATTATTAACGAGGTGAAGGGGGTCAACCGGGTCGTCTATGATATCAGCTCCAAACCTCCCAGTACGATCGAATGGGAATAAGCCGATGAGGAAATATCAGACGTCAAAACCCGAAGTTCAAATGAAGACGAAAGAACTGGCTGGTCATTCTTTTTGGGAGGAGAAGAATCACCGTGGGGAGGGATTGAGGCTATAGAATATTTTGGCAGTTTGTCATTGCTATGAAATGTGCCTGCCTGCGGGAGGCCCCGCCGCAGAAGGATCGCGGAGGGGACGCGCTTCAACGAGGGCAAGGATTTTGACATTTGAAATTGATTTGTGGTGAATGATGGAACACTCCAATTTTGTTCATCTCCATGTTCATAGTCAATATAGTTTATTGGACGGAGCCATTCGGTTTGAAGAGGCCTTCAATTTAGCCAAAAAATATCGAATGAATGCCCTGGCGCTGACCGATCACGGAAACATGTTTGGCGCGGTCGAATTTTATCAGATGGCCATCAGGCACGGCATTAAGCCCATTGTGGGATGTGAAGTTTATGTTTCTCCCGGAAGTCGTTTTGAGAAAAAGACTGGCGTCGGAGAGGGGAACTATCATCTCACCCTTCTGGTCAAGAATGAGACCGGCTATTTCAATCTTCTGAAATTGGTCAGCCTCGCCCATCTCGAAGGATTTTATTATAAGCCAAGGGTCGATAAGGCACTTCTCAGTCAGTACAACGAGGGATTGATTGCTCTGAGCGGGTGCCTAAAGGGAGAGATAGCCTCCCATGCCGGTCGCGGGGATCTGAAGAAAGCCCTTCAATCGGCCGAAGAGTACCGAACCATTTTTAACAACCGTCGATTTTTTATTGAGATCCAAAACAATGGAGTGGAAAATCAGTTGCAGCTGAACGAGCGGCTCTTGGAGGTCGCGCATGAACTCTCCCTTCCCGTGGCCGCGACGAACGATTGTCATTACCTCCACCGAAAGGATGCGAAGGCCCACGAAGTGCTGCTCTGTATTCAGACGGGGAAGACGCTCCAAGATAGCGATCGAATGAGATTTTCATCCGATGAGTTCTATTTCAAATCACCTCAAGAAATGGCTGATCTTTTTCAGAACATTCCGGAGGCAATCGCCCATACGCTTGAGATCGCAGAACAATGCAATCTTGAGATGCATTTCGATGAGAAACATATTCCAAGAATTGCCGTCCCCACCGGCGAAACGCCTGAAAGTTACTTAGAAAAACTGTCCAGGGATGGGTTGGAGCGGCGGCTCTCTCGTTATCAGGGAGAGAAAACTTTCAAAGATCGCTCTGCCCGTTATAAGACCCGACTTGAGGAAGAGCTCAAAATCATCAAGTCGATGGGCTATCCGGGTTACTTTCTCATCGTTTACGACTTTATCCGCTATGCTAAAAGTCGTGCGATTCCCGTCGGCCCTGGAAGGGGATCGGCAGCTGGAAGTCTGGTAGCTTACGCCCTGAACATTACCGACTTGGATCCGATCGAATATGATCTGATCTTTGAACGTTTCTTGAATCCCGGCCGAAAGAGCAGCATGCCCGATGTGGACGTGGATTTTTGCATGGAGGGAAGAGACGAGGTCATCCAATATGTGTCGGAGAAATATGGGAAAGAGAATGTGGCTCAGATCATCACATTCGGGAAGATGCAGGCGAAAGCAGTTGTTCGAGATGTGGGCCGTGTCCTTGGGATTCCTTATGCAGAAGTAGACCGAATTGCAAAGCTCATTCCGAACAAAATCGATATCACCCTTGCCCAAGCCGTGCAGCAAGAAGCAGGGCTCAGAGAGGCGATCGCAAAAGATACCCGAATCGCTTCCCTCTTCGAAATTGCAGAGTCATTAGAGGGTTTGGCACGTCACGCCTCAACCCATGCTGCTGGAGTCGTAATCGCAAATAAGCCTTTAATGGAATATCTTCCGCTCCAGCGGGGCCAGAACAGCGAAGTCATCACCCAATATGCCATGAAACAGGTAGAAGCCATCGGTCTGGTCAAATTCGATTTTCTGGGACTTAAGACCCTCACCGTCGTAGACCAGACGATTCATTTGATCCAAAAGACCCGAGGCCTTACAGTCCAACTTTCCGAGATCCCATTGGATGATTCAGAAGTTTATGCCCTTCTCGGGGCCGGCTCAAATCTGGGCATCTTCCAGCTGGAAAGTTCAGGAATGCGGGATCTCTTGACCAAACTCAAACCGCAGAGTTTCAAAGACATTATTGCCCTTGTGGCCCTTTATCGGCCTGGCCCTCTGGATAGCGGAATGGTGGGTGAGTTTATCAAACGAAAGCACGGTCAAGAGTCCATACGGTATGAACTACCCTCTTTGGAAGAGATCCTCAAGGATACGTATGGGGTGATCGTCTATCAGGAGCAGGTGATGCGGATTGCCAGCGCGCTGGCCAACTTTAGCCTCGAAGATGCAGATAACCTCCGGAGAGCGATGTCTAAGAAAGACGCCCTTGAGATGGAGAGGCAGAAAGAGAAGTTTCTGGAAGGGACCAAGAAGAACAGGATCCCTTCCAGGAAAGCGGAGAAGATTTTTGAACAGATGGAGACTTTCGGCCGGTATGGTTTCAACAAATCCCACAGCACTGCCTATGCCCTTCTCGCTTACCAGACCGCCTACCTGAAGACTCATTACCCGATCGAATTTATGGCGGCCTTGCTTACGAGTGAGGCGCAGAATGCGGATAAGATTGTCAAATATATTTCTGAATGTCGGGAGATGGGAATTGAGATCTTGCCCCCCGATATCAATGAAAGTTTTAAACATTTTGCAGTGATCGGGAATCAGATTCGATTTGGTTTGACGGCGGTAAAAAACGTCGGGGATGCAGCCATTGACATCATTCTGGCTGAACGAGAAGGCAATGGGAAGTTTCAATCCCTGTACGATTTCTGTCATCGCGTTGATTTGAGAAAAGTGAACCGGCGCGTGATCGAAAGTCTGGTCAAATGCGGGAGCTTTGACTTTTCAAAAGCTCATCGATCTCAAATGCTGACGGTCTTGGGAGAACTCCTTGAACAATCCCAACGGACCCAGAAGAAGAAGGGCGAGCCTCAACTGAGTATGCTCATCGATCATTCGAAGGCGCTCAAGGAAGACTATCCGGACATTGATGAATTCCCGGAGAATCAGTTGGTCGCTTTTGAAAAGGAAACGATCGGATTCTATATTTCCCGGCATCCCCTGTCACGCTATGAGGACGAGATTAAAAAATATACCAATTTGGATACCTCCACTCTACCAAAACTTCAAAATGGTGCCGAGGTAAACATCTGCGGCCTCGTCAGCGGATTGAAAGAGATCGTTACCAAAAAAGGGGATCGGATGGCTTTCTTAACCCTGGAGGACATGAAGGGGTTCGTAGAAGTCATTCTTTTCCCCGAGGTATTTAAAGCGGCTTCGCCCTGTTTGCGAGGAGGAGATCCCCTTCTCGTCAAGGGAATCCTTGATCTGACCGAGGAACACATCAAAATAAAAGCGACAGAGGTTCATTCTCTTCCAGAGGTGACCTTGTCACCCCCCAAGCCCCTTCATCTAAGAATACCCATTTCTTCATTAGCCGCCTCTCAACTCACAGACTTAAGAGACATTATCGTGGCAAATCGAGGAGCCTCTAAAGTCCTCCTTCACTTTTTGGGTGGAAACAACCGGGAGATCGTTGTCGCCCTGTCCGATCGATACACGGTTGACCCTTCACAAGACTTTAGGAACCATATTCAAAATGCTCTTAAATCGGCACTGATTTCTTTCGAATAAACGAGGAGCGAGATGGTCAAGCATTATTTAGAATTTGAAAAGCCTCTTATCGAACTGGAAAGAGAGATCGAAAACCTGAAAAGGTTTTCCAGGGGAAAACCGACCCATTTCAACGAGCACATTAAAGGGCCTGGAAGAAAAACTCTATCGCCTGCAGAAAGAAATATTCTCTAACTTAACGGGTTGGCAAATTACCCAGTTGGCAAGACATATTGATCGACCCAAGGCATCCCATTATGTCCAATGGATGTTTGAAAATTTCGTCGAACTTCATGGAGATCGAAACTACGGAGACGATCCGGCGATCCTCGGCGGAATGGCCAAGTTTAACGGAAGATCGCTGGCCATCATCGCCCACCAAAAGGGAGCAGATGCAAAAGAGATGGCCTATCGGAATTTTGGAATGCCTCATCCAGAGGGATATCGCAAGGCCTTGAGGCTAATGAAATTGGCGGAGTCGTTTAGAATGCCCATCCTGACAATGATTGATACGCCTGGTGCCTTTCCCGGGGTGGGCGCTGAAGAAAGAGGTCAGGCGGAGGCCATTGCTAGAAATCTTAGAATGATGGTCATGTTGCGAACACCGATCATCGCCGTGGTCATCGGGGAAGGGGGAAGCGGCGGGGCGTTGGCCATCGGTGTGGGAGACCGAATTTTGATGTTAGAGAATTCGATCTATTCCGTGATCTCCCCAGAGGGATGTGCAGCCATCCTCTGGAAAGGCGGGGAGAAAGGAAAGGAGGTCGCTGCAGAATCATTGAAATTGACCGCTGCGGATTTGTCCCGATTGGGCGTGATCGATGAGATTGTCAAAGAGCCCTTGGGAGGGGCTCATCGAGACCCACCCGGAATGGCAAATGCTTTGAAAGAAGTCATAGGACGACACCTGAAGGAATTGGAAGAAATAGATGAAGAGGAATTGTTAAGTCTCCGATATAAGAAGTTTAGAAGAATGGGGACCTTCATCGATGAGGGTAGAGGGTAGATCGAAAAGACGATGTCGAGAAAAATTGAGGTTTTGCCGCAATCCATTTCACAGGTCATCGCTGCAGGGGAGGTGATTGAGAGACCCGCTTCCGTCGTGAAAGAGCTGATGGAAAACGCGGTTGACGCCGGGAGTTCGGAGATCACGGTCGAGTTAAGGGCCGGAGGGCTCCAACTGATTCGGGTGGTGGACAGTGGAGAGGGGATGGATCAGGAGGATGTTCCATTGGCCTTTCAGAGATACGCCACCAGCAAAATAAGGAAAGCCGAGGACCTTTACGCCATTCATACCCTAGGATTTAGAGGAGAGGCCCTCCCCAGCATTTGTCAGGTTTCTAAAATGACCCTTCAGACCCGAACCCATCATTCCCTCAGTGGAACGAAGGTGATTTGTGAGGGAGGCGAAATAAAGAGTACTTCAGAAACAGGCTGTCCGGTCGGCACGGAGGTGGAAGTCAAGCAACTCTTCTACAATATTCCGGTAAAGAGAAAGTTTTTGAAGTCGGTCCGTTCAGAACTTCGCTCTGCTCTGAATCACTTTCTCCGATTGAGTCTTTCTCACCCCGCGATTTCGTTTAGATTGATTCATGACGGCCGGACCCTCCATGAATACCCCAAAACGGAAATCCCTCTGGTTCGAATCGAAGCGGTTTTTGGAAAGGAAATTTACCCCCATCTCCAGCCCATAGAATTCGAAGACGGAGGAATCAGAATATCGGGGTTTGCCAGCCTCGCATCTCTTGGAAGAAAAACTCCGGAGGCCATTTTTTTTTATGTCAACCATCGATTTATCAAAGATCGAATGATCTATAGAGCCGTTTTGGACGCCTATCGCCGTATCCTCCCCAGCAACCAATTCCCTACCGTCATCCTCTTCATCGCTCTTCCTCCCTCTGCTGTGGATGTGAATGTCCACCCGACCAAATCCGAGGTGAAATTTCAGAATCCGGACAGGGTGTATCAGGCCGTTTTCGCAGCCGTCCGAATGGTGTTAGAGGAAGGACCTTCCCGGTTGGAAGAAATGCCTCCTGAAGCGGAGGGGAGGGAACGCGTTTTTCAAAGGAGCGCTCACCCCTCTATTTTTGGACATGAAACTCTCTCAGCCCCTTCTTTCTTCATGAGCGGAAACGAGGAGGGAATTCTCATGGTTCAGGATGGGGGAGGACTTCCCTGGAAAACCAAGGAGAAATGGCCCTATACCGTTCTTGGACAGATCCGAGGAACTTATATTCTCTGCGAAGAGGAGCGAAATTTAATCTTTATTGACCAACATGCTGCCCATGAGAGGATACTTTTTGAACAATTTAAGAAAGAATATGAAAATAGGTCGATGATTTCCGAAAGGTTGCTCCTTCCCATCCTCATGGAGTTGTCTGCGGAGGAATCGTACATCCTCGAATCATCTCGAGAGACTTTGAAGGAGATTGGGTTTGAAATCGAGCCTATCGGCGAAAAGCTATTTGCCATTCGATCCATCCCGTCCTTTATTGACCAAAAGGATCCAAAAAAATTCGTTAGAGAGATATTGGATGAACTCACTTTTTTTGAGAAAAGAGGAAAAGGTGAGGACGCGATTCATACCCTTTTGGTCACTTTGGCTTGTCATTCTGCCGTACGAGCGAATTTTCTACTAAAGAGGGAAGAGATAGATAGGTTGGTGGAGAATCTTATTCCCTTCCATCGTTCCACCACCTGTCCCCATGGGCGCCCCATCTTTTTTATTCTCCCTCTCGATGAATTAGGAAAACAGTTTAAACGGAAGTGATCAGGACCGATTAGAAATTCTCAACTTAGAAAATAAATATTCCTGTCCTCTGGGTCTTCAAGCCAGCTCAGAATCCGACCCGTGATTCAATCCGTATTTTTCCAAACGATAACGCATGGAACGGAAATTAATATGCAAAAGCTCTGCCGCCTTCTTTTTGACCCCCTTGGTTCTCTCCAACGCTTTGAGCAGGAGAGTCCTCTCAAGATCCTCCACCATCTTCTCAAGGTCAATTCCCTCATTCGGGATTTCGATGTCAATCGGTCCTTTCCTTAGAAGAGGTTGTTCACTTAAATAGGAACTCAGATTGTGTGCGGTGAGATCTGGGCTACTCTCCAAAGCGACCGCCCTCTCAATAATATTTTGAAGCTCTCTCACATTGCCCGGATACTCATAATTCAGGAGGATTTGGAGTGCCTCTGGAGAGATCTTTAGAATGTTTTTGTTCAACTCCTGAGAATATTTTTTCAGGAAATGGTTGGCCAGAGTTTGGATGTCTTCTCTTCGATCTCTGAGAGGGGGAAGTTTGATCTGGATAACATTGAGGCGGTAAAATAAATCCTCTCGAAAACGCTTTTCTTTCACCGCCTCTTCGATTTCTTTATTCGTGGCCGCGATAATTCGGACATCCACCCGGATGTCTTCCGTCCCCCCGACCCTCTTAAATTCTTTGTCCTGTAACACCCTTAGTAATTTGACCTGCATAAGGAGGGGAAGCTCGCTGATCTCGTCCAAGAAGATCGTCCCCTCATCAGCCACTTCAAACAATCCTTTTTTGGTGGCAATGGCATCGGTGAAAGCCCCTTTCATGTGACCGAAGAGTTCACTTTCAATGAGGGATTCGGGGATGGCACCGCAATTCAGTGTCACGAAAGGTTTTTCTTTCCGGGGACTATTGTAATGGATCGCCTTCGCCACCAGCTCCTTGCCCGTACCGCTTTCCCCGGTAACCAAAATATTTGTTTTGGTGGGAGAGACTTTCTCTAAAAGATCATACAAAACTACCATCTTGGGACTTTGCCCGATAATGTTTCCAAAATGGAACCGATCCCTGACCGCTTGCTTCAAAAGGACATTCTCTTTTTGGAGATTTTTCTTTTCCAGTGCATTTTTTATGATCAATTTGATCTCATCTACCTTGAAGGGTTTTGTGATGTAATCATACGCCCCTTCCTTCATCGCCTTGATGGCCGTATCCGCGGAAGCATAAGCCGTGATCATGATGACAATGGTTTCTGGGGCGCTGGCCTTGATCTTTTTCAATGCAGCGATTCCATCCAGCTTGGGCATGCGAATATCCAGGAGGACCAGATCAAAGAGGTCATTTTCAACCAATTTGCCAACTTCTTCTCCGTTCGAAGCGAGTGAAACTTTATACCCCTCCTTTTTCAGCATGATGTCCAAGAATTCCCTCATGCTTTGCTCATCGTCGGCTACTAAGATTTTGTCCTTGATCATTCCGGTTTCCCCTTTTAATCGGCAGGAAGATAGATGATAAAGCTAGAACCTCTGCCCAACTCGCTTTCCACTCTGATCAACCCGTTGTGGTTTTCAATGATTTTATGGACGATCGATAGGCCCAATCCCGTTCCATTTTCCTTCGTCGTAAAAAAAGGCTCAAAGATCTTCTCTTTCTCTTCCTGAGCCATCCCAATACCAGAATCGATAATTGAAATTTTTGCCCATTCTTTTCCTCCTAACTGGGGCGAGAGTGGAAGAGCCGTGCCGCCCCAACCATTTCCTTTCCCCAACTGAACCCTAATTTCTCCTCCGTTGGACATAGACTGGGATGCATTAATGAAAAGGTTCCAGAAAACTTGTTTCATTTGGTCGGGGTCAACCGAGGCGTGTACCTCTTCGCGGCTGCTCGGCCGGCGGATATGGATTCCATCATGGAAGGAAGGGGAATGGGTGAACAGATCAATGGTTTCTTCAAGAATCCTTCGGATGGGGTAGAGAATCTTACGGCTTTGAGGAGGTTGTGCAAAAAGGAGGAAATCTGTGATCAAGGCGTTGAGCCTCTCTGATTCTCTCAGACTTATCTCCATGAGATGCTGTTGATGATCATCTAGGCTGAGTTCGCTTTTTAACAATTGAATCGACCCGCTTAGGGAAGCCAATGGGTTTCTGATTTCATGGGCCATTCCAGCGGCCAAAACCCCGACAGCTGCCATCTTATCCACCCGCTTCATCTCTTCTTCCATCTCTTTAAATTTTGTGATATCCTGAAAAATGAGGGTGTGGCCGATCAAGGATCCCTCCGGGTCGGTTAGTGGTGAGATGGAAAATCCAAGATACATTTTTCTCCCATCATGATTCGACAAGAGGGTCTCATAACGTTGATAGTCATGGGAAAACGCCGAGTCATTCTGTTTAGCTTCTTCGATCATCCTGCCGATGTTTGGGAACAGGTCATAAATAGAAGTATCGTTCAATTCTTCTTCGTTACGGTTAAGAATCTTCTCAGCGGTCCGATTTAGAAAGTTAATGTTTCCAGAGAGATCAATTGTGAGCAGACCGCTGTCCAGGCTCTGAATAATATTACGATTGAATGCCTCTAATTGATTGTAATCTACCTGTTTCTGGATCAGCTCTTTTCCTTTCTTCTTCAATTCTTCTGATACAGCGCTGCTTAAGAAAGCGACGATATAAAAGGTAGCCATATAAATGATCAAGGAGTAAAAGATTTGGCTTGCGTCGTAAATGGGAGGTCCGCCCAGGGGATTGATCCAACGATAGAGTTGGAGCACTAATAGGAGGCCATAAAGGAGCGAGGAGAGGGACGCCGAAAGGAGAGCTCCTCGTCTATAAAAAATCATACTGCTTGCAATCACCGAAAAAATATAGGTAATAGGGAAAAAGCTTTCCTTTCCCCCGGTAAAATAAATTAGGGCAGTGATAAAAAGTTGGTCGATGATAATTTGGAAAAATGCGAATCGGTAGAGATCTTCAATTTTGTTTAGAAAAAGCGCATAAACGATCGTCACCAGATAAAAAAGGCCAATGAAATAGTAGAAGTTGTTAGTCAAAGGGATGAAAAAATATTTCTTTTCTGAAAGTTGGAAAAGCAAAGTGATGGTGAGAAGGAGGGTGAGGATGATGACGCGACCCAACATCAATCCCTTCACGTTTTTTAACATTTTGGAGTGTGCATCAAGTGAAAGGTTTGAATTTGTGTTCATTCAATTTCACCATCTAACAGGAGATCGAATAGGAAGAAATCTATCCCACTGCAGAGGCCATGTTGAAAATGGGAAGATACATAGCAATCACGACACCTCCGATCACGACTCCTAAAAAGATCATGAGAAGCGGTTCGAGAAGGGAGGTCAAATTGGCGACTGCGACGTCCACTTCATCCTCATAAAACTCTGCAATTTTAGACAACATGGAGTCCAAAGCTCCGGTAGATTCTCCAACCGCGATCATTTGGATGACCATGGGGGGAAAGAGAGCGCTTCGGCCTAAGGGCTCTGCGATGGTTTCACCTTCCCGAATGCTGGCTCTCGCATTCATAATGGCTATTTCAATGGCCCTGTTTCCCGCGGTTCTTGAAACAATGCTTAATCCGTCTAAGATGGGAACTCCGCTGCTGACCAGGGTTCCCAACGTTCGAGAAAACCGGGCTACGGCAATCTTTCTAAACAACGGTCCAAACACAGGTAACTTTAAAAGGAGGCGATCAACGACAGCCTTCCCGTTATCTGTTTTGTAATATCTTTTAAACAGATAACCCAAAAAAATGAGGACCGGAATCAAAATGATTATATATTTCTTGATCATTTTGCTTATTGTAAGGACAATCAGCGTGGGGAGAGGTAACGATTGTCCCGCTGATTGAAACATCGTTTCAAAGACAGGGATGACGAAGACCATCAAGATGATCACGACGATGACAGCCACACTGACAATGGTGGCCGGATAGATGAGTGCTGATTTAACCTTCTTTTTCAGAGCTTCTGCCTTTTCTATGTAGCTCGCCAGCCGGTTTAAAATGGTGTCTAAGATTCCACCCTCCTCACCTGCGACAACGAGGTTCGTATACAATTCATTGAAGGCTTTGGGATGTTTCTTAAGGGCTCCTGCAAAGGTAGACCCTCCCTCCACATCTTCCCTGATTTCTCGAATAATATTCTTGAACACTTTATTATCTTGTTGTTGGGAAAGAACTTCCAGGGATTGGACCAAAGGTAATCCTGCGTCGATCATGGTGGCCAGTTGTCGGGTAAAAACAGCGACCGATCGCTGCTGAACTTTCTTCTTAAGGAATGGCAGAGAAATGTTGATGTTGAGGCCTTTTTCTTTGGATTCGATTTTGATCGGGATGACACTCTGTTGTCGGAGGTGGATTCGAATAGCCGCCTCATTCGGAGCTTCCATCTCTCCCTTTTTGACAACTCCTTTAGCTGTTTTTCCCTCCCATTTATAAATTGGCATAATTCATTCCTTTCCTAATCGGTTTATGCAGTTCTCACCGGTCTTTCCTTCTTCGCCGTCGCGGAGCCGGAGGTGGAGAGCATTTGCCGAAATTCATCCAGATTATGGCTTCGTTCCATGGCATCTTCTAATGAGATCATATGACGTTCTACGAGTGAAAGAAGGGACTGGTTCATCGTTTGCATTCCGAATTTTGCCTGTCCAACCTGCATGGATGAATAGATCTGTTGAATTTTATCCTCTCGAATAAGATTTCGAATTGCCGGGTTTGGAATCATCACCTCCATGGCTAAGACGCGCCCTTTCCCCCCCACTCTTGGGATGAGTTGTTGGGCCAACACCCCTTCTAAAACAAAGGAAAGCTGAGTCCGGATTTGAGTTTGTTGATGCGAAGGAAAGACATCAATGATACGATTGATCGTCTCCACGCAAGAATTCGTATGCAAGGTGGCAAATGTCAAATGGCCGGTCTCCGCGCAAATCAGGGCGGCCTCAATCGTTTCCAGATCCCTCATCTCGCCGATGAGAATGATATCCGGGTCTTGGCGGAGGATGTGGCGAAGGGCTGCGGTGAAACTTTTTGTGTCTTGGTTCACCTCTCTTTGATTGACGATACAGCTTTTGTGGCGGTGAAGATATTCGATCGGATCCTCGACGGTGACGATATGGTCATTTTTTTCACTGTTGATCTTGTCGATCATAGCGGCCAAGGTGGTTGATTTTCCGGTTCCCGTGGGTCCTGTCACCAATACAAGACCCTTGGGTTTCTTAAGCAACTCGCTGGCCGCAGAAGGAATTCCCAATTCAGAAAAATTGAGGATATCGAAAGAGATGGCTCGAAAGGCCCCGGCGACGGCGCCCCGTTGCATGAAGATATTCCCCCTGAATCGGCTTAATCCTTTAATTCCAAAGGAGAAGTCTAATTCCCACTCCTCCTCAAACTTATGTCGCTGGGCGTCGGTCAATACGCTATAGCAGAGTCTTTTCGTATCGGTTGCCGACAGAACGGTGTCATCTAATTTCATCAACTTTCCATCAATTCGGAATTGAGGAGCCGCCCCTGTGGTGATGTGTAAATCGGAGGCTTTTTTCTCAATGACAGTTTCAAGTAATTTTTGTAATTCAACCATATTTCGTTCCCTCCAAATTCTCCTTTAATAACTCATCGATCCTCGATGGTTGACCGAAGGACCTCCTCAACGGTCGTCACCCCTTCTTTAATCTTCGCAATTCCGCTTTGCCGCAATGTCTTCATCCCTAAACGGATGGCTTCCTTCTTAACTTCAGAGGTGGAAGCCCTGGATAAGACAAGTTCTTTGACCTCTTCTTTCATGGGCATCACTTCATACAGCCCGACTCTGCCCTTATATCCGGTATTGTTGCAAAGGGAGCATCCTTTGCCTTTGTAAACCGGGAAGGATTTGACTTCATCGGGTGGGACTCCCAAATCGATCAGAAGTTGAGGATGAACTTTGACGGCCTCCCTGCATTCCATGCAGACCTTGCGGATTAATCTTTGGGCCAGGATTAATACTATTGCTGAAGAGATTAAGAAGGGTTCGATTCCCATATCAATGAGTCTCGAAATCGTTCCTGGCGCGTCATTGGTGTGAACGGTACTGAGGACAAGGTGTCCGGTCAAAGCTGCCTGGACCGCGATCTGAGCGGTTTCAAAATCCCGAATTTCACCCACCATGATGATGTCAGGGTCTTGTCGAAGGAAGGACCGGAGAGATGAAGCAAAAGTAAGCCCAATTTCCTCGTGCATTTGGACCTGATTGATCCCCATAAAGTTATATTCAATGGGATCTTCAGCCGTGATAATATTCTCAGATTCCTTATTCAACTCGGATAAGGCAGAATAGAGAGTGGTCGTTTTTCCACTTCCCGTGGGACCGGTCACCAGGATCATTCCAACAGGCTTGTGAATCGCCGCCTTGAGATCTGTCAGGGAAGATTCTTCAAACCCCAGTTTTGTCATGTCCAATTGCAGGGCAGATTTATCCAAAAGACGGAGGACAACCTTTTCACCATAGAGGACAGGAATGCTGGAGACCCGAAAGTCCATTTCCCGTCCCTTTGCCATCCGTAACTTGATCCTTCCATCCTGGGGAAGTCGTTTTTCAGCAATATCCAGTCTCGCCATAATTTTTAGGCGTGAAGTCATTGCGTTTTTGATCTGTATAGGGAGTGCCATATCCCGCCTCAACACGCCGTCAATGCGGTATCTCACCCGAAAAGTCCTCTCATAGGGTTCAAAATGGATATCGCTTGCCCCCAATTTAATGGCCTTGATCAGGATTCCATTGACGATCTTAATGATCGGACCTTGCATATCGATGGTTTCATCCGATTCTAGCGTAGTTTCGACAACTTCGACATTATCCACGGCCCCGTGAACCAGCTTGTCGAAATCATCCACATCAACCACATCGTCGTCAAGCATGATGCCGTCACCGGAGGCATTAGTCTTTCCGTCATCCAGTTCAAAATCACTGGATTGGAAGGAAATCGTTCCTAGTCCAGCAACGTTTCCGCCCCCTCCATAATATTTCTTGACCGCATCAATAATCTCCGTCTCTGAAGCCACAACGGGTTCGACATTGAAGCCGGTCATAAATTTAATTTCATCGATCACGACAATATTGCTTGGATCGGCCATGGCCAACGTCAATTTGGGGCCCACTCGGTTGATGGGGATGATAAAATACTTTTTTGAAATACTAGAGGGAACTAATTTGATCACATTGGGATTAATTTCCATCTTCGAAATCTTGACGGAAGGGACCCTGTATTGGGCGCTGAGAAAAGATAATAATTCGTCTTCTTTAATATATCCCATCCTGACAAGGTTTGATTCCAGACGACCCCCCTTTAATTTCTGCTCGTCTACAGCCTTTTTAAGTTGCTCGGGCGTAATATAATTTCTTTTTATCAGGAGTTCACCTAAGCGTTCTGTCAATTTTTGCTCCCTCCTAACTTTTCGGAATAATTTAAAATATTAAAAAAGATAAATTTTTGTCAAGAGCAAAAGATTATATAGCAAAATAAGTGCCAATTTTTGCCTATTTTTAATTGCTTGAATTTTAAGAAGTTTATTTTTTTTTACATTCTCTTATCTACAAAATGGTGCAAAAATATATTTTAGGTGGGTAATAATTAACCAATTTCAATCCATCATTCGAGGGGGAGGGAAGGGAATTTAACGATGAAGGAACTTCCTTTTCCTAATTCGCTCTCAACTCTAATCTCACCTTGATGAGCTTCGACAATCCACTTGCAGATGCTGAGACCCAGTCCGCTTCCGCCTTGCTCTCTTGACCGAGCCTTGTCCACTCGGAAGAACCGGTTAAATATTTTTTCTTGGTCCTCCTTGGAAATTCCAATTCCAGTATCCGACACAATGATTCTAGCAAACTTTTCTCTCCCTTTTTCCGCCCGGTCAGACAGGTTTCTCAACGGGGGTGGATATTCTTTTTGGAGGGTGATACGAATCGAACCTCCCTCTTCAGTATATTTAATTCCATTTTCGATCAAATTCATAAAGAGCTCCCGAATTCGCAAAGCATCTCCAAAAATATGAACATCCTCATGATTGTTCGACGCGGCGAGATGGAGCCTCTTGGATCTCGCTAACACATCCATTTGAGCGACAACCCCAGTGAGGATCTCCGTCAAATTAATATCTCCTTTATTCAATTTTATCTGTCCGGTATCGGCTTTTGAAAGAAGCAAAAGATCTTCAACAATTTGTGACATCCGATTAATTTCTTCTAAGTTGCTTTTCAGGGTTTGTTGATATTCCTGCTGGGTCCGTTCTTTTCGGAGCATGACTTCCACCTCTCCCTTTAGAATGGTCAAGGGGGTTTTCAATTCATGCGAAGCGTCCGAACTGAACTGCTTGATTTGCCGGAAAGATTGATCAAGTCGCGAAATCATTCCATTGAGGGTTTCAATCAATCTTGATATTTCATCTTTTACCTTGGGAGGAGTAATCCTTTGACTTAAATTTTGAGAGGTGATCATCCGTGCCGTTTGAGTAATATCAGCAACAGGTTTTAGTGCCTTATGCGCAAGAAATTGCCCCCCCAGGCTAGCCACCATCAGAGCTAGGGGAACGGTGATGATTAAGATGATGAACAAGGTGTTGAGGGCATCCTCGACCTCCTCTAAGGATGAGGCAATTTGAACAATTTTTGTAGCATGATTATTTTCAACGACGGGGAAGGTGATGATTCTCAGTGGCGTGTTTCCAATAGAACGATTCGTTTCAAACGTGATCAAACCTTTAGAAGCATTCTTCAGAGCGTTTAAACTGATGGGGAGTTGAACATTCCTCAAATTTTCAGATTTCCGGCCAATGTTCCCCGATTCATCTAAGACCTGGATGAATTTCCCTATGGGCCGCAGATTCATGGAGGTTTCAAGGGCTTGGTCGATATTTCCGAAGCCAAATTTCGACAAGGGAGACGAAGATTCCGAGGAGACGAGCTCAGCGAGAGACCTCAATTTATTATCCACATCTCGATGAAGACTTTTCGAAAGAGTGAAATATAGGAAAGTACTAAAGGAGATCAACAAGATTCCTAATATTAAGACGTACCAAAGGGTGAGTTTAAACCGAAGACTTCTGAAATGCATTCAGACCCTTTTCATCTCCTGACGGGTGGCAGATAGAAGATAACCGACCCCTCGAACCGTATGGATCAGTTTGAGTTCAAATCCTTTATCAATTTTTTTCCGAAGATAGTTCACATAGACATCGACCAGATTGGTCATCGAGTCAAAATGGTAATCCCAGACATGTTCGGAAATCATCGTTCGAGTGAGGATCTTATCTGGATTTCTCATAAAATACTCCAAGAGGGAATATTCCTTGGCCGTGAGCTCAATCTCTTTCCCTCTTCGCATTACTTTATGGGTGACCAGAGATAAAGTCAAATCGTCTATTCTTAGAATGGGTTCTTTGTCTATCTTTTCCCTGCGCAAAAGAGCACGGACTCTGGCCAAGAATTCCAGAAATTCAAATGGCTTCGTTAAATAATCATCACAACCTGCATCTAAACCCCTCACAATATCTTCGACGCTGTCCTTGGCGGTCAGCACTAATATGGGTACGTTGTTTCGGTTTCCCCGAACCCTTCTCAGGACCTCTAATCCATCGATCTTGGGGATCATCAGATCAAGAACAATTAGATCGTATTCATTCACTTCTGCCATGTAAAGGCCTGACTCCCCATCGTAAGCATTGTCCACCGCATAATGTTCCTCTTCCAGCCCTTTCTTAATGAAATTGGCGACTTTTTTCTCGTCTTCGATCACTAAGATTCTCATCTCTATCCCTTATCAGGTTGGAATAATGGAATGGCGGACTGATGAAAGATTAGACCCAATAATCCAACATTCCTTAACATGCTAACATTATAAAGATAATTAGAAAAATTTCAATAGCTAAAT